>JAGAZE010000011.1 GCA_017940185.1 Bacteroidaceae bacterium | reverse complement strand
TTCACCTCCTACTCGATTTTATGTGTGTGGGTGTATATCAGTGTGGTTCCCGTCAAGGCAATGATTGCCGTTTTTTGCATTTGCCTACACTAAACGGCCATTACTCTCTGTCTGTCAGTGTGTTGTAGCGGTGTAAGCGATTTTTCGTCGCTTACACTGCTTACACTGCTTACACTGCTTGCACCACTTTCATGCTTCTTCGTGGGCTTTGTGTTTCAGTCCTCTTTTGGCGGCTTCTTGGTCGAGCAGTGTGAGGAGTGCTTCCCTGGTGTTTTCCACCCGATTGTCGAGCACGGCTTCTTTCAGGCATTGCTTGAGTGCGCCCACCATGGGTTCTTGCTGCAGGCCGAAGCGCTGCATGATTTCGTTGCCGTCGATGCAGGGTTGCAGCTCGCGTCGCCAGTCGCGGTAGGCCAGGTCGGTGAGCTTTTCGCGCACGAGGCGGAAGTTTTCGCGGAAGATGGCTTTGCGCGTCTCGCTCTTGCTGGTGATGTCGGCTTCGCACAGCGTCATCAGGTCGTCGATATACTCTCCTGCGTCGTTCATCAGGCGTCGCACGGCGCTGTCGGTCACCACGTCGTCGGCGATGGCTATGGGGCGCATGTGCAGGTTGACGAGCAGCTCCACGTAGTGCAGTCGGGCATCCATGGGCAGCTTCAGGCGGCGGAAGATGCCTTTCACCATCTTCATGCCTATGTAGTTGTGGTTGTGGAACGTCCATCCCGCCTTGTTGTCCCAGCGCTTGGACTGCGGTTTTCCGATGTCGTGCAGCAGTGCCGCCCATCGCAGGTAGAGTCGTCTGTCGTCGGCGCTCAGCTCGCCCAGCTCCCTGTTTTCCTCACTGCTCTCTGCTCTGCCTTTCGTTTCAGCCGGCAGCTTTCGGTTCTCCTCTTGCGCCTTTGCCACATTGTCGAGCACCTCCAGTGTGTGGTAGAAGTTGTTTTTGTGAGCCCTACCGTTGCGTGTCTCCACGATGTCGAGTGCGCAGAGCTCGGGCAGGATGCGCGGCAGCAGCTGGCTGCGGTAGAGGTCGTAGAGTCCGCGGCTCGGGGTGGGGCAGCGCAGCATCTTGTTGAGCTCTTCAATGATGCGTTCGCCGCTGATGATGTCGAGTCGTGCGGCATTGCGGCAGAGGGCGTTGAAGGTGTCTTCTTCAATCTGGAAGTGCAGTTGTGTGGCAAAGCGCACGCACCGCATCATGCGCAGGGGGTCGTCGCTGAAGGTGATGTCGGGCTCGAGTGGTGTGCGAATGATGCCCTGTTGCAGGTCGTCGATGCCGTCGAAGGGGTCGACGAGCTGTCCGAAGCGTTCTCCGTTGAGGCATATGGCAAGTGCGTTGATGGTGAAGTCGCGCCGGTTTTGGTCGTCTGCCAGTGTGCCGTCTTCCACGATGGGTTTGCGTGAGTTGTGCTGATAGCTCTCGCGCCGCGCGCCTACAAATTCCAGTTCGAGCGCAGCATCGTCTGCATCATCCCTCCTCTCTGTGGCATCGGCATCCTCTCTGCTCTTTTTTCCATACACCTTGAGCTGCGCGGTGCCGAAGTTGTGGAACACGCTGAGGTGTGAGCGGCTCTTCAGGCGGCGCTTCACCGCCTTTGCCATGTCGATGCCGCTGCCCACCACTACGATGTCGATGTCTTTCGACGGCCGTTGCAGGAAGAGGTCGCGCACGAAGCCTCCCACCACGTAGCACTCCATCTGCAAGTCGTCGGCAGTGGCGGAGAGCAGGCGGAAGACGGGGCGGTTGAGCAGGGTGGCGAGTTGGGCGTCGGTGTAGATGTACATGGTATGGAAAAGCTTTTTGCGCCTGCAAAAGTAGCAACATTTCCGCGTATGCTGAAAAGCGAGTGGTTAACTTTTATTTCACTTTTTTTTGTATTTCCGCAAAACTCTCGTTACATTTGCACACAGAAACAACAATTCACTTAATTATTAATCCTAAAAATCAAGAACGAAATGAAAAAAGTAATTCTCGGAATGTTCATTGCACTGGTGAGCATTTGCATGGTATCGTGCCAAAGCGGCGGTATCGACAAGGCTAAGGAAATTATGAAGGAGCTCAAAGAGAAGGGTGCCAGCATGGACAAGGCTCAGCTGAAGGAAAAGATGCTTGCTTTCCTCGATGCAGTGAAGCCTGTCGTTGAGAAATTCAAGACTGCTCTCAACGGTGCCAAGGACGATCCCACCAAGGCTCTGGAAGTAATGCAGGGTAAGGACTTCCAGGAGTTCTCCACTCTGATGCAGGACATGAGCTCACTTGAAGAGATTCCTGCCATGAAGGAGCTGGAAGACGATCCCGACTTGAAGAAGGCTGCTGCAATTTTCGACGACATGTAATCAGCTGATATTCCACACAACTCATAGCAACGGACAGGCGGCAGCCTTTCCGTTGCTTTCTTTTTGCCCTGCTGTGTAGCCCGATTGGCGTGCAACTGTTGCCCGATTGGAGTGCAAGTGTTGCCTAATTGGATAGCAAGTGTTGCCTAATCGGATAGCAACTGTTGCCCGATTGGCGTGTGATTGTTGCCCGATTGGTTTATGATGGAGGTGCGGGCACGATTGTTTTTGTTTTTCCCTGACATTTGCTGATGCAGTGTGCCGAAGAGGCAGGTACCTTGTCGGTTTGTCATCGCGACTGCTCCAATGTGCCAACGTGCACTGCATGAAAGCACGTTGTAGTGCAACTTGTACATTGTTGTGCAATAGTTTGATTGTCAATATTCTGTGTGTAATATCTGAAGTGATGGTTGAAGTGTGGGTTGCGTTTGGAAAATCCTGGTGGTGCAGTGCGGATTTGCATTTTTCGGGGCATAAATAGCACATCGATGCGCGAAACTTCGTATATTTGCACGATAGCATATAGGCATATGAAAGATGCCGACAATCCGTGTTATGAGGCCCAGATATCACCTTCTTATTCTTTTCCTTTCCCTATGCGGTACGCTGCTGGCACAGCAGCCGCAGCCCACGCAGCGCGCATTGCAGTATTGGGGCAAAAAAGATAAATACGTTGAGACGCAGGCCAGCGTCTTTCTGGAACACATCGGCGAGGTGTTGGCCGCCAATCCTCCTACCACGCGCGCGTCGCTGGCGCGCAGGCAGGCGCTGATGCTGCTCGATGCCATTCACCACGACACACGCCTCGACTCGTCGGCCGTGGTGCAGCAGTATCTGGAAGCATGCGCGTGGCACATCGTGGACTGCCTCGACGCCCCGATGCAGAAGAAGATGGAGGTGTATAAGGTGTACAACGCCGGCTTCGTGGTGCGCACGAGCTCTGCCACGGTGGCCATCGACGTGACGGCGCGCAAAGGGCGCGAGCGCCTGTATGCCGACAGCACGGTGCAGGCACTGGCAAGCAGGTGCGACGCGCTGCTGGTCACCCATCGCCACGCCGACCACGCCGACCCGCGCGTGGCACGCGCCTTCACAGCACTGGGCAAACCCGTGTTCGGTCCTGCCGACTTCATGAAGAACGACAGCCTGGTGACGCACATAGTGCCCGACACGGAAGCGGACACCCTTGTGCGCCTGCGCCGCAGCGACCTGCGCGTGCGCATACTGCCGGGGCATCAGGACCATCTGCAGTGCAACCATTTTGTGGTCACCTTTCCCGAAAAGCTCACCCTGGCACACCTCGGCGACCAGTGGCGCAAGGAAGACATGGCGTGGATAGCGCAGGCCTACACGCGCGTGCCTCCCGTAGACATACTCATCGTCGACTGCTGGGCGCAGCCGCTGGCCGAAATCATCGAGGGCTACCGCCCCCGCGTGGTGGTGACAGCCCACGAGAACGAACTGTCGCACACCATCGACCACCGCGAGGCCTACTGGCTCACCTACTATAAGACGCGCGACATCAGTCGCCCCTGCGTGATAATGGCACCCGGAGAGTGCTATCGGCGTTGATATCTCCTATTCAATGGATAAATGGCACGCGAAGCAAACAAAATAAAAGAATAACAATATGAAAAATCAGAAGATGTATGAGCCCGACGACAAGATGATAGTGCTCATTCGCGACAACTACAACGTGCTGCAGAGCCTCGGCTCGTTCGGTATCAGTCTGGGTTTCGGCGACAAGACGGTGCGCGAGGTGTGCGAGGAACAAGATGTAGACACCTACACCTTTCTGGCCGTTGTCAACTTCACCATCAACGGCTTCCACAACCCCGACGACGCCCATCGCCTCTCCGTGCCCACGCTGCTGCAATACCTGCGCGCCAGCCACACCTACTATCTCGACTTCCAGCTGCCCTTCATCAGGCGCGAACTGCAAGAGGCCATCAACACCGACAGCAACCTGGGCCGGCTCATCCTGCGACTCTACGACGAGTATGCGCGCAGCATACGCACACACATGAAGTACGAAGAGCGCACGGTGTTCCCCTACGTGGAACAGCTGCTGCAGGGCGAAGTGCGCAACGACTTCAACATAGAGACCTTCTCCAAGCACCACAGCGCTACCGACAAGCAGCTGCGCGAACTGAAAAGCATCATCATAAAATACCTGCCCGCCGACGCACGCACCAACAACCAGCTCTCGGCCACACTCTACGACATCTACAACAACGAAGAGTGGCTCACACAGCACGCCGAAGTGGAAGACCATATCTTCATCCCCGCCATACAACAGCTGGAGCAAGAACTGCGCCACAACGACGTGACAACCAAGATCTCGCACATGATAGGCATCAACAGCGACCGACAGGAAGAACTCTCGCAGCGCGAGAAAGATGTGATAGTGGGCGTGGTGCAGGGCATGACCAACAAGGAGATAGCCGACCATCTCTACATATCGCCCAACACCGTCATCACACACCGGCGCAACATAGCGCGAAAGCTGCAGATACACTCACCGGCAGGACTCACCATCTATGCCATAGTCAACAAACTGGTGGACATCAGCAGCGTGGAACTGTAGACAAAGGGAAAAAAACAGCAATTAATTTCGCGACTCTGCGAAAGTGTATACCTTTGCCGGATAAATAAAAAAAACAAAGTACACAACTTATATAATAACACACAAACGTAAACCAACAACATGTCAAACAACAATCGTGAAAAGCTCTTCACCGAGTTTACCGCTCCCACCACCCAAGAGTGGCTGGACAAGATAGAAGTGGACCTGAAAGGTGCCGACTTCCAGAAACGGCTCGTGTGGAGAACGAACGAAGGCTTCAACGTGATGCCCTTCTATCGTCGTGAGGATGTCGTCAAGTTGAAGACACCCGAAGCCATGCCCGGCGAATTCCCCTTCGTGCGCGGCAACAAGAAAGACAACAACCGCTGGTATGTGCGCCAGAACATCCACGTGACCGATGCCGCCGAGGCCAACAAGAAGGCACTCGACATTCTCAACAAAGGCATCGACTCGCTGGGATTCTGCCTCCCCGCAGAGATGGTCAACGCAGAGACCGTCGACACGCTGCTCAACGACATACTGTGCGACGTGGTGGAAGTGAACTTCTCCACCTGCAAGCGTCATACCCTTGAGCTGGCCAAGCTGCTCGTGGCATACTTCGACAAGAAAGGCTACGACAAGGAAAAGGTGGTGGGCAGCATCGACTTCGACCCCATCGAGAAGATGGTGATGAAGGGCAAGGACACCACAGCCATCCTGGCACAGGCCCCACAGCTCATCGACGTGCTGAAAGACTATCCCAACTTCCGCTGCATCAGCGTCAACACCGAGGCACTCAACAATGCCGGCGCCTACATCGTGCAGGAACTGGGCTACGCACTGGCATGGGGCAACGAATACATGCAGCAGCTCACCGATGCCGGCGTGGAACCCACACTGGCTGCCAAGAAGATAAAATTCAACATGGGTATCTCCGAAAACTACTTCATGGAGATTGCCAAGCTGCGTGCCGCACGCATGCTCTGGGCACAGATAGTGAAGCAGTATGAGCCCAAGTGCGACAGCGCATGCCAGATGACAGTGAACGCTACCACCTCGTTCTACAACCAGACCCTGTTTGACAGCTATGTGAACCTGCTGCGCACACAGACCGAGGCCATGAGCGCAGCCCTGGGCGGTGTGCACTCCATGGTGGTGCTGCCCTTCGACAGCACCTACGAGCAGCCCTCCGACTTCTCGGAGCGCATAGCACGCAACCAGCAGCTGCTCATCAAGGAAGAGAGCCACTTCGACCGCATCGTAGACCCCTCGGCAGGCTCCTATTACATAGAACACCTCACCGAGAGCCTCGCCGAAGAAGGATGGAAGATATTCCTGCGCGTGGAAGAAGAAGGCGGCATGCTCGAGGCCGTGAAGAAAGGCACCGTGCAAGACGACATCAACGCCACCAACGTGAAGCGTCACGGCGATGCAGCCAAGCGCAAGGAGTTCCTGCTCGGCACCAACCAGTTCCCCAACTTCACCGAGAAGAGCGAAGGCAAGCGTGCCAAGGCATGCTGCTGCGGCTGCGGACACAACGACGACGCACCCTACAAGAAGATAGAGAGCACACGTCTGGCCGCCGACTTCGAAGACCTGCGCATCAGCACCGAAGAGAAACGCGTGCCCACTGCATTCATGCTCACCATAGGCAACCTCGCCATGCGTCAGGCACGCGCACAGTTCTCGTGCAACTTCCTGGCATGTGCAGGCTATAAGGTGATAGACAACCTCGGCTTCAAGACCGTGGAAGAAGGCGTCGACGCCGCACTCGAGGCCAAGGCCGACATCGTGGTGCTCTGCTCAAGCGACGACGAATACGCAGAATATGCCATCCCGGCATTCAAGTATCTCAATGGAAGGGCAATGTTCGTAGTAGCCGGCGCACCCGCCTGCATGGACGAACTCAAAGCAGCCGGTATCGAAAACTTCGTTCACGTGAAGTGCAACGTGCTCGAAACACTCAAGGAATATAACGAGAAACTTGGAATCTAAAGGAGGACACAACTATGCGTAAACAATTCAACAATATCGACATCCACGCCGGCATCACCGCCAAAGACGGTGCGCAGTGGATAAAGGACAACAATATCAAAGCCGACTGGAAGACTCCTGAGCATATCGAGGTACGTCCTGTGTACACCAAGGAAGACCTCGAGGGTATGGAGCACCTCGACTTCACGGCAGGCATACCGCCCTACCTGCGCGGCCCCTACTCCATGATGTATCCCTTCCGCCCGTGGACCATACGCCAGTATGCCGGCTTCTCCACCGCCGAAGAGAGTAACGCCTTCTACCGCCGCAACCTCGCCAGCGGACAGAAAGGACTCTCCGTGGCATTCGACCTGCCCACACACCGTGGCTACGACCCCGACAACCCCCGCGTGGTGGGCGACGTAGGTAAGGCAGGCGTAAGCATTTGCTCGCTCGAGAACATGAAAGTGCTCTTTGAAGGCATACCCTTGAACAAGATGTCGGTCTCCATGACGATGAACGGCGGCGTGCTGCCCGTACTCGCCTTCTACATCAACGCCGGACTGGAGCAGGGAGCCAAACTCGAAGAAATGGCCGGTACCATCCAGAACGATATCCTGAAGGAGTTTATGGTGCGCAACACATATATCTACCCGCCAGCCTTCTCCATGAAGATTATCGCCGACATCTTTGAGTACACCTCACAGTTTATGCCGAAGTTCAACTCCATATCCATCTCAGGCTACCACATGCAGGAAGCCGGTGCCACCGCCGACATTGAGCTGGCCTACACCCTCGCCGACGGTATGGACTACCTCCGCACCGGCGTCAACGCAGGCATACCCGTCGACAAGTTTGCCCCGCGTCTGTCCTTCTTCTGGGCCATTGGCATGAACCACTTCATGGAGATAGCCAAGATGCGTGCCGGACGTCTGCTCTGGGCAAAGATAGTGAAGAGCTTCGGTGCCGAAAACCCGAAGTCGCTCGCACTGCGCACACACTGCCAGACATCGGGATGGAGCCTCACAGAGCAAGATCCCTTCAACAACGTGGGCCGCACATGCATAGAAGCCATGGCAGCAGTGCTCGGACACACACAGTCGCTGCACACCAACGCACTCGACGAGGCCATCGCTCTGCCGACAGACTTCTCGGCACGTATAGCACGTAACACTCAGATATATATCCAGAACGAGACCAAGGTGTGCAAGCAGATCGACCCGTGGGCAGGCTCCTACTATGTGGAGACACTCACCAACGAACTCGTGCACAAGGCTTGGGAGCACATTCAGGAGATAGAGAAGCTCGGCGGTATGGCCAAAGCCATCGAGACCGGTCTGCCCAAGATGCGTATCGAAGAGGCCGCAGCCCGCACGCAGGCCCGCATCGACTCAGGCGCACAGACCATCGTAGGCACTAACAAGTATCGTCTGGAGCACGAAGATCCTATCGACATCCTCGAAGTGGACAACACCGCCGTACGCCTGCAGCAGGAGGAGAACCTCAAGAAGCTGCGCGCCAACCGCGACGAGGCCGCATGCAAGGAGGCACTCAAGGCTATCACAGAGTGCGTGCGCGAATTCAACGAAGGCAAGAAGTCGAAGAACAATCTGCTCGACCTCGCCGTGAAGGCTGCCGGACTGCGTTGCACACTCGGAGAGATAAGCGATGCCTGCGAAGAAATAGTAGGACGCTACAAAGCAGTAATCAGAACCATATCAGGCGTGTACAGTTCAGAAAGCAAGAATGACAGCGACTTTGAGAAAGCCTGTCAGCTCACCGACGAGTTTGCAAAGCGCGAAGGACGGCGTCCGCGTATCTTCGTGGCTAAGATGGGTCAGGACGGACACGACCGCGGAGCCAAGGTCGTTGCAACGGGTTATGCCGACTGCGGATTTGACGTCGACATGGGGCCGCTCTTCCAGACTCCGGAAGAGGCTGCACGCGAAGCCGTGGAGAACGACGTACACATCGTAGGTGCCTCCTCGCTCGCAGCAGGACATAAGACCCTCATCCCGCAACTCATCGAAGAACTGAAGAAGCTCGGCCGCGAAGACATCATGGTAATCGCCGGCGGCGTGATACCTGCACAGGACTACGACTTCCTCTACAAAGCCGGTGTGGCTGCCATCTTCGGCCCTGGCACCAGCGTGGCAAAAGCCGCTGTAGAGATGATGAACATCCTGCTCGACAAGGAAGCGTAAGCCTCCTACAGAGCAACGCGAACATACGAAATCCTCCCCATGGCCTCAAGCGGGTCGTGGGGAGGATTGTTGTGGCAGATGCTCAAGTGCTGAGCGCAGAGGCATCCTATTGCAGGAGCGCCTTCTCTATGGCAGCCTCTACAGCTTGCATGCTCTCTGTGGGCTCAAAGCGTGCGATGACGTTGCCGCGACGGTCGACGAGAAACTTGGTGAAGTTCCACTTTATGTCGCTCTTCTTGTCGTAGTCGGCGTCCTGCCGGCGCAGCATATTGTCCATCCTCTGTCCGCGCTTGTCGCTGAGGTCGAAGCCGCGGAAGGGCTGCTGTGACTTGAGGAAGGTGAAGAGAGGCGCTGCCTGGTCGCCGTTGACGTCGATCTTCTCAAACAACGGGAAGCGGGTGACGTACTCACCGGTGCAGAAGTTGCGTATGTCGCGCATGCTGCCAGGCGCCTGCTGACCAAACTGGTTGCAGGGGAAGTCGAGGATTTCCAGTCCCTGGGCATGATACTTCTCATATATCAGCTCCAACTGCTCATACTGCGGCGTGAAGCCGCAGCGAGTGGCGGTGTTGACAATGAGGAGCACCTGACCCTTGTACTTGGCAAGCGAGATGGGCTTGCCGTTTTCGTCGTTCATGGTGAAACGATAGATGCTGCTCTGCGCCTGCACGGTGAACGCACAGAGAGCAAGGAAGAAAGTGATGATAGCGTTTTTCATAATTGAAAGAAGAATGAGTGAATGGTGCAGATAATAGCATTATATAAAAGGGGAGTGGGGAAGAGACCATGCCGACAGAAAACAAGTTGACGAGTGCTTGTCGGGACGAAGGCAAACATCTCGTCAACTTGTAAACAGGTCAGCTCATTCAGAACTGTTCCGCCACTTCTTGCAGTATCTCACCTATGGTGGGATGTGTGTGCACTGTGTCGGCCAGCTGATGGATGTTGACGTCGGTAGCCATGAGTGTGCTGATTTCCTGCACGAGGTCGGCAGCATGGGCACCATAGATGTGGCATCCGAGTATGCGTCCGTCGTTGTCGGCGAGGATTTTTACCAGTCCTTCGGCTTCATTCATGGCGAGTGCTTTTCCGTTGGCGCGGTAGTAGCCCTTCTTGCATGTGTAGGCCAGCCCCTGTGCCTTGCACTGCTCTTCCGTAAGGCCCACACCACCGGCTTCGGGCAGTGTGAAGATGGCCGACGGAATGATGTCGAGACGTATGTTGTCCTTCTTGCCGAGAATGTGGTTGACGGCGCGCAAGCCTTGGAAGGTGGCTGCGTGGGCGAGCATCATGCGGGCGTTGACATCGCCGATGGCGTAGATGCCGGGCACGTTGGTCTGCATATTGTCGTCGACGGTGATGCCCATGCGCGATGTTTCCACGCCGCAGGCTTCGAGGTTGAGTCCTTCAATGTTGGCTTTACGGCCCGTGGCCACCAGCACGACATCGGCTTCTACCTGTTCCTCCTTGCCTTTGCGCTCAAAGACGACGGCATCCTTGGTGATGGCCTTCACGCCGGCCTGCATGCAGAACTGCACACCCTGTTTGCCGAGCGCCTGACGCAGACGCTTGGCAATGTCGCTGTCGAGGGCGGGGAGGCATTCCTTGAGAAACTCGACCACGGTGACCTGACTGCCAAGGGCATTGAAGACCGAAGCGAACTCCATGCCGATGACGCCGGCTCCGACAATGCACAGCCGCTGGGGGATGTGGTCGATGTCGAGCAGTTCGGTTGAGGTGAGTACGTGCGGCAAGTCGATGCCGTCGACGGGGATGAGCTTGGCGCTCGAACCCGTGGCGATGATGATGTTGTCGGCGGTGTAATGTTCGCCGTCTACCTCCACCACTTTCTTGTCGACGAAGCGCGCCTCGCCGCGCACCAAGGTGATGCCAGGTGTGGCGAGCAGTGTCTCCACACCGCTGCGCAGTGTCTGAACGACTTGATTCTTGCGCTCCATCATCTTGCCGAAGTTGACGGTGTAGCTCAGGTTGTCGATGCCGTAGACCTCCGCCTCCTTCAGGGTGTGCATCACTTCGGCGTTCTTGACGAGCGTCTTGGTGGGAATGCATCCGCAATTGAGGCATGTGCCGCCGGCATGCTGACGTTCGATGATGGTCACCGTCAGTCCGTGGGTGGCAGCATAGTGGGCTGCGCGGTAGCCGCCGGGACCGCTGCCTATGATGATAAGATCAGTTTTCTGCATGTTGGTTGGCGAGTTGAGTGTATGTGAGTATGGGATTCTTGGCTGCCAGCACGTCGTCGACGCGTCCGATGGGCGTGTTGTGCGGAGCTTCCTTCACGACATCAGGAGTCTCGCGGGCTTCCTTGGCGATGGTGTGCATCACGTTGATGAAGCTGTCGAGTGTGTCGATGCTCTCGTTCTCGGTGGGTTCCACCATCAGTGCTTCATGGAAAAGAAGGGGGAAGTAGATGGTAGGCGCGTGGAAGCCGTAGTCGAGCAGACGCTTGGCGACATCCATGGTGGTGACGCCTGTGCTCTTGTCCTTCAGTCCGTCGAAAACAAACTCGTGTTTGCAAACGACGTCGATGGGCAGTTCGAAGTCGTCTTTGAGCGACTCCTTGATGTAGTTGGCATTGAGCGTAGCGAGGGGTCCGACCATCTTGATATTCTCCTTGCCGAGGGTAAGGATGTAGGCATAGGCGCGCATCATGACGGCGAAGTTGCCGAAGAAAGCACCTACGGAGTGGCCTTCGTTGAGACCTTCCACTGCGTAGTGGTCGCCATTCTTGACGATGCGCGGTGTGGGAAGGAACTCCTCAAGTCCTTGTCTCACGCCTACGGGTCCGCTGCCGGGACCACCACCGCCGTGAGGAGTGGAGAAGGTCTTGTGCAGGTTGATGTGCATCACGTCGAATCCCATGTCGCCCGGGCGCGCTACGCCGAGCAGCGGGTTGAAGTTGGCACCGTCGTAGTACATCAGTCCGCCGCAATCGTGTATCATCTTTTCAATCTCCGGTATCTGCTGTTCGAAGAGTCCGAGCGTGTTGGGGTTGGTCATCATCATGGCAGCGATGTTTTCACCTTCCGTCTGGAGCAGTGTCTTGAGGTCGTCGACGTCGACGAGGCCGTCCTTGGTGCTCTTCACCTCGAGGATGTCGAGTCCGCATACCGCTGCCGATGCGGGATTGGTGCCGTGGGCGGAGTCGGGCACGATGACCTTGGTGCGCTTGCTGTCGCCACGCTTCTCATGATAGGAGCGTATGATCATCAGTCCGGTGAGCTCTCCGTGAGCGCCTGCAAAGGGATTGAGGGTGAACTCGCTCAGTCCGGAGAGTTCGGAGAGCATGCGCTGCAGATTGTAGTACAGCTCAAGGGCACCCTGACATGTGTTGATGTCCTGCATGGGGTGTAGCTGTGCAAACTGAGGCAGTGTCGACATCTCCTCATTGATGATGGGGTTGTACTTCATGGTGCAGCTGCCGAGTGGGTAGAAACCGTTGTTGACACCGAAGTTGTTCTGGCTGTGGTTGGTGTAGTGTCGCACCACGGTGAGTTCGTCGCATTCAGGCAGCGGCGCGTCTTCCGTTCTGCGCATGGCGGCAGGCAGATCGGTGTGTGGCACCTCTTGCTGTGGCAAGGAATAGGCTTGGCGGCCAGGACGGGTGAATTCGAAAATAAGATTGCCGTATAATTTGTTGTTCATGGTATGTGTCGTTTATTAAAAGTTCTTGATGAGGCTGACGAGTTGATCCATCTCCTCTTTTGTTCTCTTTTCCGTCACAGCGAACATGATGGTGTTGTCGCCCATCTTCACTCCGCCCATGATGCCGTTGTCGGTGAGGTGTTGCTGCAGCTTGTCGGCGTCGCCGTTGAAGTCGAGGCAGAATTCGTTGAAGAACGGTTGGGTGTGGGTGGCTGTGAAGCGTCCCGTTGCCAGAAGTTGCTGCTGCAGATAGTGTGCTCCGTCGAAGGACATCTGTGCTGCTTGCTTGAGTCCTTCCTTACCCATGATGCTCAGGTAGATGGTCACCCACAGTGCCATGAGGCTCTGATTGGAGCAGATGTTGGATGTGGCTTTCTGTCTGCGGATGTGCTGTTCGCGTGCCTGCAGGGTGAGCACGAAGGCGCGGTTGCCACGGTTGTCCTGTGTGGCGCCGACAATACGCCCCGGCATCTTGCGCATCAGCTTCTCGGTGACGCACATATAGCCTACGTAGGGTCCGCCGAAGGAGAGGGGAATGCCCAGCGACTGCGAGTCGCCGACGGCTACATCGGCACCCCATTCTCCGGGAGTCTTCAGCAAGGCCAGGTCGGCAATAACGCTATTGATGATGAAAAGCGCCTTGTTGGCGTGGCATGTGTCGGCATAGCCGCTGAAGTCTTCGATGTTGCCATACTTGTTGGGCTGCTGTACAATAACGCCTGCCACGCCGCCAGCCTGCATCTGCTGCTCGAGATCGGCCTTGCTGGTGGCACCGTTGGCTTCGGCAATGGTCTTGATGTTGAAGCCGTGGAAGTGGGCATAGGTGTCGACCACCTTGCGCACTTTGTCGTCGACCGTCGACGACATCAGAATGGTGTCGGCTTTTTTTGCGTTGTGCAGTGCCATAATGGCAGCCTCGGCAGTGGCGGTGGCACCGTCGTACATCGATGCATTGGAGATATCCATGCCGGTGAGCATTGTCATCATCGACTGGTACTCGAAGATGTAGTGGAGTGTGCCTTGCGATATTTCCGCCTGATAGGGAGTGTAGCTGGTGAGGAACTCCGAGCGCTGTACGAGGTTGGGAATGGCAGAGGGAGTGTAGTGGTCGTAGGCTCCGGCTCCTGCGAATATGGTCAGGGTCTTGTTCTTATTGCCCAGACTATCGAAGTGTTTGCGGAGCTCTATCTCGCTCATGGCAGAAGGAATGTTGTACTCCTTATTATATATAAGGTGTGAGGGAATCTCTTTGAAGAGCTGCTGTATGTCGGTGACACCGGCGGTGTGCAACATCTTGTCGAGATCCTCAGCGGTGTGTGGGAAGAATTTGTAATTCATCGTGTTACTGATTGAGTTGTGATTGATGACAGAAAGGGAAAGCCCGTGCATTGTGTCGGTCGGCGGACTTCCCCTTTCCTCTGCTGTCGTAGTGTGCGAGATTTAGTTGTTTTCGCAGAATGCTTCGTAAGCCTTAGCGTCCATCAGCTTCTCCAGTTCGCTCTTGTCAGAGAGTTCCACCTTGATGATCCAGTTGGCGAATGCATCTTGGTTGATAAGCTCGGGCTGGTCTTCGAGGTCGCTGTTCACTTCTACCACGGTGCCGCTCACGGGTGAGATAAGGTCGCTGGCAGCCTTCACGCTCTCAACAGCGCCGAAGTCTTCTTCTGCAGTCACTTCATCGTCCACTTCGGGCATGTCTACATATACGATGTTGCCCAGTGCGTGTTGTGCATAGTCTGTGATGCCGATGTAGGCGAAGTTGCCTTCTACTTTTACATACTCGTGCGACTCTGAATAGCAGAGTCCTTCAATAACTTTTGCCATAATGTAATGCTTAAATGTTTAATATCTTGGTTTTTCAAATTCTTTAGTCTTTCTTGTAGTGCTTGTCGTAGAAGCGTTTCTTCACCACGATGGCGGGGAAGGTCTTCTTGCGTATTTGCACTTCCAGTTCGGTGCCGAGCTTACCGTACTGTGCATCGATGAGTGCCATGGCTACCGACTTTCCGGTAGAGATGGAGTTGTAGCCCGTGGTCACCTCGCCAATCTTCTGTCCGTCCTTCAGCACGGCGTATCCGTGGCGTGGCACGGCCTTGTCTTTCAGTTCCAGGCCTACGACGCGTGTCTTCGGGCCCTCGGCTTTCTGCTGAGCCACGGCTTCCTTGCCGATGAACTCCTCTTTGTCGAGCTTGCAGAACATGGAGAGACCTGCCATGACGGGTGTGATGTCGTCGGAGAGCTCGTCGCCGTAGAGGGGCAGGCCCACTTCGAAACGCAACGTGTCGCGGCAACCCAGTCCGCAGGGCAGGGCCTTCTTGCTCTCAATGAGTTTGTCCCAAGCCTGTTGTATGTAGGTGTGGGAACCGTAAATCTCGAAACCGTCTTCACCGGTATAGCCAGTGCGGCTTACTACGAGCAACTCGCCGTTGATGTCGACATACTTGGCGGTGTAGAACTTCAAGTCTTTCACCTCCAACTTCAACACTTCTTCTACCACCTGCTCGGCCTCGGGGCCTTGCACGGCGAGCTGGGCGTAGCGATCGGAACAGTGATCAAACTCCACATCGAAACCTTCCAGATGCTGTTGCATCCATGCCACGTCCTTGTCGATGTTGGCAGCGTTGAACACTAGGAAGTATTCGCCTTCACGCATGCGGTATACCAACAGGTCGTCAACGGTGCCGCCATTCTCGTGCAGCATCATGCCATAGAATACCTGACCGTCGGGAGCACCCTTCACGTCGTTGGTGAAGATGTGATTGACATAGCGTTCTGCATCTTTGCCCTTGATGAATACCTCACCCATGTGCGACACGTCAAAGACACCGCAGTGCTGACGCACGGCATTGTGCTCCTCCATGATGGAAGTGTAGTGGATAGGCATCTCAAAGCCAGCAAAGGGTGACATGAAAGCACCGAGGGCCACATGTCGGTCGTAAAGACAGGTTCTCTTGTTTTCCATTGTTGTGTTATGTGTAAGTTGTTATTGTAGTATGATGTCGATGAGTTGTTGTTTCTTCATGTTCATGATAGTGTCGCCGATGTCGTCGGGCAGGGCGTTGTGGAGTGCTTCTGGGGTCAGTGGGCATCCACGTAGCGGCTGTATGAGTTGCTGCTCGATATCGCCTGTGAGGAAGAAGTCGCCCACCATGTTGACATCTTCTATCACATTGCCTTTCACGGCGAGGCTCACCTCAATGTCGCCCACACCCTCGAGGCGTGCCTGACGAGTGACGTTGTAGCGTGGGTTGAGACCAAAGATAAAGTCGGGCAAGTGGTAATCCGCCTCTATGGCTTCTATCTGTGCCACATCGGCAGGAGTCAGCTCGATGCTGTCGCGACACAGTGTCGTCTTAATGAGAGCCTTTACCTCCTCAATGCTAAGCGCAGTGTGCTCTCGCAGGGTGGTGATGTGCTGCCGCACACTGCTCACACCCTTGCTCTCCAGCTTCTGCTTCGGCGGCGTGATGGCGGCGGTCATGTGCTCCATGCATGTGTCGTAGAGCAATGTGCCATGTACGATGTTGCGTCCCGGCAGATGGAAGAACGCATTGCCCGACACTTTGCGTCCGTCGATGAGCACGTCGTTGCGCCCCGTGGGCTTCGCCTCTATGCCCATCTTGCCAAGCACGAGAGCCAACAGGCTGACATAATGGTTGAACGTGAGACGCACCTGCTCGCCTGGTATGATATAGGAGAGCATGATGTTGCCCATGTCGGCATACACGCATCCTCCGCCGCTCTTGCGCCGCCACATGTCGATGCCTTGTTGGCGACAGTAGGCAATGTTGACCTCGCGCTGTGCCACCTGATTGCGCCCGAAAATCACCGAAGGCTTCACCTGCCAGAGGAAGAAGTATTCGGCTGGCGGCAACTGTCGGGCTACATACTCTTCGGCAGCGAGATAGAAGGGCAGCTGCCGTGGGGTGGCGGAGTGGGGGAGATGTACGTAGCGCATACTGCTGACGAGAGATGTGTATAGGTTCAGATAGGCTACAAAGGTAGTGACAAATTGACAATCTTTCGCTTTTGCGGTATTTTTTTTGTATGATGCAAAAAAATCGGAGTTTGCTCTTGCGCCAATGGTAAATGCATTGTACCTTTGCCGTGCATAAAAAAATGGTATGCTTACCCATGCTTCTCCACACACGCCATGGCCTGCGGCTTGCAACGATGCTTGCCTAAGTGCCGTCTGCGCGTGTTTTTTTGTTGGTGCACATTCATCTTTTAAACCTTTCACATTATGTTAAGAAAACTTCTACTTCTCTTTGTGGCAATTGTTGCCATGTCGTTGTCCGCTGTTGGTCAGACCACCACATCGGGCATCAGCGGCCAGGTGAAGTCGGGTGGCGAGACGGTAATCGGCGCCACTGTCACGGCCAAGCACCTGCCCTCAGGCACTTTCTATCGTGCAGTGACCAACGTGGATGGCCGCTACACCATACAGGGTATGCGTGTGGGTGGCCCCTACGAAGTGGAGATATCCTACATCGGCCACAAATCGCAGGTGTTTCACGATGTGTCATTGCTCTTGGGTGAGACACAAAACCTGTCCTGCACGCTTGAAGAAGATGCCGTAGAACTGGAGGGACTGGTCGTTACGGGAAAGGCAGGACTCAACGGCACCCGCACTGGTGCTGCACAGAGCATCAGCGCGCAGCAGATAGCCGAGATGCCCACCGTGTCGCACAGCGTGGCCGACATTGCACGCCTCAATCCGCAGATACAGACAACCAATGCCGGTGCCATGTCGTTTGCCGGAACAAGCAATAAGTACAACAGCTTCCAGATTGACGGAGCCATGAATAACGACGTCTTCGGACTCACCAGCAACGGCTCCAATGGCGGACAGGCAGGCACACAGCCCGTGAGCCTGGAGACACTGGAACAGATGCACATCAACGTAGCGCCTTTCGATGTGCGCCAGAGTGGATTCACTGGAGGCGCCATCAATGCTATCACAAAATCGGGAACCAACCAATTCCACGGCAGCGCATACTTCTACGGATACAATGAAAACCTTATCGGTAAGAAATACAAGATGGCAACGGGCAACTACAGCCAGGCATATCAAGACGAAAGCGACTACATCATGGGCCTGACCTTCGGCGGTCCTATCATAAAGGATAAACTTTTCTTCTTTGCCAACTATGAGCGTAGCAACAAGGAATACCCCAATCTCTATGGTCTGGGCAGCGACGGACTGCAGGTAGACGGCGAGATGGCAAGTCAGATACTCGACGCCGTGAAAGATATGGCTGCTAAGCAAGGCGTGCACTACGGAGGCGCATTCACCAACCCCGATATTTATACTCGCAGCGACAAGGCCGGACTGAAACTTGACTGGAATATCAACACCAATAATAAGTTCTCGTTGCGCTGGAGTCTGGTACATGCCAAGCAGCTGAACAACACCGGCGGGCGCACATCGCTCAACGACAACAGCTATTTCTACCCCTTCACGAGCAATACCAACAGTTTCATTGCTGAGTTGCAGAGCCGTCTGTCGGCAACACTGAGCAATGAGCTGCGCCTCTCTTATGTTCGCGTGCGCGACGAGAGAAAGCAGCGTGAACTGTTCCCCTCCATCGTGATACAAAACGTGGGTCAGGGCACAGTGAACATCGGTAACAACCGTTCGTCGATGGCCAACCAGCTCGACCAGGACATCTGGACACTGGAAGACAACCTGACATGGTACAAGCGCAACCACACCATCACCTTTGGTACTCACAACGAACTCTACACCTTCGCCAACCTCTTTATTGAGGATCTCTTCGGTTCGTACACGTTCTCCAGCGGCGACAACTTCCTGCAATACTACGACTCGTTCCTTTCCGGACAGCCTGATGGCAGTCTCATCTACCGCTACCAGTATCAGCATGCAAACGTCGACGTGACAGGCGACCCGCACTGGAAGGCTAAGTTCAGCGCCGGACAGCTGGGATTCTACGCTCAGGATAAGTGGGATGCTGCTCCCAACGTTCAGATTACCTATGGTCTGCGCATGGATATTCCCCTCTTCTTTGACACACCCTCTGCCAATGTAGGCTTCAATGAATATGCCCGCACACGCGGTTGGGGTGTGAAGACCAATACACGCCCGAAGAGCACGCCGCTCTGGAGCCCCCGCGTGGGATTCCGCTGGGATATCAACAACGACCGTCGATACATCCTGCGTGGTGGAGTGGGCGTCTTCACCGGACGCATACCGTTTGTGTGGGTGAGCAACAACTTCAGCAACACCGGCGTACAGCTCTCATCGTACAACACCTACAACTGTCGCAACCTGGAACTGCTGCTCGACCGCGACAACCAGACACCCAACGAGGAGAAACTCACCGCATCGGGAAGTCAGGTGGTGAACGTCTACGACAAGCACTTCAAGTTTGCGCAGACCATGCGTATGAACCTTGGCTTTGACTTCCAACTGCTGGGCATCAACTGGACAGCTGAGGCTATCTACTCGAAGACTCTCAACGACATCTACTACAAGAATCTCGCCATAGAAGAGACAGGCATGACCTACGGACAGATGTACAACCAGCCTTGGGACAACCGACCCATGTTCCAGCGCTCCACAGTAGGACAACCCTACAGTGAAATATACGGCCTCTACAACACATCCAAAGGCTACACCGTGAATCTCTCGCTGAAAGCTGAGAAGCACTTCAACTTCGGTCTTGACCTGATGGCCAGCTACACCTGGACACGCTCAATGACGGTGAACAACGGTTCGTCGTCGGTGGCACGCTCCAACTGGATATACAATTACACACACCGCAATCCCAACAAACCAGAGCTGGGCAACTCGGCCTACAACGTGCCCCATCGCATCATGGCATCGGCCTACTACCACATCAACTACGGTGCCAACGATGCTTGGCAGACAACCATTGGCGTGATTTACGAAGGACGTAGCGGCTCGCCCTATTCCATGTACTACTACGGCGATATGAACGGTGACGGTGCCAGCGGCAACGACCTGTTCTTCATTCCCACCGACGCACAACTGGATCAGATGCGCTTCGACCCCGTGAAGAACCGTGCAGGCGAAGTAACCATGAGCGAAGCCGACCAGCGTGAAGCAATGAGAGCATGGATAAAAGCCGACTCCTACATGCGCGATCACCGCGGACAATACTACAAGCGCTATGCCGACAACCTGCGATTTGAACACCATTTCGACGTGCATATCGCACAGAAGTTCTCATTCAAGGTTGGAAAACAAATTAACTCACTTGAACTCTCCATGAACATCCTCAACGTGGGCAACCTGCTCAACAAAGACTGGGGACGCACTTATGGAAACAGCTTCGGAGTATACTACAGCCCAGTCAACTACCAAGGAAACGGACTCTATCAGTACACTGGCAACTACTCCACGCGCAACTACTCCGACTTCTACAGTCGCTGGCGCGGACAAATCGGGCTGAAGTATACGTTCTAAATTCACAAGTTGACAAGTTACTAAACCATTCAAAATGTACCGTCTGGAAAAAGACGGTACATTTTTTTGTAAACCCCGCAGATAACACTACCTTTGCGAACAGTCAATAAAAAGGTAAGCATGAACGAAAGTCCAACCGCCTTTGCAAAACAATTTATATATGGAATACCGCACAACCGCACTTGAAGGTGTATACATCATTGAGCCACGCGTGTTTGAAGATAGTCGGGGTTATTTCTTCGAAAGTTTTAAAAAGGAAGAATTTGAAGCCCATATAGGTCCCGTTGATTTCATACAAGAAAATGAGTCGAAGTCATCTTATGGTGTTCTTCGCGGACTCCATTTTCAGCGTGGCGACAAGAGTCAGGCCAAACTAGTAAGAGTAGTAAAAGGAAAAGTGATAGACGTAGCTGTAGACCTACGCCGCCAGTCGCCTACGTTTGCGCAGTATGTCGCTGTAGAACTCTCCGATGAAAACAAACGCCAACTCTACATTCCACGTGGCATGGCTCATGGATTCGTGGTGCTCAGCCAAGAGGCAATTTTCACTTACAAGGTAGACAATGTCTACGCGCCCGAAACCGAATGCTGCATACGCTACGACGATTCCGCCATAGGAGTGCAATGGCCAATACCGACCCACGAAATGCTGCTGAGTGACAAAGACCTGAAAGGCGTCGCTCTACAAGAAGCCGAATGTTTCTGATGACCAGCTGCTGAAGAGAGTGCAGACAACGCACAGACGAAAACAACTTCACTCGTTTGTCCTTACCCTTCTTCTTTCTCTCCGATTTACCCTCCCGAACTTCCCTCTCCGAAAAATAATTCTCCATGAAGATAGCAATAGTAGGAACTGGATATGTAGGCCTCGTTTCTGGAGCATGTTTTGCCGAGACGGGAGCCACAGTGACATGCATTGACGTAGATGCCAACAAGATTGAACGCCTCAAGCAGGGCGAAATACCTATCTACGAGCCAGGCCTCGACGAACTGGTGAAGAAGAATGTGCAAGCCGGACGGCTACATTTCCACACACAACTCGAGACCGTCCTCAATCAGCAGCAACTCGTGTTCTGTGCCGTTGGGACGCCACCAGACGAAGACGGCTCTGCCGACCTTAAATATGTGTTGCAAGTGGCCCGTACAATAGGACGCCACATCAACAAATATATTGTCGTGGTGATGAAGAGCACCGTTCCCGTTGGCACATCACGTCTCGTCAAGCAAGCCATACAGGAAGAGTTGCACGAGCGAGGCGCTGATATCCCCTTCGATGTGGCGAGCAATCCGGAGTTTCTTAAGGAAGGATGTGCTGTGAAAGACTTTATGAGCCCCGACCGAGTGGTAGTGGGTGTGGAGAGTGAACGCGCTCGCAAACTACTCACACGTCTTTACAAGCCCTTCCTGCTCAACAATTTCCGCGTACTCTTTATGGACATTCCTAGTGCGGAGATGACCAAATACGCCGCCAATGCGATGTTGGCCACGCGCATCTCTTTCATGAACGACATTGCCAACTTGTGCGAACTGCTCGGTGCCGATGTCAATATGGTACGAGCAGGAATTGGTAGCGACACTCGCATTGGGCGCAAATTCCTCTATCCAGGTTGTGGATATGGAGGGTCTTGTTTCCCCAAAGATGTGAAGGCGCTCATCCGAACTGCTACCGAACAACACTACGACATGCAGGTGTTGCAAGCTGTGGAGCGTGTCAATGAGCGTCAGAAGCGTATACTCTTCGACAAGCTCGTGGCGGCCTATGCTCCCGAGGAGCTCAAGGGAAAAACCATTGCCCTATGGGGACTCTCCTTTAAACCCGAAACCGACGATATGCGTGAGGCTCCTTCCCTCGTAATCATCGACTTGCTGCTCAAGGCAGGATGCACAATCCGAGCCTACGACCCTGTGGCAATGCCTGAATGCAAGCGGCGGATGATGCTTAGAGAAGACGGACAGCAAATTCTCGACAGGCAACTATTGTTCAGCAAAAACAAATACGAAGCCATCGATGGTGCCGATGCACTGCTGCTGCTCACCGAATGGAAGGAGTTCCGACTGCCCGACTGGCCACACCTCAAGCAAAACATGAGAAGGGCATTGGTCATCGACGGACGCAATATCTACGAGGCGCAGGAACTGCAAGAAGCAGAAGTGGAATACCACTGCATCGGTGGTAAAACAGAACGTCGGACGAAAACCAACTGACAAATAATGATTACCATCCTTGGACCCACCGCGTGCGGAAAGACGCAATTGGCGGTAGCGCTGGCGGCAAAGCTCAACGCAGACATTATCAGTGCCGACTCGCGACAGGTCTACAGAAGAATGGACATAGGCACAGGCAAAGATCTCGACGACTATATATATAATGGTGTCCGCATACCATGCCACCTCATCGACATCTGTGAGCCCGGAGAGAAGTACAACGTATACCGATATCAGCACGACTTTAGAGAGGTCTACGCTAGCCTGCAGCAGCAACAGCGCACAGCCATACTCTGCGGAGGCAGCGGACTGTACATCGAATCAGTGCTCCGCAATTACAACCTCCCCACAGTGCCACAAAACCCCGCACTGCGGCAAAGGCTGGAGCAGTATTCATTGGCAGAACTCACCACGATGCTCCAGCAGTTGAAGGAAAACAACGGCACAGTAATGCACAATCGCACTGATGTCGACACCAAGCAACGAGCCATCAGAGCAATAGAAATAGAGGAGTTCATCTTGAAAGAGCAGAGAGGGGAGGGCACCCTAAAGTCGCCGGCGGAAGGCAAAGGCAAGGAGGGGAGCAAACCGTATGGCGTTTTGGCGGCATCCGTTATAGAACGGGGTGAGCAGGGAAGTAGGTACAATGGAGTGGTCATAGGCATTGACATCGATCGCGACACGCGCCGGCAACGCATCACACAGCGCCTGAAGCAGCGACTTGAAGATGGCATGGTAGATGAGGTGCAACAACTGCTCAACGAAGGATGTACACCACAGCAACTCATCTACTACGGATTGGAATATCGCTACATCACGCAATATATCATCGGGCAACTATCCTATCAGCAGATGGTTAGTCAATTGGAGATTGCCATTCACCAGTTCGCCAAACGACAGATGACCTACTTCCGGGGCATGCAACGAAGAGGAACTCACATCCAATGGATAGACTATGCCATGCCAACGGAAGACAAAGTAAAGCTCATAATCAATACCATCCACTCATCATGATTCATCTTGCCATCATAACACCCAATGCTCTCACCGCACTAGGACTGCACGCATTGGTACAACAGGTGATGCCGGCCATCAATATCGCTACGTTTGCTTCATGGGCAGAGGCAGAGCAGCAACTCACGACGCCTGTGGGGCATCTCTTTGTCGATGAATGTCTCATGCCACCGCCCACCACCTCACTGCCTACGCAGAGAACAATCGTGCTCACTACACAAAAGTCGACACAATATGCACAACCCACGCTAGATGTTAGCCAGCCCGCCAACAGTATTGTGCAAGACTTGCTGCAGATGATGCGCCAAGGACACTATCACCCATCACCCACCACTCATCATCTACCATCACCCCTCACGCCAAGAGAACGTGAGGTGCTGCAATGCGTGGTGAAGGGAATGATAAATAAGGAAATAGCAGACGAGCTCCACATAAGCCTCACGACAGTAATAACGCACCGCAAAAATATCACGCAGAAACTTAACGTCAAATCCGCTGCAGGACTCACACTCTATGCCATCATACACGGACTTGCCGACCCCATGACAATTCTACCGCGCTGACAACTGCAACGTTACGAACGCTCTCTCCTCGCTCCGCATCATAACCTGTGCAAGAGCAAGCAGATATCGTCAGAGCCCAGCATGAACCAATCCTCCTCAATGCAAAACTGGGCGAAAGCCAACTTCCCTCCCTAACTCTCCCATTATGAAAACACAGACCTTCCTTGCCGTAGACCTCGGCGCCACTAGCGGACGAGCAATACTTACGACCATAGATGGCACAACGCTTCATCAGCGTGAACTCACACGATTTCCCAATCACATCATAGCCAGTTGCGGACACCTCAACTGGGATATCTTCGCACTCTATCATGAAGTGATAGAAGCATTGAAGATAGTTGCCCGCGAACAGATACACATTGACAGCATAGGCATCGACACATGGGGTGTCGACTTTGCCTTTATAGGCAGTGATGGAGGTGTGCTGCGCACTCCCTATTGCTACCGCGACCCCTATACCGACGGCATGCCTCAGCGTTTCTTCAGTGAGCAAGTGCCTGCTAAAGAAGTATACAACCTTACAGGCATACAGGTGATGAACTTCAATACACTGTATCAGCTCTACGCTTTGCGTCAACAACACAATGCAGCCCTTGCCGCAGCCGAGAAGATACTCTTCGTGCCCGACGCCCTCAGTTATATGCTTACAGGCGAAGCTGTGTGCGAGTATACCATCGCCTCAACAAGCAACATGCTCAATCCCCGCACCAAGCAGTTGGATCCCCGCTTGCTGCAAAGTGTCGGTCTTTCCGCCAACCAGTTTGGCCGTAGCGTGCTGCCAGGTACCATCATAGGTGCTCTCACTGCCGATGTGCAGCAGCAGACGGGGCTTGGCCCCGTGCCTGTGGTGGCCGTAGCCGGGCACGACACAGCCTCAGCAGTAGCCGCTGTGCCGGCACTCGACAAGCACTTCGCCTATCTCAGCTCGGGCACATGGAGTCTTATGGGTATAGAGACTGAACAACCCATCATCAGTGCCGACACACAGAAAGAGAATTTCACCAACGAAGGTGGCATAGAAGGCACCACGCGCTTCCTGAAGAATATATGTGGTATGTGGTTGTTGGAGCAGTGCCGTAAGGAATGGAAAGATGCTGGACAGGAAGTGCTCAACTACGACACGCTGCTCAGTCAGACACTGCAACTCGACGACGTACCTGCCCTCATCGATCCCGACGATGCCAGCTTTGCCAACCCTTCATCAATGCAACAGGCCATAGCCGACTACTGTCACCGCACAAGTCAGCCCGTGCCCACCACGCAGCCGCAGTACTGCAAGTGCATACTTTACAGCCTGGCGCTGCGCTATCGCGAGGTGTTCCGCCTATTGCAACAGTTTGCCCCATTCCCCATAGAGCGTCTGCATGTGATAGGTGGAGGTTCGAAAAACGAGTTACTGGCTCAGTTCACCGCCAACGCCCTCGGTGTGCCAGTAGTGACAGGACCTGCTGAAGCAACAGCCATAGGCAATGTGATGATGCAGGCTAAGGCAGCAGGAGTGGTCGAAAGCATTGCCGACATGCGGCAGATGATAGCACGCTCGGTGGAAACCAGGCAATTCCTGCCACAAGATGTGGAAACGTGGAAAACCTACAACATTATCAGATAACTAAAAACACTTATGCTATGAACGAACAACAAATCAGGCAATCGTATGAGATTGCACGCGAGCGCTATGCTGCCCTTGGAGTCGACACCGACAAGGCCATTGCCACTCTCGAACAGATACCCATCTCGCTACACTGCTGGCAGACCGACGACGTCGTGGGCTTTGAGCGCAACGAAGCCCTCAGCGGAGGCATACAGACCACGGGCAACTACCCCGGTCGGGCGCGCAACATCGACGAGGTGAGACAAGATATCATCAAGGCCAAGTCGCTCCTGGCAGGCAATCATCGCCTCAATCTGCATGAGATATACGGTGATTTCCAAGGACAGTTTGTCGACCGCGACCAAGTGGAGGTGAAGCACTTCGAAAGTTGGATACAATGGGCAAAAGAGCAGCACATGAAGCTCGACTTCAACAGCACCTCCTTCTCCCATCCCAAGAGCGGCAATCTTACCCTCGCCAACCCCGACAAGGGCATCCGCGATTTCTGGATAGAGCACACCAGGCGTTGCCGCCGCATTGCCAATGCCATGGGTGAGGCACAAGACGACCCCTGCATCATGAATATATGGGTGCACGACGGCAGCAAAGACCTCACAGTGGAGCGCAAACGCTACAGAGAGATATTGGCACAGTCGCTCGATGACATCCTCTCCGAGCAGTTGCCCCACATGAAGAGCTGTGTAGAAGCCAAGTTGTTCGGCATAGGCCTGGAGAGCTACACCGTGGGGTCGATGGACTTCTTCGAAGGCTATTGCGCCAGTCGTAAGGTAATCTACACCCTCGACACTGGTCACTACGAACCCACCGAGAATGTGAGCGACAAGGTGGCCTCGCTGCTGCTCTTCGTGCCTGAGTTGATGCTGCATGTGAGCCGTCCTGTGCGTTGGGACAGCGACCATGTGACCATCATGAACGACCAGACGCTCGACCTCTTCAAGGAGATAACGCGCGCTGATGCCCTCGACCGTGCTCACGTGGGCCTCGACTACTTCGATGCATCCATCAATCGTATCGGTGCCTACGTCATCGGCACACGCGCCACGCAGAAGTGTATCCTCAGTGCGCTGCTCGAGCCACTGCAGAAGTTGCGCCAGTATGAAGACGAAGACAAGGGATTCCAGCGACTGGCCCTGCTTGAAGAAGCCAAGACAATGCCCTTCGGAGCAGTGTTCGACTACTTCAATCTGAAGAACGACGTGCCTGTGGGTGAGTCCTACATCGCTGAGATAGAACAATACGAAAACGCTGTGACATCCAAGCGCGCATAAGCGTAGTACAATAAGGAGGGAGACGAAAAGCACAACACACTTTCCGGTCTCCCTTCATCAATGAAAACCCAGAGTCACCCCCCATCATCAGTCAAGCAATATGGAAATACTCATCGGACTCATCATCATTGCCGTGGGCGCCTTCTGTCAGTCGAGTTCCTACGTGCCCATCAATAAGATAAAAGAATGGAAGTGGGAGAGTTTCTGGCTCACGCAAGGCGTGTTTGCCTATCTCCTCTTTCCACTCCTCGGTGCTCTCATCGCCAATCCCGGTCAGGGCGAAAGTCTCTTCTCGCTATATGCTGCCCATGGCTCCGACACGCTCTATGCCATCTTCTTTGGCATGCTATGGGGCGTAGGCGGTCTCACCTTTGGTCTCTCCATGCGCTATTTGGGCATTGCGCTTGGACAATCGCTCGCCCTGGGCACCTGCGCAGCACTCGGTGTCATACTTCCCCCCGTCATCAAACCGCTCATGGGAAAGGCCTTGGCAGAGGGCGATCAGCTCACCACTGCCGTCATTGTGGGGGTGATAGTCACCCTGCTGGGCATCGCCGTCATAGGATTGGCAGGCGCCATGAAGTCGAAGTCGCTCAGCGAAGAGGAGAAAAAAGAAGCCGTGAAAGACTTCAACTTCCCCAAAGGCATTCTCATTGCTTTGCTGGCTGGCTTCATGAGCGGATGCTTTGCCATCGGACTGAGCATGGCCGAACCCATCAAGTTCCAAGGAAGCAAGGAAATCTTTGCCACCTTGCCCGCCACGCTACTCGTCACCTTCGGTGGATTTCTGGTCAATGCGGCCTACTGCCTCTTTCAGAACGCCAAGAATAAGTCGTGGAGCGACTATGGCAAAACCAGTCTCTATGCCAACAACATTGCCTTCTGCGCCCTGGCAGGACTGCTGTGGTACAGTCAGTTCTTCGGACTTAGCCTTGGAAAAGGCTTTCTCAAAGACTCCACCACACTGCTAGCCTTTTCGTGGTGCATACTCATGGCACTCAATGTCACCTTCTCCAATGTATGGGGCATACTGCTCAAGGAATGGAAGGGCTGCAATCGCAACACCATCATCTCCCTCGTGGTAGGACTCATTATCCTCGTCTTCTCCTGCTTCTTACCCCAGCTATTGAGAAATGCGGGTGTGTGAACCATTGAAGCAAAGCCTTAAGCAGCTGAACAAGCACTAAAATCAAACGCCATTTAGGGTGGATGTATCAAAGTTGGAAGAATTTTCTTGTTCTTCCAACTCTTTGTGTTACCTTTGCATGACTGAAAACACACCAACATTGAGTATTGGGTGTGTAGCGACCAATTTATGAAAGCTATAACAATGGAACACAGACAAGGGAATGTAATGCCTGCGGAAGGCAAACTCGGCATAATGATTGTAGGCTGTGGTGCCGTGGCCACCACGTTTATCACTGGCGTGCTCATGACACGCAAAGGGCTGGCCAAGCCCGTAGGAGCACTCACTCAATACGATAAGATACGCGTAGCCACCCCTGAAGGCGACAAGCGTATGGCTTATGGAGACATTGTGCCGCTGGCCGACCTCAACGACATTGTCTTCGCTACATGGGACGTCTATCCGCAAAACGCTTTTCAAGCCGCCATGTATGCCGAAGTGCTCAACGAGAAGGATATACTCCCCGTGCGCGACGAACTGGAGAAGATAGTGCCTATGAAGGCCGCCTTCGACAAGAACTACGCCAAGCGTCTCGACGGCGACAACGTAAAACCCAATGCCACCCGGTGGCAGATGGTAGAGGCGTTGCGTGAAGACATCCGCCAATTCAAAAACGACAACAACATAGCACGCATCGTCGTCATTTGGGCTGCTTCTACAGAGATATACGTGCCCTATTGCGACACAGTGCACGACACGCTCCAACATCTTGAGCAGGCGATGCAAGCCGACGACCGTCAACACATCGCACCGTCCATGTGTTATGCCTATGCAGCGCTGGCCGAGGGGGCGCCCTTCATCATGGGAGCGCCAAACACTACCGTCGACATTCCTGCCATGTGGCAAATGGCTGAAAAAATGCACATGCCAATAGCCGGCAAAGACTTCAAGACTGGACAAACGCTGGTGAAGAGCGGCTTCGCGCCCATCATTGGCACACGATGCCTGGGACTCAGCGGATGGTTCTCTACCAACATTCTAGGCAATCGCGACGGACTCGTGCTCGACGAACCCGACAACTTCCGAACCAAGGAGGTGAGCAAACTATCCACCCTTGAGACTATACTATGCCCCGAACAGCAACCCGAACTCTATAAAGACTACTACCACAAGGTGCGCATCAACTACTACCCACCGCGCAACGACAACAAAGAGGGATGGGACAATATCGACATCTTCGGATGGATGGGATATCCCATGCAGGTGAAAATCAACTTCCTGTGCCGCGACTCCATCCTCGCTGCACCGCTGCTTCTCGACCTCTGCCTGCTGTCCGACCTCGCCGCACGGGCACACCGAAGTGGAATACAACGCTTTCTGAGCTTCTACCTGAAGAGCCCGATGCACGACTTCACAAACGATGAACAACCCGTAAACAACCTCTACCAACAATACACCATGCTAAAGAACGCCATCCGAGAGATGGGAGGCTATCCTGCTGATGAAAAGATTGACTAACATAGGCCTCGTGCTCCTGATTTGCCTGTTTTCGCTTGCAGCGCGAGGACAGGAGTTGCGTGGCTACGTGGTAGATGCACAGACTGGCGACAGCGTGCCACATGCCAACATTACCTACAAGGCACGAAAAGTACATAAAGAGGCCAATGCCGACGGCAGTTTCGCTATACAGCGCATAAACGGAGAAACCCTCACCATCACTGCCATGGGCTACAAACCACGCACCATAAAGGTGTCGGCTAAGACTACCGACATTCTGCAGGTGCGACTCATCAGCGATACCAAGAAGATTGACGAGGTGGTGGTGCGCTCAAAGCGCAAAAGTAAATACTCGCGTAAAAACAACCCCGCCGTCGAACTCATGCGCCGCGTCATAGCAGCGAAGAAACGCACCGACCTCACCAACCACGACTTCTACCAATACGACAAATATCAGAAGATAACCCTTGCCATCAACGGACTCACGCCCGAGGAGCTCGAAGGACGACTCTTCCGCAACTCGCCCTGGCTGCTCAACCATGTGGAACTGTGCCCCGCCAATCAGAAACTGATACTCCCTCTGTCTGTCGACGAGACCTATCTTCAGCACATCTACCGCAAGCAGCCACGCTCCGAAAAAGACATCATCAAAGGACAGTCTACAAAGGGTATATCAACAATGATACAAACGGGAGAGGCGCTCAATACCATGGTGAAAGATATCTTTACCGATATCAACATCTACGACGACCACATACGCTTCCTCAATAAGCAATTCCCCAGCCCCATAGGCGAAACGGCAGTGTCGTTCTATCGCTTTTACATACAAGACACTGTCTACGTGGGCAACGACCACTGCATTCACCTTCAGTTTCTGCCCGTCAATCAGCAGGACTTCGGCTTCCGTGGCGAACTCTACGTGCTCAACGACAGCACACTACATGTCAAGCGGTGCAATATGCAGCTGCCTGGCAATACGGGAGTCAACTTCGTGCAGTCGATGAAGATGGAGCAGGAATTCACCAAGATCGACAATGGCGAATGGGTGCTCACCACCGACAATGTGGTGGCTGAGCTGGAGGTGACCGACCTCTTCCAGCGTGGCATTGTGCTCCGCAACACCAGTATGAGCAACTACGCCTTCGACCCCATTGCCGCCAAACTGTTCAAGGGCAGTGGCGATGTGCGCTACGAGCCCAATGCCAAACTGCGAGACGAAGACTTCTGGCAACAACATCGCACAGGCACACTCACGCAAAGCGAAAGCAATATGGGCGGATTCGTGAAAAGCCTCGCCAAGTCGAAAAACTTCAAGTGGGTGATGTTCTTCTCCAAAGCACTGATAGAAAACTTTATTGAGACAGGGTCCGACAGCGTGCCCAGCAAGGTCGACCTTGGCCCTGTCAACACATTCATATCCCACAACTTTGTCGATGGATTCCGACTCCGTTTCGGAGCGCGCACCACAGCCAAACTCAACCCACACCTCTTTGCTGAAGGCTTCTACGCCTATGGCACACGTTCCAAGCAGCACTACTATCAAGGAAAACTCACCTATTCCTTTGTGAGACCTGAGTACCAACCCGTTGAGTTCCCATCACGCTACATCTCGTTTGAGAGCACCAAGGATGTGATGTCGCCGGCGGACAAGTTCACCGTGCACAACAAAGACAACGCCTTCATGGCATTCAAGGTGCAGGATGTGCGACAAATGTACTTCCTCAATCGTCAGCAACTCACCTTCAAGTGGGAAACCGAAGGAGGCTTTGCCACCAACTTCAACTTCAAGACCGAGAGCAACCGCCCCGCCGGCGACCTTATCTTCCAACGCATCAATGGCGACTATGTGAAGAAGATACGCACCACGGAAGTGATGCTGGGCTTCGACTACCGACCCGGACAAACCTTCGTCAACAGCAAGCAAAACCGAATAGAGGTCAACCACAACGCACCCCACTTCGCACTCTCCCACACCATGGGCATGAAGGGAGTGTTTGGAGCCGACTACAACTACCACTACACCGAAGCAACCATCTACAAGCGATTCTGGATGGGCAGCTGGGGAAAAATCAACCTCAACCTCAAAGGCGGCATACAGTGGAGCAAAGTGCCGTTCCCATTGCTCATCATGCCACCCGTCAACCTCTCCTACTTCGACCACGAAAATACCTTCTCGTTGATGAACAACATGGAGTTTCTCAGCGACCGCTACGCCTTCTGGTGCCTCTCGTGGGACATGAACGGAAAGATATTCAACCGCATACCGCTACTCCATAAACTCAAGTGGAGAGAATACTTCGCCGTGAGAGGAATGTGGAGCACACTGACAAAGAAAAACACACCCACCTACTTCAATCCACAACAACCCGAAAACACGCTGTTCTACTTCCCCGACAACACCTACACCATGAACAGCAAAACTCCCTACTGGGAAGTAGTGGTGGGTGTACACAACATCTTCAAAGTGTTTGAAATCGACTACGTGCGCCGACTGACCTACCTCAAACACCCTGGCATCAAGAAATGGGGCATACGCTTCGGATTCAACATCACCTTCTGACACACCGTTATACAACAACTTCAACTCCATCCCTCCACATGCGTAAGATAAAGAACCCATGGCTGCACCGCGAAGGATACGACTGTTTCGGTTGCTGCCCCGACAATCCCATCGGACTCCACATGGAGTTTTTCGAAGAAGGCGACGAGGTGCGCTGCTATTGGTCGCCGCAGACACACTTCCAAGGATGGATCGACACGCTGCATGGTGGTATACAAGCCACGCTCATTGATGAGATAGCATCGTGGGTGGTGTTCCGACGATTGCAGACAACGGGCGTCACCACACGACTCAACATCACCTATCGCAAGGCAGTGATGACCACCGAACCGCAAGTCACGCTGAAAGCACAACTCGTAGACCATCGGCACCGTCTGGCAACCATACATGTGCAGCTGGAGAATGCCGATGGCGTGGTGTGCACCCAGGCTGAGGTGACCTACCTGGCGATGGACACCGACAAAGCAAAGAGCATGGGATTCACACAATGCGAACTCGAAGGCGACAACCTGCTGCCACTCTAAACATCACAACGGCCTTTACTTCCCACTTTCCTCTCTCCCCTTTTTATTATGACCGACATTTCAGTAGTAGTACCTCTTTACAATGAGGCCGAATCGCTGCCCGAACTCCATCAATGGATAGTGCGCGTGATGAACGAACATCGTTATTCCTACGAAGTGATATTCATTGACGACGGCTCTACCGACAACTCATGGCAGGTGATTGCCGACTTGGCACACACCGATGACAACGTGAGAGCCATAAAGTTTCGCCGCAACTATGGCAAGAGCCCAGCACTGTTCTGCGGTTTCCGCGAAGCCAAGGGACAGGTGGTGATCACCATGGATGCCGACCTGCAAGACTCGCCCGACGAAATTCCCGAACTCTACCGAATGGTAACCGAGGAAGGCTACGACCTCGTGTCGGGATACAAGCAGAAACGCTACGACCCGCTCACCAAGACCATACCCACCAAACTCTTCAATGCTACGGCGCGACGCGTGAGCGGCATTCACAACCTGCACGACTTCAACTGTGGGCTGAAAGCCTATCGCAGCGAAGTGGTGAAAAACATTGAGGTCTACGGAGAGATGCACCGCTACATCCCCTATCTGGCAAAAAATGCCGGATTCGACAAGATAGGTGAAAAGGTGGTACACCACCAGGCACGCAAATACGGAAAATCAAAGTTTGGCATCAACCGATTCGTCAATGGCTATCTCGACCTTATCACGCTGTGGTTTCTCTCAAAGTTTGGCAAGAAACCCATGCACGTGTTCGGTTTCCTGGGGTCTATCACCTTTATCATCGGACTGATTGCCACCATCATCATCGGTGCCGACAAACTCATTGCCATCATCGGTGGCACGCAACACCGTCTCATCACCGATACGCCCTATTTCTACATTGCCCTCACCATGATGATCATCGGCACACAGCTCTTCGTGGCAGGTTTCCTGGGCGATCTCATCAGCCGCAATGCCGATAGCCGCAACGACTATCAGATAGACAAAACCATACATCTGGCCGAACGTCAGTCGTCATGAAGCGCCCCGTACTGTCTCTTTTCTTCCTGCTGCTGCTCATCGTCGGCACCTTCTTCATCCTGCGCAATGCCAAGAGCAAGCAGTATATGCAGTTGTCGGGTAAGGCCTTTGGCACAATCTACCATATCACCTACCACAGCAGTCGCCCCTTGCAGCAGGAGGTGGAAGCCACGCTGCAACAGGTAGATGCCACTTTCTCCATGTTCAATCCCCATTCTCTTGTGGCGCGCATCAATGCCGGTGCCGACACCACGCTCAACGATGCCTTCATTGAGGTGTTCGACATGGCGCAGCAGGTGTCGGAGCAGACGCAAGGAGCCTTCGATATCACCGTGGCGCCACTGGTCAATGCATGGGGCTTTGGCACAAAGGGTGAGCGCCAACCCTCGCAACAGCAGATTGATAGCCTGTTGCAGTGTGTGGGCTACGGCAAGGTGAAACTGCACGGACAACGATTGCAGCGCACTGACAAGCGCCTGCAACTCGACTTTAGCGCCATTGCCAAGGGCTACGCCTGCGATGCGCTGGCACACATGATGCGCCACAATGGAGTCGATAACTTTATGATAGAGATTGGCGGCGAAGTAGTCTGCCAGGGAGTAAACGAGAAGGGGAAACGCTGGCGTATCGCAGTGCAGCAACCCAAGGAAAACGCTTCCGAAGACCAAGAATATCAGGCCATTCTCACCTTGTGCGACCAAGCGGTGGCTACTAGCGGCAACTATCGTAACTTCTATTACAAAGACGGACGCCGCTATGCTCACACCATAGATCCGCATACGGGACGTCCCGTGCAACATTCTCTGCTCTCCGCCACCGTCGTAGCGCCGCAGTGCGCCCGTGCCGATGCCTATGCCACGGCATTCATGGTGATGGGACTGCAGAAGGCACAGCAATTCATGCAGCAACATGCCGACCTGCAGGCGCTGCTCGTCTACGAAGATGCACAAGGCAGACTCCTCACATGGGCCACCCCAAAGCTGAAGAAAGCCATGCAGTAGACAACCAAAAAGGAACGATTATGCAACTGTAGCCTAATCACACTCCAACTATTCCCCAATCACACTCCAACTATTCCCCAATCACACCGCAACTATTGCCCAATCACACTCCAATTGGGGCTCAATCACAATGCGATTGGGCTACACTGACTTTTCCTGATTTTACTAGACACTTTTTCTCTTCATTAGCTGAAACAGTAGACAGTTGTTTTGAAGTCGTACTGGATTGATAGACACGAACGAAAAAGTCATACTTTATTGCTAGACACGAACGAAAAAGCCGTGCTG
>JAGAZE010000010.1 GCA_017940185.1 Bacteroidaceae bacterium | reverse complement strand
CATGTCTCACGCCAACTATCACATAGTTGCCGTTCTCTTCGAATTCAACGGGACGATTCACTATCACCGCCTCATCCACCTCGCGTTGCTTACTGATCAAGCATTGTTTGATGACATCTTTACTGACACTCATATAAATTGTATTTTATAGGAATTGCACTATTTTATAAAGTTTGATTTGCAAAGATAGGCATTTTTTATAAAACAAAATTAACAAGCCCTGTCTTTTTGCGATAATTTCACACTTTTTTTATCACAAATCATCATTTTCTCTACTTGCCTATTGTATTTGCGTTGCCCTAAACACTTCTGTCAGATGCGACACAATCCTTCTTCCACGTTGCCACTTTGAGCTTTTGGATGTTATAAATTTCTTTTCATCATGATAGATGACGGTATCAACCCTTTGGGCAGGGTCATACTTGTACTCTCTGCCAGAGAAAGTGCAGATGGCACGGATGAATAAGGAAAAGGAAATGTGCGGTTCAAGATGATGAGAACGGATGAGTGCGGCCTTGATGTAGGCGGTTTCGTATTCGTATTCCACGTCATTGAGAGCCATCAGAATCGCCTCCTTCCTTATTTATGGGCACGACACTGACTGAGCCGATGCACTCCTTGCAGCATAACAGCAGCAGCGACATACGATCAAGGATGCTGATGTCGGTGTTGCGGAGTGCCACATCAAGCAACCATCCTTCGGGTATCAGTCCATCGAAGAATGGGAACAACACCGGGCTTACGAATGCTTCCGTCTATAATGGTAGAGTCAGACTCACTGGCTGTGCATTCTCACGGACAAGATACGCTCCGTCATAGCAGAAGCGGTATTCACCACCATCTTCCGTCAGGATGCCTGCAAGAATGTCTTTGCGATATATTTCTGCTTGCCTCATTGCTTGGGTGTTGCCGTTAGTTCGTAATTAAACAAATCAAGTAGTTGATTCACTTTGTCCATCCTCAGCGTCGGCTTTCCCTGTTCCAAGTTTCTGACGAAGCAAAGCCCCACGCCCGACTTTAGGGCGAGGTCTTCCTGAGTAAGACCATATTCCTTGCGTAGGGCCTTTACAACTGCTGATAGTTTTGTCCTTTCCATTTCAAATTATATTGTTTCGAATGAAAAATTACAACTTTATTTTGATATTACATCATTTCTAATATAAAATGTCTGTATTTTAACATGATTACATGCGTTCTACTACAGTATATTTGAGAAAGCACCGTCGTTCTTGCTGCTCTTAACTTCATTCTCACTTCTCTATTTTTACTTAGTCCACGAGTTTTCTGGTTCATCCGACCCTTATCTTGGCTACAAACACACATATTCTCTCTCATATCCTTTGGCTGTCGTAGTATTTGCCGTTTGGATATGTGTGTTTGTAACTCATACAATGCCCTCATTCAAAGCCTGAGCAATAGTACAGACTTTGAATGAGGGCTTGTGCAGGGAAGTGATAATGTTGTCGCACTCTACATTCCACAGATAATTATCTATGGAAAACGATGTGTGTGAAAACGGTAAACAACCACATGTGCGCTGTCTTCTCTCTTCAGCTGAGCATTTGTGTGAGGAAGACGTCGGAGAAGAGTATGAGCACGCTCGACGACACTACGGCATTGGTGGATGCGCGTCCTACTTCTACGCTGCCGCCCTCGACGGTGTAGCCGAAGAAGGCTGACACGCTGCTGATGATGAAGGCGAAGACGAGGCTCTTGATGATGCTCATCCACAGAAACCACGGCACGAAGTCGTGCTGTAGTCCGGCGGTGAGGTCGTCGGGCGTGATGATGTGTCCCACGAAGGCTGTGGCGTAGGCTCCCACCATGCCCATGGCGGCTGAGAAGATGACGAGGAGCGGCATGATGCTCACCAGGCCGAGCACCTTGGGCAGGATGAGGTAGCCGGCGGAGTTTATACCCATCACGTCGAGGGCGTCGATCTGCTGTGTGACGCGCATGGTGCCTATCTCCGAGGCGATATTGCTTCCTACCTTGCCGGCAAGAATGAGACACATGATGCTGGAGGAGAACTCCAGCAGCATTATCTCGCGTGTGGTGTAGCCACTCACCCATCGCGGCATCCACGGGCTCTGTATGTTGAGCTTCATCTGTATGCAGATAACGGCGCCGATGAAGAAGGAGATGAGCAGCACAATGCCTATGCTGTTCACCCCCAGTGTCGACATCTCGTGCACGTACTGTTTCCAGAACATACGCATGCGTTCGGGGCGCGCCATCACGCGTCCCATCAGCAGCAGATAGCGGCCCAACGTATGCAGCCCGTTGACGATAAACATGGCTGTGCTTGTATGTTATGCCTGTTGTCCCTGCTCTTTGAGGTGCTCCATGATTTGGGCTTCTATCTCCTCGCAGAGTTCGGGGTTGTCGGCCAGCAGCTGTTTGGTGGCATCGGCGCCCTGTGCCAGGCGTGTGTCGCCGTAGGAGTACCAGCTGCCGCTCTTCTTGATGATGTCCATGTCGACGCCCAGGTCGAGCACTTCGCTGGTGCGTGAGATGCCCTCGCCGTACATGATGTCGAACTCTGCGCGGCGGAAGGGCGGTGCCACCTTGTTTTTCACCACCTTTACCTTAGTGAGGTTGCCGAGCACGTTTTCTCCGTCTTTGATGGGTGTCGACTTGCGTATGTCGATGCGCACGCTGGCGTAGAACTTCAGTGCGTTGCCGCCTGTGGTGGTCTCGCTGGGTCCGTAGAGTACGCCTATCTTCTCGCGTATCTGGTTGATGAAGATGCAGCAGGTGTTGGTTTTGGCTATGGTGGCGGTGAGTTTGCGCAGTGCCTGGCTCATCAGTCGTGCCTGCAGTCCCACCATGCTGTCGCCCATGGTGCCTTCTATCTCCTTCTTGGGTGTGAGTGCTGCCACGGAGTCGATCACCACGAGGTCGACGGCGGAGGAGCGTATGAGTTGTTCGGCTATCTCCAGTGCCTGTTCGCCGTTGTCGGGTTGTGAGATGAGCAGGTTGTCGACGTCTACGCCAAGATGTTCGGCATAGAAGCGGTCGAAGGCGTGCTCGGCGTCGATGATGGCTGCTATGCCTCCGAGTTTCTGCGCCTCTGCAATGGCGTGGATGGCCAGCGTGGTTTTTCCCGACGACTCGGGTCCGTAGATTTCTATGATGCGTCCGCGTGGGTAGCCGCCTACGCCGAGGGCGACGTCGAGGCCGATGCTGCCTGTGGGTATCACGTCGATGTTTTCTATATGCTCTTCGCCGAGCTTCATGATGGAGCCCTTGCCATAGTCTTTCTCTATCTTCGACATGGCGGCTTGCAAGGCCTTCAGCTTGCCCTCCTGCGTGGAGGTGTCTGCAGGGGTGATTTCTTTCTTTGCCATAGTGGTATGTGTATCAGTAGAAGGTTGTTATTATACTCTTTGCGCTCTCTCTTCCATGAGACAGATGCGGGTGTCTGCGTTCTCTGTTGTTTACAGTTCCAGGTCTACGTCGTGCAGTTCGTGCCATGGCAGTCCTTGCTCGTTGAGCTCTTGCATGAACGGATCGGGGTCGAACTCCTCCACGTTGTGTACGCCTGGCTTTTTCCACACGCCCTTGAGCAGCAGCTTGGCGCCTATCATGGCAGGCACGCCGGTGGTGTAGCTCACGCCCTGCATGCCGGTCTCGTTGTAGGCATCCTGATGGCGGCAGTTGTTATATATATAATAGGTGTGTTCTTTTCCGTCCTTTATTCCCCGTATGCGGCAGCCGATGGAAGTCTCGCCTTCGTAGTTCTCGCCGAGGTCTTGCGGATTGGGCAATACGGCTTTGAGGAACTGCAGGGGGATAATCTTCACTTTAGCAGTCTTGGTGGGGTCGTCGGCGAGTGGTGCTTCATACTCAATTTCATCAATGCGGCTCATGCCGATGTTCTGTATCACGTCAAGATGCTTGATATACTGTTCTCCGAATGTCATCCAGAATCGTGCCTGGCGTATGGTGGGGAAGTTGATGACGAGGCTCTCTATCTCCTCGTGGTGTAGCAGGTAGGAGTCGCGCGGCCCTATGTTGGGGTAGTTGAGTGTGCGGTGTATCTCCAGCGGCTCCGTCTCCACCCACTGTCCGTCTTTCCAGTAGAGTCCTTTCTGTGTGATTTCGCGTATGTTGATTTCTGGATTGAAGTTGGTGGCGAATGCTTTGTGATGGTCGCCGGCGTTGCAGTCTACGATGTCGAGGTGTGTTATCTCGTCGAAGTGGTGTTTTGCTGCGTAGGCGGTGAATATGGATGTCACTCCGGGGTCGAATCCGCATCCGAGTATGGCGCAGAGTCCGGCCTGCTCAAAGCGTTCGCGATATGCCCACTGCCATGAGTATTCGAAGTGCGCCTCGTCCTTTGGCTCGTAGTTGGCAGTGTCGAGGTAGTGGCATCCGCATTGCAGACATGCCTCCATGATGGTGAGGTCTTGATAGGGCAGTGCCAGATTGACGACGATATCGGGTTTATACTGGTTGAAGAGTGCCTTTAGCTGCTCCACGTCGTCGGCATCCACCTGTGCTGTCTGTATGGGTTGTCCATATCCTTTTTTGCGCAGTGCGCCGACGAGCGCATCGCACTTTTCCTTGCGGCGGCTGGCAATGATAAACTCGCTGAAGGTATCAGCATTCTGTACAATCTTGTGTGCAGCGACGGTGGCCACGCCGCCAGCACCTATCATCAGTACTCTTCCCATGCGGTTTTCTATTTGTATGGTGTTGGTTTGTCTGGTTTCTTTTTTGCGCTTCAGCTGCAGCATATACTCAGTGAAGACGTCGGACTGCTGTGTGTCCTTGCACTGCTCGACGGTGTCGTCGAAATTGCGTCGGAGTCGGTAGATGCGTGCCATGTGTCAAAGGTAAGAATATTTACTGTTTGACGATTTACTATTTAGCATTTATTTTCTCTTTTCCGCTCTTTCCTCTTTTGGCAGGGTTGTCTGTCGTTATTTTATTATAGCAGCCCATCCTCCTCCCGGCGCGAGGTGAATATCGAGTTTGGCATTGGCTGTCACGCGCTGCTGTGTGCGTCGGTAGTCGGTGGCATCGCGATGTGCGTTGACACCGTCGCTGAAGGCTTCCATCTGTCGGTCGGTGCCGAGGGTCAGCGGCGTGAGGTCGATGCTGATGTCGCGTGGCGTCCAGTTGGTCATGGCGCCGACATACCATGTGTTGCCTTTGCGCTTTGCCACCACGGCATATTCTCCCATCTCGCCGCTGAGGGCGATGGTCTCGTCGAAGGTGGTGGGTATCTGTGCTATGAAGTCGGTCGACTCCTGCTCTTTCATGTACTTGCTCGGGCTGTCGGCGAGCATCTGCAGCGGTGCCTGGTAGACCACATACATGGCCAGCTGGTGGCATCGTGTGCCCATGCTCATGGGGTTGCCGTTGTCGCCGTAGAAGGAGCGTTGTGTGGCATTTTTCATGGCACCGGGCGTGTAGTCCATGGGTCCGGTGAGGGTGCGCAGGTAGGGACAGGTGACGTCGTAGCGCGGGAAGTCGTGTATGGGTTTGCCGTCTTTCTTTCCTTCCCACTTGGTGTTCTCCAGTCCTTTCACGCCCTCAATGTTGAGCACGTTGGGATAGGCTCTCTGCATGCCGAAGGGATGCATGCCGTGCAGGTCGAGCACGAGGTGGTGCTTGGCGGCGCAGGCGCTGATGGCCTTCACGTCGCTCACCACGAGCTGGTCGTCGCGGTCGAAGAAGTCAACCTTGAAGCCCTTCACTCCCATCTGTGCGTAGTGTCGGAATATGCCGTCGAGGTCGCGCATGGTGTTGCGCCATGTGGCCCACAGTATGATGCCTACTCCCTTGGCCTTGCCATATTCGACGATGGCTTGCAGGTCGATGGCGGGCACCACCTCCATGAGGCTCTCGCGGCTGCTCCATCCTTCGTCGAGGATGATGTATTCCAGCTTGTTGGCTGCGGCAAAGTCGATGTAGTACTTATACGTCTCGGTGTTGATGCCCGCCTGGAAGTCGACGCCGGTGATGTTCCAGTTGTTCCACCAGTCCCACGCCACCTTTCCGGGTTTTATCCATGCGGTGTCGCCTATGCGGTTGTCGGGCGACAGTCGCCAGCTGATATCGTTGTCGAGCAGCTGTGTGTCATGTTCCGTGACGAGCAGCACGCGCCATGGCAGGTGTCGTTGTGCGTTGTCGTCGTCGAAGCGTGCTATGCTGTTGGCGCGTCGCACGGGGATGATGAAGCGCTCGCGTATGCGTGTCTCCACGGGTATCGGTGCAAAGTCGGCATAGAGCATGTGTGGTGCGTCGGCGCGGGTGCCTTTTCTGACAAACATGCCGGGGTAGTCGTCGACGGCAGCATCCATCACCACAGCCTTCTTGCCTCCCGGCAGACACACCGCCATGGGCGAGAGCATCAGTGTGTCGGCATCGAGCTGCGACAGGCGGCACTCCTCGTATACCGACTCAAACGACGACTGGTAGCGTGTGCCTTTCACGGTGTTGTTGTAGTAGGCTGCCACCACGGGGTGGTCGTCGGCAAAGCGGTATTCGGCTCTCTCGCTGTTCACCTCGAAGGCAGTCTTTTCTGTGCTGACGAAGCGATAGACGGCGGCATCGTCGTAGGCGCGAAATTCCACATCGTAGCCTTGATTGGTGGTGAGGGTGAGGGCGTTGTAGTTGTCGGCCACGGTGCTGCGCATGTAAAACATGGCCGGCAGTGTTGCTCTGTGTTCGCTCTTGCGTGCTGTGCGCACCTTCATCTGCTCTCCCCATGTGGCTGTGGTGCCTTTGACGGTGACGTGCAGCGCTATAGGCGAAGGCAGGGTGACGGTTGCGGCGTCGTGACTGACGGCCCACTGCAGTATGCCTGCGGTGGTGATGTTGACGGTGAGTCGGCCGTCGGGTGAGGTTAGTGTGTAGGACTTGCCTGCGGCCTGTGCCGACAGCCAGGCTGTCAGCAGTACGAGGAGAGAGAGGAAGTGTTTCATGATATAAAAGAGGTGTTTTCGAGGAGGGAGCGTCGCAACGCACCAGCTGTTCCCGTTCCCGTTATCGTTCCTGTTATATGGTGCTGACGGGGCCGTCTGCGCTCCCGGAGTGATTGAAGGCGCCGGGCGAAGGCAGAACGTGCCAAATCACCTGCGCCTTCTAATCCTTGACTTTACGCGCGCGCGTACCTTGTATTATATTACCATCACTCGCCCATTTCGTTTCCGTATCCGCCGTTGTTGCCGTCGTCGTCGTCGCCATTCTGCTGATCGGTCTTGGGCTTCTTAGCCTTCGTGTTTCCGAAATTCCACGTCAGTGTGGCGTTGATGTTGGGTGCCTTGCGGTGCCATGTCATGTTGCGGCTGAAGCCGTCGCCCTTGGTCACGATGCGCCAGCGCCGCGTGTCGAACAGGTCGCGCACGTTGATGGCAAGGGTAAACTTCTTGTTCATGAAGTTTTTGCGCAGTCCGAGGTCTACGCTGTAGTTGGCGCGGCGGTAGCCTTGTGTGATTACCTGTCGTGCACGGTAGTTTCCGGTGGCTTGGAAGGTCATGTCATAGGGCAGCATGAGGCTTGCCTGCATGCGTGCGTTCCAGGAGAAGTTGTGGTTTTTCTTTCCCGTCACCACATCGCCGTCGGCGGGATAGAATGTGAAGCCATCGATGTGGTAGTAGTAGGCATTGGCGGTGGTGGTGATGTCGAGTCGGCGGAAGAACTTATTCTTCACCACGAGTTCCAGTCCGGTGCTCTGGCTCTTGGCCACGTTGTAGTTGGTCTGATACATCACCCCGTCTACGTTGCTCTGCCATCGTATGCGCTGTATCACGTCGGTGGTGGGTCGGTAGTAGGCACTCACGAGCAGCGAGTGGGCATCCCACTGCTTGAGGTAGTTGAGCGAGAAGCTGTTGGAGAACTCCGGTGTGAGTTGCGGGTTGCCGTACGACACCTGCGAGGCATCGCGTGTGTCGCGGAAGGAGTTGAGCTCTCCTCCCCATGGGCGGCGCAGGCGGCGGGTATAGTTGAGCTGCAGCTGCTGCGTGGGGGTGAACTGGTAGGAGAGGAACAGGCTGGGAAACAGTTCGAAGAAGTCTTTCTTGAACGGTTCGTCGCGCAGTGTCTTGTCGTGCTGCTGCTCCCAGTTGTAGCTCTCGGTGTTCACCTTCCAGTATTCTCCGCGCAGCCCCGCCATGATGCCGAACTTCCCTACGTTGTACGACAGTGTGGTATAGAAGGCGTGTATGTCGAGGTCGTAGATAAAGCGGTTGTAGAATGCCTGGTCTTCCACGGCGTTGCTTCCGTCCCACGAGGTGTTGTCAGCCCACGACTCCTGCGGTGTGTTCTCGTGTGAGAAGCGTCCCTGGTAGCCGGCCTGCAGCCTCAGCTGCTCGGTGATGGGGTTCTCGTAGTCGAGTTTCACTTCCCAGTTGCGGTTGTTGATGTGCATGGGACGCCACTGGTAGTTGTAGGTGGTGGGCAGCTCATCGTAGAAGTAGGTGGTGGAGTCCTGATAGTAGTTGTTGTTGTCGCTCTTCCATCGGTTGAAGCTCACCACGAAGTCGAGGAAGTGTTTGTCGGTGAAGTTGTGCCGGTAGTTGAATTCTCCGTTGAACATGAGCATGTCGCCTCCTCCTCGTGTGTGTCGCATCATGGTGTATAGCTCTTCTCCAGTGGAGAGTCTGCCATAGTGGTAGGGAGTGTTGCCTCGTTCGTGGCGTGCTCCCGTCATGAGCATACCGCTAAGGCTGATGTCGTCTTTCTTTGTGGCGTGCCATGTGATGCCGGCGCGTGTGAAGAGGTTGTTGCCCTGGTTTTCGTTCAGGTTGCGGTAGTGCTGAAACATGTCGGTGTTGTAGTACTCCTGGTCGCTCTTTCCCTCTCCCTTGCCTTTGCGGTGGCGGAAGCCCACGTTGAGGTAGGCGTCGAAGAGCGATGAGTTGTAGTTGATGTTGCCGCTGGCGTTGGCTCCTCCGCGGGTATTGGCACCCACTTGCAGCGAGCCGTAGTAGCCTGCCGTGCGGTCTTTCTTCAGCACAATGTTGATAATACCTGCGCTACCCTCGGCGGAGAACTTTGCTGAGGGGTTGTCGATCACCTCTATCCGCTCTATGCTCTCTGCCGGCAGCTGCTCGAGTATCTGTGCCCGGTTGTCGGCTGTGAGCCCGCTCTGCTTGCCGTTGATCCACACCTCCACGCTGCTGTTGCCGCGCAGCGAGATGTTGCCGTCGTTGTCCACCTCCACGGAGGGGATATTCTCCAGCACGTCGCTGGCAGAGCCGCCGGCATTGCTGATGTCTTGCGACACGTCGAAGGTCTTGCGATCTACCTCCAGCTTCACCAGCGAGCGCTGACCGGTGACGGTCACTTCGCCCAGCATGCGCGCATCTTCGGAGAGATACACGGTGGGGATGTTCACCTGACGCTTGGCCGTGGTGATGCTGAACGAACGCTTGGCTTCCTTGTAACCTACGAACGACACTACGAGGGAGTATTGTCCGTCGGGCAGCTCTTCGATGATATACACGCCGTCCTCGTCAGTGACGCCGCCTTTCACAAAGCCGCCGTCGCTCTGACGGTTGACCATCACGTTGACGAAGCTCATGGGTTCGTTGCCGTTCTTATCAAGCACTTTACCCTTCACAAGGCCTTGTGCCTGAATACCCAGGGTGAGAAACAGGGTGAGCAGAGAGAGGAGAATTCTATGGGTCATACTGTTGTGGGTTGAGATTTAAGGTTGTTTGTTCGCTTTATTTGGGGTGATCGGGGTGTTGCCGTGCTACGACAACATACTGAACAGATGGAGGATGGAGATTTTTATGGGGTTAGGGTATTGGAGTTGCAAAGGTAATGTATTTTATGAAATCTTCGCAGTAACGTCATGATTTTCCTACCTTTGCCGACATGAAGAAGATTATCATCATCAACGGTCCCAACCTCAACCTTCAGGGTCGTCGCGAGCCTGCGGTGTACGGCACCGACACCTTCGAGTTGCTACTTGCCGAGCTGCAGGCGCGCTATGCCGACGTGGAACTTTCCTACTATCAGAGCAATGTGGAGGGATTGCTCGTCGACAAGCTACAGGCCGTGGGCTTCAGCTACGACGGCATCGTGCTCAACGCCGGCGCCTACACGCACACCAGCGTGGCACTGCACGACTGCATCAGTGCCATCGATACACCGGTGGTGGAGGTGCATATCAGCAATGTCTACGCACGCGAGACTTTCCGCCACACGTCGCTCATCTCCTCAGTATGCCGAGGCACCATCACGGGCTTCGGACTCGACAGCTACCGACTGGCCATAGAGGCACTAAGAGAAATGAGAACTGACCATTGAGGATTGAAGACTGACTGTTATGCGCTACTTTCCCGACACGCTCGAGCACTACCTGCTGCAACACATTGATTCCGAACATCCTTACCTGCACCGTCTGTGGCGTGCCATCAACCTGCACCTCTACAACGGCCACATGACGAGCGACCACCTACAGGGCAGTCTGCTGCAATGGTTGGTGCGGTTGGTGCGTCCACGCCGCGTGCTCGAGGTGGGCACCTTCGGCGGCTACAGCGCTCTGGCCATGGCGGCGGCACTCTCCGACGACGCCCACCTCGTCACCTTCGACAGCAACGACGAGCTGGAACCTTTCACACGCCCATGGATAGAAGCGTCGCCATGGGCACAGCGCGTCACCTATCGTGTGGGCGATGCGCTGACGGAGGCTCCGCAGCTGGGGATACTGTTCGACATGGTGTTCCTCGACGGCGACAAGCGCACCTATGTCGATGCCTACGAGATGGCCATGCGCCTCACCACACCGCAGGCACTCATCGTGGCCGACAACACGCTGTGGTCGGGCAATATCCTCGACGACGCCTATGCCCACGACAGGCAGACAATGGGCGTGAAGGCATTCAACGACCATGTGGCAGCCGACCCGCGCGTGAGCACCTTCATACTCCCCTTCCGCGACGGCATCACGCTGCTGCAGAAGAGGTGAAAGAGAACAAAGGACGGGGAGAGAGAGTACGCCAGAGTGCCAAGCCATCGCAGCACGCACACGCCGCGATGGCTTGGCGTGTTTCCGGGTGTGTTCACAAAAAAGTGGGGACTCGACCTCGCGGCCAAGTCCCCGATCGCAGTATGAAGTTAGTTGTCTCTGCGGGGTGTTTTCATAGTACGATTGTTATGCTATCACGTTGCCCTCGGCAGTAATCTTCAGATAGATATCGGCTGCTCCGTTCTTGTCGAGCTCCAGCAGGTAGTATTTGTCGGTGGGTGTCTCCACAAGGTCGGCGTCGTCGATGTAGTAGCCGGGATAGTTGGCCTGCACGTAGTTGGTTACAGCTGCCGGCAGTGCGCTCACGGGCACGTCCTGCTTGGTGCGCAGCCAGGTGCCGTCGGCCTCAAACCATGCTTCGTAGTCGATGCCCTTCACTTCCCACTCTGCCTTATAGCGTCCGCGCTCTATCTCCCACTCGGCATTCACGCCGGGGAACATGCTCTGGAAGGCGTTCTTCACGGCCTGCGGCACATTGCCCCATGTCACGTCGCCGTCGTCACCCTTCCAAGGTTCGAAGCCTTCGTTGATCACGGTGCCGTCGGCACGTATCCACAGCTCCACATCGGGATAGCCGTTGCGCTCCAGCTCAATGTCGTAGTAGCTGTCGCCTGGCACTTCCATGTAGTCGACATCGTCGACATAGTAGCCGGCATAGTTGGTGTTGATGTAGTTGGTCACAGCCTCGGGCAGTCCTGCACGACGCATGTTGCGGTCGGTGCACTTCCAGTCGCCGTTGGGCATAAACCATGCGTCGATGTCGTCGTCTCCATCGCGCCATTCGGCCTTATACATGCCATACTCCATCTCCCACGTGGGGGCGGCAGAGGGGTACATCTGGCTGAAGGTTTCTCTCACTTGAGCAGGCACCTTGTCCTGCTTCACATTGTCGTTGTCGTCGTCACTGCAGGCAGTGAAGCCAAGAGCGAGCGCACAGAGCACAACGCTCAGGAATAAAAAATGTTTTCTCATAACTGTGTGATTTTTAAATAGTGTGTCAGTCGATTTCCACTAATTGGAATTTCTTGTTAAACTTCAGGTCAATGCCGTTGCGCAGCTCTACCTGATAGTATCTGCGGTTGCGTTCTATCTCCTTCACCTTCATCTGCGGGTAGTGGGCTTTCAGATAGCGCATGATGGCGGGGGGGATGATAGCGGCGGGCACTTGCGTGTATTTGCAGTCTACGCTGGTCCAGTTGCCACTGCCGTCAAATTCGAGCTTGTCGCCATTGGTGAATATCACTTCGTAGCTCTTGCTGAACACCTCGTTCTCCATCTTCGCCAACGCTATCTTGCTGTTGGGGAATTGCTTCTTTATCATCTGCTGTGCAGTGGTGGGCAGCTGACTGAAGGTGATGGGTGTGTCTTTGCCACAGAAGGCCAGGGCGGAAAGGGCGCAGGCCAATAGGGCAACGGTAAGGATGATGGTTTGTCGTTTCATGATTCTCGATGTGTCTTTTATGTGTGGTCTGATAAGGTTAGTTCTCCACGTTTTGTGTGACAAAGGTGAGAACCAAATCTGAAGAGAATCTGAAAAAACAACAAAAAGACAGATTTTTTTTTCTGACAGAAGGAGAGAAAGTGATTCACTATTTCACTATTTACTATTTATTGTGAAATCGTAAATACCTGCCACTTGTCAACTCTCCACCTCAAACACGTGCATGCCGTTGTCGTAGTGGTAGCTGATGTGCAGGTGGTTGTGTTGGCAGATGGTGCGCACCAGTGCCAGCCCCAGTCCTGTCGACGATGTTTTGTCGGCGTTGTGCACAAAGGGTTGGAACACCTGCCCGGCATCGAGGGGTTGCGGTTCACCGCTGTTGGCTATGCGCAGGGTGGTGTCGGTGAGGGTGATGTGTATGCTGCCGCCGTCGACGTTGTGCACATAGGCATTCTTTATCAGGTTGATGAGCAGCATCACCGCCAACTGTCTGTCGATGCGTGGGGCGAAGTGTCCGTCGGCGGTCAGCGTGGTGTGTATCTTGCGCGAGGCAAACACCATGCTCATGTCGTCTACTATCTGCTCTACGATAGGTTGGCAGTCGACGCTGCCGACAGCTACGAATTGTCCGTTCTCTATCCTGCTGAGTGTGAGCAGTGTGCTGTTGAGTTTCGACATGTGTTGCAGTGTGCGCAGCAGCCGTCCCAGTTCCTGTTGCTGGCTTTCGGCGGTGGCTGCGGGGTCGGTGTCGTTGGTGCGGTCGGCCTCTTCCAGCAGCATCTCTATGCGGTTGATGCACACGGCGATGGGTGTCTGCAATTCGTGGGCGGCATTGCCGAGGAAGCGTTTCTGCTGCTCATACTGCTGCTGTCCGCGTCGGAAGCTCTCCTCCACGCTGGCGTTGAGCAAACGAAATTCGCTGATGTGCGTGGGGTTGTCGAGGGGTGGGTTGTCGTGGCCTATGCGGTAGCGCGCCATCCATCGCAGCAGGCGGTGGAGCGGGCGCATGGTGCGGTGCACGGAGAACACGCTGATGAGCACGATGCCCAGCAGCAACGTACCGAAGAGGAGGAGCAGCCAGTGGAAGATGGCTTCCTTGAGGTCGTGCTTCTCTATCGTCGGCGTCGACACCTCCAACTCGTAGTAGCGGTTGGCATCGTCCTTATATATATAGGTAAGCACGCGCGCGGGCTCATATTCATGCTTCTCCTCGATGTACACGTCGCGGTCTTCGTAGCGCACATGGGGCACGCGTGCGGCATAGTCGGCCGACACGCGGCGCTGGAAGTACTGGTTGTTGGTGCCTATCGATGCCGTCGGAAGCTCTTTTCCCACCAGCGAGCGGATGACGATGGTCTCGGCATAGTCTTCCAGGGCATCGTCGGTCTCGTCGCTCACCTCTTCCATGATGGCGAAGTAGAACGCCACAGCCCAGCCTCCCAGCACCAGCAGTGCCAGGATAGAGATGCGAATGGAGACAGAGTGGATGAGTTTCATGGTATTATTAAAGGTGAGAGAGGGAGGAGTATGCTTTTATCCGCCGGCGAAGGTTTGTCCGTGTGCGTCTTATCCGCCACGCGCCAGCCCGGTTATCTGTTTTCGGTTTCCCGTTCCTACGCCAAGAGCTTATAGCCGAAGCCGTAGATGGTCTTTATCTCTATGGTGGCGTGTGCGTCTTTGAGTTTGCGGCGCAGGTTTTTCATGTGTGCGTAGATGAAGTCGAAGTTGTCGGCCTGGTCGATATAGTCGCCCCACACGCCTTCGGCGAGCGTCTCTTTGCTTATGAGGTGTCCCTGCCGGTTCATCAGGTAGTGTAGCATGTCGTACTCCTTTCGGCTGAGGTCGAGCTGCGTGTCGCCCACCTCCACGCGTCGCTGTTTGATGAGCAGTCGCACATTGCCCACCGTCAGTGCGTCGTCGGCTCCATGCTCGCGGCGCACCACGCTGCGTATGCGTGCGTGCAGCTCGGCCAGATGGAACGGCTTGGGCAGGTAGTCGTCGGCACCAAGCTCAAGCCCCGCCACCTTGTCGTCGACGCTGTCTTTGGCAGAGAGGATAATCACACGCGGCCGCACTCCGCGCCCAACCATCTCCTGCAGCAGCGTCAGCCCGTTGCCGTCGGGCAGCATGATGTCGAGCAGGATGCAGTCGTACTCATACACAAACACCTTCATACGGGCATCGGCATAGGTGGAGGCGGTCTCCACCACATAGTGCTCGGCGCGCAGCGAACGGCTGATGACATCGCGCAGGCTTTGATCGTCTTCTATGAGGAGCAACTTCATGATTTAATGTTTAGAGAGAGGATAGAGGAGGGCAAGTTCGGCGAAAGGGGTTCGGGGAAGTAGAGGCGCACTGCGCCAGCCTATCCGTGTCGGTCCGTGATTTCCGTGTGCGCTTTTCCTCGCACTGCGCCAGCCTATCCGTGTCGGTCCGTGTTATCCGTGGTCATTCTTTCTCTCGCACTGCGCCAGCCTATCCGTGTCGATTCGTGATTTCCGTGGTCATTCTTTCTCTCGCACTGCGCCAGCCTATCCGTGTCGATCCGTGATTTCCGTGGTCTTTCTTTCTCTCGCACTGCGCCAGCCTATCCGTGTCGATCCGTGTTATCCGTGGTCATTCTTTCCCTCGCACTGCGCCAGCCTATCCGTCTCGATCCGTGTTATCCGTGGTCATTCTTTCTCTCCCCGCTGCATGGCATTTCTTCTCCGAAGAGTGTTGCCTGTGTAGCGCGTGTGATGATCACGTCGACGATGTCGCCGGCTTTGTGGTTGCCCTTGTCGAACACCACCATCTTGTTTTGCGGTGTGCGGCCGCACAGCTGTTCGCGGCTGCGGCGGCTATAGCCCTCCACGAGCACGGGGAAGGTGCGCCCCACGTCTTTCCGGTTCTGCTGCAGCGAGAGGGTGTTTTGCAGTGCGATGAGCTCGTTGAGTCGTCGCAGCTTCACCTCTTCGGGCACGTCGTCGGGCAGGTGGCGTGCAGCGTAGGTGCCGGGGCGTTCGGAGTATTTGAACATGAATGCTGCGTCGTAGCCCACCTCTTCCATGAGCGAGAGCGACAGCCGGTGGTCGTCCTCCGTCTCCGAGTGGTAGCCCACGAAGATGTCGGTGGTGATGGTGCAGTGGGGAATGATGGTGCGTATGGCTTGTATGCGGTCGAGGTACCACTCGCGTGTGTAGCGGCGGTTCATCAGGTGGAGTATGCGGTTGCTGCCGCTCTGCACGGGCAGGTGTATGTGCGGGCACACATTGCCGCACTCGGCCACCACTCGCAGCGTGTCGTCGCTCATATCCTTGGGGTGCGACGTGGTGAAGCGCACACGCATCGTCGTGCTCGCGGCCACCAGCCGCAGCAGCGCGGGAAACGTCACCGCGCCATCGCTTCTTTCAAACCTGTATGAATTGACATTCTGTCCGAGCAGCGTTACCTCCTTGTATCCTCGTTGTTCGAGGTCGGCCACCTCGCGCAGTATGCTTTCCACGTCGCGTGAGCGCTCGCGTCCGCGGGTATAGGGCACGATGCAATAGTGGCAGAAGTTGTTGCATCCGCGCATGATGCTCACATATCCGCTGATACGGTTGCCCGGCAGTCGGCGCGGCACGATGTCGGCATAGGTCTCCGTGGTGGAGAGGTCTACGTTGATGGCTTTCTGTCCCGCCTCCACCTGTGCGAAGAGGTCGGGAAGCGTGAGGTAGGCATCGGGGCCGGCCACGAGGTCGGCACCATGGTCGTGTAGCAGGGTGTCCTTCACACGCTCGGCCATGCACCCCAGCACGCCGATGATGAGGCGCCGGCCGCCACGCTTGCGCTGCAGCGCGCGCAGCTCCTCCAGGCGGTGGAGCACCTTCTGCTCGGCGTTGTCGCGCACAGAGCAGGTGTTGAGCAACACCGCATCGGCATCGGCGAGCACCTCGGTGGGCTCGTAGCCAGCCATGCGCATCACAGAGGCCACCACCTCGCTGTCGGCCACATTCATCTGGCAGCCGTAGGTCTCAATGTACAATAGCTTGTCCATAACAACCGCAAAGATAAGGAGATTTTACGATTTCGCAAATTCCTGCCCTCTGTTGGTGCGCAGGCGGGGAGAGAGTGTGGAAAGAAGTGAGAGGAGAGAGGATACTCTTGTCTGCTTGGCGAGCGCGAGAGGAGGGAAGCGAGAGGAGGGAAAGCGAGAGGAGGGAAAGACTGAACACGGATAACACGGATTGACACGGATAGGCTGGCGCGTGGAGGGAAAGACTGAACACGAATAGCACTAATCACACGAATAGGCTGGCGCAGTGATGGAAGAAGAACCACGAATAGCACTAATCACACGAATAGGCTGGCGCGTGGAGGGAAAGACTGAACACGGATAACACGGATTTACACAGATAGGCTGGCGCGTGGCTCCTCGCTGAAAAATAAATCTCACACGGATAGCACAGATAACACGAATAGGCTGGCGCGTGGAGGGAAAGTTCGGGGACGTCTATGCTCACAAAATCCGTGTCAATCCGTGATTTCCGTGTCGATCCGTGATTTCCGTGGTCATTCTTTCTCTCGCACTGCGCCAGCCTATTCGTGTGATTAGTGCTATTCGTGTTCAGTCTTTCCCTCGCACTGCGCCAGCCTATACGTGTCGATCCGTGATTTCCGTGGTCAGTCTTTCCCTCCACGCGCCAGCCTATCCGTGTCGATCCGTGTTATACGCGTCAGTGTTGCCCAATCGCATTCCAAGTAAAGCCCAATCACCTTCCAACTGTTGCCTGATTGCATTGCAATTGGGGCTCAATTGCACTCCAACTGTTGCCCAATCACGATGCAACTGTTGCCCAAT
>JAGAZE010000009.1 GCA_017940185.1 Bacteroidaceae bacterium | reverse complement strand
TCCGTCGCCGGCAGGGTCGGTTCCCCGCCGCCTTCTTCAATGCCCTCCTCACCTTCTGCCAGTTCCTCTCCCAGCAGCTGTTCCAACTCCTCAAATACCGACATCTCAGGCCATGCGCCGAGTCCTCCTTCACCGACCGCCAGTCCCGGGTCGTCTGGGAACGGCAGCGCGATACCCCCCGTATCGGGCACGGCTGTTCCGCCGTCGTCAAGACCGGGATTGAACACGCCCGTGGTCATCACACGATGCTCCGTTCGCAGCTTACGCCCCGTAGCATCGTAGGTGTAACGCGTGGTGCTTCCGTCAGTGAAGGTAATCATAATGGGCAAATTTAGCGAATTATACTGAATGTCGGAAATCTTTGCATCCAAATCTTTCGTCAGATTACCGTTTCCGTCGTAGAAGCGCTCCTGCTGTGCATCGGCATTGTCGCTGTAATGCCACGCTCCCTGATAGTAGGGTCCGTCGTCCACGGCGTCGGTGACCTTGACAATCTGATTGCCGTCGTAGTCAAACGTCAGGTCGTCGATGTCGGCATAGGTTGCCGGCGTATGAGCTGCGGTGTCGGGTTTTTCCATCATGCCGCGTCGCTTCAGCGTGAGGATATTGCCCATGCTGTCGTAGGTATATCGCGTGTCATAGTCGTTGGAGCGGCTGTCGTTGCGGTGGTAGTCGGCTGCCGTGAGTCGCGACAGGGCGTCGTAGGCGAAGGAGTAGCCTTCGAGGCCATTCAGTGCTCCGTCGGGTACGGACGGATTGTCGTCTACGGCTCCTCCTGTATTGCCCTCCTCCCCTCCAAGCACACCTGCCGCAGCACCTGGGCGAAGACTGTTGAGCGTGACGATGACACCGCCCCCGGCAGGAATGCTGTCGTTGCCGTTATCGTTCCCATTCTCGCCGTTCTTCCAGTCGATGGCAGAGATGTTTCCTGCCCACTGCGGTGTGCTGCCGTGGTGTGCGGTATTATAATATAGGTATTCCTCAAACGGTGCAGAAGTGATGGATGTCGTCCAGTTCCTTATATTATAGGTATAGCTGACCGCCAGCCTGTCGTTGTCTGCTCGCTGCCGTCTGGTCAGCCGTCCCAGTTCATCGTATTCGTTCTGTGCTATGACGACGGGCGCGCCGTCGTTGAGCGTCTGCGTCACCGTGGCGATGCGCCCCCCGTTGTCGTAGGAGTAGTGAGTCCTCAGACAAGCAGACGGTGACATCTGCGCTCCGGATGTGGAGGAGCCTGCAGCGTGTATGGCGGCCGTGTGCGTCAGGGAGACCTCCACGGGGCGGCCTGCGTAGTCGTAGGTCGTCTGCGTGATGTCGGTCCCTCCGAGCAGGTTTTGTGCCACGGTGTAGACGGGCTGCTTATGCAGGACGCTGTACACCGTCATGCCGTACAGCACGTCAGATGTCGGTGTTTCGCCGCTGCGTATCGCAGTCCCTGTCAGCAGTCCATGGCCGTCTGCCGCACGATAGCTCAGCAGATGACCATCGTACACCATGTTGTCGGGCATCGGAAAACATATACTGTCGTTGAAGCTGTAGCTGTCGTAATAGTTGGCACTGAGCGCCAGTGCGTTGGACAACGCTGGAAAACCCGATGGCAGGGAGTAGCCGAGTTGTGTGGAGTGGATGTCACCGGTGAAGGGAGCGCGCGCATGGAGGTCACACATCGAGGAGCGGTACTGCTCAGGATAGCCGTCGCAAATGCCACGCACGGCTTCGCGACCGGCAAGGTCGTAAAGGATATATGTCATGCGCCCTGCCTGGCGTTGCCGACCGTCCTGTGAAAAGACCAACCGTCCGCCACCGTCATAGCAATATGTCGTCCAGGCGCAGCCAGGCAACTTCTTGGCAATGAGGTTGCCGCGGGCGTCGTACTGATAGAGGTAGGAAAACTTGTTGCGTGTTTCCGTGTTGACGCTACTGCCCTGAATGAACGGATCCTCCTCTTCCACCGCCGGCGGCAGCACGGCACGAAGGAGTCCGAACTCGTCGTAGATGTAATAAGTAGACAAGTAGACGAGTTGAGAAGTAGACAAGTTGCCGTCTGTTCCAGTTGTTGTCATTCTTCTAGTGAGTACCTTGCGTCCCTGTTTGTCTGTGAATGTGAGCATGGTTCTTCCGTCTTCGTCAGCCGTCCGTTCCACGTAGAGGCTTCCTGTGGGATAGTAACCCGTGCAGCGAATGTTGACGACGGTGTCGGCGTTGTCTTCCGCCTGCAGCATAGGGCATCGCAGCGAGTCGACAGATGTGCTGTTGGTCATCCGCATTGATGTGACGGCGCGCCCCGTGTTGTGCCATGCTTCACCTGCCCCCGTCACGGCAGCCACCCTTGCCAGAGGGTCGTGTTCATATTGTGTGAGTGCGAACGGCGCGCCGTCACCCTGCTGCGCTGCGATTGCCGCGGCCTTGATTTCCGGAGCAGGAACACTCCTTCCGTTCACTGTTCCGTTTCTGTCTACAGGTGTTGGCATCCACTGGTGGGTTTTTCTTCCGAAGGCATCAAACTCTGTCAGGCTGACAAGGTCTCGGTTCCCCGGTGTACAACGCTCCAGGATAGTGCGTTCTTCCCTTCCGAAGTCGTCGAACAGCGTTGTCTTCGCCAGCCCCTGCGTTCCATCTGCATTCCAGCATGTAAACTCCGTAACGGTGTTGGAACCAGTGAAGTCCAGCGTATAGCTGTCTCGCGCAGGCGGTCGGGCGCCCGTCTCTATGGCCAGCGTGATGCGTGCAGGAAAGTCCGTCGTTCCGGACGGAGTCAGCAGATTCTCGAAATACAGCATATATTCTCCGGCGGGCAGTGTGATGACATTTTCCGGAGCGTCTGTAGGAGTAATAGGGATAAAGTTGTTCCTTACCCTTCTTATTTGGAAAGGCAGCCTTCTTCGATAGAGGCTGTCGCCGGGAGCAGCATTGTTTTTGGTAAGATAGAGATTCGTGATGAACAGCGAGTCGGTTGGCGGCATGTCTTCCTCCTCCGGTGCCGTTGTGGGAGGCAAACTGTCTTCCTGCACGAGGAAGCGGAAGTCAGTCAGTGAGAATGTGGTGCATACATTTCCCACCCCTTCTCCCGTTTTCAGACGAATGGTGTTTCTTTCCGTCAGCAAGGCCTCCACGCCGTCGTCAAGAGCAATGGTATAAGCGTGTGCGTATTGAATGGTCATCGTGACAAGTCCGCCTCCGAAGAGAGCGCCCTCCTCCGTGAATGCCATGCCCTTTCCTTCGCCCCATTCGTCGTGCAGCAGTAGGGATGTCGTTGTCTGCGCAGACAATGTAAGAGAGCAGAGAAGGCACAGTGTGAGCATCCCTCTCCGCATACCCATCCGCCCCCACTTCTGCCCACGGTCATCCCGTGGGGGATACGGATCTGCGGAATGCAGGATGGGTCTCAGGACGGGTCTATGGAAAAGACGGTACAACATGCGTGGACGGTTACGAATATGTAGATGTAAGTAAATGGGATTCCGGTTTATTCTTCGTTTGCGATGGTTCTGTAGTCGTATGTATATTTTCTGATGGGGAAACGTGTTCCTCCATCAAGTTCCGACGAATGAATGTTGAGATACACTTCTTGGAGTCTGCCGTAGGCATCATAGTCGAAAAATGTGACAGGCTTGCCCGGCTCATCTATAGATTTCACTCGCAGGCTGTTATCGTAGTTATAGCTATAGTAAAGATTATTTGTTACGTTATTTGTATTTCCCGCATCCCCTCCCATAGCTCGTTGTGTCATCCTCTGTCCTTCAAATCCCCAAGTCATGGTTGAAGGTACGCCGTTTTCGGTAATTACAGTCGGATTGCCGTAGCCATCAGTCGCCATTGCCTCATATACCGTTTGCGCCTCTGCTTCACTGCCGTTGCAGGTGCGCACTTTACTGACGAAAGGTATTAGTCTTGACCCGCTGACACACATGCCGTAGTATGTGCTGTCAGTCCGCTCCATGCCATTGACGGTTGTGGTTTTTCTCACTATCGGTTCCACAATGTGTCTGGTTTTCATCCAGTCGTATCGCCCTGTACTGTCGTCACAGACATACCGGTATTGTGTGGAGATATTCTCTCCTTTACTGCTTGTGGTATGTTCCCCTGCTATCATCTTTTTGTCGTTGTGGCTTATGGTTGTCACAGTCAGTATGGAGTCCCCTCTATCGGTGTATTCTGTAATGCGTTTCTGCACAGGCAGGTAACTGTATGTATATGTCTTGTTGAGCCATCCGAAAACCGAGTATGCAGAATTAAGAAACATGTCCTTGGCAGTATACCACGTGAGCATGGAGTGCCATGCCGTTTTGATGTAGTCAGCCGACGTTGGTGCATACCGGATGACTTCATCCCTGACAATTCTTCCGTTAGCGTCAAATACCGTTTTTTGTTGTAATTTTCCCCTTTCCATGCTTCTGCTTGTAAACGGCACTACAGGACTTATTCCTGTTACAAGTGCGGAGCATACCGGTGCTTCGTCAGGATGACTGTCACCGAAGATATCCGTGTCATAGTTAGAATATCGGTATCGGGTATAACCCAGCTGTTGCCCCTCCGCGTTAAAAGTCTGTTCTATGACACTTGAATACCCCACGTGTGGAGAGTTGTGATTGGTTGACGGTGTCCCGAACGCTTCTTTCGAACGAAGTGACATTGTCATAGTAGACGAATAATATCCCATCTCGTGCATAGGTTTCGCCTGAAGAATACCACTGCTCATTGTACTTCCGATGCTGTCTGTATAGTAATATTTAGTTGTACTGACGACATCTCCTTCCTTGTCGCGTTGAATGATTTGTGCGACCCTCAACCCTCCGCATTTGCTTGTGCCGTGGTTGTCGTTGATGGTATCGCGATAGCCGGACATGAATTTGGAGTAGTCATTAAGTTCGTATTTGAACAACGTCTGTCCTCCTGTCGGATAGAAAATGGTTGAGAGGGTTTCTGCCGAGGTGCTGTATAGGTTCGGGGTTCCTGCATCGTAAATAGTAAATGGTGAGAGAGACGCTGTGGTGCCCGTGCTGTATCCCCAATCATCGGTGTTGGCAAGAACGGGACTTAGCGGCATGGATGCCGCATTGTACTTGAAACGCCAAGTGGCAGGAGTGGCTTCGTCTTCTTGTATTGACGGAAGGTTATACCACCTTGTTATATTTCCTCTCCCGTCAGGCAGGTGTATCATATCCTCAAGCTTCTTAGGTTGTCCTTCTCTTGCCGTAATCTGTTTGAGGGCAGGCCTACCTGTCATGTTGTAGTCAAAATAGATGGATCGTTGGTATGTGTTGCTTCTGTCTGCAATACAGATGCGGTGAAGCATGTATGATCTCAGACTCTCAGCCACTGTCTGACGCATCTTGTTCTCGTTTACGTCACTACCTTCCACATGTGGGGGAGGAATCAGGGAAAGAAACTGGTCTGCAGAGGCATTCTCTATAGAAACAAAGACGTCACTTCTCGTTGCATCCTTATTAAACCACCCAAGAGATTTATGGGCGTAGTAGTACAATTTAGATCCGTAAGTCAAATCGGAGAAGTAGTCCAACTCTATATGTTCATTAGGAGTATCAACATATCGGAGTATTACCGGGAATAGTAGGAATCCGGTATAGCCCTTCAGTCCTGTGTTAAACGACTCGTAGCCATAAGTGGCTTCATGAGATTTTGATCGTACTATGATTTCCTGAGGCACATAGCGTAGGTTGCACATCAGAGGTGCAGTATCGTAGGTGAGCTCCACTTCCCATCCCTGAGGGGTGATAACCTTGGACAGTCGCCAAGTGGTAGGGACAAGGTCTGCATCACTGCGATGGTAGTAGTTGATGCAGAATTCCGTGGCGTTCTCCCCTCCGAAGACGAAACGTGTTCCGTCAGGAGTTACCAGTGTAAACTGCCGGAAGAATCGCGTACAAGTCTCACTGTTCCATGTGCTAAACGAAAGACGTTCCTGCAGTTGGGTCTTATTCATAAACCCCGAGCTTTCATCAAACTCCACCTTGATGTGGTGGTCGCTGACGACAGTCCATCCTCCCGAATCGTTGCGGTAGAAATTGCCCGAGTATCCGCAAAAGCTGAAAGAAAACTCGTCGGCAGCCAATTCTCCGACGACGACCTGGGATGTGGTGTCGCCAGTCACGGGCATCTCGCTGGTATCATTAATAAGATAGTTGTAATAATTGTCGGGCGTTACCTGTTGCATCATAGAGCAACTTTCATAAAAACCGGCAGTGGACTCGCTCGTACCGTGCTGCTCGTCCATGATGCCTCGCACCGTGCGTGAGATATATCCGCCGGCATCAAGCACCCAGCCCAGGCCGAGTGTCGTGGGAGGGGTATGCGGCTTGACGGAAGAGAGATGATAGCGTGCGGTGAGCGGCAGTGTGAAGTTGCCCACCTTCACATCGTAGAGTGGAATGGAGATGTCTGGGACACCTGTGTAGTGACTGACGGGCACAGTGCCGAAGGTGCCGAGCGTCCCCGCCTCCGGACTCGCCACGTTGTGGACAGGAGTGAGCTGGGCATGGGCAGACAGTGCAGCCGCCATCAGCAATAAGTAAAGGGAGTGTCGTCTCATATAGCACCTCATGTCATTATCTTACTATTATCTTACGTTGAACTTTTCACTGTATTGCTCCGCATTCATTCTGATGTAGAGCACATATTGCCCACGGGTGAGTCCCGCATAGCTGATATTGACACTGTATCCTTCCCCCGCCGTCTGCGTGCGGGACAGAGACCGGTATACGATGCCGTGCGTATCGCACAGCACAAACTCTACCGTGCCACCCTCTGCCAGGTCGTAGTCAATGGTGATATACTGTCCGTCGCCATGACGGGAGAACCGATAGCTCAGTATGCTGCCACTGCTGTCAGCACCAGACAGAAAATCTTCCTGTGTCAACTGTTGCCTCACCCGCTCGTTCTCCTCATCGTACTCCAAAGCCCGCTGCTCTTCCGGAGCGATGTAATTCAAGGAGATATAGCGTGCAGGCTTTTCTGCCAGCACGTCGGTGCAGATGCGCTCCAAAACGGGATAACGGTAGCCCATGGCGTACCACAGCAAAGTCTCCTTCACCACCACTAAAGTGTCCACCCCCAGTCTTTTCCCGTCGGTGTGTATATCTCGTGTGATGTCTCGTTCCTGCTGCACACAGCGTACGCGGAGCACATGTCTGAGCGTGTCGCCGTCGGGCAGGATGAGCATGCCTGTTCCGTCCAGACAGGTGTGGTATCTTCCTACGACAGACAACCGCTGCCGGTCATACAGCCTTCCGCGTCCTCCATAGACACCCGCGAGCCCGTCACCGTACTGCATGGGGAAGCGCAACAGCGATAAAGGACGGATGTAGCTGACCTTGCTGGCATTGTTCTCAAAGCCGCAGACAATCAAAGAGTCGCCGCAGGAACGATAGTGATACTGTGTGTTGTGTCCTGTCCGCACGATGAGCGAGGAATCAGCCGTGTTTTCGTATTTCACTTTGAAGGGTTCGGCGGCATGTCCCAATCCCTCTATACTCCAGCACTGCTGCTGACCGCCATCATTAAGGGATGGACGGTCAGCAAGCGGCTGTGAACGCAACACGTCTCCCCGTCGCGGCAGATGACGGGAAGCGTGCAGCGTGTCTTGGGAAAAGACAGCAGAGACAACAAATGTGAAGTATAATACAAAGATTACGATACGATGCATGGAGTCTGTGAAAGCAAATAATGGTTGATGTGAAGTTTTTGGGACCGTCGTTTTGCCTATCTTCGCACGTCTCAGGCGCGAGCGGATCCTTTCGGCCGGCGAGCAAAACCTTGAATATCATTCGACCTTTTCTCGCCATGGCAAAGCTCAAGCGAGCTTGACTCTGCCCATTTGGCTTAACGAAAACGTTCCCGCCTCGCCAACGGAAGCAAGCTTCATAGTGTTCGGCTCATCTATTCCACTATCAATATGGCGATCAGTTGCGCATCTGTTTCGGCCACAGTCCATACTTGGTATGTTCCGTTTCCGAATGCTGTGAGGTTGAAACTAAGTTGATTGTTCATCGGATTGAAGGAACCGTAAGTTACTTCCAGACCATCCTTCACAATAACGATCTCAATCCATGTTTCATTTACTTCTTCCGGTGTAGTGGTCTCTACTTCGACTTGGATAGTCTCTGTACCCTCGCTGAACGAAGTGTTGACAATGGTACCATCAGCCAGGTACGTCACAGGTTTTAAGCCGATAACCTTAGTTTTTCCGTTTGTTTCAGCCGAAGCGTTCAACGCGGAAACAAGCATAATGGTCAAAAAAATGAATAATTTCCTTTTCATTTTTGTAAAACTTTTTATGTACGTAATAGTGTTTTGCCATTCAAAGATATGAGACGGCAGTAATCCGTTCCAAATAAAATGAAGATTTTTTTTGGAGGGTGTTACAATGGCGTAACAGGTGTAAAGTGCAAATTGTTAATACGTTACGGTGCAGTGGTGTCCGATTGGGCACCTTCATTTGTAACACTTTCAGGCTGTCGCTCAGTTATATTGACAGCCGAAAAGCCCAAATAGTTTTGTCAGATTACAAATTCATCATACTTTTGTCAGTACTCTAAAAAGTCGACTTATGAGACATTTATCAGGTATAATCTTTTCTTTTTGTTTCCTTTTGTTTTCGGGATGTACTATAAGAAATGAAACACATTCAGCTTTAGAAAAAACAGATTCTCTGCTTCAAACCCAATCTCTCGCAGGTGCTGAATTGCAATTGAATCGGATAAACAGCGCGACTCTGTCAGAAGGAGAACGCGCATACTATTATTTGTTGTTGACCGAATATTATAAAGAAAAGAATTACTCGGAAATGCCCGATTCGCTCATCAACTTCAGCATTGCTTATTTTAAGCGTGTCTCTGATACTGAAAAGCTAATCAGAGCGTATTGCCTGCGAAGCCATTTTCTTTATGATGATACAGAAAAAAGTTCAGAAGTCATGCTTCAATTAAAGAATGCAGAGGAGTTGGCAGAGAAATTGAAGAATGACAGACTGTTGGTTCAGGTGTATTCTTGTCTTTATCGATACAATCTATACTATGACAACATGAACAAGGCCCTTTCCTATGCGCGTAAGACAAAACGGCATGCCCGCCTTTTGGGAGATAACCGATGGATAGGCTTTGCCAATCAGAGTCTGTTTATTGTTTTCTATAAGCTTGATATTCCCGATAGCATCAACTATTATATCAATCACTCTTTGCCTTATGCAAAATACCAGCCCTTACGCAATCAGCCCCTCTTTTACAACAATATAGCAGTTTATTATATTGAGAATAAAGAAATAGAAAAAGCGCAGTCTTATTTGTCGCAATCACTTTCCATCTGTCCACATCCTCATACTTACTATTTGTTGGCCAAGATATACACCATGAAAGGAGATGTCGCCACAGCTGATGCTTTGTGGCAAAAGGCGTTGCAAGCAGAAGAAAAGGATACATATATAGATATTTTAGAAGAGTACGGAACATGGCTGAAACAACAGGGACGGTTCAAGGAAGCAGCCGACATTTCCGCACGGTCGGTGACATTGAAAGATTCCTTACTGTCGCGTCCCAAATCAGAACATGTATTGAATATTCAACATCAGTATGATAAAGAGCGTACGGAAAACAGATTGCGTAATTATATCTCAGGTCTTTTTGTGGTATTGGTATTTCTGTTTCTATTGGCCCCGTTGTTATGGAAACGGCACAAAAGAAAAGTACATGTAATGGGGAAGGAGATTATGGATGTCCATTCGCGACTCTCCTCCTACGAAAAGGCATTAGCGGATTTGACGGAGAATAACCAGACACACCGAGAGGAAATAGCCATGCTGCAAAGTAAGATAGCAACACTACGAAATAAATATAAAGATATTCTACAACGGGGGAGCCGGCTTTATGATAGTATTGAAAAGGGAGGAGACATGAGCAAGTGGAATCGGTATGACATGAGCTGCTTTATCGAATATGTCCAGTCTAAAGAGTTTCCCGTATCAGCATCCTTGGACAAATACAAGACATTGACGATTAATCAAAAAATATTTCTCATACTGCAAGATATGGGGATGAACGAAGATAGGATAAAAAGGATTATGCATCTGTCGTCCGGCGCTTTTCGCACGATGTCTTCCCGTCTGAATAAAAAGTTGAAGGAATATCAGTAACCTCTGGCGTGCGCATGGCGCGGGAGCGTGGTCTCCAGTTCAATACGGAATGTAGTTCCCTTTCCCACTTCCGACTGGCGCACATAGATTTTGCCATGGTGGTATTCCTCCACGATGCGTTTGGCGAGCGACAGACCGAGACCCCATCCCCGTTTCTTTGTGGTGAAGCCCGGGCGGAACACATTTTTTACGTCTTTCTTGGGTATTCCCTTTCCGGTGTCGCTCACGTCGATGATGGTCTTGTTGTCGTGCTGTTCCACGTGTAGGGTGATGGTGCCGCCTTCGCCGCCCATGGCATCGACGGCATTTTTCGACAGGTTTTCTATCACCCACTCGAAGAGTGAAGCGTTGAGCGGCACGATGACGTCGTGGTCGGGCATCTCCATGCGCATCTCTACCTTAGACGATGTGCGGCGGTTCATATAGTCGACCACGTGGTGCATCACCTCGTTGAGCGATGAGGGTGTGGGTGTGGGCAGCGAACCGATCTTTGAGAAGCGTTCGGCGATGAGTTGCAGTCGCTGCACATCCTTCTCCATCTCTGGCAGCAGAGTGTCGGCGGGATAGTTTTCTTTGAGCACTTCTGTCCACGCCATCAAGCTGGATATAGGTGTGCCGAGCTGGTGCGCCGTCTCCTTCGACAGGCCTACCCACACTTTGTTCTGTTCGGCGCGTTTTGAGGTGAGCAGGGCAAAGATGGCCACCACCACGAATATCATCACCACGCCCAGTTGCACCATAGGGTAGGTCTGCAGGCGCTTCAGCATCACGCTGTCGTCGTAGCACACATAGATGTGCGTGGGCTGTGCCGTGTTGTCGTCGATCTGTATCGGTATCACCTGTCCGGCCTGCTTCCATTGTCGTCCCTTCTCTGCTGCCAGTGCCAGGCTGTCGGCGGTACCGTCGTGCTTGATATTGATGTTGCGGTAGAACTGTGCATTGTCGTTGTCGTCGAGCACTACGACGGGTATGGTATTGTTTTCGTCGATGACCTTCAGCACGAGGCTCAGGTCGGTGTTTTCGTCGGCGTGGTTGAGTGCACGCATGGCTTCGCCCCACACCTCCATCTTGGTGTGCTCCTCACGTGCGAGGTCGCGTGTGAGCAGATGCGACACCACCAACGATGCCACGGCGATGACGATGGCCATCACCACGAGCAGTATCTTCACCTGGCGTATGCGGTCGGTCCAAACCATGGAGCAAATGTAGGCAATAATCGGCTGACAGGAGGTAAGAAGAGGAGAAAAAAAGAAAAATGCCGACGATGGGTGAGCCCACCTCCGGCATTTCGGGAGTGCTTTCCCCGCCTCACGGCGATGGTGATGGGAAAGCCACGAAAATTATAGTTTTACTTTTGCCATTACTTTGTTGTAGTATCGCTTGGTCTTCTCAGTCTGCCAGCGATGTCCTCCGTTCCACATGCGGATGCCTTTTTCGATATTGTTTTCCGGATTGTGGCGGCTCTGTATGATGAGAAACATCTCGGTAGCCTTTTCGGGGTTGAGTCGGTCGTTCATTGTGTAGCGCTTGGTTTCTCCGCGACTTTTGAGGATGATGTTTGCCTCGTTGACTGCTGCCGGACTCATTGCCAGCCGGCCGGCGTAGATACCGCTGCGCATGTTGGGGTTGTTGCCTGTTTCTACGAGTGCGATGGCTTCTATATAGGGCAGCCAGTCTACTTCGTTGTCGTTGTCGCCATCGCTGGCCACTGTTGCATTGATGTGCATCGGGAAGCACAAAAGGAGTAAGGCCCAAAGAGCCACGATTGTTTTTTTCTTCATCTAGTAAAGTTTTATGTCCTGTGGCAATGCCAACCTTATCTGAGTCGACATCAGTGCCATGGGCAGACGGTGTGCAGAATAACATACACATGGTCTTGACAGGACTGTTTGCGAGGGCAAAGGTAAGAAGATTAGCGCGTTGCCGCAAATGGACCCCTTCGCACACCCCCTATTGCTGATTGCACAAAAAAGAGTTGAGTGTGCAATAAGTTATTGGTATGGTAGGGGTTAGGCCATATGGTTAAAGTGTGCGGAAGGGCAAAAGCAGGGTGGATTTTTTTTTTTGGAGAGATTGCACAAATTGTTTTCAATTGTGCGAAAAAAATGTTTCTCTCTAAAACATTTTCACCACGCGTTGCAGTGCGCTGACAAAGCGGTCGACGTCGTCGGTGGTGTTGTAGAGTGCGAGTGAGGCCCTTACGGTACCGCTGATGCCCATCCGCTGCATGAGCGGTTGTGCGCAGTGGTGCCCTGTGCGCACGGCGATGCCCAGGCGGTCGAGCAGTGTGCCCAGGTCGGAGTGGTGTATGCCGTTGACGTTGAACGACACCACGGCATCGTGGCGCGGTGCATTGTCACCGTTGCTTGTCGGCAGGGCAGGACCGTAGATGCTGATGCCCGGCACGCGTGCCAGCTGCTCCATGCAGTAGGCGGTGAGTTGCGCCTCGTAAGCTTGTATGCTGTCCATGCCCAGTGCGGAGAGGAAGTCGATGGCAGTGGCCAGCCCATGGGTGGCCACATAGTCGGGCGTGCCTGCCTCAAACTTATAGGGCAGTTCCTGGAAGGTGGTCTGCTCAAAGCTCACGGTGGCAATCATCTCGCCGCCACCCTGATAGGGCGGCAGGCGGTCGAGCCACACCTCCTTGCCGTAGAGCACGCCGATGCCTGTGGGACCATACATCTTGTGTCCGCTGAAGGCAAAGAAGTCGCAGTCGAGCTGTTGCACATCAATGGGCATGTGTGGCGCACTCTGTGCTCCGTCGAGCAACACCGGCACGCCTTGCTCGTGGGCGATGGCGATGAAAGCCGCCACGGGGTTGACCACCCCCAGCACATTGCTCACATGGCACAGACTCACCAAGCGTGTGCGCGGGGTGAAGAGCCGGCGATAGGCGTCAACGTCGAGGGTGCCGTCGTCAGCCATAGGCACTACGCGCAGCGCTATGCCGCGACGTTGTGCAGCAAGCTGCCAAGGCACGATGTTGGAGTGGTGCTCCATCACCGTCAGTATCACCTCATCGCCAGGTGCCATCAGACTGTGGCTGAAGCAGTCGGCCAATAGGTTGACGGCTTCGGTGGTGCCGCGCGTGAACACTATCTCCGACACACTGCGCGCATTGATGAACTGACGCACCCGCTCGCGGGCGCCTTCGTGCAACTCGGTGGCCTGCTGCGAGAGATAGTGCACGCCGCGATGCACGTTGGCATTGGCATTGAGATACTCGTCGCGCATGGCATCGAGTACGCAGAGCGGTTTCTGTGTGGTGGCGGCATTGTCGAGATACACCAGCGGCCTGCCATACACCTCGCGGCTGAGGATGGGAAACTGAGAGCGAAGCGCCTCCAACCCAGAGGCAGAGAAAGATGACGGAGAGTGACTGAAGTCCATGGCTGACGAGTTGACAAGTTGATATGCGCTGTGAGGCACAACGCCGAAACGTCAAGCAAAGGTAGGATGTTTTTTTCGCAGAGCACGAAAACATGAGCAATAGTTTGTCGTTCATCAACAAAAAAGCTACCTTTGCACGCGCTAATCCAATCACACCAACACACATAGACAACCAACACACAATGACAGGCAAGGAGCCACAGCACGCACGACCGATAGTGCGGATAGCTGATGTGAAAGCTGCCCTTGAACGTTTCTCGCCGTTGCCGCTGCAGGAAGACTACGACAATGCCGGCCTGCAAGTAGGACTGACAACGGAAGAGGTGTCAGGGGTAGTATTGTGTCTCGACGTTACCGAGCAAGTCGTCGGCTATGCAGCCCGGCAAGGGTGCAATCTGATAGTGTCGCATCACCCTCTCATCTTCCGTCCGCTGCGGCACATCGGCGATGCCACCTATGTGGAGCGCTGCGTGATGCAAGCCCTGCGGGCAGGCATCACCATCCTCTCCATGCACACCAACATGGACAACGCCTACCGCGGCGTGAGCTACACCATGGCCGAGCATCTCGGACTCATTGATGTCGACTTCCTCCAGTCCAAGGGCACCACACCCGAGGAGGGCGGCAGCGGGGTGATAGGACAGTTGCCCGAAGCTATGCCCGCCGCCGACTTCATCGGCACACTGAAGACCACCTTTGGCTGCGGGTGCGTGATGGCCAACGAGCTCTTGCAGCGGCCCATCCGGCGCGTGGCGCTATGCGGAGGCAGCGGCGCATTTCTCGCACAAGAAGCAATCAACCAACAAGCCGATGCCTTTGTGACAGGAGAAATGCACTACCACGACTACTTCGGACTGGAACAGCAGCTGCAGCTCTGCATCATCGGACACTATGAGAGTGAACAGTATGCCGTGCAGCGACTCGGAGAAGTAGTCCGACAAGCACTGCCCGACGTCAGACTCAAACCATATCCGCATACGACAAATCCTGTACACTATTTCTAAACGCCCCAATAACCAATCTCCCAAACAATCAATCATCATGGCAAAGAAAGACCCCAACGATTACACCGTAGAAGAGCGACTCAAACTGCTCTATCAGTTGCAGACCAACCTGTCGGCCATCGACGAGAAAAAAGCCATACGAGGCGAACTGCCACTCGAAGTGCAAGACCTGGAAGACGAAATAGCCGGACTCAACACGCGACAGCAGAAGATAGGCGACGAGATGCAAGCCATCAACGACGCCGTGCAGCAAAAGCATGCCGACATCGACAAGGCAAAAGCATCAATAGCACGCTATACCAAGCAGCTCGACGACGTGAAAAACTCACGCGAATACGACACGCTCACCAAAGAGATAGAATACCAAAACCTTGAGGTGGAGCTCTGCGAAAAGAAGATACGTGAGGCTGGTGCCGTGCTTGAGAGCAAAGAACAAGAGAAAAAAGACACTGAGCAACTTATTGCCGATAGGGAAGATCACCTCAAAGAGAAGAAAAACGAGCTGGACGAAATCATGCAGGAGACGCGCGAAGACGAAGCCAAACTCGCGAAAAAAGTCGCCGATATCGAAGCCAAGGTGGAAGACCGACTGCTCAACAGTTTCCATCGCATACGGCACAACGCACGCAACGGACTCGGCATCGTAGTGGTGCAGCGCGACGCTTGCGGAGGATGCTTCAACAAGATACCGCCACAGCGACAGCTCGACATCAAGATGCACAAGAAAATCATAGTATGCGAATATTGCGGACGCATACTCATCGACCCCGAACTGGCGGGCGTGAAAATAGCCGCAAAGGAAGAAAAAACCAAACGCCGCAAAACTGCAGCGAAGGCGACGAGTAAACAAGGCGACGAGTAGACAAGTTGACATACCTACTACCGCTCACAACAAGGCGAAGTCCGCAACAGCAGGCTTCGCCTTGTTGTATGACGGCAGGATTGAGCAAAAGGAGAGAGAATAGAGGACTTGCTTGAGCATCTGCACTATCTTAGAGGACTGCATTTCAGCCCTTACACATCAGTGTTGTCCTATATAATTACACGCTCTCTCTTCCCCTCTTCCCTTTCAAACTGATTTGCCTGCACGCTTGCACTAACGCACATATTGCACTGATACACAGCCGAATAGTGAGTGTAAGCGATTTTTTGTCGCTTACACCGCTTACACACGTCTTCTGTTTTCGCGCTGTAAGTCAGGATGTTGCGAGGTGCAGGCGATTTTCGTCGCTTACACTCTGCTTACACTCTGCTTACACCACATTAGTAGCGGAAAGGCAGGTGCAGGCAGAGTGTAAGCAGAGTGTAAGCGATGAAAATCGCCTGCACTCACTATTCGACTGTGTATCAGTGCAATATGTGCGTTAGTGTAAGCGTGCAGGAAAAATTGAAAACCAGAAACGAGAAGGGGAGCGGGTTGTCGTGGTGTGTGAAGGTTGCGAATGCTGCCGGGACTGGTTGTTTGGGCGTTTAGGTAAACTTGTCAACTCGTTTGGTTTAAAGTCTGATGACAGATTTGTGTCCAGGCATTCACAACAATGTGTGTAGACGAGGTCATCTGCGCTCGTATTTGCAAGTATTGCCCAATAGGCATGCAAGTATAGCCTAATTGCAGTGCGATTGGGCAACAGTTGCAGTGTGATTGGGCAACAGTTGCAATGTGATTGGGCAATAGTTGCAGTGTGATTGGGCAACAGTTGCCCATCAGGTTTTCCGAATGACCGATTGGGGATAAGCAGAATGCAAAATCAGTGATATCGGTCGCCAATATCACTGATTATGTTTTCGGACAGGCTGTCGGATGGCTCTGTCCACCTTGATGCTGAGGTCGGCCACGCCCTTCAAGGTGTCGGCACGCATGATGTGTCGTAGCGTGATGCGCAGTGTGTCGGCATCGATGGGGTGCAGCGGCATGGGTGCGGTGTAGCTCATGAGATGCAATCCGTTGCCCTTCATGGCGCCATAGGCATCGTACACCTGCATGAGGATGGTGTCGGTGTGCTCCGTTGTGGCTGCTGCCTGCTGCCTGACCTCTAAGGCGAGTGTCATGTATGGGTAGGCATGTGAGCATCGCACGCCGACCCATGCCCTGCAGCTGTCGGCCACGACATTGGCAGGCAATAGGAAATGAAGTTCCTCGGTGCGCGTCCAGCCTTGCAGGTCGACAGGCTCGGTATGGAAGTACACCGTCTGCTGTGTGCATGATGCAGACAGCAGCACGGTGCATAAACAAATTGCCACCTTATATATATATAGGTGTAGGCGCATAGAGATGGAAGTCTACTGTTTCTTCGCCTTTTTGTTTTTCTTTTTCTTTTTCTTCTTGGTGTCGAAGCGTGTGATGCTCTCGTTGGCGAGCAGGTCGACGGGTTTGTCGTCAGCCCCACGTTCTTCGTCGCCTTGCAGCGATGTCGGTTTCACTCCCTCGCGGTTTTGTGCTATCACCTTCCACGCTTGCTGTGCTGTGATGGTCTGTATGTTGACGAATGCCCGGCGCTCTGTGGAGTAGGTCAGCAGCCCTGCCAGAGTATCGGTCTTGACGAGGTAGAAGTCGGCCTCTTCTGTCTGCAGTACGATGTCGCGTGATGGCAGCTTGCGTGCGGCTTCGATGTATGTGTCGGTCTCGTAGTTGAGGCAGCACTTCAGTTTGGCGCACATGCCGGCGAGCTTCTGTGGGTTGGGCGAGAGGTCTTGTATGCGTGCCACGTTGGTGCCGACGCTGACGAAGTGCTTCATCCATGTGGTGCAGCACAGTTCGCGTCCGCACGGTCCGGTGCCGCCGATGCGTCCTGCCTCCTGTCGGGCGCCTATCTGCTTCATCTCTATGCGTACGCGGAAGGTGTCGGCCAGCACACGGATGAGCTGTCGGAAGTCGACACGCTCGTCGGCGATGTAGTAGAAGATGGCCTTGTTGCCGTCGCCCTGATATTCCACGTCGCCTATCTTCATCTGCAGTCCCAGCTCTTTGGCTATCTGTCGGCTGCGAATCATGGTGTCGTGCTCGCGGCTCTTTGCCTCGTAGTATTTCTCCATGTCTACGGGTCGTGCCAGGCGGTAGATGCGCTTTATCTCGTCTTCGGAGCGCAGGTGAGCACGCTTCACCTGCAGTTTTACGAGGGCTCCCGTGAGCGTCACCACGCCGATGTCGTGACCGGGACTTGCCTCAACAGCTACCACATCGTCCTTCTTCAGGTCGAGATGGTATACGTTGTGGTAGTAGGCTTTGCGCGTGTTCTTAAATTGCACCTCCACCAAGTCGGTCGACTCGTTGTTGCCCGGCACATCGGCCAGGTAGTCGTAGGTGTTGAGTTGCTTATCTTGTCGCCCTATGCCGCGTCGGCAGAGTCCGCGTCCGCAGCCGGAGGCTATCTTGAAATGCATGTCTTTCAGTTCCATAGTGTGTGTATAAGGTGTGAGTGTTATTTTCGTAGTAACATGATTACGCGCATGGCCATGTCGAAGCATACGATGTGCGTGTTGGTGTTTTGTGCTATATGTGTGCGGCATGTCTCGAAGAGCTTTGCGATGCCGATGATGTTGCGTTCGTTGATGAAGGGTGCAAATCGACTCACAAAGTCATGTTCCTGCGGGGTGAGGTAGTTGAGTTGTGGTCGCTGGAAATTGTGCACAAAGCTCTCTCTTGTGAGTCGCAGGAAGTATTTCAGCCGTGCATCGAGTGCATCGCGCGACAGTGCTTTCTGCTCTTCCGCCCATGCCTTCAGCTCGGTGAGCCGCCGTGAGTAGGCCAGTCGCATGAGTTGCTTGAATGCCTCAAGGTGTTCGGTGCTCTCGTCGTCGGCCACGAGCATTTGCAGTGCGCGCGTCCAGCTGCCTGCGGCGATGTGTGCTATGCGCTGCGCCTGTTCCTTGTCGATATGCCGCTCACTGACGAGGGCCTGCGCAATGTCGGCATCGGCCAGGCGCCGGAGGCGTATCTCCTGACAGCGGCTGCGGATGGTCTCCAACAGACGCTCGGGCTCTTCCGACACCAGAAGGAACACCGTCTGCGAGGGCGGTTCCTCAAGCAGCTTCAGCATCTTGTTGGCACAGTCTATGTTCATCAGCTCGGGCAGCCAGATGATTGACACCTTGTAGCCGCCCTGCGAGGAGAGCAGCGACAGCTTGCGGTTGAGTGAGTTGCTCTCAGCCACGGTGATTACGGCCTTCTTCTGTCCCTCCTTGATGGTGTCTATCCACTGGGTGGCGGTGAAGTAGGGGCCGCCCTCCATCATCTGTCGCCACTCGGCGGCAAAGTCTTCGCTGATTGGAGCGTAGGCGGCGTTGAACTTGCTGCGCTTGATGGTGGGGTAGGTGAAGTGCAGGTCGGGATGCTGCATCTTCTGTATCATTGCCTTGCCCTGCTCGGCGCGTGGTCCTTGCTCCAGCAGGTGGCAGGCGAAGGCCATGGCCAAAGGCATCTTTCCGCAACCCTCAGGGCCTGTGAACAGCATGGCATGGGGCACCTGTCCCGTTGCTGTCATGTGTTGCAGACGGGCTTTCACAGAGGATTGGCCGATAACGTCGTTGAAGGTCATAGAGGGAAAGTTCGAGGAGGAAGGGTGGAAGCGTGTTAGAGGGTAGGAGGGAGGGTTCTTCGTATTTATTGTGATTTCAGGAGCGTTTTCTTTGCCGTCCGGTCAATGTCTTCATCTTCCGAGCCATGCTTCGGGGTTGAGCTTGGCTGTCTCCTTGCGCAGTTGGAATTGCAGTATGTTGTCGGCGCCCACGGTGCCGAGCGGTTGGCGGGTGCTCACCTTTTGTCCCTTCACCACGTTGACAGAACGCAGGTTGCAGTACACTGAGATGTAGGCTCCGTGTCGTACCATCACCACCATCTGTCCCTGGAAGCTGAACACGGCACTCACCTCGCCTTCGAAGACGCTGCGTGCCTGTGCGCCGGGTTGTCCCTTGATGTTGATGCCCTTGTTGTCGAGCGTGACGTTTCGCAGGCCTTCCACATTGTTTTGTCCGAAGTGGCTCACTATGCTGTAGCTTCCTGTGATGGGCATGGGCAGTCGTCCTCGGTTGCTCTCAAAGCTTCCGCTGATGCGTCGGTCGGCCGATGCCTCCATGGTGGATTCCTTTGCCGCCTTTTCAGCCGATGCCACGCTGGCCTCTTCGCGTTTCTTGTCGGCTTCAGCCTTGCGTTCTGCGGCGAGACGTTGTGCCTTTGCCTCGCGTGCTGCCTGTTCGCGTGCCGCCTTTTCGGCAGCGTCGGCTGCTGCTGCGGCGCGTGCTGCCTCAGCTGCCTCCGCCTCTTTGCGCTTGGCCTCGGCTATGCGCGCTTCGTTCTCCTTGCGTTTGCGCTCTGCCTCGGCGCGTTGGCGGGCCAGTGCCTCTTCGCGGCGTTTCTTCTCTGCGGCGATGGCTGCTGCACGCTTACGCGCCTCTTCGGCAGCGCGCTGACGCGCCTTCTCTACCTCGATAGCCACCAATCGGTCGATCTGTGCATTCAGCGCGGCTTGCTTCTTCTGATGCTCGGCAATCACGCCTTGTATCTCCTTCTGCTTGCTTTGCAGGTCTTTCACGATGCGCTGCTGCTCGTCTTGTTTCACGCGCAGCTGGCTTTCGGCTTCGCGCCCCTTGGCTATGGCTGCGTTCTTGCTGTTGCGGGCTGTGGCCAATTGCTTGTTTTTCTCGTCTATCTGTTGCTGTTTGCGCTTGATCTGCTCACCCTGCTTACGCTGATAGGTGGCATATTCGCGCATGAAGCGCAGGCGGCGGTAAGCCTGGGGCAGGCTCTTGGCACTGAACACGAAACGCATGCGTGTCTGCAGGTTGCGGTGGGCGCTCATGTATTGCATCGACTGCATGAAGCGCTTCTGCTTCTCCTTCAGTTCGTTTTGCAAAGCATTGCGTTGTGCTGTGAGCTGGCTGATGTCGCCGTTGAGGGTGTTCACTTCGTGTTGGAATCCCTCTATGGCGTGGCGTTGTGCGGTGATCTCGCCGTTGATGGTCACCAGGTTGTTGAGTCGTTGCTGCACGTCGGCTTTGTTGGCATTGAGCTTGCGTTGCTGCTCGTTGATGTTGCGTTGTATCTGCGAGCGTTGGTTCTGCAGGCCTTTTATCTCTGCCGTTGTAGGCACGTTGAGTTTCTGCGAGCCCTTGCGCCTGGTGGTTTTCTTGCCTGTGCTTTTCTTTTGCGTATTCTTCTTTGCTGTTGTGGTGCGTCGTTGCTGCTGTGCGGCTGTTGTCTTGCGCTGCGCCGTAGTCTTACGCTGTTGGGCGTAGGGCGAGAGCGTCACAGAAAGCAGCAGCAGCGATATGAGAGAGCGTTGTAGTGTCATGGTGTGCGTATATTATTGTGCGAAGATGGATTGGAAGAGTTCGTCGATGTCCACCTCCTCATAGCGTGAGGAAGGTGCGGTGGGTGCCGAGTAGTCGGTGGTGGTATTGATTTTGCCTAAGTGTATCAGCATGTTGCGCTGCCGTGGTTTCTTTCCGGCGATGTTCACCTGAATGTTGTGAGTAGTGGGGTAGTGCTTTTTTCCCATGCTCACGAAGTCGGCGTAGTTCCACTGCAGTGTGGAGTTGCCCTGTTTGGCATCGTGCAGCACTATGGTGGTGCTAACTATTTGCGCTGTCGAGGGTGTGGCTGTCCATGTGTAGTCCATATTGCCTGCCTTATGGCAGATGGTCACTTCGTGTTGGGCAGCTGTCGGTTGTTGCAGTGTGAATTGTTCTATATTGGCTTCGCCCACGGCGGTGTGTCCTGGCAGGAAGAGCTGATTGCGCAGCAGTGCCTCCAGGGTATAGAAGTTGAGTCCGTTCTGCGCCATAAACTTCACCTTGTCGTAGGTTTGTCGTGCGTACTGCTTATGCACCCTGTCGATGATGAGCACATCGGTGGGTGTCATCTCCAGTCGTCCCACCTCCATGAGTCCCAGTGCGGTGAGCGACAGTCGTATCATTTTCCCTTGTGTGGTCTGCATCTGTGTTGTTACGGGCAGACTCTTTCCGTCTACGCTCACGTCGGCCTTGGCGTTGATGTGTCTTGCGTAGACAGCGTTGTCGGTAGTCTTTCTGAGGAAGGCCAGTGTGTGGTTGTCGGCCGATTGTTGCTGCGTGTTGCCGGCATGTTGCTGGTTGGTGGCAGTGCGTGTGGTGTTGCACGCTGCCGCCATTGTCAGCAGCGCGATGCCTATGATCATGCGGCGCAGGGAGGATAGGGTGTGAGTGAGAGTCATTTGGTGAGATATTGGCGGCGTTTTATTTTTTTCTTCAGCAGTTTGTTGTCGGGATTCATGAGCAGTGCCTGTTGCCAGTGGCCGACGGCTTTGTCGGTTTGTCCGAGCATGGCGTAGATGTCGCCTGCATGTTCGTGGTAGATGCCCGATGTGTCGTTGGTGTTGGCGAGTGCCTTTTCCATGTAGGTGGCAGCTTCTTCGTAGCGTTTCTGGCAGAAGAGCACCCATGCGTAGGTGTCGAGATATACGGCGTTGTCGGGTTCGGCATCCACCGTCTTCCTGCTCATCCTTTCAGCTCTGTCGAGGTCAGTACCTTTCTGGCTGAGGTAGTAGGCATAGTTGTTGAGTGCGCTGATGTGGTCGGGTTTCCACTGCAGGCAGCTGTCGTAGGCTTCGAAAGCCTTGGTGTCGAGATGCTTCTCGTGGTAGATGTCGCCCATCATGGCATAGAAGTCGGCCACAAACTCCTCTTCGCTGTTCTCGTTGATTTGCGAGGTGCCTCTCTGCAGTGCGTCAAGTGCTTTGTCGTGGTCGTCGCGATTGTAGTAGGCAAGGCCGAGAAAGTAGTAGAATGCCATCTCGTCGGGCACATACTGCGTGCCTTCTGTAGCCAGTTGCACCACCTTATCGTAATTTCCTGTCGGCCATGTGTTCTGTATGGTGACCACGCGTGCCCATGTGTCGGTGGGGTCGAGTTGGAGTATGGTGTCGAGTTGCTGCTGCAGCAGTGTGCTGTCCATGTCTTTAAACTGCATGTATGCAGCCACTTGTCGTCGCAGTGCCACGTTGGTGGGGTCGCTTTCCACCACGCGGTAGGCATAGGCCAGTGTGGTGATGCTGTCGCGTTGCTGCTGCATGTCGGCTATGATGTGCTGGTTGAGCAGTTTGGAGCGCGTGTCGTTGGATATCTTTCTGGAGAACAGCATGCGTTCTCTCAGTGAGTCGGCCTGCTGCTGTTGTTGCGTCTCTTCGTAGTAGTCGACAAGTGCCAGCAGTGCTTCTTCGTGGAAGGGTTCGTCATTGAGCACAGAGGTGTAGTATGCATAGGCTTCGTCTTGTCGGTCGTGTCCCATGAGCCAGTTGCCGGCCAGTACAGGCAGGTTGTAGTCGTAGGGATGGTCGGCGATGAGTTTCTTCATCTCCTCGAAAGCTTCCTGCTGCCTCCCCATGCCTTCCAGCAGGTTCATCTTGTAGAGCGTCACATCAAGTTTGCTTCCGTCGATGGCCTCTATTCGGTTGAGTGTGGCGAGTGCTTTTTCGCCGTTGTCGAGCATCTTGTAGAGGCTGTAGAGCACCTCCAGTGTCTCTGTGTCGGTGCGCAGCAGTTGCGATATTTTTTCTATCACGGGCACGCACTCCTCGTATTGCTGTGCGCGCAACAGTTGCTGTGCCAGGCTTTGCAGATAGCGCACATTGGCGGTGTCGAGTGTGCAGGCCTGCCGTATGTTGTGCAGCGCCCGTGGTGTGTCTTTACGGTCGTTGTAGTAGTCGTAGAGCAGGTAGAACACCTCTGCCGCTTCGGGTCTGAGCTGCTGGCACTGCTGTATGAGGGCGAGTGCTTCGGCATCGTTGTTGAGCAGGCGCTGTCGCACGGCTTCTATGAAGAGGGCGCGAAACTGTTCGTCGGCTGTCTCACCCCGCAGCGTGTCGACAGGTGCTGGTTGCAGCGTGTCAGACGAATAAAAGGGGAGAGGGGATGATAGCCTGTCGCTTATCCCCGACTGACTGTTTTTCTGGTGACGTCTGGCAGTGTGATGCTCAGCTTGCAACAGGCTTTCGCCAAGGGAGATGGCGTTGGATGGGGTGCCGCCATTGGTGGCCGTGGTAGCCAACGTGCCCAATACAAGCAGTGTGAAGATATATGGAAGAAGTTTATGCATGATGCCTGTGTGGAGGATGATTATTTTGTTGTTTACTTTTTCCCAGTGTGTCCGTAGCCTCCCTCTCCTCGTTGGGTGCTGTCAAGGTTTTCGGTCGGTTGCCATGTCACCTGTTCGTAGCGTGCCACCACCATCTGCGCGATACGTTCGCCGGGTTGTATCTCTACGTCTTGTTCGGAGAGGTTGATGAGCACCACTCCCACTTCGCCGCGGTAGTCGCTGTCGATGGTGCCTGGCGCATTGAGCACGGTGAGTCCTTTCTTCAGTGCCAGTCCACTGCGTGGGCGCACTTGTGCCTCATAGCCTTCGGGCAGTGAGAGGCGTATGCCTGTGGGGAAGAGTCTGCGTTGGAGGGGACGCAGGACGACAGCTTCGGCAATGTCGGCATAGAGGTCCATGCCTGCGCTGCCGGTGGTGGCGTATTGGGGCAGGGGATACGGACTGGTGTTGACGATGGGGATGGCAATCATGGTTGGTAGGATGAAAGATGTCGGCTTAAGGCGGGTAGTTCTATCCTTCGGCGGGTATGGCGTGTTGGTATATGCGCAGTCCGAAGAGGGTTACGGCAGCGTAGATGTGTTCCATGATTTCTGCCGAGAGATGTTCATAGGTCACCCATTCTTTGTCCTTCAGAAAGAAGTAGACGTCGATGGGCAGTCCGGCGTTGGTAGCCTTCAGCTGCCGCACCATCAGTGTCTGGTCGGCAAGCACCTCAGGCAGCCCGCTCAGGTAGTCTTCCACATGCTTGCGGAAGATGGTGAGGTTGATGTCGCCTTCCTTTGCACTCACCGTGGGCCTGAGTGTCTGCAACCGTCTGATATCGTCGGTGCTCAAGGGGCGTATGGAGTGGAAGTCGATGTACAGCTGGCGGCTCACGCGCCGACCCGGCATCTCCTGCATGCCTTTCCAATTTTGGAAAGAGTCATCTACCAATGTCTTCGGCGATACGGTGATGATGGTGTTGTCGAAGTTGCGTATCTTCACCGTGGTGAGTGTCATCTCTTCCACTATGCCGTCGGCGTTGGCCTTGGGCACGGTTATCCAGTCGCCCTTGTGCAGCATCTCGTTGCTGGTGAGGCGCACGCCAGCCACCAACCCCTCTATCGTGTCTTTGAACACCAACATCAGTATGGCCGAGGCACTACCCAAGCCGATGAACAATGCCGAGGGACTGCGGTTGATGAGGATGGAGACGATGACGACGAAGGCGATGAAGATGAGGATAATCTTCAGCACGCCGCAGAACGACTGAAAGTACTGCTGTGTGGATGAGCGCCGTTCGTTTTCCAATAGTTTGAACGAGTCGATGAACAGCGTCAGTGTCTTCACCACCATGATGGTGATGTAGATGGCGGTGAGTCGTCGGAGTATCTCTTCGATGACGGGATATTCGAAGAATACGTGCGGCAATACCTGCCACACCACCAGTGCGGGCAATATGCGGCTGGCCGATATCAGTACACGCTTGTTGAAAAGGTTGTGCACCCACCCGGCACTCGTCTTGCGTTCCAGGCGCAGTATCAGCGGCACCAGCACACGACGGCCCAACAGGTAGGCGCCCCATGCCAGCAACACCGTGACGGCTATCAGCACCACATGGCGCACCACAGCGATGATGCTGCCGTTGAGCCCCAGCATGCTCAGAAAGTCTTCAACGATGGTCTTCGTCTGATCCATCAGTGTGCCGGTGGTGGCTGCCACGGGAGCGGGGAGCAGCGAGCCCGTGGCCAGGCTGTCGGCTACGATTGCTATAGGGTCGTCGGTCATATTTGTTTGGGTGTTTGATTGTTTGGGTGTTTGATTGTTTGGGTGTTTGTCAACTCGTCTACTTGTCAATTATCTCATACCGTTGGCACAGTGCTTTGCACACTCTGTTTTGGAAGCGTCTTCCGTCGTCCTGTCGGTGCAGGCCGCTGTTCATGATGGCGAAGCACAGCATGTGTCCGTTGGCAGCCTCGCAGTAACCTGCCAGGGTGCTCACGCCCTCCAGCGTGCCAGTCTTGGCGCGCACGTTGCCGCCCGCCGCTGTGCCGCCCATGCGCCCTTTCAGCGTGCCATCCACACCGGCGATGGGCAGCGCAGCATAGAGGGGAGTGAAGATGTGGGGTCGGCTGAAAGCATAGCGTAGCAGCGTCACAAGTATTTCAGGAGTCAGATAGTTGTAGAGCGACAGTCCGCTGCCGTCGGCCAGGCGGTAGGCCGTGCCGGCTATGCCCAGTCGGTTGAGCAGGGCACGCTCCTCAGCGATGGCATCCTTGGCACTGGCGCGGTGGGCATTGCGGCTCGCAGCCAGCTGGTAGAACAGCACCTCGGCGTAGAGGTTGTTGCTGTTTTTCAGGCAGCGCTCCAGCATATCGCCTATGGTGTGCTGACGGGAGGTGAGCAGTGTGGCACCCGATGGCACGCGTCGGCGCTCATGCGTGTTGCCTATCACCACGAGGCCTCTGTCACGCAGTGCGTTGACAAAACTGTTCATCAGTCCTTCGCGCCCATTGAGCAGCAGCGGATTCAGCGTGGGGTTGTCGTCGTCCCAGCACCAGCCCTCGCCCCACTGTCGCCCGTCCTTCATATTGTCGTCGCCGCAGATGTCGCCGCGCAGCGTGTCGATGCCCAATGCTACCACGGCATCCACCAGGCACCGCAGGTCGTAGTTGCCCAGTCGCGGGTCCATAGCACCGCGCAGATAGAGGTTGCCGTTGAGCGTGCGCAGACTGTCTGTCACCTCGCCGTCGCGGTACAGACGCGTGGTGATAGGATAATCGGCACCCAGCTTGTCGAGCACACTGATGGCGGTGAGCACCTTCATTGTCGATGCCGGACGCATGCGGTAGCGCGGACAGCGTATGTAGAGCGTGCTGTCGGCAGTCAGGTCATACACCATCATGGCCACCTGTGATGTTTCAAACAGTGGTGCGTAGAGCAGACTGTCGAGCACCTGCTGCACATTCTCCGGCCACGGCAGTACTGAGGAGGGGATGCTGTCGTCCGCCATCTCAGGCAGTGTGTCGGGGGGGGGGCTGGAAACCGTCACCTGCGCCATGCACAGGGAGAAGGAGAACAAAAGGAATATACTGGTGAGGAAAACTTGTCTCATTGTAGTCGTGTCATATATTGTCGTATCGCCGTGAGCCAAGTCTTCGGGTTGACAGGTTGCAGTGTTATCATGCGGCCGTCTGCAGTGGTCAGCACCAGGTAGCGCCACAGTCCATAGAGAGCACGCTCGTGAGTCACCTCCACCACCTCGGCCATGCCGATGCTCACAGGCTTGCCACGATGGCCGCGCTTCAGCGTCAGCACCACAAGGCCGCCACCATGATCCTCAAGGGTGTATAGGGTGTTCACCATCAAGTCGGTCTGCCACACCAACAGTGCCAGACAACAAAGCGCCAGCACGATGCCGAGCCACGACAACTGTGCAAACAGACAGATGCCGAGCCCGAGCAATATCAACACTATCAGCCACGAGCCGAAAGTGGCGCGGCGGCGCGAAACGAGAATGCTCATACTTGCATGTAGGTGTAATCAAGCCACAAAGTTACGGCAAGGTGAGCGAAAAGCCAAACTTGTTTGAGCTTTTCCGAGCCGCAGCCTAACTTCAAGCTGCGAAGTAGGTTAAAGTGCAAGGTGAGCGAAAAGCCAAACTTGTTTGAGCTTTTCCGAGCCGCAGCCTGACTTCAAGCTGCAAAGTAGGAAGGCCGCAGGCGAACGCAATGAAGTTTACTTCAATTGCTGAGACAAGAAAATGTCGGATGAAAACCAAGGTGTTTCATGGTTGTCAGGTTGTTTGGATATGGGTCATTTCACTTATCGAAAACGCTCGAATAAATGCTTGCACAGCACAACGCGTCATTATTGTCTAACAATCTTCTTGCAGTATTGCTTTCCGTTGAGTGTGACGAAGACGAGGTAGTATCCGCTGTGCAGTGCCGAGATGTCCAGCGGGGTGGTCAACGATGAACCCATGGCATTCACCAGCGGCGTGCCGTAGGCGTCGGTAATGGTCACGGGGAACGTACCTGGCTGCTCCATGCCGTGAACGACGAGTGTGCACGGCCCGCTCGTGGGGTTGGGACTTACGCTGATACTGACCGTCTCATCGCTGAGGGCTTCTTCGTCCATGACGGGTTGCCCCTGCTGCAGCACAGGCTGACGGCTGATGCGGTTGCCCGCCGGATCGTAGCTGTAGGCTATCTGTGCCCGCGAAATGGTGCAACAGATTGCAAGAAGGATGAAGGTGAGAAGGACATGTTTCATAATATATGCTAATATGGTTATGCTATTTGGAAATGTTGTTCAGAATTTGCTTATACGAGGGGTACATCTTCATGTTCTGCATGGCAGGGGTTGGAGGATAATGGATGCGAGCATCACTCTGCTCTCGCTTAAACGCAGCGTTCATGTTTATCAGTCCGAACGCCACATACCAGTATTCCCTCTGCACGCCGCCGCTGTCCACCACCTCGTAGTCGCCGAGGAAGTGTAGGGTCTTGCCTATCGCTCCGTCCGTCATCAGCGTCGTCTGCCAGCGTTGGTTGTCGGGACCGTAGTAAAGGGTCAGTATGTTGTCGCCCTCCTCCATGTATGCTGGCATGCCGTGCGGGTTGTACGTCACTTCCTGCACCTTCCGGCGCTCCTCGCCTATGGACGGCATCTGCGAGGTCTGCGCCACGGCATGCCGCTTCTGCGTGTCGTACAGGTAGGAGCCGATGCCGGTTTTGTAGCCGATGTTTCCGTTGGCCTCATACTCCGTCTCCATGTCGCCCGCTCCGCTGGTGGTATACACCTC
>JAGAZE010000008.1 GCA_017940185.1 Bacteroidaceae bacterium | reverse complement strand
GGTGATGACTTTTCCCTTCCACTGACTAAGCCCCAAGATGCCATCGGCTTTATTACCAAGAATGGCGCGCAGATCGATGATGGGCACCATTTGTGGGGAATACTGCTTTCCTTCCAGCGAGATATTTACTCCGGAAAAAATTAGTACGGTTGGTTTGGTCTCTTTCCCCGCGCCACGCACCATTGCCTTTCCCATCTGGGAATATTTGACTCCGCTCTCGGCAAGCCATGTGCTGTCCAGATACACATCGGCTGAACCTGTGTCAAAAACAAGGTGTGCAGTTTTCCCGTTCACCTCTGCATTCAGATATATGTGATTGGAAATAAACTCAAAACTTTGTTCCTGAGCATATAAGGCAGTACTCTGGAGCAATAGAAAAAAGGTTGAAAGAAGTAGTCTCATATCTTTATACGTCGTTAAATTCCGATTTACTTATCTGTCTGCAAAGATACTCGTTTTTTCTAAGATAACTGCACCTTGTCTGGGCAGAACTGTCTCTTCTACTTGATTTCACTTCCATATCTTTGCACAAGAATGAGCAACTGCAATGCGTCCTCCAATACCCTGCGCCTACACCCTGCTAAAACCTCTTGAACATCTTCCCCACCCTACCACGGGCCAAGCAACACAAAGCAAAAAGAAAACCTGACTCAAAAGCAAACTTTCAGTCAGGTTTTCTTTTTGCTTTGTGACTCCCGCGGGATTCAAACCCACAACCTTCTGATCCGTAGTCAGATGCTCTATTCAGTTGAGCTAGGGAGCCAGCCTTGATTTTTGGATTGCGACTGCAAAGGTAGGTACTTTTCTGATACCAGCAAACTTTTCACCGACTTTTTTTGGACTGCATCACGTTCTTCATGGTCGCATCCCTGGTAAGGTAAAAACTGCGCTTTTCCCTTTTGCTTACACCCTTCCGACATTTCTCACTGTCTGTCAGTGCGTTGCGTGAGTGTAGGCAAATTTTCGGTGCTTGCACTGCCTACACCGCCTGCACCCATTCCCTTTGCGAAGGGAAAGACGACAAAGCAACTGTTGCCCAATCGCATTGCAAGTATTGCCCAATTAGAGTGCAAGTAAAGCCCAATTACCTTCCAACTATTGCCCGATTACACAGCAATCAAGCCCCAATCACATTGCAATTGGGCAATACTTGCGATTTCCCCCTTTTTCTCCTTGATTTCTTTTCCGCGTAAACGGGTGCAGGCAGGTGCAGGCACCAAAAATTGCCTGCACTCCTTATCTCCCGTTTTGTCAGGCGATTATGAGCGTTGGTGCAAGCGTGCAGGCAAAATTTCTATATTAGTTTCTTAGCATCGTCCTCCTTCGTGAGAAGGGGGGAATGTGATTTTTGGCAGGTCGGCGGCTTGTCAGAACATGCCTGACGGTACAGCCTGACAGTAAGCAGAAATCATTGCGTAGTTTGTTTACATGGTAGCGGCTTTTGCATCGTAGATAGAAATTTGTATCTTTGCCGACGTTTTCATCATCTGTTATTATTTATGTTTCACATATCTCTCCCTTCTTTGCGCAAGCATGGTTCGTCGTCTTCGGAAGGCGGCGGCATGTGGTATTATCATGTCATAGCCTTCATCATCGTCACCATCTGGGGCGGCACGCTGGTGAGCAGCAAACTGCTCATCCAGGCTGGCATGGCCGAGCATGAGATATTCATCGCACGTGCGCTGATAGCCTATGTGGCCATCTGGCCGTTTGCTCCTGGCAAGCTGTGGGCGCGCACATGGCGCGATGAGCTGCTCTTCCTCTTCATCGGCATGCTGGGCGGCTCGCTCTACTTCATCCTGGAAAACTTTGCCGTGGGTCTGACGCTGGTGAACAACGTGAGTTTCATCGTGTCGCTCTCGCCGTTGATCACCGTATTTCTGGCCCGGCTGTTCTGGAAGGGCATGCGTCTGTCGACTATGCTGCTTACAGGCTCTGCCATCGCAGTGGTGGGCGTGGGCCTCATCATCTACGGCGGGCAGACCGACAGTTGCGGACAGGACAACCTGTGGGGCGACATCCTGGCATTGCTCTCAGCACTGTGCTTCGGCATCTACTCGCTGCTGGTGAAGGTGCTGGGCAAGGGCTACAGTTCCACCTTTATCACCCGCAAATTGTTTGCCTACGGCTTCCTCACTGCCCTGCCCTGGCTGTTGGCCATGCCGTGGCAGTTTGAGTTTGCACGCTTTCTGCAAGCCGACGTGCTGTTCAACCTGCTGTTCCTGGCGTTGGTGGCATCGTTTGGCTGCTTCCTGATGTGGAACGTCACCGTGGGAAAGCTCGGAGCGGTGGTGACATCCAACTACATCTACGTGAGCCCCATCGCCACGGTGGTGATAAGCTACCTGTTTCTGGGCGAGCAGATGTGCCTGCTGGCATATATAGGCAGTGCTGCTGTGCTGCTGGGCGTGATAATAGCCAACAAAGACATGTGTGACTGCTGACAGGCTGACGAAACACGCCATGCATTACTGTTGCATGTGACGACAGTTGCTACCCCTTCACTCCACTTCATCTTATTTTTTCATGACAGTTTGCGCCATGTGCTGTCCTGCTTCGTAGGCACGTTGCAGGTCGGCCTCCCAATGTGCATCGCGGTAGGCACGCTTCATGGGCTCGGGAAAGCTTGCCAGCTCATAGCGGTCGTAGTGGGTCACCTGATAGGTGTTGTAGGCATCGACATGCTCCACACTCTGCATGGCACGCTGCAGGCAGTTCTCGATGACTGCCATGCTCTGATATGCCATCTGCGCCTGCTGCTCGGTGGCATTCATGGTGTAGGTGAGCAGCACGGGGATGCGTTTGGGCGCAGTGAGGCTGTAGTCATTGTAGGAGAGCCACGGGAAGATGAGTCGCTCGAGGAATGCGCGCAGCAGCGCCGTCACCTCGCTGAAGTAGATGGGAGAGCCCATCACCAGCCCGTCGGCCTCGGCCACTTGCTGAAGCACGGGCGTGAGCGCATCCTTATACTTGCACACATTGACAGCCTTTCCCTTTAGCTTGCATGCCATGCACGACATGCACCCGCGATACTGCAGGTCGTAGAGGCGGATGGTGTCGAGCTCGATGTCGGCACTTACCGAGCGTGCGCCGTCGGCAATGTGTTGCAGCATGGTGGCGGTGTTGAACGTCTTGCGCGGACCGCCGTCGATGATGATGATTTTTTTCATGGTAATGGTCTGAGAGGGGTTTATTTCTTATACTTCGTTTTCACTATCTCGTAGGAGTTGCGTGTGAGTTGCTTGAGCAACGGGTCGGGTGCGGTATTGGCGTCGACGCCTATCCAGTGTCGCGGCGAGAGATTGTAGGGCCGGCCTATGCAATCGTACTCCGCCAGCAGGTCGCCGATGCGCTCGGGCTGACACTTGAGGGTGACAATGCCGAAATGGTCGCAGTCGAAGAACGAAAACATGTGACCATGGACATAGAGCGCCAGCACCCCCGTGGCATAGCGGAAGGCGGTGAAGGGCAGTTTCTCCTCCACATCGTCGCCGAGCGACAGGCAAAAGGCGCGATAGTCTTCTATATTCATAGCGTTGTGGGAGTGGGAGGGCGTTATGTCAGTATTCGCTTTATCTGTCGTTCGTCAAGGCGTGGCAGCATGGCTTTGAGGTGTTGCTCCATGCGTTGGCAGCACTGCTGCGGCGTGAGGCTGCTGCGGCACGCTTCCTTGCCGAGCAAGCGTTCGGGCGTGGTGAGGAGCGACCAGCCGAAGCCGTATTCGCGTCCGTGCTTGTCGACGGGGTAGACAAAATCTTCTGTCACGATGTAGCACCCCATCTGCAACCGGTTGACAATGGCATCGAACTTACTGCGCATGTGGCTTCCCGTGAAGTCGCACACCGCTCGCAGCTCTCGCGCTATCATGCTGCCGTTGTCGCGCAGTGTGGCCAGGATGATGTCGGCTATGGTGCCTTCCTCGGGTTGCGGGCGGGTGTGGCGGCGCCACGTGCAGAAGCAGGGCCACCAGTCGCGGCTGACGAATGCAGCCTTGCCGGCGAAGAACTTGCCATACACGCAGTTGCCCTCCTTCACCACCGGGCCTTTCCACTGCCACAGCGGCCACTCCCACGAGCCATCGTCGAACTGAGTGAAGCGGCACTCCTCGGCCAACAGTCCTTCAGCACTGTAGCCCAGCAGGCTGCTGTCGAGCAGGGGCAGGAAGCCCACCTGCTGTATGCAGTCGATGAGCTCGGGGCAGGAGTGAATGGCCATGTCGTCGGCATGGTCGAGCGTGGTAGCTGCACGCAGACGGTCGAAATAGGAGTCGAGACGATTCATGATACGGCGTGAAAAAGGAGGACAAGAAGATTCGGGAAAGGGAGAGGGAGACTGCCAACCCTTCAGCTGAGTATCCGACTCACTGAATGATATGGGCAGGTTTCGTTAGTCGTGACGACAAATATACTGCTTTTTGCGCTGCTGCGACCTTCCTGTTGTCAAAAAAATGCCCCAGTGCTCACGCATAGGGGCAAGGATTAATGATTATGAATAGATGCGAAATGTGTGGTCAGCCTCCGAAATCGTCGAACATGATGTTCTCTTTGTCGACTCCGAGTGAATCGAGCATGTTTTGGACGGCCTTAGACATCGGACCAGGTCCGCACATGTAGTATTCTATATCTTCAGGAGCCTCATGGTCTTTCAGATAGGTGTCGAGCATCACCTGATGAACGAATCCTGCCGTGTATTTCACTCCTGCCTTATCGGCTTCGGGGTCGGGGCGGTCGAGTGCAAGGTGGAAGTGGAAGTTGGGGAATTCTTTCTCAAGTTCGAGGAAGTCTTCCACGAAGAAGGCTTCGGAGAGCGAGCGTGCTCCGTAGAAGTAGTGCATCTCGCGGTCGCGGGTGTCGAGCGTCTTGGTCATGTGCATGATCTGTGCGCGGAGGGGTGCCATGCCGGCACCGCCGCCCACCCATATCATCTCTTTCTTGGAATCGAAGATGGGATGGAAGTCGCCGTAGGGGCCGCTCATGATTACTTTGTCGCCGGGTTTGCACGAGAAGATGTAGGACGATGCGATGCCGGTGGGCACGTTCTGGAAGCCTACTTCGGGTTTGGGCTTAAACGGTGTGGTGGCAATGCGCACGGTGAGTGTGATGCGGTCGCCCTCTGCGGGGTAGTTGGCCATGGAGTAGGCGCGGATGGTGTCTTCGGGGTTATGCGCCTTGAGCGAGAAGATGTTGAACTTTTCCCATGCGCCGATATATTCTTCGCCGATGTCGGCCTTGTCGAAATCTTTGTCGTAGTCGATACAGTCGTAGGCGGGTATCTTTATCTGTGCGTAGGAGCCCGGCACGAAGTCCATGTGTTCGCCCGGGGGCAACGCCACGATAAACTCTTTGATGAACGAGGATACGTTCTTGTTGCTGATGACGGTGCACTCCCACTCCTTCACTCCGAGCACGCTCTCGGGCACCTGCACGGTCATGTCGCCCTTCACCTTGCACTGGCATCCGAGTCGCCAGTGGGCTTTTATCTCCTTGCGTGTGAAGTGTGGTTTCTCGGAGTCGAGTATTTCTCCTCCACCTTCGAGCACTTGCAGTTTGCACTGTCCGCACGATGCCTTTCCGCCGCATGCCGACGGCAGGAAGATTCCGTTCTCGGTGAGCGTGGTCATGATAGACGCGCCCTGCGCCACCGACAACGTGCGGTCGCCGTTGACGGTGATGGTGACGTTGCCGCTCGGCGAGAGATACTTCTTGGCTGTGAGCAGCACGGCAACAAGCAGCAGGATGATGAGGAGGAAGACACAGATGCTATATAGGATGAAGGAAAGCATAGGAATGGTTGGGTTGAGGATGGATAGGTATGGGTTAGGGTAGATTTACAGTTTGAGTCCGGAGAAACACATCATGGCCATGGCCATCAGTCCCACGGTGATGAAGGTGATGCCGAGTCCCTGCAGCGGGCGCGGCACATCGCTGTACTGCATCTTCTCGCGTATGGCACCCATTGCCACTATGGCCAGTGTCCATCCGATGCCGCTGCCGAGTGCGTAGACGAGTGCGTCGACCACGTTGCCGATGTATTGCGAGTTGTCGGGGTCCATGTTGATGCGCTGCTGCATGAAGAGCGAGGCTCCCATGATGGCACAGTTGACGGCGATGAGGGGCAGGAAGATGCCCAAGGCTGCATAGAGCGAGGGACTGTATTTCTCCACCACCATCTCCACGAGCTGCACCATGCCGGCGATGACGGCGATGAAGAGGATGAAGCTGAGATAGCTGAGGTCGACACCTTCGGCAAGACAGTCGGGGCCGAGCACCTTGGTCTGCAACAGATAGTCGACAGGCACAGTGACCAGCAGCACGAACGTAACAGCCATGCCGAGGCCTAACGAAGTCTTCACATTCTTAGACACGGCAAGAAACGAGCACATGCCCAAGAAGAAGGCAAATATCATGTTGTCGACAAAGATGGATCGGAAAAAGAGATTGATGAGATGCTCCATGGATATTGGTATTGCGATTTCGACTTGCAAAGGTAGTGCAAATTATTGTCTGCCCAAAAGAAAACGGGAGAATATCTCCACTCTCGGGGATTATCGTGCCCTTGGCGGAGGTCACTGGGGGGGCTATTGGTCGGCACGGTGCAATGTCTGTATACTCTCAGTAAGCGTCTGGTAGAGTTTGTGCAACTGTGGTTGTGCCATGAGCATGTGCAGGTGTGCGTTGATGGTGTTGGTGTCGTGTCGTCGTGCGGGGCCCGTCTGTGCCTCTTGGGGTGTGAGGGTATTGATCTTGTCGGCTGTCTCTTCTATGAGCGGGCGCAGGACATCGAAGTCGAACCCTTCGTCGCTGAGCAAGTGGTGTGCCACGTCGTAGCAATGGTTGACAAAGTTGGCTGCGAACACTGCTGCCAGGTGAAGTTTGCGCCGTTGCAGCGACGATGCTTCAGTGACGCTGGCTGGCACCATGGCGCGTGCTATGTCAGTGAGTTGCCGTAGTGTGTCGTTGTCGCAGGCTTCCACGAAGAGCGGCACGCGCCGCATGTCGATGTGGTGCTGTAACGATAGTGTCTGCAGCGGATAGATGATGCCATAATGGTCAGCATAAGGGCGGAACACATCCATGTCGACCGATCCTGCCGTGTGGCAAAACAGTCGGTGTCGGCGTTGGCTGCATATGTCGGGCAGCAGCTGGGCGATGACATTGTCGGTGAGTGCCACGACGTAGAGGTGGGCATCGTCGGTGAGGTCGTTTAAGTGGGTGACGGGTTGTGCATGTATTTTTTCTGCCAGTGCGTTGGCCGAGCGTTCGGTGCGTGAATATACCTGACAGGGTTGCATGCCTGCCCTGACGAGTGCCACAGCGAAGTGAGTAGCCACGCTGCCGGCGCCAATGAGCGTAAAAGTGTGCATAGATGTTGAATGAAGGGTAAAGCTGTGGGCAAAGATAGCGAGAGTGGAGGGAATGAAGAAAAAGTGGCCTGTGTTTTGTGTAAAACGAAATAATGTCTACATTTGTAAAACCTTAGCATAAGTTCAGGTGTATTCTCATCGCCGTGTCTTCTTACATTATTCGCACCTATAGTTCGTATAAGGAGTTGCCTCCTCTGTTGGAAGCCGACTTTTTCCACTCCTCCCGTCTGTTTGATGCTTTTGAGCAGACGCCTGCTAGCGCGCCCTTTATGTTTGTAGCCTATCATCGTGATGCCGTTGAGCGCGCTATGGCAGCTGGACAAGACCCCTACCCCACTACCCATATAGCCGGCCAGATACTCGCCATTGTACGTCGGCGCAAGGGGTTGTTGCTGCTGCCCCACCTTTTTGCTCAAGGGCGCATCTATGGCGAAGGGGTGTATGGCGACGGGGTCGACAAGGAGGAGGTGTTTGAAGCATTGCTGCATGCCATCACGCGCAAATTTGTACGCAGGTTGTGTCTCTATGTGGAGTTCAGCAACCTTGGCAGCAAAATGTTTGGCTACCGCATCTTCCGCACCGCGGGCTACTTCCCCGTGCGCTGGATGCAGATCACCAATCATATCGCCAGTGCCGACGACGCTGATACCGACGCCTATCCTACCGACGAGCGCAACCAAGCCGACCAAGAACGCATAGAGCGCCACATAGCCCGTTCGCAAGCGGCAGGCATACGCCACTGCAGGGCTGAGAACAAAGAGCAGGTGGCACAGTTCTATACCATGATGCGCAACTACTACCGCTTCAAGCTGCAGCGCATACTGCCCCGTCGACGTTTCTTCGAGGTACTGCAGTCTACCTTCACCGACGATGAGAGCAACCCAGCGAGGCATCTCACCCTACTGACACTCTACAAGGAGAAGGTGATAGGCGGTTGCACGATGGTCATCAACGACAAGGAGGCCTTTCTGTGGTATATCGCAGCCCGGCGCAAGGTGTATGTAAAGTATCACCCTGCCACCCTCACCGTGGTGCATGCCCTGCAAGAAGCCGAGCAGATGGGAGTGAAGCAACTGCACTTCATGAACACGGGCATCCCCTTCCGCAAAAACCGCTACCGCGACTTCCTGCTACAGTTTGGTGGCAATCCGTCGAGCAGCTACCGGTGGTTTCGCGTGTCGATAGGATGGCTCAACAAACTGCTGCGATGGATTTACAGAGAGTAGCTCCACCTACGAAGAAGTAAGAGTGGGATGCAGAAAAATAGTGCTTACTGAGCCGCCATCTCGCAAATAACCCCTATCTTTGCCCCTGCAAAGGCAATGTATCACCATAAGCCGTGTCGATTCAGATCGGGATACTCATCAATATCATCCTTACAACGAGTCAGTTGCTTTCGCCGATGGCGTGCCGCCCACGCTGCTTGCAGCATGAAGGAGCGGGTGTACGCAGGTAGCCTGGCCATCTGGCCGACACCTTCTCGCATATAGCAGGCGGATTGCAAAGACGGAAGGACGCTCAAAACCTTTCAAAAGGAGTTATCATCACATCATCGGCACGGCTTTCCTTTTATTACGACACACTATGTTTTCAGGAATTGTAGAAGACATGGCCATCGTCAGGGCCATCGCACACGAAGGCAACAATGTGCACTTCACCCTCAGCAGTTCGTTTGTAGACGAGCTACACATCGACCAGAGCATCTCCCACAACGGTGTGTGCCTGACCGTGGTAGAGAAAGACGCCGACAGCTACGTGGTGACTGCCATGTACGAGACGCTGCAGCGCACCAACCTCGGACTGCTGAAGGAGGGTGACAAGGTGAACGTGGAGCGCTCGATGCAACTCAACGGCCGACTTGACGGACACATCGTGCAGGGTCATGTGGACACCACTGCCCAGTGCACGCGCATCGTTGATGCCAATGGGAGCAAATACTTCACCTTCCAGATAGAAGAGCGACGGGAAGACGGCTCACCGCTAGACACTTCCGACGACAAGGGCTTGACCAATGCTTTTGCCGAGCGCAAAAGGAAGGGATATATCACCGTCGACAAGGGCAGTGTGACGGTGAACGGCGTGTCTCTGACAGTGTGTAACCCCACAGAGCGCACCTTCGAGGTGGCCATCATACCCTACACCATGACGCACACCAACTTCGGATGCATCACGGAAGGGACCATCGTAAATCTGGAATTTGACATACTGGGCAAATATATCGCCAACCTGCTGCCACGCTGACGGACCAAAAGGCCATGACGATACCCACACAGTGCCCCACCTCGCAAAGGTTCAGACAGAAAGCATCTGACTGAGCCTTTCTTGTAGTTGCTCGGGTGTGTCGACCACTACTTCTGCTCCATTATTAAGGAGGAACGCGCGCGCGCGAAATCCCCAACTCACGCTCACACATGGCAGCCCTGCCGCCCGTGCCGTAGCAATGTCTACGTCGCTGTCGCCCACATAGACAGCCGATGAGGAATCAACCGACAGCTGCTGCAACGCTGCGAGCACCATGTCGGGAGCAGGCTTGGCACGATGTTGTACCGACATGCCTGCACAGACATTGATGAGATGCGGAAAATAGTGCGCACACAACTGCTCCACCGCCTCATGCAACTTATTGCTCACCACACCTATGCGCCACTGCTGCCTACGCAGGGCAGTGAGCAGCGGGATGATGCCGTCGTAGGGACGTGTGCGGTCCATGCTGTGGCGCAGATAGTGGGTTTTGAATGTGTACAGCGTGTGCTCCACCTGCTCCTGACTACAGGCTGATGGTGTGGCACGCTCAATCAGTTTGGCCACGCCATTGCCTACAAAAGACAACACCTCCTCGCGCGACCGCTCGGGATAACCATGACGGCGCAAGGCATAGTTGGTGCTTTGCCACAAGTCGTCGATGGTGTTGAGCAGCGTACCATCGAGGTCGAACAATACTGCTTTGTTCATCTTCGGTTAGCGTACTGTGATGTGGAAACACCCCTGCTTCACCTCATGCTTGATGTAGCATCGCTGAGCTTTGCGCATGTCGCGCAGCACTTCGGAGAGCACCCACTTCAGCGTATCGGAGGGCACCTCGCGTCGCACAAGGCTGCCTTTGACAGTGAGGGGCTGATACTTGTTGTAGGCAATGTCGAAAGTGGTACCATAGAGGTGACAACTGTGTTCGGTGGCATTGCGGTTGCTGCGGCGCAGACGCGACACATCGTCGTTGGTGCGCAGGATGCTCGACACCAATAGCTGATGCAGAGGCAGCCCCTTCACCACCAAGCTGTCGTAGTAAGCACGTCCTATGTCTTGCAGCAACAATGCTGCGCGAGGTACGAGATAGGGGATGCTGTTGTTGAGTTTCATTACACGGTAGTAGGGAGATGCACCCACATACACCAAATCCATCTTCCGCTGTTCGGCATCGGCGCGGTTCTCGACGGGATCGACGCCCCACCGCTTCGCCGATGTCAGCTGCAGGTCGTTGGTGTCGGGAAACTCATCTTCATAGCTCAGCACTCCCTTCACAGCATGCTGCCGATTGGCAATGATGCCCACCGTATCGGTAGGCTCGGCCAATGGTGAGGGCATGCTGACGGTGTCGGTAGGGAGCGAACGCTCAACAACACTGCCGCTGTCGGCAGCAAGGGCACCATGCAGTCCGCCTCCCAGGCGGGGTGAGACCGAGGGAACAGCACAGCGCAAAAGCGCCAAGAGCAAAACAAGGCAACCCGTGAAGTAGATATATTGGTGCTGTATGCGTTTCATGATAGGGAGAGGTGATGACGTAGGTGTGGTTGCAAAGGTAAGAAAAAGCATAGCGATGTGGGAGGGATGCCGAAAAAAAAATACCTTTGCAACCAAATAGCACAGCGACGCCCACTATCCCGTCGCTCCATCTACTAATCATTTTTTTACATTGACCGAACAACATATCATCCTCGACGACATATCGCCCGTAGCGCTCTACGGTCCCAACAACGTGTATCTGCGCCTGCTGAAGTCGCTTTATCCCAAGTTGCGCATCATGGCTCGCGACAATGTGCTACGCGTGCTTGGCGATGAGGAACAGACAGCACTTTTCTGCCAACGGTTGGAAGGTATACGCCAATATCTGGCCCTGCACAACACCATCGATGAGCCGCAACTGCTGCGTCTGGCCACAGGAAAAGACACGACAACGAAGACCGATAGCGATGTCATCGTCTACAACATTGCCGGCAAGCCTATCAAAAGTCGCAACAAGAACCAGGCACAGATAGTGGCTCGCTTTGCCAAAGACGACCTCCTGTTCATCACAGGTCCGGCGGGTACGGGTAAGACCTACCTGAGCATCGCCCTTGCCGTGCGCGCACTGAAGGAGCGGCAGGTGAGACGCATCATCCTCTCACGCCCAGCGGTGGAAGCAGGAGAGAAGCTGGGTTTCCTGCCAGGCGACATGAAAGACAAGATAGATCCCTATCTGCAACCTCTCTACGACGCGCTGCTCGACATGCTGCCCGCCGCACGACTCGAGGAGATGATAGAGAAACACGCCATAGAGATTGCCCCACTGGCCTTTATGCGCGGACGCACACTCAACGATGCCGTGGTGATACTCGACGAAGCACAAAATACCACACCTGCTCAGCTGCGCATGTTTCTCACCCGCATGGGCTACAACACCAAGATGATTGTCACTGGCGACCTCACCCAGGCCGATCTGCCAAAGGGTCAGCTCAGCGGACTGCGCCATGCGCTACCCATACTGAAGGAAGTGGAGGGCATAGCCATCATCGCCATGCAGAACGCCGACATTGTGCGCCATCGGCTCGTGACACGCATTGTCAATGCCTACGAGCATAGCGCTGATAAGCAGGAGCAACCCGACGACAGCCATGTATAAACAAGAACGCATCAAGCCCTATTCGCCCAACGAGGAGAAAGGCAAGCAGGTGGAGGCGATGTTCGACAACATTGCCCCTACTTACGACAAGCTCAACCACCGCATGTCGTGGAACATCGACCGCAGGTGGCGGCAGCGTGCCGTAGCCCTGCTGGAGCAGCATCAGCCACAACATATACTCGACGTGGCATCGGGAACGGGCGACTTTGCTCTGCTCATGGCGCAACGGCTGAAACCACAGCGCATAGTGGCCACCGACATCTCCGAGCAGATGATGCTGGTGGGACGACAGAAATGCCAACAGGCAGCACTCGACCACATCATCACCTTTCAGCACGACGATGCCATGCACCTCTCGGCAGCCGACAACACCTTCGATGCCGTGACAGCTACCTTTGGCATACGCAACTTCCCCGACCTCGAACAGGGACTGCGCGAGATGTGCCGCGTGATGCGCCCGGGAGGATGCCTGTGCATACTCGAGCTCACCACACCCAAACACTGCATACCACGCACACTCTTCCGCATATACTCACACACCATATTGCCACTGTGGGGACGGTGTGTGGCACGCGATAAAAAGGCATACGTGTACCTTACAAAGACCATCGACCACTTCCCACAGGCGGAAACCATGATGGACATATTGAAAAAGACAGGATTTAACCAGCCTGCCTTCCAACGGCTCACCATGGGAATATGTACACTCTACACGGCAACTAAATAACTACTACCACATGGAACGATACGGACTGATAGGCTTCCCACTGGGACACTCGTTCTCGATGAGCTTCTTCAACGAGAAGTTTCGGAATGAACACATTGATGCGGAATATGTGAACTTCGAAATTCCTACCATCGAGCATCTCACCGAGATAGTGAATGCCACGCCCAACCTGCGCGGGCTCAACGTCACCATACCATATAAGGAACAGGTGATACCCTATCTCGACGAACTGAGCGAGGAAGCTGCCGCCGTGGGTGCCGTCAACCTCATTGCCGTGAGTTATAAGGGCAGAAAGGTACACCTGAAGGGCTACAACAGCGATGTGACAGGCTTCACCAACAGCATTGCACCACTGCTGGCACCCCACCATTCCAAAGCACTCATTCTTGGCACAGGAGGAGCAGCAAAGGCGGTGGACTATTCGCTGCAGAAACTGGGACTGTACACACAGATGGTGAGCCGCATCCGACGCACCAACGCCATCACCTACGAGGACATCAATGCCGAGATGATGGCCGAATATCACGTGGTGGTCAACTGCACACCGCTCGGCCTCTATCCCAACACCGACGAATGCCCCTATCTGCCCTACGAAGCCCTCACCCCTCACCACCTGCTATACGACCTGCTATACAATCCCGACACCACCCTTTTTATGAAGAAGGGTGCCCAGCAGGGTGCTGTGGTGAAAAACGGACTGGAGATGCTGCTGCTGCAAGCCTATGCCAACTGGGACGTGTGGCACCGCGACAGCTAATTTCTCACTCCCCCACCCCATCACCCCGTCCCGTATGCCGCTATAGCACAGCGACCACCCATCAATCAACACTGACCATGGACAACAACAACATACTCTCTAAACTTGACGGTCTGGAAGCACGCTACGAAGAAGTAGCCACGCTGATTACCGACCCTGCCGTCATAGCCGAACAATCGCGCTACGTGCGCCTCACCAAGGAATACAAGGATCTCGACCATCTGCTTCAGCTGCGTAAACGCTATGTGGCCTGCCTGACAACTATCAGCGAGGCGAAGAACATCATTGCCAATGAGGCCGACGCCGAAATGAAGGAGATGGCACGTGAAGAACTGCAAGAAAACGAACTGCTGCAACCTCAGATAGAAGAAGAGATAAAGCTGGCGCTCATCCCCAAAGACCCCGAGGATGCCAAGAACGTACAGATGGAGATACGTGCCGGCACTGGGGGCGACGAAGCAGCACTCTTTGCCGGCGACCTCTTTGCCATGTACAAGAAGTACTGCGACAGCAAGGGGTGGAGCGTGGCTGTGACCAGCGTGAGTGAAGGCGCCGTGGGGGGATACAAGGAAATAGACTTTGCCGTGAACGGAACCGATGTCTACGGCACGCTGAAATATGAGAGCGGTGTGCATCGCGTGCAGCGTGTGCCGGCTACTGAGACGCAAGGACGTATGCACACCTCGGCTGCAACGGTAGCCGTATTGCCCGAAGCCGACAAGTTTGAAGTGAACATCAACGAAGGCGACATCAAATGGGACACCTTCCGCTCGTCGGGTGCCGGCGGACAGAACGTCAACAAAGTGGAATCGGGCGTGCGTCTGCGTTATCCGTGGCGCAACCCGAACACGGGAGAAACGGAAGAGATTCTGATAGAATGTACCGAGACACGCGACCAGCCGAAAAACAAGGAACGGGCACTGTCGCGACTGCGCACCTTCATCTACGACAGAGAGCATCAGAAATATGTCGACGACATTGCCAACCGCAGAAAGAGCCTCGTCTCCACAGGCGACAGAAGTGCGAAAATACGCACCTACAACTTTCCACAAGGACGTGTCACCGACCACCGCATAGGCTACACCACACACGACCTCCAAGGCTTCATGGGCGGCAACATTCAAGATATGATCGATGCGCTCACCGTAGCCGAGAACGCCGAACGACTGAAAGAAGCAGAATTGTAAAAATGATACCCTACGACCTCACCCTTATCCGCGCCATCATCTTCGACGTCGACGGTGTGCTGAGCACTGCCACCATTGCCATGGACGACGAGGGCGAACCGCGCCGCACCATGAACGTGAAGGATGGATATGCCATACAACAGGCCATTAAAGCCGGACTGCGAATAGCCATCATGACAGGCGGACGCTCCGACAACATCGTCAGACGCTACGAGTATCTGGGTGTCAGCGACATATACATGGGTTGCCACATGAAGATGGATGTCTACCAAAAGTTTACTGAGCAATATGGACTCAGCAACAAAGAGGTGCTCTACATGGGCGACGACATCCCCGACCTGGAGGTTATGCGCGTGGTGGGATGCCCCGTATGTCCTGCCGATGCCTGCACGGAGATAAAGCAGACAAGCCTGTATGTGAGTCAGCACACCGGTGGAAACGGATGTTGCCGCGACATTCTGGAACAGGTGCTGCGTGCACAACACAAATGGCTACACAATCAAGAAGCTTTCGGATGGTAAGAATGCCATCCCACAAATATGCAAACACTACACTATCGACTCATACTGGCCAGCAACTCACCGCGCCGCAAGCAACTGCTGCAAGAACTCGACCTGCCCTTCACCGTACGTACTCTACAGGGCATAGACGAACAGTATCCCGCCACACTGGCCGTGGACGAAATTCCACTCTTCCTCTCCAAACTGAAAGCACATGCCTATCTTCCCACATTGGCTGACGACGAACTGCTCATCACCGCCGATACCATCGTGGCATGCGAAGGCAATGTGCTGGGCAAACCTGTTGACGCAGCCGATGCACATCGCATGCTGACACTGCTCAGCGGAAGAAGCCATGACGTCGTCACAGCGGTGGCACTCACCACTACTGAACAGCAGAGGGCGTTCACTGTGACGACAAAGGTGACATTCGCACAACTCTGCAGAGAAGAAATCGACTACTATATCGACCACTACAAGCCCTTCGACAAAGCAGGAGCCTACGGCATACAGGAATGGATAGGGCACGCAGGCATCACACACATTGAAGGCAGTTACTTCAATGTGGTAGGATTGCCCGTTGCACGACTGTACGAAGAGCTTAAACTATTCGGAGCCATCACCATTTCTTAACCATGCATATCACTGACGAACGCTTTGCCGACATACAAATGTTACGCTACGAGCTGAAAGATTTTCACCAGCTCAGTCTGCAACAGAAACTATACACCTATTATTTAAGCGAGGCCACGCTGTGGGGTCGCGACATCACCTTCGATCAGAATTGCCGTTTCAACCTCGACGTGCGCCGCACCCTGGAAGCCGTCAGCCGCCACTTTGCGCCCAATGCCGACCCGAAGGAACGGCAGGCATTGCTCACCTATCTGAAGCAGGTGTGGTTTGCCAACGGCATACACCACCACTACGGCTGCGAGAAATTCACGCCACACTTCTCCACCGCCTTCTTTCACCAATGCCTGCAGCAGGTGCCGCAGCATGAGTTGCCCCTGAGCCGCAACGAGGACTACCCCACCTTTGCCGCACGCATGGAACGCATCATCTTCGATGCAGACTTTCTTCCCAAACGGGTGAACCTGGCGGAGGGTGTAGACCTGGTCAAAACCTCCGCCTGCAACTTCTATCAAGGCGTGACACAGGACGAGGCGGAAGCGTTCTACCAGTCGAAGCGTGCAGTCTTTGCAGCCACTGCAGCTGACAATGACAAGGATGGACAGCCGTCGTGGGGACTGAACAGCACACTCGTGCGCCACGGCAATGACATCAAGGAAGAGGTTTGGCATAGCAACGGGAAGTACGGAGACATCATCCGCCACATTACAGACAACCTGCGCAAGGCTCGGCTGTATGCGGAGAACGAACGGCAACAGCACCTCATCGACCTGCTCGCAGCCTACTACGAGAGCGGCGACCTGGCACTGTTCGACGAATACAGCATCGCCTGGACACAGAATAAGGAGGGAACCATCGACTTCATCAACGGATTCATAGAGGTATATGGCGACCCCTTAGGTATAAAAGGAACGTGGGAAGGTATCGTTCACTACGTAGACAGCGATGCCACACGCCGCACCAAGGTCATCAGTGACAACGCGCAGTGGTTTGAAGACCATTCACCGGTCTCCCCGCGTTTCAAGAAACCCCAGGTAACGGGTGTCAGTGCCAACGTCGTGCGTGCCGCCATGCTCGGAGGCGAGGAATATCCTGCCACTGCCATTGGCATAAACCTGCCCAATGCCGATTGGATACGCGCTGAATACGGGAGCAAGAGCATCAGTATAAGCAACATTGTGGAGGCATACAACAGAGCAGCCCACGGCAATGGTTTCTATGAGGAGTTTGTGCCTGACGAGGGAGTGCGCCGATGGATAGAACAGTATGGCGACATGTGTGACATGCTGCACACCGACCTGCACGAATGTGTGGGTCATGGCAGCGGACGCCTGCTGCCCGACGTGGATGTCAATGCGCTGAAGGCATACGGCAGCTGCATAGAGGAAGCACGCGCAGATCTCTTCGGACTCTACTACATGGCGGACAAGAAGATGCTGGAGCTGAACCTCCTGCCACATGCCGAAGCCTACAAGTCACACTACTACACCTACATGCTCAACGGACTGATGACACAGCTGGTGCGCATCAAGCCCGGACACGTCATCGAGGAGGCACACATGCGCAACCGAGCTCTCATCGCCAGATGGATTATGGCATACAGCGACGGGCAGGTGGCACTGGAGAAGGCTGACGGAAAGACGGCATTGCGGATTGCCGACTACTCCGTCGTGCGACGGCTGGTGGACGAACTGCTTGCCGAGGTGCAACGCATCAAGAGCGAGGGCGACTATGATGCCGCCCGGCAGCTGGTGGAGACATACGGCATCAGGGTAGAGCCACAACTGCACCGGGAGATGATAGCACGGTACGAGACACTGAATATTGCTCCATACAAGGGATTCATCAATCCCCGTCTGACGTTGCACACTGCCGCCGACGGCACCATCGACGACGTGCTGGTGGACTACACGGAAGACTATTCGGCACAGATGCTACGCTATTCGGAAGACTATTCCCTCCCACATATATAATGGGTGTATCTCACATAAAAAGCAGCAAGGTGGTTTACCTTGCTGCTTTGCTGTATGATTACTCCTGAAGCCGCAGTTTGAGTTCGTCTAACTGAGCGGGGTCTAGTTCCGATGGTGCATCGAGCATCACGTCACGGCCGCTGTTGTTCTTCGGAAAGGCTATGCAGTCGCGTATGGTGTCCAGACCAGCCATGATGCTAACGAAGCGGTCGAGGCCGAAGGCAATACCTCCGTGAGGCGGTGCTCCGTAGCGGAAGGCGTTGATGAGGAATCCGAACTGAGCCTGTGCTCGCTCGGGAGTGAAGCCGAGTATCTGGAACATCTTCTCCTGCAGCTTTCCGTCGTGGATACGCAGGCTGCCACCGCCCAATTCTACGCCGTTGCACACAAAGTCGTAGGCCACTGCACGCACCTTCTCAGGAGCGGTATCAAGCAGGGGGATGTCGTCAGGATTGGGCAGGGTAAAGGGATGATGCACAGCCATGAGGCGTTGCTCCTCGTCGCTCCACTCAAAGAGGGGAAAGTCGACAATCCACAAACAGTTGAAGCTATCCTTGTCGCGCAGGCCGAGGCGGTCGCCCATCTCGAGACGCAGGGTGCACAACTGTGTCTGTGTGCGGCGCATGCTGTCGCCGGAAAGGATGAGGATAAGGTCGCCGTCGTTGGCTCCCATCTTCTCTTTCAGCGCTTTCCACACCTCTTCGCCGTAGAACTTTTCTATACTGCTCTTCACAGTGCCGTCAGCATTGTACTTCACGTACACCAATCCCTTGGCACCTACCTGCGGACGCTTCACAAAGTCGGTCAGTTGGTCGAGCTGTTTGCGCGAGTATTCAGCTGCTCCGGGCACGCAGATGCCGCCGATGTAGGCCGCTTCGTCAAACACTTTGAAGTCTGCCTTGCCTTTGAACACCTCGTCGAGGCGTACCAGTTCCATGCCGAAGCGCGTGTCGGGCTTGTCGCTGCCGTAGCGGTCCATGGCTTCATGCCATGTCATGCGCGGCAGACGCTCGGGCAACTCGTAACCGCGTACCTCATGGAAGAGGTGACGTGCCATGTCTTCAAAGATGTTGAGCACGTCATCCTGTTTCACAAACGACATCTCGCAGTCTATCTGTGTGAACTCGGGTTGACGGTCGGCACGCAGGTCTTCGTCACGGAAGCACTTGGCTATCTGGAAGTAGCGGTCGAAGCCTGCCACCATGAGCAATTGCTTCAATGTCTGCGGACTCTGTGGCAGGGCATAGAACTGTCCGGGGTTCATGCGTGAGGGCACCACGAAGTCGCGCGCTCCCTCAGGTGTAGAGCCGATAAGCACGGGTGTCTCCACCTCGATGAACTGTCGCTGGTCGAGGAAATTGCGCACCAATATGGTCATTCGGTGTCTGAGTTCCAGGTTGCTGCGCACGGCATTTCGGCGCAGGTCCAGATAACGGTAGCGCATACGCAGGTCGTCGCCGCCGTCAGTTTCGTCTTCTATAATAAATGGTGGTGTGTCGCTGGTGCTGAGCAGGGTCACCTTCCGCAGGGCGAGTTCAATGTCGCCAGTGGACAGATTAGCATTCTTGCTCTGGCGTTCGCGCACTTCGCCGACCACCTGTATGCAATATTCGCGTCCCAAGTGGTTGACAGCCTCGCGCACCTGAGCGTCGGTATTGTCGTCGGCCACCAGCTGTGTGATGCCGTAGCGATCGCGCAGGTCCACAAAGGTCATTCCGCCCATGCGCCGTGTGCGCTGCACCCAACCAGACAGGGTTACTATTTTTCCTACATCGGGCAAGCGAAGCTCACCGCAAGTATTTGTTCTGTACATGATAGTTGTGTTGTTATTATCCGACCTGCAAAGGTAGAAGATATTTACCATATATAATCCGCCAGCAAAGGTTTTTATTTTTCGCATAGGAAGCAGGACTTTGTTTTTTTTATTACTTTTGCTACCATAAAAGAAAATCGCAAGGAACAAAGATGGTGCTCCCGCCTTGCGAACGACCAGAGTGGAGCAACTTCACCAAGTTCTGTGCGCAGAACTTTGAACTGCAGGGATTGACGACACTGATTTACTTCAACAGACCAGATGACGGACGATTAGAAGTATTGGACGGGCTGCTGCACATCACGTCATTAGGCCGTTTTTTGAAGAACATGTTTGCCGTGAAGGTTAACGGACAGGAAGAGATAAGGACACTTGCAAACAATGCAGACAAGCCTGTCTCATCAATGACACACAAAACGATATTTCCATACTTTTCTCGGTTTGCTATTTAAATATGTGTACCTTTGCAGCAGAAACAAGTATTCAAACTCATACCGCTATGAAGAAGATTACCATTCTGTTTACACTGCTCATGGTGTTTGCCCTGACGGTGTCGGCGCAGAAAACAGCGCAGATTAAGTTTGACAAGACCTCTCACAATTTCGGCACATTCTCCACCAAGAATGCAGTGCAGAAGTGTACGTTTACGTTTACCAACGTGGGCGATGCTCCCCTTGTCATCCATCAGGCTATCGCCAGCTGCGGCTGCACCGTGCCCGCCTACACCAAGACCCCCATCGCTCCTGGCGCCAAGGGGAAGGTGGACGTGACATTCAACGGCAACGGACGCTTCGACAAGCATATCAAAAAGGTGATAACAGTATACACCAACGGTACACCCGAGACAGTACGCCTCACCATTGAAGGCGACATGGTGGACGAGAAATGATGAGACGCCTACTGCTGTTGCTGCTCACTCTGCCGGTAGCGGGTGCGGGCATGGCACAGGTGGTGTCGCGCTCCACATCGCCTGTGGTGCGCGCCTATATCGACTCGCTGCACAATGCCAAACTGCACCTCGACACAACACACGCTACAACACAATTGCAGCAAGGACTCACCTCGGTGGAAGACTTTATGCTCTTCTCGCCGTTTACCTATTTCCATGCCCCCATCCACCGCGTGCTTACCATGCAGGACAGCACGCGTGCTGCTGTGCGCTACAATGTAGCGCAGCAACTGCTCAACATGTATCTGCGACATCCCGAGGCCGTGAGCACCGACGAGAGTTCGCTACGCAACGTACAAGGCATCGATGCCGTGGTGGACAAGCCACTCATCAGCCAGGGTACACTGACAGGAAAAGACAACAGCGACATCATAGACCCTGGCACCGAGGTGGTGGAGGTGCTGGTGAGAAAGCCCAACTTCTGGACTATCAGCGGCGACTACTACCTGCAGTTTCTGCAAAATTCAGTATCGGGCAACTGGCACAAGGGCGGTGAGAGCAACTACTCGGCATTGGCAAGCATCACCATGCAGGCCAACTACAACAACAAGCAGAAGGTGAAGTGGGACAACAAGCTCGAACTGAAGTTGGGCTTCATCCACTCGCGCAGCGACAGCCTACACCGCATCAAAACGTCGGAAGACCTCATTCGCTACACGGGAAAACTCGGACTGCAAGCCACCAAACGATGGTACTACACCTTCCAAACACTGGCCTACACACAGTTCTACCGCGGATACAAGGCCAACGACCCCATGGTGTACTCCTGTTTCTTCGCGCCCTTCAACCTCAATCTCTCACTCGGTATGGACTATACCGTGGAGGCCTTCCACAAACGTCTGAAGGGCACCGTGCATCTGGCACCCATAGCCTACAACTTCCGTTATGTGAGACGACCCGAACTGGCCACACGCTATGGACTGAAAGAAGGAAAGCGCATGCTGCACGACAAAGGTTCACAGTTTACCGTAGACTTGGAATGGAAGTTCTCCGACATGGTGTCGTGGAAAACACGCCTCTACGCCTTTACCACCTACAAGAAAGCCGAAATGGAATGGGAAAACACTATTGCCTTTAAGTTCAACCGCTACATATCATCCAACCTGTTTCTTTATCCACGCTTCGACGACGGTGTGAAACGCGACGACCACCATGCCTACTGGCAGTTTAAGGAATTTCTATCCGTAGGATTTGCCTACAGCTTCTAAGCCACGACATTGTACACTCAATACTTTTCAAAAAGAATGCACACCACCGCTTTGGCACGATTGTTGTGGTAGAAAGCGGTACTAAATATAGGTGTCCGCATTGTGACATCATACATCCATACAGAATTACAGACAAAGTATGTACTCCGACAAAAACCCCTCCATACAGATGATTGCCGACTTTGAAGGCGATGTCAGTCAACTGTTTTCCCAACAACTCTCAGGCGAAGTGCCTATCCTCGCCACACGCAACATGGTGCTTTTCCCAGGCATTATCGCACCCATACTCGTGGGACGCACTGAGAGCATGAACCTCATCAAGCACCTCGAAAAGCATCCCGAGACGATGTTTGCCGTGGTGTGCCAGCGCGAGGCAAGTACCGAGCAACCTAAGACGGGCGACCTCTACGAATATGGCGTGTATGCCAAGGTATTGCGCACACTGGAACTACCTGGGCCAGCACGCCACACCACGGCAATAGTGCAGGGAATGGGACGATGCAAAATAGAAAAGGTGACGCGCAACCGCCCCTTCCTGAAAGGAGCAGCACACAGCGAGGCTGAATTTTTTGACAATGCCAACGATATTGAGTTGGCAACAGCTATCGACGACCTGAAGAACAACTCGGCTAAATACATTGCCACCAACGAAGAAATGCCCGACGAGACGATGTTTGCGCTCCACAACATTGAGAACGATGTGGTGGCCGTAAACTTCATCTGCAGCAATATGCCCTTCTCCGTCGACGACAAGGCGCGCCTGCTCAGCCTTACGTCGATGAAGGAGCGTGTGTTTGAAGCACTCAAGGTGCTCAACAAAGAGACACAACTGCTAAAGCTGAAACAAAACATTCGATCGAAGACACGCGAAGACATCGACGAGCAGCAGAAGGAATACTTCCTGCAACAACAGATTAAAAACATACGCGCCGAGTTGGGCAACAGCGAAGGAGCAGCTGAGAAAGCCGACCTGACAGAAAAGGCAGAGAAAAAGAAATGGCCGGAAGAGGTGGCAGCGGTGTTCAAGAAGGAAATGGAGAAACTCGACCTGCTCAATCCGCAAAGTCCCGACTACAGTCTGCAGGTGAACTATCTACAGACATTGGTGGGCCTGCCCTGGAACGAATACACCGACGACGACCTCACACTGACCCGGGCACGGCGTGTGCTCGACCACGACCACTACGGCATGGAGAAGGTGAAGGAGCGCATACTGGAATACATCGCCGTGCTGTCGCTACGCAAAGACCTGAAGTCGCCCATACTATGCCTCTACGGAGCACCGGGTGTGGGAAAGACATCGCTCGGAAAAAGCATTGCACACGCACTGAAACGCAAATATGTGCGCATAAGTCTGGGCGGACTGCACGACGAGAGCGAAATACGCGGACACCGACGCACATACATAGGAGCCATGCCCGGGCGCATTATCAAGTCGATACAAAAGGCAGGTACCAGCAATCCCGTTTTCATACTCGACGAAATAGACAAGGTGACACAGCACACCATCAACGGCGACCCCGCATCGGCACTGCTTGAAGTGCTCGACCCAGAACAAAACAACGCCTTCCACGACAACTATCTCGACGTGGACTACGACCTCTCACAAGTGTTTTTCATTGCCACTGCCAACGACCTCACCACCATTCCGCGTCCACTGCTCGACCGCATGGAACTCATCGAGGTAAGCGGATACACCACAGAGGAGAAGATAGAGATTGCTCGCCGACACCTCATACCTAAACAATTGGAAAACACTGGACTGGACACCCTCGCCATAAAGCCCACCATCAACAAAGCGGCCATAGAACGCATCATAGAACAGTACACGCGCGAAAGCGGAGTAAGACAACTGGAAAAGCAAATCAACAAGACATTCCGCAAGATAGCTTTCCTCGAAGCCTCGAAGCCCTGCTCCAGTCCTGTGAAGGTGACCACCGCAAACCTGACAACACTACTGGGCAAGCCGCCCTACTACCGCGACATCTATCAGGGCAACGACTATGCCGGCGTGGTGACAGGACTGGCTTGGACCAGTGTAGGCGGAGAAATACTCTTCATAGAAACATCGCTCAGCAAGAGCAAGGCTGGACGGCTCACACTCACCGGCAACCTCGGCGACGTGATGAAAGAGAGCGCAACAATAGCACTGGAATATGTGAAGGCACATGCCGACTTGCTCAACATCGACTACCGCCTCTTCGAACAATGGAACATACACATACATGTACCCGAAGGTGCCACCCCAAAGGATGGCCCCTCGGCAGGCATCACCATCGCCACATCGATAGCGTCGGCCGTCACACAACGCAAGGTGAGAGCCAAGACAGCCATGACGGGAGAAATCACACTGCGAGGCAAAGTGCTGCCCGTGGGAGGAATAAAGGAGAAGATACTCGCCGCCAAGCGGGCAGGCATCACAGATATCGTACTGTCGAAAGCCAACAAAAAAGATATTGAAGAGATACCGCAGGAGTATCTCACCGGGGTGAGCTTCCACTATGTCGACGATGTACGCGATGTGTGGCAGTTTGCACTCACTAACGAATTGGTCGACCATCCCGTCGACTTCACTATCGAGCCCACACCCGACACCAAACAATGACATTCCAGATACTACACGACGACCCGCGCTCCGATGCGCGCACAGGCATCATCACAACGCCACACGGACAGATACAGACTCCCATCTTCATGCCCGTCGGAACGTGCGGAGCGGTGAAAGGCGTTCACTTTGAGGAACTGCGCTCACAAATAGGAGCACAAATCATACTCGGCAACACCTATCACCTCTATCTGCGCCCAGGCCTCGACATTCTGCGCCAGGCAGGAGGATTGCATAGGTTCAACTCGTGGGAGCGTCCCATACTGACCGACTCGGGAGGGTTTCAGGTGTTCTCACTCACCGGCATACGCAAACTCACGGAAGAAGGATGCCGTTTTCAGAGCCACATCGACGGGTCGCGACACATGTTCACCCCCGAAAACGTTGTCGACACCCAGCGCATCATCGGTGCCGACATCATGATGGCGTTCGACGAGTGCCCACCAGGAAAGAGCGACAAGCGCTATGCCGAGCGTAGCCTGCGTCTCACGCAACAATGGCTCGACCGCTGCATCGCACAGATGGAAAAGACACAACCGCTCTACGGCTACGAGCAGAGCCTGTTTCCCATCGTGCAAGGTTGCACCTACAAAGACTTGCGGCGCGAGGCTGCACGCCATGTAGCAGAGAAAGGGGCAGACGGCAATGCCATAGGTGGACTGGCAGTGGGCGAACCCACAGAGGTGATGTACGAAATGATAGAAGAGGTGAACGCCATACTGCCCATGGAAAAGCCCCGCTACCTGATGGGGGTGGGCACACCGCAAAACATACTGGAAGCCATCAGCCGTGGTGTCGACATGTTCGACTGCGTGATGCCTACACGCAACGGACGCAATGCCATGCTCTTCACCTACGAAGGCACCATGAACATGCGCAATAAGAAGTGGGAAACCGACTTCAGCCCCATCGATGCCGACGGCTGCCAGCTCGACCGCATACACACCAAAGCCTATCTGCACCACCTCTTCAAGGCGCAAGAACTCCTCGCCATGCAGATAGCCAGCATACACAATCTGGCCTTCTACCTACGCCTCGTAGCCGACGCACGACAGCACATAGCACAAGGTGACTTCATGTCGTGGAAAGACGACATCATGCCACAACTCAGCCAACGACGCTAAACACAACAACAACCAACACCCCCCACACTCAGCATGAAGATAAAACGGCCATCTATACCATCCAACAGGCTGTTGAAAAAACTCGACTGGTACATCATACGGAAGTTTATAGGCACCTATATCTTCTCCATCGTACTGATCATTACCATTGCCATCGTATTCGATGTGAACGAAAACCTGGCCAAGTTCGCGCAATATCACGCGCCGATGAAGGCTATCGTGTTCGAATACTATGCCAATTTTGTGCCCTATTTTGCCAACCTCTTCAGTCCGCTCTTTGTCTTCATTGCAGTCATATTCTTCACCTCTAAACTGGCCGGCAACTCCGAAATCATTTCCATGCTTGCTGCCGGTGTGTCGTTTAAGCGACTGCTACGCCCCTACATGGTGTCGTGCGCATTGATAGCACTACTCTCCTACTATTTGGGAGCTTATGTCATACCGCATGGCACGGTGATACGTCAAAACTTTGAAGCCACCTACAAGAACAAGGCACGCAACACCGCGGCAGAAAATGTGCAACTGCAGGTGGACAAGGGCGTGATAGCATACATGCAATTCTACGACGATGAGCGAAAAAGAGGATACGGTTTTTGCCTCGACAAGTTCGACAACAAGAAACTCGTCAGCCACATGACGGCGCAAGAGATACAATACGACACCGTAGCCGACACCAAATACCGCTGGAAAGCTAAGAACTGGAAGATAAGAACACTGAAAGGTCTCCACGAGAAGATTACCGAAGGACAAGAGCTCGACACGGTGATACACATAGAACCCTCCGACCTCATCTACTCGAAAGGCCAGCAGGAGACACTCACCAGTCCGCAACTCAGCGAATACATCGACCGACAGCTGGAACGCGGCTCGGGCAACGTGGTGCAATACCAGGTGGAATACCACAAGCGCATCGCCTCTTCGCTGGCGGCGTTCATCCTCACCATCATCGGAGCATCGCTCTCGGCACGCAAGCGGAAAGGAGGCATGGGACTCTATCTGGGCATCGGACTGGTGCTATCCTTCCTCTACATCATGCTGCAGACCGTGTCGAGCACTTTCGCCGTCAATGGCGGATGGCCACCCATACTCGCAGCATGGCTGCCCAACATTATCTTCGTACCAATAGCCTACTTCTGTTACCGCAAAGCACCCAACTAACAAACTTCTCCCGATCTCTCCCTCCCCTGATATGCACTTTTCCGAACTACACCTCACTCCCCATCTGCTCGACGCCCTCGACGACATGCGCTTCTCCACATGCACGCCCATTCAAGAGCGATGCATACCCGCCATCATGGATGGCAACGATGTGCTGGGCATTGCACAGACAGGAACAGGCAAGACAGCGGCCTATCTGCTGCCCATCCTCAACCTGCTCAACGACTATGCCTTCCCGCAAGAAGCTATCAACTGCCTGATAATGAGCCCCACCCGTGAATTGGCTCAACAAATCGACCAAGCCATGCAGGGCTTCGCCTTCTATCTCGACGACATCGGCAGCCTGCCCATCTACGGAGGCAATGACGGCGCACGCTTCGAGCAGGAGAAACGCAGCCTCCGCATGGGCGCCGACATCATCATCGCCACACCGGGAAGATTCCTCAGCCACGTGAAGATGGGCAACGTTGATCTGTCGCAGACATCGTTCTTCGTGCTCGACGAAGCCGACCGCATGCTTGACATGGGATTCAGCACCGACATTCTCAACATCGCCAAGCTGCTGCCGCCCACTTGCCAGACCATCATGTTCTCGGCCACTATGCCACGCGACATTGAGCAACTGGCAAAGACGCTGCTGCACAACCCCGTAGAAGTGAAGATAGCCCCCTCGCGCCCTGCCGAAAATATCATGCAGGCTGCCTACGTGTGCCACGAAAACCAGAAGATGGGTATCATACGCCACCTTTTCAGCACCAATCAGCTGCAACGCGTCATACTCTTTGCCGGTTCAAAGCTGAAAGTGAAGGAAGTGGCACGCACACTTCGCCAGATGCACATCAACTGCACCGAGATGCACTCCGACCTCTCGCAACCCGAGCGCGACAAAGCCATGCTACGCTTCAAGGCCGGACAGACCGATGTGCTGGTGGCCACCGACATCGTGGCGCGCGGCATCGACATCGACGATATTGCCATCGTCATCAACTACGACGTGCCCCACGATCCTGAAGACTATGTGCACCGCGTAGGACGCACGGCGCGCGCCAGCCGACACGGAAAGGCACTCACCTTCATCAGAGGAAAAGAGATAGCCGACTTCATGGTCATCGAACGCTTCCTGCAACGCACCGTCGACAAACTGCCACTACCCGAAGGATTGGGTGAAGCACCACCCTACACGGCACAAAAACACAACAACCGACGGGCACGACACGACAGAAAAAAAGCAAAAACAACGCAGAGCAACAGCCACGACAACAAAAAACAACGTCGGAAAAACAGAAAAGGCAAAAAGAACAACGCTGCCAACCAGAATTCAGAAAAACAAAAAGACTGAAAAAACTGCTCCAAACAATCACCGAATTGTATCTTTTCCACTAACTTTGCACCGCCAAAATCGTGGTGCAGTATCTACACCGTTGATAATCAACCCTTTTTCAAGCATACGAGGAATATGAGACAACTCAAAATCCAAAAAAGTATTACCAACCGCTCCAGCGAGGCGCTCGACAAGTATCTTGTAGAAATAGGCCGGGCACCACTCATCACCATTGAAGAAGAGATAGAGCTGGCACAAAAAATCAAAAAGGGAGGACCTGAAGGCGAAAGGGCAAAAAACAAGTTGGTGACATCCAACCTGCGTTTCGTCGTCAGTGTAGCCAAGCAATACCAGCACCAGGGTCTCACCCTCACCGACCTCATCAACGAGGGAAACATCGGACTCATCAAAGCAGCTCAGAAGTTTGATGAGACACGAGGATTCAAGTTTATCTCTTATGCCGTATGGTGGATACGGCAAAGTATTCTGCAAGCCATTGCCGAGCAGAGTCGCATTGTGCGCCTGCCGCTCAACCAAGTGGGCGCACTCAACAAAATCAACCACGAAATCAATAAGTTTGAACAGGTCAACCAGCGTCATCCGTCGGTGGGCGAAATCAGCGAAGCCACCAACATTGACGAAGAGAAGATAGGCCAAAGCCTCATGGCAGACGGTCACCATGTAAGCATCGACGCACCGTTTCAGGATGGAGAAGAAAACTGCATGCTTGACGTGATGCCCAGCGGCGACGACACACGCACCGACAAGGAAGTAGACCACGAGTCGATGTCGATGGAACTCGACACCGTGCTCAGCCGTGTGCTCAAAGACCGTGAGATAACCATCATCAAGGAGTGCTTCGGCATAGGCACCCCCGAAAAGGGCCTCGAAGAAATAGGCGACCAGCTCGGGCTGACGCGCGAACGTGTACGACAGATACGCGAAAAGAGTATCGCCAAGCTCCGCGACAGCGGCAACGCCACCATACTGAAGAAGTATCTCGGATAAACCCCATCCGCACCCCACACCGTAACAACGACGTCAGAACAGCAGAGAGGGCCCACAACGACAAGCTGCCTTCCACCGCTGACTAACAATCTATCAAAAACTAACGTTATGAAGAATATCTTGGTAATCGGCTCTACCGGACAGATTGGTTCGGAGCTGACAATGGAATTGCGCAGACGCTACGGCAACGACCAAGTCGTAGCTGGTTACATCACGGGTGCCGAACCAAAGGGCGAACTGCTGGAAAGCGGCCCCTCGGCCATGGCCGATGTGATGAACGGAGAAATGATAGCCGATGTGGTGAAGCAATACAACATCGATGCTATCTACAATCTGGCCGCACTGCTCAGCGTCGTGGCTGAGTCGAAACCACGTCTGGCATGGAAGATTGGCATCGACGGACTGTGGAACATTCTCGATGTGGCAAAGGAAAACGGTTGCTCGGTGTTCACTCCCAGCAGCATCGGTTCCTTCGGACTCAACACGCCGCATATGAACACACCGCAAGACACCATACAGCGCCCACGCACCATCTACGGAGTGTCGAAGGTGACCACCGAACTGCTGTCAGACTACTACTTTCACAAGTATGGTGTCGACACACGCTCGGTACGCTTCCCCGGCATCATCTCCTACGTGACACCTCCGGGCGGCGGCACCACCGACTATGCCGTCGACATCTACTACTACGCCGTGCGCGGTGAGAAATTTGTATGCCCCATCAAGGAAGGCACCCTCATGGACATGATGTACATGCCCGATGCGCTCAACGCAGCCATCACACTGATGGAAGCCAATCCCGAACGCCTCGTACACCACAACGGATTCAATGTGGCAGCCATGAGCTTCGCGCCCGAAACAATCTACGCCGCCATCAAGAAGCTGAAGCCCGAATTTGAAATGGTATACGATGTCGATCCGCTCAAGCAGAGCATTGCAGAGAGCTGGCCCGACAAGATGGACGACAGCTGCGCACGACAGGAGTGGGACTGGATGCCGAAGTACGACCTCGACAGCATGACTGCCGATATGCTCGACAAACTCAGCAAGAAACTGCTATAAGCACACCGCCCTACAGACAGACACAAAATGACGACCTGCGAAAAGAGGGTCGTCATTTTTGTTTGTTTCTCTATTTTCCCCTAACTTCGCAGCAATGTTCTACCTCGCTGGGCAGCAACCGAAAAACGAAACTACACGAACAACACTACCGACATCATGACCTCCATACTTGATCAACGCCCCGCCTTGACTGCAGCCATCAGTCAGACGGCCGAAGTGGCCGGCTACCTGTGGCAGAAAGGATGGGCCGAACGCAACGGCGGCAACATCACCGTCAACATCACCGAATACATCGACGACGACATACGGCGTATGGCGCCCATAGCACCGCGCACAACCCTCGACACGCCCCTGCCACACCTCGACGGATGCTACTTCTACTGCAAAGGCACGGGCAAGCGCATGCGCGATCTGGCACGCCGGCCGATGGACAACGGCTCCGTGATACGCATCACCGACCGAGGCACTGCCTACGAGATTATAGCCGACCAGCCCGTGAAGCCGACCAGCGAACTTCCGTCGCATCTCGCAGTTCACAATCGCCTCATAGAGAAAGGGTCGCCCTACAAAGCCACCGTCCACACCCATCCCATCGACCTCGTGGCCATGAGCCACAACCCCGCCATGCTCGGCAAGGACGTGCTCACCCGATTGCTGTGGAGCATGATACCCGAGACAAAAGCATTCTGCCCCCTCGGTTTGGGCATCATCCCCTACAAATTGCCAGGTTCGCAGGCATTGGCCGAGGCCACACTGCAAGAACTGGAGGAGTACGACGTAGTGCTGTGGGAGAAGCACGGCGTGTTTGCACAGGGGCTCGACGTGATGGATGCCTTCGACCAGATTGATGTGCTCGCCAAGAGTGCAGAGATATATAGGAACGCGCGCGCGATGGGATTCACCCCCGACGGTATGAGTCAACAGCAGATGGACGAGATGACAAAGGCCTTCCACCTGCCCAGATAGCACACATATTCACTCACACACACATACTAATTATCGACGACTATGGTTAACAGATTTATCCTCAACGAAGTGTCCTACTTCGGACCGGGTGCACGCAAGGAACTCCCGGGAGTAGTTTCCCGTCTGGGCTTTAAGAAAGCTATGATAGTGACCGACCCAGGTCTGCTGCAATTCGGCGTGGTGAAAATGGTTACCGACGTGATGGACGAGGCCGGCATAGCCTACAACATCTTCAGCGACGTGAAGCCCAACCCCACCGTCAGCAATGTGAAACACGGCGTGGAAGCCTTCGCACAGAGCGGTGCCGACTTCCTGGTAGCTATCGGCGGCGGCTCGGCTATGGACACTGCAAAAGGCATTGGCATAGTGACCAACAATCCCGAGTTTGGCGATGTCGTTTCTCTGGAGGGAGTGGCTGACACCAAGAAGAAGTCGGTGCCTATCATCGCTCTGCCCACTACGGCTGGCACAGCGGCCGAGACTACTATCAACTATGTGATTATCGACGAGGAGAAGAAAAAGAAGATGGTGTGCGTCGACCCCAACGACATACCCGCTGTAGCCATTATCGATGCCGAACTGATGTACACCCTGCCCAAGAGTCTCACCGCCGCAACCGGCATGGACGCCCTCACCCACGCCATCGAAGGACTCATCACAAAGGCTGCTTGGGAACTGAGCGACATGTTTGAGGTGAAAGCCATAGAGATGATTCACAAGTATCTGGAGCTGGCTGTCAACGAGCCTACCAACCCTGAGGGCCGCAACGGCATGGCCGTGGCACAGTATGTAGCAGGCATGGCCTTCTCCAACGTAGGCCTGGGCGTGGTACACGGCATGGCACACCCCATGGGTTCGCTCTTCGACGTGCCGCACGGTGTGGCCAACGCGCTGCTGCTGCCCACCATCATGCGCTTCAACGCCCCGGCTGCCAAGGAGAAGTATGTAGAGATAGCTAAGGCCTTGGAGGTATACCGCGACAGCATGTCAGTCGACGACGCTGCCGAGGCTGCATGCGACGCCGTGCAGCAACTGGCACTGCGTGTGGGCATACCACAGCATCTCACCGACCTGGGAATCACTGAGGCCGACATCCCTGCACTGGCCGAACAGGCCATTGCCGACGTATGCACACCGGGCAACCCGCGCGAGGTAACCTACGACGACATAGTGGCACTCTACAAAAAGGTGCTCTAAGTGCTCCACAATGCACTCGATAAAGATCTGCTGAAAACGCGCACCGTAAGCATCGGCACACTGTCAGAAGTCTGAAATCTCTCGCATCAACAAAGAAAGGCAACGCTACACATGCAGGCGTTGCCTTTTTGCTTTTCCATCGAAGTCTCATCTGACAGCAAAATCGGTGATGTTGGTAACAAAAATCGGTGATATTGGTTACCAACATCACCGACTTTGCATCATCATTGTGTTGTGTCGGCAGTGTCGACATCGCCCGATAGCCGTATCGCTTCATCCAAGATGAGCTGTTGCTCTACTTGGTCGATGCCATAGCGTTGCATCAGCAGTCCGTCGTCGGCCAGTGCTTGTTCTAGTTGCCGGCGTGGTGTGGTGCCGTCGCGCTGTGCTTGGCGGGTGGCATATTGTTGTAGCAGGGGCACTGCTGCAGCCCGTTGCCCCTGCGCCCATAGGCTGTAGGCCAGGTAAAGGCTGTCGATAGGGGTTGCCGAGGCTGCCTGTGCAAGGGGTTGCAGCGCCTGTTGTGCCTTCTCGGGCTGGCGGCACCGCAGCAAGGTCCAGCCCAGCATGCGCTGCACGTCGGCATCGTCGGCGTGGCGGAAGCTCTGTTCGTAGACTATCTTCAGTGCCTCTTCTTCAGCATCTGTCTCCACCATGCACAGTGCCAGGCGCAGGGCATAGGCCACGCTGTGGGGTTTCTGTTCGAGCAGCAGGTTGTAGGGCGGACGTGCCTCGGCATAGCGTTCCTCATGCATCAGCGCTCGTGCCAGCGCCGACATGGCGCGCACCGACGACGGTTGCTCTGCCAACACCAGTTGCAGCATATCTATGCTGCGGACCACGAAGCCTTCCTGCTGCAAGGCCAGAGCGTAGAGCAGACGCGTGTCGGCATCAAGTTTTATCTGCTGTTGCTCAGCCAGAGTGATGAGCGCCTTGTTCTGCCGACGGCGGTAGAGGAAGGCGGCAAGGGGTGCAGTCAGGGTGTCGGGCAGTGACAGCAACGCCAGGGTGTGGTCGGCCACGGCCTCTGCCGACAGGGGCGTGTGGAAGAGTTGACGGTCGCGGTGCAACTGGAAGAAGCGAAACAGGTTTTGCAGATACATCCTGCGTATGTAGGCCGGGTCGTTGCGCTGCACGCGGAAGTGCTCCTCCATCTCGGCATCGGCAGTGGAGAGTGCCTCCATGAGGTTGGGGGGTAGATTCTGTATGGTCTTTTCGAGCACCAGGGCGAAGGAATACTTATCGCTGTCGCAGAACGGTCCGCGGTTGAGCAGTGCCTGTATGATCGGTATGCTGTGGGGGCTCTGCCGATGCACGTTCTGCAGTGCAGGATGTTGTAGGGAGAAGGGCATAAACCATGCAGCCATGTCGTGGAAAAAGGGCAAGTGCTTCATCTTTGAGAAGCCCTCGAAGAATACATCGACACCTTCCTGTTGCATGTTCATCATCTTGCGCATGCCTTCTTCCATTTCTTCCATGCGCTGTTCTTCGGCATGGGGGTTGAGTATGTCGTCGAGCTCATCATCGTCGTCGCGCTCTATGAGCACTCCATCGCGTATGACGATGGGACTGTTCTTCAGCAGCGTGGGCATAATGTCGCGCTGTATGGTGCGGTTGTCTTCTTCAGTGGTGATGCAGTAGAACAGCTGCATCTGCATTTCCAGCATCTGCTGTCGTGCCGTATCGTTGTCGGCCAGTGTGCTCACACTGTCTTTGGCCGCTTGCGCGTTGTGCTCGTCGCTGTCGGCTGCATGGTAGGCCGCCAGCAAGCATCCTGCCAGCGCACGCTGGCGCACCGTCTCGTCGGACGAAGATTGGTATACCTGCTGCAGCACGCGCAGTTTGCGTTCATCGGCCACGAGCAAGAGCGAGAGTGTCAGCCCGCTCACCATCACGCACGCGTCGACAGGTTCTATGGTGGGTGAGAGCAGCAGCTGTGCAAACTGCTCTTCTTGCTCCTTGCGCCACGGACGCGACAGCCACATGCGCAGGAAGAGGATATTGAGATACTGATAGTGCTGTGTCTCGCTCACATCGGTATTGGCGGTGGTGCCATCGGTGTTCATCTGTGTCTGCAACTGCTGCACTGCCTTCTGCGCCACCAGTTGCTCCAATTGCCGGCGTATGCTGTCGGCATCGCCGCGTATGGTTTTGGCTCGTGCCCAGTAGCCTGCTATGGCAGCGTCGTAGTGTCGGTACCAGCGCATCTGCATATCGTCTTCGAGGGTGTGCATGCGCTTCAGCAGCTGTGCGAAAAAGTCGTTGCGCTGCGCATCCTCGTAGCCCCGCAGCAGGGCATCTGTCATCAGCTGTAGGTCTTGCTCCACCTGCATCACTTGCTCGGCATCGGGAGCCAAGGCAGGATACTGACTGATGAGCAGCTGTGCTGTGCCAATGGCCAGGCGCAGACGGCGGTGGCGCAAATGTTCGCTGAGTTGTTGAAAGGTGTCGGGCAACATGGTGCTGAAGTGTTGGTGATGCTGAGCGTCTCACTGCTACTCTCAGCATACTGTGCTAATAGTTAAAGGTTGTGTTGGCAGGTTGCTGTGCGTGGGTGTATCTCTGTTTGGGTAACTTTTGCAGCACTTTTCGTGGCTGTCGTGTCAGCTGTTCGGCCACGTCGGCATAGTGCATCACGCCATAGCGGTTGATGGAGTCTACCGCTTGGTTGTATGTCTTCTTAAAAGCCTCTATCCACTGTGCATACTGCATGGGCTGCCCTTCTTCCGTTCGGCACGAGATGGCTGCCAACGGCTGTTGCGGATAGGCTTTGAGTGCGAGTCGCCGATGACCTGCCTGCAATGCTGCCGTAGCTTGAGGCTCGGGTAACCAAGCAGCGTCCATAGCACCGGTGAGCAGCATCTTGAGTCGCACTTGCACATCGTTGACCTGTACACGGAAGATGGTATTCTTCGCCTTTGCCTCCTGTGTTACCTGCGCGGTGAGGTAGTCGGTAGCCGAGTAGCGTGCCATGGCCACCATCTTGTCGCCCAACTGCTTGATGTCGGTCAGTCGGGTGGCCTTTCCTGCTATGAGTTGCCAGGTGGTGCTGGTTGTGGTGAGATAGGTGATGGGTACACCCTTTTTCCGCATGCGCTCTGCTCTCACGATGTCGGTCATGGCCACCTGTGCTGCAGTGCCCATCAGGGCCGTGTCGCAGTCCATCTGCGCATTGAGGCAGAGCAGGTTGACGCGCACTCCATTAGCCTCAAACCAACTTTTCTCATAGGCCAGAGCCACAGGCAGACAGTCTGTCGTGGGCAGCACTGCCACGGTGAGTTGCGGCGTGGTGGCCGACGAGAGGGCTGTCCATCGCCTTCCCCACTGCTGTGGAGCAGTGTCGGCGTGGGGCGCTTGGTCGATGTGAGTATCATCGGCACCACGCAGCAGCAGCCATGCCGCCACTGTCGCAGCTACCACCGCAAAGCCTATTATTGAGTAGAGCCATTTTCTGTTCATGTGGCAAAGATAGTGTTTTTTGTGAATAAGTTGTGCAAATAGAAGAAAACTCCATACTTTTGTACACTGATAATCCTTCTCTCCCGATGGCGAAAGACAAGACAGCGTTTGTGTGCTCTTCGTGCGGCTACGACTCCGGCAAGTGGCTGGGGAAGTGTCCGTCGTGCGGGCAGTGGAACACCTTCAAGGAGATACGTGTGGCTGCCGAGAGTGGCACTCAGGCGGCACGGCGCGCTGCCACAACCTTGCGCACCGAGCCCTCCGCCACCCCGGCTCGCTATCTGCACCTGCGCGATGTGCCCCTGCACGATGCCCCGCGCCTCGACCTTGGCGATGCCGAGTTCAACCGTGTGCTGGGGGGCGGTTTGGTGCCAGGCTCCATCGTGCTGCTCGGCGGCGACCCGGGTATAGGCAAGAGTACGCTCATACTGCAGACGGTGCTGCGTCTTTCGTCGTTGCGCGTGCTCTACGTGAGTGGTGAGGAGAGTGCTCATCAGCTGAAGATGCGCGCAGAGCGCATTGGCCACGACACTGAGTGCAACCCCGTGCTGCTGTGCGACACATCGCTCGAAGCCATCTTTGCCACCATTGAGGAGGTGAAGCCCGAGCTGCTCATCGTCGACTCCATACAGACCATCGCCACCGATGCCGTCGACAGCAGCCCCGGAAGCATCAGCCAAGTGAAGGAGTGCGCTCAGTCGCTGCTGCGCTTTGCCAAGAGCAGCGGCGTGCCCGTGGTGATTATAGGCCATATCAACAAAGAGGGCACGCTGGCAGGACCGAAGGTGCTGGAACACATCGTTGACACGGTGCTGCAGTTTGAAGGCGACCGTCAACACATGTATCGCCTGCTGCGCTCGGTGAAAAATCGGTTCGGCTCCACCTCGGAGATGGGCATCTACGAGATGCTGGGCAGCGGTCTGCGGCAGGTGAGCAATCCCTCAGAGTTGTTGCTCAACGACGAGCACGAGGGGCTGTCGGGTATAGCTATCAGTGCCGCCATAGAAGGTGTGCGGCCGTTTCTGATGGAGACACAGGCTTTGGTGTCGACAGCGGCTTACGGCACACCGCAACGCTCGGCTACAGGCTTCGACCAACGACGTCTCAACATGCTGCTCGCAGTGATGGAGAAGCGTATGGGATTCAAACTGATACAGAAAGACGTGTTTATCAACATCGCCGGCGGCCTGCGTCTGTCCGATATGGCCATGGACCTGAGCGTCATTGCCGCTATATTCTCCAGTCATGTCGACATGCCGATTGCACACGGCTGGTGCATGGCAGGCGAGGTAGGTCTCAGCGGTGAGGTGCGGTCCATAGGCAGAGCCGAACAGCGCGTGGCAGAGGCTGAGAAGCTTGGATTTACCGACATCATAGTGCCGAAATACAACGTCGGCGCACTACCGCAAAAGCAACGCAAGATACACATACACGGAGTGAGAAAGGTAGACGAAGCGCTACGACTGATGTTTAAGAACTAAACTCCAAACATAGCACACATATATTCCATCAACGTAATACCCATCTTAAATTTTCAACAATCCATGATTAAAGACCAAGTCATTTTCGACCTTATCGAAAAAGAACATCAGCGTCAGCTGAAAGGTATGGAACTCATTGCCTCCGAAAACTTCGTCAGCGACCAAGTGATGGCAGCCATGGGCTCGTATCTTACCAACAAATATGCCGAAGGCTACCCCGGCAAACGCTACTACGGCGGCTGTCAGGTGGTAGACCAAGTGGAGACACTGGCCATAGAGCGTATCTGCAAGCTCTTCGGCGCCGAATATGCCAACGTGCAGCCCCACTCCGGTGCACAGGCCAATGCTGCCGTGCTGCTGGCTGTGCTGAAGCCCGGCGATACCTTCATGGGCATGAACCTTGACCACGGAGGCCACCTCTCACACGGTTCTGCAGTCAACACCTCAGGCATACTCTATCATCCCGTGGGCTACAACCTCAACCGCGAGACCGGACGTGTAGACTACGACGAGATGGAAAAGCTGGCACTGGAACACAAGCCCAAACTCATCATCGGCGGCGGCAGTGCCTACAGCCGCGAATGGGACTACAAGCGCATGCGCGAGATTGCCGATAAGGTGGGCGCACTGCTCATGGTCGACATGGCACACCCCGCGGGCCTCATCGCCGCCGGACTGCTAGACAACCCCGTGAAGTATGCTCACATCGTCACGTCCACTACCCACAAGACACTGCGCGGTCCGCGTGGCGGCATCATCCTCATGGGTAAGGATTTTGAGAATCCCTGGGGGCTGAAGACTCCGAAAGGCGTCACCAAGATGATGAGTCAGCTGCTCAATAGCGCCGTCTTCCCCGGACAGCAGGGCGGTCCGCTGGAGCACGTCATCGCAGCCAAGGCCGTTGCCTTCGGCGAGGCACTGCAGCCCGAGTTTAAAGAGTGGGCCAAGCAGGTGAAGAAGAATGCTGCCGTACTGGCCGAGGAACTTGTAAAGCGTGGCTTCGGCATCGTCAGCGGAGGCACCGACAACCACTCTATGCTTGTCGATCTGCGCTCAAAATATCCCGACCTTACGGGTAAAGTGGCTGAGAATGCCCTCGTAGCAGCCGACATCACCGTCAACAAGAACATGGTTCCGTTTGACACTCGCAGTGCCTTCCAGACCTCTGGAATCCGTCTCGGCACACCCGCCATCACCACACGCGGCGTGAAGGAAGACATGATGCCTCTCATCGCCGACCTCATCGAGGAGGTGCTCAACGCTCCCGAAGACGAGAACGTAATAGCCAAGGTGCGCGAGAAGGTGAATGCCACCATGAAGGACTATCCTCTCTTTGCCTACTAAGCCGCAGACAATAGTCACATCATACACGCAACAGCGCCACTCCATTCAGACGGAGTGGCGCTGTTGCGTGGTGATGAAGGCGAAGATATCAATAGTTGTTTGCCTTCAGCTCAAAGTATGCCTGCGGATGGTTGCATACAGGGCAGATCTCGGGTGCGTCCTTGCCTACTACGATGTGTCCGCAGTTGCGGCACTGCCAGATGCTGTCGCCCTCACGGGAGAAGACAACACGGTCGTTGATGTTGGCAAGGAGCTTACGGTAGCGGGCTTCGTGCTCGCGTTCGATAGCTGCCACACCGCGGAACTTCTCGGCTATCTCAGTGAAGCCTTCTTCGTCGGCCTCGCGTGCCATGCGGTCGTACATATCGGTCCACTCGTAGTTCTCGCCGTTGGCAGCTGCCTCGAGGTTCTCGATGGTAGGACGGATGCTGCCGCCTTCCAGGAGCTTGAACCACAGCTTGGCATGCTCCTTCTCGTTGTTGGCAGTCTCCTCAAAGATGGCTGCTATCTGCTGATAGCCGTCCTTCTTTGCCTTGGAAGCCCAGTAGCTGTACTTGTTGCGTGCCTGGGACTCGCCGGCAAAAGCTTCCTGCAGGTTCTTCTCGGTTTTGGTTCCTTTCAAGTCTTTCATAATGGTTATATTGATTTAGTGAGTGAATTAGCCGTTGTGCTTCTTCATGATCTTAATCAGGTCTATCACCTTGTGAGAATATCCGATCTCGTTGTCATACCAGGAAACAACTTTCACGAACTTGTCGGTGAGATACACGCCTGCTTCAGCGTCGAAGATGGATGTGCGCGGGTCGCCCATGAAGTCGCTGCTCACTACGGCCTCGTCGGTATAACCCAGAATACCCTTCAGTTCGCCCTCCGAGGCTTCCTTCATGGCCTTGCAGATGTCTTCCTTTGTGGCGGGGTTCTTCAGGTTGACGGTGAGGTCGACCACAGAAACATCAAGTGTCGGCACGCGCATGGAGATGCCTGTCAGCTTGCCGTTAAGCTCGGGAATAACTTTTCCCACTGCCTTTGCCGCACCTGTCGACGAGGGGATGATGTTGCCCGAGGCAGCACGCCCGCCGCGCCAGTCCTTAGCCGAAGGACCGTCGACTGTCTTCTGTGTAGCTGTGGTGGAGTGTACGGTGGTCATCAGACCTGTCTCGATGCCGAACTTGTCGTTTAGCACCTTGGCGATGGGCGCCAGACAGTTGGTGGTGCACGATGCGTTGGAGACAATCTGCTGTCCGGCATACTTGTCGGTGTTGACGCCGCACACGAACATATCGGCCTGACGTCCGTCCTCACCCTGCTTGGAGGGGGCGGACAGCACCACATATTTGGCACCGGCCTGCAGGTGTTTCTCTGCCTTGTCCATAGCAAGGAAGAGACCTGTCGACTCTACCACGTACTCGGCTCCCACCTCGTTCCACTTCAGGTTGGCGGGGTCTTTCTCTGCCGTCACGCGTATGCGCTGTCCGTTCACAATGAGTTCGTTCTTTTCCATGTCTGCCTCGACAGTGCCTGGAAAAGCGCCGTGCATGGTGTCGTACTTCAGCATGTAGGCCATGTAGTCCACAGAGAGGAGGTCGTTGATGCCTACTACTTGAACGTCGTTCTTGTTGGCGTCTTCCATAGCAGCGCGGAAGACGAAGCGGCCGATGCGGCCAAATCCGTTGATACCGATTTTAATCATGGTGTGTATAAGATAATATTGGGTTAAGAAATATTTCGCGATTGATTGCGGCAAAGTTAGTGAAAAGAATTATCTTTGCCACAACATTCATATAAAAATTCTAAACACTTACACACTATGGGATCATTTTTCAAAGAGTTTAAGGAGTTTGCCATGAAGGGCAACGTGTTGGACATGGCTATCGGTGTCATCATCGGCGGTGCATTCGGTAAAATCATCACTTCACTGGTAGACAACGTGTTGATGCCTGTCATCGGCACTCTCGTCGGCAGCAACTTCACAGAGTTGAGCTGCACTGTCAACGGCGCGAAGGTGGAATACGGAACGTTCATCCAGAACATTGTCGACTTCCTCATCATCGCCTTCTGCATCTTCCTGTTCATCAAGGCCATCAACAAGCTCTCAAAGAAAAAGGAAGAAGAGCCCGAAGCTCCCGCAGAGCCCTCCAACGAGGAGAAGCTGCTCACCGAGATTCGCGACCTGCTTAAGAAAGACTGATAGCTCCCGACCGGGCGCCTTCACACTCATCACCCCCTCATCCAATGGGAGTGCAATCCCGTTGCGCTCCCATCACTTTATCACCCCATCACCCTATCACCATCCTATCATGAAGAAATCTACACTCTGGCTGCTCCTTGCAGCAGTGCTCATGGGCACACTCCATGCCACGGCACAAACAAGAAAGAAAGCCTCCACACCAAACATCGTACGCTTCGTGGACTACTATGTTACCGACCCGGGAGACGAAGAAGACAGTGAATGCATGAACCACATATACAGGGCTTGGCAGAACTACAAGAAAAACCGCCCGCAGGATGCTGGATGCAAAGTGCTGGTCGATGCCAACAACGGATACATGCGCTACGACTTCAAATACTCTGATGACGCTGACGACTACGGATGGTTTGAGGTATGCTATTGGAACTGCGCCGACGGCAGACACAAGCTTGTGGCCTACAACCGCGTCTCTGCCTTCGATGGCGTGCTCGGACTCAACGGACAGTGCGACGGCATACTGTTTATGCTGTACAACAATGCTACGGGCAAAATGGAGGACATCAGCCCTGAGGACTTAGGCATCGACCGCGGCTATGGCATCGACGACCCCGACCGCGGCTACGACAGCACCACCAAATGCTACTGGGGCATGTCGCCCTCGGGCGAGCGGATCACCTTCCGTGAGAAAGAGGACTGGGACGCATGGTTGACATGGGTGAGCAACAACACCACAAACTCCTACTTCTCGTTGCCACGACAGGGCAAGGACATCGTACAGACACGCGTACGCCCGGGCTACCAGTCCACCACCACATGGAAGTGGAACGGCCATAGCTTCTACCGTGCACAGTGACAACACTCCCCCACTCCACCAGAGGGTAAGCGAAGCCTTTTTGTGACAACCATAACTACAGCCTGTCAGCAACCAGTTGGCAGGCTGTGTGTATGAGCGTTTTCGTAAGCCGAATGCAGTGGAGCTCGCTCCAATTGCCGAGGCGAGAAGTGCAGGTCGCTGGCCAAAGGGAAAAGCAAAACGAAGAATGAAATTCAAGGGAATGTGGCGAAGAGCTTAACGGAAACGATGGATTTCCAACTGTTGCCCAAGCACATTGCAGCTGTTGCCTAATCACACTGCAATTGGGCAATACTTGCACACCAATTGGGCAATACTTGCACACCTATTGGGCTATACTTGCAGTTCCTACCGCTGATGGCCTCGTCTACACACCTTGTCGTGCATCCTTTGATCATACGCGACCACTACTCGTCACAGCCATCTGAAAAGTTTTTTCAAAAATGCCTGCACGCTTGCACTCACGCGAATATCTCACTGACCCACAGGTTGATAAATGGTGTAAGCACCAAAAAATCGCTTGCACTCGCCTGCACTCACTCTCGCCGCTCCTGCAATTCTCGATTTGGTGTAAGCAGTGTGTAAGCAACCAAAAAGCCTGCACCCTCGCAACATCTTGACAGACAGTGCAAAACTGATATTCTGGTGTAAGCGGTGTAAGCGCAAAAAAATCGCTTACACATCACAACGTTCTGACACACAGGGCATAGCACGCGATTGGTGTAAGCAAATCTAAAAAAGTGAATTCCCCTAGGACAGCTTTTGTTTAAGTCACATCACTTTTCTCAGGCCTCTGCCACCAGTTGGCGGAGGCCTTTGTTTTCTTTGCCGAAAAAAATCAATCATCATGAAGAGTTTCCACGAAGATTGTCTAACTTTGCCGAAAGAAGTCAGGCGCAAGCCGTTGACGACATGCGTAAATAATGGCAGTCCGAATCTTGAAATCGCCAATTTCATTTCCACGCGGACTCACTATTATCAATGCGCTCACCAGATTGTATATGTACGAGAAAGCAATGCCTTTCTCCGCCATATCACAACTGCGTGGGACATTGTACGATTACAGTTCATTCGTGGAAGGTGTTTGGCGATACCTAAGATTCGTGGACATGTAAAAATACAGGTCCTACGCCTCTTTGGTGCGTGAATAATCTTATTATAGTTAGCATAAAATACTAATCTCAAATAATAACGACTATGAGGAAAACGTATTTAATCGCTATGTCGCTATGCTTGTCAACACTCGCTCTATATGGGTGTAACGCAGGAGGGCAGAAAGCAGAAACAAAAAAGGAATCGGCATCACAAATTGATGATGACGACCCAGAAGTAAAGAGGCAGAAAGAATGGATAGAAAATTTCTATCTGAACGTGTATTATCTATCCGTAAACAAGTATGATGAAGATGGGGAGAAATTCGACTCTTGGGTACGGAAAAATACTACTGCAAGGGCCCAGAAGGATTTGGTGGATTTATACCCATATGACATTTATGAAGAAGAAATCATGGCTAGCTGGTATTTCTATCATTTTGATGGAATGGATACAGACATTATGCTAAAAAGAACTATTGAATGCGTAGCCCCCAACACTTTTCTGATAACTCACTATTGGGGATATTCAGACGAAACCATCAAAGTAAATCCAGATGACTTTGTTTATCAAGTCAAGCTTGAACTTGTAAAAGCAGGAAAATCGTATAAAATCAATCGAGTAATTCCTAATGTGTAACACTATAAATTATGAAAAAACTACTCTTTCTCATCGCTCTGACGATGATGCAAATCGGCACAATGCGTGCACAAACCGTATTCTATCGTTGCATAGGAAACAATGTCAATGTTCGAAAAGGTCCAGGAGTTAAATATGGGCTCGTAAAAAATTCAGGAGCTATCAAATGCTTGACAGATATTAACAATTCCGCAAAATTTCAGCTGTTCAAGGGCGACATTGTCTTTGGCGACGGACGCGAAATGAACGGCTTTATACATATAGAGGGCACCTTGCCCTGGCCCTGCATGGCAGAAGACAATGGTTGGGTGAGTAAACAATATCTTGTCAGGGCAGTTAAGTGTACGTCCTGCAAAGGAAAGGGAATAACGAACAGAACCTGCACGGTGTGTCAAGGTATGGGGCACATGGGATGTCACTATAGCGGTAAGGAGCCCTGTTCAAAATGTGATGGTACTGGATACAGATAAGCAACGGAACTAAGAGAGCAGTACATGCGACAGTATGGATTTGATTGAAAGAAATCGGGGCTCATGCCAAAAGATTTTATTATTGAAAAGTTGGACTAAATCATAAAAGCATTATGAAACGTATTTTACTCGCATTAGCATTGGTCTTTACCATTTCTAATTATGTATGTGCTGACTACGTTAAAACAGTAAGAATTAACGGTGTCAGATACGACATATACGACGACTATACTGCCATTGTCAGAGGCATTGACTATAATATGCCTCTGACAGAACTGACCATACCAACTCAAATAGAATATGACGAATTCGGGAAGCCGCCTGGCACTGAGGGAACTCATTATACCGTGATAAGTATTCGCGACAATGCATTCTACAACAACACGGCACTGGTTTCCATAACAATAGGCGATTCTGTCAAAACCATCGGAGCTGATGCATTCGGGTTATGTACTGGTCTTACCTCCGTCACAATTGGCAATTCTGTGACATATATAGGAGGAGATGCATTTGCCGACTGTTCGGGGTTGTCTTCTGTAACGATACCTAATTCAGTGTCATACATTGGAGGGTATGCGTTCTCTGGCTGCACACGATTGGCATCCGTAACAATCGGCTGCTCCGTACAGGAATTAAACAGCACGTTCAGTGGGTGTGTGTCATTAAAAGAAATCTATTGCTACATCAAACAGCCACTTGTCATAAAAAGTCACGATTTTGAAAATGTACCAAAAGGAGCAAACGGGTGCACACTCCATGTGCCTGTCGGTAGTGGTGACGCCTACCGAAATGCAGATGTCTGGAAAGAATTTAATATAGTGGAAGACCTTACGACAGGCATTGATGGCATTCACATGTATAATCGCACTATTAACAATCTGTACTTCACACTTGATGGCAAGACATTCAAAAACAAGCCGACACAAGGCGGAATCTATATTAAGAATGGAAAGAAACATACTGTAAAATGTGCTATACGCCAGAAATAATTAAAACAAAAAAACATGAAACAGAAAGTATTTATTTGCTTGTATGCACCTGCAAACAAAGGAAAGACAAGCACCATCAGAAAAGTCTATGAACAGCTCGGTGGGAAAAAGGAAGTACTCGAGTCAAACTATGAAATCTGCGATGTAGTCACTTATGGAGACGTCAAGATTGGTTGTGAAAGTCTTGGAGACCCTGGTTCTGAACAAAAAGAATGGCTCGAAAACTTGTTGAAGCAACAATGTGATATCATTGTCACCGCGTCTCGCACACGTGGAATTACTGTCAACAACGTTGTTGAATTGTCAAAGTATGGTTACTCCATTGAATGGATTTCTCCACTTTATCTTTGGGAAGATGAGCCAAAACAAAGGCAGATGCTCTATGATTTGTTTGTAGAAAAGAATGCGCAAGCGGTTGTTTGTTTTATTGATAAAATAATAGGAGGTTTATAATTATGAAAACAAAATATTTTATTCTTGCTTTAGTGATATGTTGTGGCATAATAAATGTTTCTGCTCAAACAACATTTGTCATCTCCAATCTTCATTACACGGTAACGGGTAATTCAACTGTAAAAGTCCGTGCTAATGAAGATATTTCTGGAAATCTGACTATTCCCGAGTCTGTGACATTCAATGGAAACCATTATGTGGTGACAGCAATTGAGGACAATGGGTTTAAAGAAAATTATATTACTAGTGTTAGTATTCCTAAAACCATAATATCGATAGGAAATCATGCGTTCCAAAAATGTAGCATTCTTGAATTAGTATCATTTCCCACGTCAGATGCAAACCTGTCAGATATAGGAGCAAATGCGTTTAGCAAATGTACAGGACTACAATCCATAATAATACCAGAAAATGTAAACACTATTGGATATAGTGCTTTTGAGGGATGTAGTGCCATGTCTTCTATTTCTTTTTCTGGAGCACCAAATTTAATTGGAGAATATGCCTTTTTAAATTGCAACGCTTTAAAAAAAGTTATTATTCAAAATCTCGACATATGGTTTAACATGAGCTTTGAATACGCAGGAAATCCTTTAGGGAATGACGGTCATTTATATCTTGCAGATAATCCATCTTCAGAAATCACACATATAAGCATTCCTAGCAGTATTACAGAAATTGGTGACTATCAGTTTTCTGGTTGGGGCGCATTGAAGAGTGTAGAATTCCATGATGGTCTTAAGAAAATTAATAGCAGTGCATTTGCTTATACTGGATTGAAAAAAATACAACTTCCAAGCAGTATAAGCAAAATAGGAGGGCACGCATTTGATGGATGTAAAAGTTTGACGGAAATTATTTTTCCAGAAAATTTAATGGTGATAGATGGTTATACTTTTAGGGGATGTATTAATTTGCGGGATTTAACCCTTCCTAAAAGTATAGTCAGTATTGGAGAGAATGCATTCAATGGCATAGGTGTCACAAATCTTTTTCTTCCAGAAGGAGTTAAAACAATCGGTTACGGAGCATTCAGTAGTTGTAATTATCTTAAAACAATACATATCCCAAGCAGCATCGTAAGCATAGAAAAGAGTGCATTTTATCAGAATTATGGTTCCGTAGTAAACCGTATACAAGAAGTGACTTGCTATAAAGTCACTCCTCCCGCTGTATTTTCATCAACATTTAGTCTCAATTATTCTGGAATGAAACCAACACTTCATGTACCTGTCGGTAGTGGTGATGCCTATCGTAATGCAGATGTCTGGAAAGAATTTAATATAGTGGAAGACCTTACGACAGGCATTGATGATATAAATAAAGATAACCTCACGACAGATCAACAATACTTCACAATTGATGGAAAGCACCTGACAGGCAAACCGACAAATAGTGGCATCTATATAAAGAATGGAAAAAAATATATTGTAAAATGAAAATAACAACTCAACAACAAATAATTATGACAATTATTGTCCGCTAAATATTATCTGTTGAATTAAATAAAGGCTGAAAACTCCGATGGCAAGTTTCAGCCTTTTTCGTTTCTTTGTTTTTAGCAGAAAACATTGATAACTTAAACAAAGGTACACAATCTTCGGTTGCCGGCAGAGGGATGGCGAATTATTGGTGTCCGCTAAAAGTTGAAAATCGATAAAGTAAGTGTCCGCAGTGCCGATAAATAAGCAATGTGGACACATTTCTCAAAAAGTAAGCCCCCTCCATTCTTCCTATCCTTCTTTTTTAGCGGACAGCCGTTCTATATAACGAAATAAAGCCACACAATAGAACTGTTTTACCCTATAGTCAGCCGTTAAAGGCTTCCAAAAGCCAATATGGGGATGCCTATATCGCTTTTATGAGTTCGTTTTAGCGGACAGCCGATGGAATTTGCAGAATAATAGGTGATTAGGGGCTTACTTTTGGAAAAGACAACTCATTATCGCATATAATCAGCGATTGAAAGCCATTTCTTTGACAATAATAACTTTTAGCGGACACCAATATATTTCTTTGAGAAATGAAACCAAAGATACAATTTTCAGGTCACAAGCTTAAGAAGTGCGAAGATTTGATCCTTTATTGGTATCTTCTTTTCATCTTTTATATCCTGTAGCGATACACTGTTTAGCGACTGCTCTACTATTTTTGATAATGATTCTGTTGTCATATTGTAGTTCCTTTCACTTACACCATAATGTCATTCATAATTCATTTGATTCTTGAAAGTAATTCCATAAAATTGTTTTTGACTTCATTTTTTGTAATATGCATGTTTATTTGCGCTTCCTTAATATCCGTTTTGTTATTAAATGGTGCGTCGGATTCTGTAATTATTCTATTCCGGGGGATTACCTTGATAATTGCACGACCTTTATTTGATATCGTCATTGCCTCGTTGATAGAGAAATAATAACCTTTGGAAATGATAGAAGGTATTAAATCAATAGGGCCAGTATACCAGTGGAAAATTACATTTTGAATGTTATACACACACAAAAGATCGAACAGTTCATTCTCGGCCTTCCTTGAATGAACGCTGATTATTTTCTTCTTGCCTTTTAACTTTTCCAGTAACTTTCTCAATACGAAAACTTGATCATCCTTTGTTGATAATCCTTCTTTTGAGAAATCTAATCCAATTTCTCCGATGTAGGATGTCTGGTCAAGAAGACTATCAAACAAAGGTAACTCATTTTTATTTTCTGATGCCAACAATGGGTGCAATCCCAAAGCTAATCGGATATGTTTATATCTTTTCACGTGTGGAAGCCCCATTTCAAAATGCGATGGCAGGTTGGTCATACCAATCACGATGTCACCTGCCTGTTCCTTCTGCCTAATGTAGGCTTCTGGTTGAGACATCATATCAAAATGACAATGCGTGTCAATAATCATATGCCTGCAAGACGTTTTATTTGGGCATTTCCATATTTACCGACCCATGCCTTTACTTGGTTGTAAGAATTCAATAAGAATGTGGTATATTCTTCTAATTCCTGTTTCTCATACACTCCATTAGCAATGAGTTCACCCTCTATGGTATCCCTGTTATATCGTTTCCTCAAGAAATAGAGCAAGGCTTTAAAGTCTCTGCTTTTTCTAATTTCTGGATTTGAAAGCCCGATTTCATTAACATTAAATACATTTACACCAACTGGTTCCTTCTTTCCCCAGCCCACAGCATCCAGAGCAACACGTCTGTAGATACAAGGCAGGCAGAAACCACAATGAAGAATAGGTTTACCATTCTTATCCCTCCTTCGCTTCCACGATTTTTTATGTGACCTTTTAGCACAAGAACATGAATCTTTATACAGCACCGCCAAAGCAGCCTTCTTTGCAGAGTCTTCACAACAATCCATCATCATATCTGCTTTAGACTTCAACTGATAAGGATTCTCCAACTTGTTGCTAATACCCATAAGAGTAAGTGCCTCTTGTAGTCTCTTCAAAAACACAGGATGTGTTGTTCTCGTACTGCAAGCACTTCGTCGTCCTTGGTCAAGAGGGATATTGAGTGAGATTGTCCCGTTCTCAGGGATAATCAGCGGCATCTGCGGATTAATGGCATGAGCACAATATATTCCAGCCCCTATGAATAAGATGGATCGTGCCCTAAAAGTTCCTTCGCATACAGCCCTTTGGTTAATCCATCCTTGATTGTTGATACCGGCATTAACTAATAGTCGTTCATACTTTCCTGTAAAGAACTGGTTCGTCTTACAATCATCCAATATCCTTACTTGGTCTGACCACTCTTTTCCAAGTTCCTTATGCGACACAAGCAGCACCTTCTTATCTGCTTGCAATGATGCACAACCATCAACAAACCCAATCAATGAATCCAACCCACCAGAGAATAATGACACTCTACCGTATATAGAACGGTCAACTATAGGCAATTCTTGGTCCATTTGATAAGGCTCTGCCTGTTCAAAATTCAACACCCAGTCATCACCTGTCAAGAAATTCAAAGCCGAAGTCAAAGCATTCTTCGAATTATTCATCTCAGAAAGATGCAGGACGGGCACCGTTAATCTAATCCTCCTGCTCCATCCTTCTTCCGAATATATTGCCCTATTTATAACACGGTCTGCATTATACACCGACAATGAGAAAACCAAGAAATCAAACGCTACGGAACTTGTATCTTGACCCATACTCCGTAATTCTTCAAAACCAAATTTCAATTTTACGGAGTACAGCGTTCCATCCAGACCTATGAACGTAAGAACATAATGCCCAAACTCTCTTGTCGTTGCGGCAGGCTCGTATTTAATAGTAACATTTACTGCTTCCATATATCTAATATTTTGACAGTTAGCGATTCAACATAACGTTTCCCATCTTCCGAGAATAGATTGATGTGTTTCATTTCGTCAGACAATCGCTTGTCTAACTTACTATGAAGCCACCTTTTTATTTGCCCAGCCACTTTGTCTGGATCTTGGGCTTTATCAAAGATGTGGCTCTGAAACAAAGAGCCTTGAAACTCGATAATGTAATTTACCTCAAAGTCTATAATCCAAGCATCAATAGTATCCTTGTCTACTTGTTTAATGATTTCCTCTACATCAGTCAAGTTTTCACACGACTTAAAAATCTCCGATAGCAGTTTCCGTTGTGCAGCATTGGCTGCTTCAGAATCAAAGTCGGCATCCGTATCTACCGACGTCAGTCCACACAAGAAATTGATTAGTTCTCTTGGAGATTGCGGGACCTCAACACCAACAGTGTTGGCAAACTCAATGGCTTGCGACAGGCCATTGTCTCTAACGTCAGAAAAGAAGCCTAGCAAATTCGTCGCAGCAGAAGCCCCTGCTCTCCCAAACGAACGGCGCCCATTTGACCCTCCGCCACGGCTACCATGGGATGAGGAACCGCCTCCGCCACTACTTCGTGTACTGCTTCCACTGCCACTCCCACCCGAGGTTGTGGAACCGCTATAGATACCATCACTACCAAGTGCCTGATAGAACTTCAGCATAAAGTTCTCCAGCTTGTTTTCGTTCTCCAAATCGTTCAACAACCCAGTCATCGCTCTTTTGGCTGATGACCATTGCGGAGTTGTTTTCAATGTCAATCCTTGTGATGTTCCCATTATTTCATTGCATTTCTTAGTTGCTGACTCAATCCAAGACTATCTATATATGTTTTACATGCATCATCCTTGCTTTTCTTTTTCAAGAAATCCGCATACTCAGGTCCGAGTTTGTTAATATCCACCCCCTCAAGAAGGTCCTTGAGATCTTGAACTGTTTGGAATATCTTATTGTCTTTATCAACATCAACAAACTTTACTACAACTTCACCCTCTGGGTTGGCAATCAATTCTTGATTCAAAAGTAGAATCAGCATACTGAACTCTTCTTTGGTAAACTTGCTCGTCTCACTCCAAATTCTTTCACCCAATGCCTTCACGGTCTGGTTTATTTTGAGTCTGTCATAAACACCCTGTACCAGAGTCGACACTTTACTTTCAATTGGTGTTGCGGTCTGTAATGCTTCTCGTGAAATCCAAAAATAGTTTCTGAGATTCTTCTGGGCTAACGATGGGGGTGTGGATAGCCATCGCCGGCCGTCTGGAGTATTCCACAAATCTTTCCATCTGCTTTCCCTCACTTCACCTGACGCAGCTTGTTCTTCCACCTTCTTCATACCTTTTATGAATCCCGTGTCCTTCTGCCTGGCATACAGGTCATCAATGTATTGTCTCAATTGGCTATTATACTCCAAAACCATAAGTTTTACCAAGATCTCAGGATCTATTTCCCTGAATCCAGCAACACTAGCCATCCGTCGTCTCATGTCAAATGTATTAAGGAAACGTTTCAGTTGGCGGGGGTTTCCGTTCAGGAAACTAGCCATAATAGGAATAATCGAGAGGTAGCCACTCGTCGTACAAAAACTGACCTCAGGATTGTCCTTTTGAATTTTGTCCAAGCCATACTTACTGTGCTTATCCTTCTCTCGGAACTCTAAATACTTCTTGTGAATTGTCGGAAACAGGTTTTCATTCTCCATCTTACTGCAAAGCAGCAGCGTAACATAGGTTTCTTGCTCTGAATATGACAACTTTGGCAGTTTGTAGGGCAACTGTATCAGTTTTTCCAGATAGTCAGAATAAGGGCTTGATATTGTTGTCTGTTGCAAAGGTGTCTTGTATCGTTCATGGATTGCATGTTCTATGATTCTCTGGTCTGCGCCTATAACAAACGCCGTCTTATCAACATTCACAAACAGCTTGACAGCCTCAAGGCACTGAATGATACGTTCAGGTGAGCATCTATCCAAGTCGTCAATATATACAATGATTGATAAATAATCACCATCTGCAATAATTTGGGTGAAATCTTCTCTGAATCGCTTGATGAAGTTCGACGAGTTAGCCTCCTTCACCTCTTCTAAAAGCAATTCCTGATCGCCCTCGCTTATTTCTTTCCACTCCTCTTTATTTGGCAGCAGATCCAGTATCTCTGCGGGGACTATCTTACGTGTTATATTTTTGAGCACCACTACACCCAACTTAAGGTATTTGATTTTTGATAAACATGCATCTGCTTTTTCAAAAACATCTCTGTGGTCTTCAATATCTTTTATTACGTCACTCAGTATGGTTTCTATCAGCGTGAGTTTAGTATCTTCATAATCCTCAAACTGCCAGCTGTTGAACATGATTTGAAGCACCCTGGCATTCTTTTTCGCTGCACCTTCTACCTTGTTTGCCTCCTCAGTTTCAGTTCTCCATTTCTCAATGGATTCCTGCATTAAGAGCATGAGGGAACTCTTTCCAGAACCCCAATCGCCAAACACGCCAATAGAAATTGGAAGCATCTTAGGGTCAAGAACCACGTCACGTAGCAAATCTGCATGTACCTGATAACCTAACAGGTCATCTTTTGTCTCATTATCTGCCCACATATCTTCTAACCTCCTTTATTTCTTTATTAACAATAATTCCGGATGCTCCAGTTCTTCCACTAACTTGTCAACCATCGTGCAAGGCTTATGGGTTGCATGGTCGATGCCAGTGTATAATGCACGTAGCTTCTGGGCAAAGCGCTTAGCCAGATCCTCGCGGCCATACTGCTGGAGTAGGCTGTATATATCAGGGTTGCCTTTCCGATACTTAAAGGTTTCGTCACCCATTCTGTTTCTAAAAGCTTCTTCGAGTTTCTCAATATAGGCAGAGCGGCTGATGCCTGTATCAAGGTATTCAAAGTGCAGGTAGTACCATAGTTCAAAGGCTTCGTTCGTCCATGCACTGTGGAAGCCCAACTTATGGGCTTTTTTGATGGCTTCGTTGAAGTCTTCAAAGTCATCCTTATCAAAAACGACCCACACGCGGTCAAAAGTCATGGCATTCTTCCGCTCCAGTTCCACTTTGATTTCCTGCGTTCTATCCACCAGAGCAACTGTTGCCCGGCCTTCGCCCTCAATCGTCACCTCGCGAACAGCTGAGATGCAATTATTGATAAGAGCCTCGAAGTAGTGCGGCTCTGTCTTCGTACCTTCACAGACTATGAGAAAACGCACTAGTTTTTCGCGAATGTTCTCCTTGCGTTTCTTTGCAGCCTTAGCTTCTTTACGTTCCCGTCTTAGCTTCGCGATTTCTTCTTTTCTCGAATATCCCATAGCTGCACTCTATTTTCCAATGAAAGGTATAGCACCATAACGTCCACGAATATAGTCACGCTTGATGTCACGGTCATTGCGCACTTTCTTCCCGTCCTCATCCTTGAATTCCACAAGCGAATAGATGTCGGTTGACTCCACCTTGTTCTTCTCTGCAAACCATATCTGGTCACGGCGAATGATGTCCAAATCGAGAAGGTTAGTGTCATGTGTAGCGAAAATCAGCTGTGCTCCATGCCTGTTCTTCTCTGGATCCATAAACAAGAGAACGATATTGCGAGTAAGAAGCGGGTGCAATATTGCATCCAGTTCATCCACAATCAGCGTCTTGCCCTCATTCAACGTATCGAAAATAGGCCCGGAAATCTCTATCACTTTCTTTGTCCCCTCTGACTCCATCTGGTTCTTGTGGAAATTACGCTCACCAATCACAAATCCATTCTCATCATAGACATTATGAGTAGTTATCGGTTCGATAAAACTACCAGTGGCTATGTCTTTTTCCAATTGTGACCTTATCGACTTGGGGGCACTATCCAAAGCCTCTTTGGGAATATCGACCTTCTTGACCGAGAAACGAGTAAAGCCCAGTTGCAGGGTCTTGAAAAACTCTTGAGCTTGGTCTGCTCCATTCAAATGTTCCAAAAACATTCTGAGCGTAAAGGCTTCGTAACCTTCGCTGTCGATTCCTGATAGTACATTGCATTCACCAAACCAGCCCATTATCGAATTGGACTTTTCACCCTTTAGCTGAGCAACAAGTGACAGGAAGAGACGATTCGAGTTGGTCAAATCTTCTTTTCCTTGACCTTCAGGGAATCTTTTCGCTGACACTTCAATGATGTCTCTCGAGCGCATAAAAAGTTCGTACTCTTTCTCGCCAAACCGCTTCTCATAAAGCCACTCAGAGATGATGTCGGTTTTGTCGTATTCAAAACCATAGCGATAAAGTACCTCATCTTTTATAAACTGTATCTCAAACAACGTAGGTTTCGAGTCCGAGTTTTCATCCAATGCAAAAGGATCATAAGGTAGCGCATCTCCTTCATTTAGGCGCACAGAGCGCCTAACCATACTACGCATTGTAGATATGGCTTGAATGAGATTACTCTTGCCACCAGAATTCGCACCATAAAAAACTGCCAGCGGAAGTAAACTATACTTACCCTTGTTAATGACAGAGTCTTTATGTTCCTTAATGGAACTTGCCTCCAAGCTGAACGTACGTTCCTGTTTGAAGGATCGATAGTTCTTGACCGTAAAATTTGTAAGCATATCTCAATATTTTTGTGCAAAGATACAATTAATTATTGATATGGACTATATAAAATGAGAAAAAATCTCAGAAATTCAACCAAATTTAACAAAAATCGATTTAAAAGTTCCTGAAAACGCAAAAATCTCTCGCTTTGTATTATGTTAATGTTTTTGAGGTTATGCGTATTATTAGGACATGACATATAATTGCAAAACAAATTTGATTATTCAGAATAACATTCCTCCATAATTGCACATTCGCACCTCTTGTGTGGTTTTATAAAGTTAAAAACGTTAAATCTTTGTCATTTTATTGGCTCAGAGAATCCGCGTCATCACTTTTCTACCGTTTTAATCAAAACAGATTGGTACACAATAAGTTGCAAATACATCTTGTGAACGAGGGAGGAGGAAGAGGTGTCGAGTTGTAAAGAGTCATCACTTTTCTCAGGCCTCTGCCACCAGTTGGCGGAGGCCTTTGTTTTTATCGTAGTGTCGTGATTGTTGTCTTCTCTTTATAATTTTGTATGTCGTTGATGAGCCTGTATGTTTCCCTGGTTGTGTCTATGTGGTTTGGGATGTTATGTTTGGGGGTTTCGACTGCGTGGAGGAACGTTTTGATTTGGTTGTAATAGCCTTGTGTGTATATTTGGTTGTTGGTGTATATGGGGTTGAAATTGTTTCTCCGGTAGAGGATTTTTGTTGTTTCATAGTGAGTATGTAGTTTCTCCACGGGTATGCGTAGTATAGTGGTGTGGGTGTTTTGAAATGTGAGTTCTTCCATCTGTGAGAGACGCCAGATGCCGGACTTTGTGCAGACTTTGAGCGACTCTTCTGCATCAGTCCATGAGTAAGCTGTGGAGAGTTCGAGCGTACCGACGATGTGTGGATGCTGAAGGATGAGGATGTAGGAGTGTTTGGCGACTTGTCGGATGGTGATGATGTCCGGCTTTCCGAACAGGAAGCAGACGAGGTCGAGAGGGTGGATGTAGAGGTCTAAAAGAGCATCACCCTCTGGGAATACGCCTGTGAGATAATGCAAATCGTAATTGATTAGGTGCTCCTTGTTGAGACGCTTCTTTAGTAGCTGTATGGCTGGGGCATAGCGTTTCTGCAAGCCGACCATGACGACGGGCGAGCCGTGGAGCCGCTGTAAATCAATGAGCGAGTCGAGTTCTTCCAATGTCCGGCAGGGTGGTTTCTCGATGAAAAGCGACTTGCCACTGTGGAGCGCTTGCGAGGCTATAGAGAAATGGGCTGTTGGAGAGGCTGAAACGAAAATGCCTTTGATTGCTTCATCGTTCAGAATTTCGTTGAGCGAGGTCGTGGCTTTCATATCAGGAAACTTCCGTTCTATCAGTCGTGCCTTACTTTCTGACGTGACGCAGATGTACTTCAACGGCACTCCAAGGTAATGAAGCACTGGATAGAGGTTGGTGAGTGAGTGTTGGCCCATGCCCACGAAGGCATATTGATATTGATATGTTTGACGCAGGAAACGCTCTGTACGCATCCGCTTGTATCGGTTGATAAGTGCTTGTATCATTGTATTGCTTTTAGATGTTTGCGGTATGTTTGTTTCGGGTCTGCCGTCCATTGATATTGGCCGTAAAACTTCTCAATGAGCCACTTGGGTAACAGTCGCTCAAAGTTACGCACAAGGATGATGTCGTACTTGCGGTGGAAATTGATCCAACAGTCATTGCAGTCCTTGAAATACTGGCATTGGGTCTGACATGCCGATGCACCGTTGAAAATCTCGTCGAGAGATTGCTCATGGATATTCCCCAGCACCACTTCAAGATTCTGGCAGAGCGGTACGTCACCGTTGCTATGCACGACGAGGCAACTCATGATGCTTTGGCAGCGCAAACGTAAATGCCCATTGCGCCACTGGTCGTAGAGTGCTACAAAGTCGAAATTCTCTTGTGTCTGGTGGATGCTTTGCGGTATCTGCTTCACGAAGTCCGAAGTCGTCAGCAGTTCGCTTGTTGTGTCAAAGAAGGCCATCGTTCCATAGATGCCGATACGAACGTCTATATCGTAGTGCTTGGCAAGGTCAATGACATACGCCATATCTTCGAATGTGTTCCACGGAGACAGACAGAACATCAGCGATAGTGGCACCTCGTCTTTGAGTGCTTTGACCACCTCAATCACTCGGTCGTAGCCATCGCAGCCACGCATTCTTTGGTAAGTCTCGCGGCCACCGTCGAGAGAGACATACAGATGTCGGGGCTGATAGCGACGGACGGCATCTATAACACGACGGGGCGCGAGACAATTTGACAGCAGCGTGTAGTTAGGGTGATTTTTCTGAAACCACGCCATGATTTCATCAGCCTGCGGGTGAAGGATGAACTCGCCGCCTTCAAGTCCTACGGTTGTGCGTTTGGTGACACAGCGGCTCTGCATGATTTTCTGAATGTCGCTGTGTGAGAGATGCTCTACTGGTCGTTTCTTCCAGATGTTGCAGTGCTTGCAGCGGGACTGGCAAGCGTTGGTGGCGTAGATCATGAGTTGGGACAGCCTTTTGTGGCGTGGCCGCATGATGTTGTTGAGATAGAGTAGCCCATTATAGGCGTAATCATTAATGTTATACATACAGGTTGGATTTCATCCTTCGTTTTCTCGCCTCAGCAATTGGAGCGAGTTCCATTGCATTCAGCTTAACGAAAATGTTCGTGCAAATTTGTTGTCTATTTATAGAGTCCGAAACTGCGACGAATGACTGCATGTTTTACCAGGTAAATCTGATGCCTAGGGGCAAGGAGAAGTTGAGCGGATGCTGTGTGCGGTATGTTTGAACTTGTGTCCCGGTCGGTATGTAGTATAGCAGGCTTGGCTCTGCGAATACTCCGATGCCGGGGGTGAGGTTGTACTGCAAGCCGAAGCCTGTTCCGAGTGACCATTGCCAGGGTGCTGGAATGGAGGTTTTGTCGGTTGCCTGCAAGGTGCCATGCAGGTAATAGTATGTGTTGAGCGGCGAGCGAAGTGGTATCTCGGTAGTGAGACGGAGGCTGGCGTAGATGCTCCACGGCTTTCTGTTATATATATTGCAGGTGCTCTTCATGAGGATGCCGATATAGTGGATGGTCTGCTGTTGATTGATTGTATTACCGTTTGCCCCCATCTCAAATTCGGACTTGAGCCTGCTGTAGCTGAGTCCTGTCTCCAGGGCAAGGCGTCGGTTGAACTGATAATTGAATGCCAACGAGAGGCTGACGGGCATGTAGTGGTGGCTCTTGCGGACAATTTTGTCTGCGCCTGTACCTTGTGCATCGCCGGCATTATTGAGTGCTATATTCATAATGATGTTTCGCTTATGGCTATTGCCGTCGTCGGGCATCTCTGCCAGGAAGGCGGCATAGTCGCTCCAGTACTGAAAGGTGACGGGCGATGTTGGTTGGCCTGTTGTGGATATAATCGGTTTCTCTGTGAATCCGTAGGGTCTGTTATAAGACTGTTCTCCGAATGCTCCGACGTATGCAAGTTGTATGGACCGTTTTTGCCTGTTGTGAGGGCTTGTTATCGCTTTGTCGCAGGATAGGTCGGCAATGTTGTAATGGGGCCGACCGGGTTTCTCAATGATGTGTGTCGTATCTGCTTGCTTTTTATTCAGTATGGAGTCTGGAATTGTTTGTTCCTGTGCTGTCATGTTTGTCATAGAGTCAGGCTTAATGGAATCGATAGCCTGGACAATGAGAGACTGTAACGTGTGAATCGGTGTACTATGTAGGGGTACATGAACTATGAGAGGTTTCTGCGGCTGTTGATTTGTTTTTTGTTCTATATAGTGCTTCGGTGTTTCTTTTTGCTTGGCTATATTTTCTTTGACGATGGCATTATCATTTCTAAGCAAGAAGAATGTGAGAGGCATGAGCAACAACAGAAGCATGGTAACCCAATACTGCTGCATCATCTTGCGCAATATTTTCTTGGCCCGTGCCAGTTGCGAGGAAGAAGAGTGTGGCAGGATACCAAGCATGTCTGCTATTTCGTTGTGCGACATGCCTGAAAGGACAGACAGTCGGAACACGTTTCTGTATCCTTCAGGCAACTTGTCTATCGATTTCAACATTTCTTCCAAGGGAAGAGTGTTTACAGTAATATCTTCATGGGGAGCCATCAATGTTTCTGCCACCTGTAATGGTACGAATGAAATATTTTTCTGCTGGTCTTTGTATTTTGCTGCTACATTACGCGTTATCGACTTCATCCACGACTCCGCCTTTCGATCGTCTCGCAAACGGTCAAACGAAGTGAAGATAATTACAAAGGCATCGTGTAACACATCGTCCATCGTCTGTTCGTCACTGATATAGCGTCGGCATACGCCCTTCATCCTTTGGGCGTATGTCTTGTAGAGTTCCCCAAGGGCTTCGGCATCCCCCTGTCGGCAACGTTCTATCAGTCGTGTTATCTCCATCGTCAGCGATCTCTTATTTATAGAGTTCTGCGACCGAGATAAAGACTGCATGGGAATAATTATTTTTTTACCGTCAAAGAATAATACCACAAGAATCTGCACGGACGGTATCGTGGATTTTCGACTGACAGCGAGGGAATGCCATCGCTATGTGACGTGTACTCTGGATTTCTTCTTGTGGATGAACAATACCCAACATGTCTAAATCAAGGCATCGTCCAACCTTTTTCTGAGTTGTTCCGCCTCGCTTTTCCGTATGCTGAGTGTGAGGACGCAGCAGTTGTCGAACTGCTGGTCTACAATACGCGGCTGCATGTCCTTCACCACACGCATGACGTTGTTCATCTGCTCGTAGACAAATCGTACGGTGACCTGCTCCTCCACCTGCCTCACCACCGTCCCGGCCTTGTTCAACGCCTCGGCAGCTGCCGTGCGGTAGGCTACGATGAGTCCTCCCGTGCCGAGGTTGACACCGCCATAGTAGCGCACCACTACCACAAGCACGTCGGTAAGCCCGTGCGACACTATCTGTCCGAGGATGGGTTTGCCCGCCGTCGACGAGGGTTCGCCGTCATCGTTGGCGCGGGTCTCTGCGGCATCGGGACCAAGGGCATACGCATAGCACACATGACGCGCATCGTAATACAGCTTGCGATAGGATGCCAAAAGAGCTTTTATCTGCTCTGTGGACTCCACATGGTGGGCAAAGGCGAGAAACTTGCTGCGCTTCTCTGTGTAGTACCCTTCGGCCACAGTGTCGGTAAGGGTTGTATATTCGTCAGTGTTCATCGTACTGCAAAGATACACAATCGCCACACACGTGACACATGCACGGCAAAAAAAATCGCATTTCACGCCACATCAAACAGATTTCTCCGTATATTTGCCACAATCTATCCCTCACACGACGACTTTTATGAAAAGATTCACCCTTCTTCTCATGCTTCACGTGGCAATGGTTGCCACTTGGGCACAGCAAGTTTCCATGTCGCAGGCAAGCGCCATCGCCGCGCAGTTTGCCACAGCGAAGGGTTTTCTCCCTGCCGCTCCGGCAAACGGGACAGGAAGCAAGGCACTGCGCCACGCCTACAGTGCTCCCGTTACGACAACTGACAACCATGCCACCACAGCATACTACGTGTTCAACATGGGCACCGACGGCGGCTTCGTCATCGTCTCGGCTGACGAGCGAACAGAACCTATACTGGGCTACAGCAGCCATGGGCATTTCGACGTTGACAAATTGCCTGACAACGCCCGCGCATGGCTCGACGAGGTGGCGGCACAGATAGGCTATGTGCAGCAACAACAGCTGCCATCACAGCGACGCACACCACGCAAGGCTGCTGCAAAAGAAGAACCGGTGAAGCAACCCATAGCACCGATGATTACCACAATGTGGAATCAAGGAGCGCCCTACAACAACCTTTGCCCGATGGAAAACGGCAAACGTTCCGTCACAGGATGCGTAGCAACGGCTATGGCACAGGTGATATACTACCACCGCGCCAACAATCCGGCATTCCTGGCCCGAGCTATCCCCGACTACTACTCCAGCAAGGACAGCATGCACGTCGACGGAGTACCGGCAGGCACACTGTTCGACTGGGACAACATGCTCGACAGGTACAGCGGGAGCAACTACACCGACCTGCAAGCCAACGCCGTGGCCACACTCATGCTCTGCTGCGGCGTGAGCGTGAGGATGATGTACTCGTCGAGCGCGTCGGGAGCTTTCAGCGGCGATGTGCCCGATGCACTGAAGACCTACTTCGGCTTTGCGCAGGCCACCACAGTGCGCCCGCGCTCCATATATAGCGTGGATGAGTGGGACGCCATGCTCTACAACGAACTGACACTCAACCGCCCCATCTACTACTCGGGCAGCTCGATGGGCGGCGGCCACGCCTTCGTCATCGACGGATACGACGGAGCCGGACTCTTCCATGTCAACTGGGGATGGGGCGGCAGCAGCAACGGCTACTTCCTCATCAGCATACTCAACCCCGGCGACAATAGTGGCATAGGAGCCAGCACCACCACTGACGGATACAGCATGGGGCAGCAGGCAGTGTTCAACGCAGAACCGGCCAAAGTAGGCCAACCCACCTCCACCTTCGACAAGGTGCTGCGAAGCGCTACACTACAACCCAGCAACGGACAGCCGGGCTTCTCCTTCTTCAACCACACAGGAGAGACAGGCAACTACAACCGAGGCATAGGCATCACACGTAGCGACGGCACCATCGTGGTGCTGGGAGAAAAAGGGATGTATGAAAACCTGCGTTCAGGCACGGGATGGAGCGAATCGCGATTCAATCTCACACGACAGACACTCACCGACAACAACATTGGCTACGGCACCTACGAGGTGTTGCCCCTCAGCCGACGCGACAACGAAGCGTGGAAGCGCTGCGAGCGCTCTGATGCCAACCGACTCTACGTCACCCACGGCAGCAGCGGAATAAGCCTGCGCTACGATGCAGCACATGAACAAATGGAATGCACCGACTTTGAAGTGCCACTGTCGCGCGACGCCAATGCTAAACAAACCGTCAACTTCACTCTCCACAACAACGGCAAGGTAGACTTCGACGGCACCATCTACCTCACAGCCACACTGCCCAACGATGCCACCTACCGCAATCAGTCGCGCACAGGGGTGAAGATAAAGGCTGGCACCAGCCAACAGCTGTCGCTATCGTTCACGCCAAATGGAGCAGGACAATTTGTGGTGAACATTTCTACCGACAGCCAGGCCGAAAAAATAGTGGGCACACTGCAGACCACTCTCACACAGGGAGAAATAGTGACCAGCACCGGACTGGCTGCCGAAAGCACCAACATGGAAAACATGGAAGGACGCACGCTCTACGGCAGCCGCGTGAAGGCCAACATCACACTCTTCAATAGCACAGCAAAACCCTTCGACGGCGACATACGCGTGGCACTATACCGCAGCAACCACAACGGCTACTACAGCAAGGTGCGCGATACCTATGTGCACGCACAGGTGCCTAGCCTGAACCGACAAACAGTGCAGGCCACATTCGACAACCTCGTGCTCGACGAAGACTATTGGCTGCTCTACTACTACCCCAACGTGTCGGCACGATTCGGCTCGAGCAACACCTTCCATACCACCTACGCCGCAATGCAATACGATGCCGAAGGACTGATATCGGTCAGCAAGCCCGCCACCAGCCTTACCGTTGACGAACAGGCACTGGCGGTGTGGCTGAAAGGCTGCGGCACTACCAACGTGGTGCCCAACAGCAACCCCAACACCATCTACTACTTCAGCACCAGCGATGCAATACCCACCACCCTGCAAGGACGCAACATCGTAGTAGACGAGACCGCTGCCACACTGCGCCTCACCGACGGACACGACTACGCCATACCTTATGCCTTCGAAGCACAGGAAGCCATCTACAGCCGTACACCCACCGTGATGCATGATGCACAAGGGGGATGGGAACTGCTGGCACTGCCCTTCGCCATCGACAAGGCACGCATGGCCGACGACGGCACAACAGTGGAATGGTGCCGGTCGGACACACACACCGACGCACAGTTCTACCTCATGCAGTGGAAAGCCTACAATGCTGCCACACAGATGCTTGTTTTCGACTATACCGCTCAGACACAAGCTAACACACCGTACCTGTTGGGATGGCCTAAGAGCATATTCCAGACCGACGGCATGGCGGGCAAGGCGATAGAATTTGTCGGACACAACGCACGCCTACTGCCTAACACCACCATAGCAGCACACACCAGCAGCTTCAACCTGCGCGGAACACAGCACAACACAGCAGTGACGCAGGGACTTGTGCTCGACGGCAGCGGACACACCTTCCAACGCTTCCGCGGAACCATGTATGTGCCAGCCTTCAGAGCCTACGCCGACGACAGCAATGCCACAACAGCAGTAGGATCCACACTCTACATACAAGCACCCGACAACACCATCAATGCCATCAACAGCGTTGACAACGAAACCAACGACAATAACGCACCGTGGTACAACCTGCAAGGACAACGCACAACATCCACACAAAAAGGGATATACATCAGAAAAGGAAAGAAAATAGTCAGACCATAAGCAATTAAAGGGCTTGTATTATGAGAGATGCAGCCTAATATCATGGAACAAAATTATCAATTATCTATATAACCATCATGAAAAAATACTTCCCTCCCTCCGAAATGATTATCAATGAAGACGGAAGCTGCTTTCACCTTCATCTGAAACCCGAATTTCTGGCCGACCGCGTAGTAATGGTCGGCGACCCTGCACGTGTGGATACCATTGCCGCCCACTTCGACAGTCGCGAAATGGAAGTGTCGAGCCGCGAATTTCACACCATCACAGGCTCCTACAAGGGCAAGCGCATCACCTGCCTGAGTCACGGCATAGGCTGCGACAACATCGACATCGTGGTCAACGAGCTCGACACACTCGCCAACATCGACTATACCACGCGCGAGGAGAAAGACCGGCACCGTACACTCACCATGGTGCGCCTGGGCACATGCGGCGGACTGCAGCCCTACACTCCCATCGGCACATTCATTGCCAGTGTGAAGAGCATCGGATTTGACGGACTGCTCAACTACTACGCCGGCCGCAACAATGTGTGCGACCTACAACTGGAAGAAGCCTTCAAACGCCACATGGCATGGGACCCCATCAAGGGTGCGCCCTATGTAGCCATCGCCGACCAGCAGCTCATCGACCAGATTGCAGGCGACGACATGGTGAGAGGCTACACCATCTCCTGCGGCGGATTCTACGGACCACAGGGACGCGAACTGAGAATACCACTGGCCGATCCCAACCAGAACGAGAAAGTAGAATCATTCGAATACGATGGCATGAAGGTGTGTAACTTTGAGATGGAGTCGAGTGCCGTGGCAGGACTCGCCTCGCTGCTCGGACACCGCGCCATGACATGTTGCATGGTGATAGCCAACCGCTATGCGCAGGAGATGAACACCGAGTACAAAAACACTATCGATACACTGATAGAGAAGGTGCTCAACCGTATCTGACAATCGCCGCCCGCACGATGATTCTCCTTCGCAGGCTGCTACTCATCATCGCATGTGCTGCAGGTGCACTCGGCTGCCCAGCACAGACCATCGGCACAGAAGCATTGCGCTGTGCCGACCTGCTTTTTGTGGCTCCCTGGCAAGGCAATGCCATCACTGCCGTCACACAAGGCTACGACAACTTGGGCATCGACCATGTGGCCATGTGCCTCAACACAAAGAAAGACACCATCCGCATCCTTGAATCCGTGCCCGAGAAAGGTGTGCGCACACTGCCATTGGACAGCTTCATAACGCTGCATAGGGAAGATGTCATTGTCGTCGGACGCATCAACATGCCCTTCGACACTGCGGCAACACTGCAACACGCACTGGATTATTGCGGACAAGCCTACGACTCGCTCTACCTGCCCGACAACGAAGCCGTCTACTGCAGCGAACTGGTGCTCAACAGCTACGTTGACAGCCTCGGACAGCCTCTCTTCTCCCCCATCGGCATGACCTTCCGCACCACCGAAGGCAACATAGCACCCTACTGGCAGCAGCTCTACGCACGCCATGGCATGGATGTGCCCGAGGGCAAGCCCGGTTCCAATCCCGGCGAGCTGTCGCGACGACAGCAGATTGTTATACTGGGCATGCTACAGACTGAAAAAAGACATCCGACAATACCTACACCTACGCACTGCGAAAAGAATTGCTGCTGCCATAAGCGGCAGTCACCAAGTGAAAGAGGTAGATAGCGGAAGGAAACAGAGCATGACCGAGCAGCAAAATCAGTGATTTTGGTCTCCAAACTCACTGATTTTGCTGTTTCATCGTGATTCGTTCAGAAAACGTAAAGACAACAATTGCAGGGCAAAGTCGACGAGATTGCAGGGCAAAGTCGACGAGATTGCAGGGCAAAGTCGACGAGATTGCAGAGCAATGTCGACGAGATTGGTCTCTGAACATTCCTGAACGGGATACCAAATGTGGCTTTGTTGCATTGCTCGGGAGGGGCAATGATCGTGTCATCGTTTTCCTTTTTCATGAAAGCAGAAACCAACACAAAGCAGGGAGACACCTCGGATGAAGATGTCTCCCTGTTTATTCTGTTCAGCCGTGTGGCTGAAAAGTTGTCTGTCGCTTTACTTATTCACTTGGAAGCGTGTGTCGCCTGTAGCGAAGTAAGCGTTGATCTGCTTGGCAGCGGCAATACCGGCATTGATGTTGGCCTCGGCTGTCTGGGCACCCATTTTCTTCGGTGTGGAGAAGTAGCGTGCTTCAAACTTGCAGAACTCTTCGTTGGCATCGGGCATGATGTCGGTGACGAACTTCAGGTCTTCGCGTTCCTGCATGAGTTTGATGAGTTCGGGCTCATTGATGACTTCCTTGCGTGCTGTGTTGACGAGGATACCGCCCTTCTTCATCTTGCCTACGAGCGCATAGTTGATGCTCTGCTTTGTCTCGGGTGTGGCAGGGATGTGGAGGGACACCACGTCGCAGGTTTCGAAGAGTGCTTCCTGGTTGGCCACGGCATGCACGCCAGCCTCTTCTATCACTGTGGCGGGGCAGTAGGCATCGTAGGCATATACATCCATGCCGAAGCCCTTGGCGATGCGTGCCACGTTGCGACCCACGTTGCCGAAAGCCAGCAGGCCCAGCTTCTTACCCTTCAGTTCGGTGCCTGCCTTACCGTTGTAGAAGTTGCGCACGGCGAAGACGAGCAGCCCCATCACGAGTTCTGCCACGGCGTTGGCGTTTTGTCCGGGAGTGTTCTCAGCCACAACGTTGTGGGCTGTGGCAGCAGCGAGGTCGATGTTGTCGAAGCCTGCTCCGGCACGTACCACCACCTTCAGTTCCTTGGCGGCGTCGAGCACTTCGGCATCCACCTTGTCGGAACGGATGATCAAGGCGTTGGCGTCTTTCACGGCATCCAGCAGCTGAGCCTTGTCGGTATACTTTTCGAGGATGGCGAGTTCGTGACCGGCACCCTCAATTTCCTTACGGATACCCTCTACGGCAACAGGAGCAAAGGGTTTTTCGGTTGCTATGAGTACTTTCATGATTTGTTGTATGATTAGTTGATAGGTTGATAGATGTTTTCGCGTTTTTTGTTGAGATAATATTCGTCGTAAGCAGCTTGCAGCCGTGGCATGAAACGCTGATATTCGGCCTGTGTGATGTCTACTTTGTCGTAGACGCGGCGGGTGGGATACTTCGCTTTGTAAGCCTGGCGCACCATCTCGTGGGTCACCACATTTTGTATTTCAATGTTGTATTTCCACATGATGGGCAGCAGATATTCTATGGCGCTGTTGATCTGGTCGTCGGTGAGGGGTGCCTCAAGGGTGTTGCCTTGAAACTCTATGCCGATGCAGAACTTGTTGCACCCTTCTCTGCCGTTGAGCACCGATGCTCCTGCATGCCATGCCACCTGTTCGGGCTGCGCCATGATGTAGCGTGTGCCGTCGGTGTCGATGCACACATGGGTGCTTACCTTGCGCTTGGGCGAGGTGAGCACCTCAAGCGAGCGCTCTATGGTGGGCTCGGCGGTGTGGTGCAGGATGACGCCGCTCACCTCGGTACGCAGCGTGCTGTCGACGTTGGGCGAAGGATAGCTAATCTCCTTATAATGCGTAGGCATGGTCTCACCAGAGCACTCCGACTGAGCTATGGCATAGACGCCACACACAGCGGCAACCAAAACAGTGAGAAACAAATATCGTGCTTTCACGGTGGTGCTGCTTTTGACGGGTGAGATTATACCAGTTTGTGTATTACGAGACCGGAACGGAGTTTGGGCTCAAACCATGTAGCCTTCGGGGGCATGATTTTACCGCTGTCGGCAATATCCATAATCTGCTGCATGGAGACGGGATAGAGTGCCAGTGCGGCACGCATCTCTCCGCTGTCGACACGGCGCTTGAGTTCTTCGAGTCCGCGCAGACCGCCTACGAAGTCGATGCGGTTGCTGGAGCGCAGGTCGCCAATCTTCAGTATCTCGTCGAGGATGAGTCGACTGGAGATGTCAACGTCGAGCACGCCTATGGGGTCGTTGTTGTCGTAGGTGCCATCCTTGGCGGTGAGCTTATACCAGTGCTCATCAAGGTAGAGCGAGAACTCATGCAGCTTGGCGGGCTTGTAGATGTCGGTGCCCATGTCTTCCACTTCGAAGTTTTTGCGCAGTGCATCAAGGAACTGCTCGGAGGTGAGACCGTTGAGGTCTTTCACCACACGATTATAGTCGAGTATGGTGAGTTGGCTGGCCTGGAAGCACACTGCCATGAAGTAGTTGTACTCTTCGTCGCCGCGGTGGTTGGGGTTCTGCTTGGCCTTCTCGGCGCCTACGAGGGCTGCTGCTGCCGAGCGATGGTGACCGTCGGCGATGTAGAGAGCCGGCATCTTGGCAAATTCGTCGGTAACGGTCTTGATGTCGTTGTCGTCGCTGATGACCCACAGCTTGTGTCCGAAGCCGTCGATGGGGGCAATGAAGTCGTACTCAGGCTCTGTCTGTGCGTAGCGCATGATGAGGTCGTTGAGCACTTTATTGTCGGGATAGGCGAAGAACACGGGTTCGATGTTGGCATTGTTCACGCGCACGTGCTTCATGCGGTCTTCTTCCTTATCGCGGCGGGTCAGTTCGTGCTTCTTGATGGTGCCATTGAGGTAGTCGTTGACATAGGCACCCACCACAAGACCGTATTGTGTCTTACCATTCATGGTTTGAGCGTAGATGTAGTACTGCTCCTTGTCGTCCTGCACGAGCCATCCCTTGTCTTGGAACATCTGGAAGTTCTCAGCAGCCTTTTCATACACACGAGGGTCGTACTCCGATGTGCCAGGCTCAAAGTTGATTTCCGGCTTGATGATGCGATAGAGGCTCATGGGATTGTCGCCGGCTTCGGCGCGTGCTTCTTCACTGTCGAGCACGTCGTAGGGACGGCTTTCCACTTGTTCTACATACTGCTTGGGAGGGCGTATGCCCTTGAATGGTTTGATTGTAGCCATGATGTTGTTTTGGTTGAAATATTAATGTATGTTGATGTGTTGTAATTTATGGCGCAAAGATAAGGCTTATTTACTATTCAACGATTTTCTATTCATTTTATTTTTCCTTCCTTCTGGTTTTCAGTGTATGTCGTCCTACCTTGAGTGTCTTTGACTTATGTTGTCCAGGCTTGTAGATAGTGGCTGTAGTGCCCACGGGGATGTTGACATCAAGGGTGAACCTCTGTCCACATATTCGCCCACATGGCATTAAGAGCATCATAGGCGTGTGGTGCGTACACGGATGATGCCGACAGTATGCGCCTGACACTTGCGGTCGGTGCCACACACCGACTCGCAAGCCACCATTATATAATAGGTGTGGTTGTGCTATGACTGGATGGAACGGCGCACAGATGCATATTGTGCATACAAAGATAGTCTGCTTGTCACAAAAAGTCAAGCAAACGGCAGATAATTCTGCGTCGTATGCCTCGGCACAACAGAAAGCATGACAGGAGAGGGACGAAAATTTGAACAAAACTATTTCCGTTTGCTGAATTTTCAGTACCTTTGCAAAGTATATTATATATTTACAGGAAAGTAACATTCTTATGATTACATCACGTTATCAGACCCTGCATATCGCTACAGCGGCCATATTGCTGTTGTGTTTCACCTTGAGTGTTCACGGCCAGCGTCCTGCCGAGTGTGGCGAGATGGTGGGCGAGTCATGCACCAGCATCATGGTAGGCAAGAAAGCCTCAACCGACGGCAGTGTAATCACCTCGCACACATGCGACTCATGGTATCGCACGTGGATGACGATGGTGCCGGCACGCGACCATAAGGCTGGTACCACTACTGCCATCTACGACGGACGCATGCACACACAGGCCGCCACCGACAGCACAAAGATGTATGTGAAAGGGCATATACCTCAGGTGAGCCACACCTATCGCTTCCTCGACACTGCCTACCCCTGTCTCAATGAGAAACAACTCGCCATGGGTGAGACCACCATCACCGGGCGCAAGGAGCTACGCAACAAGAAAGGCATGTTTATGATTGAGGAACTGGAGCGCATAGCCCTGGAGCGCTGCTCCACTGCACGCCAAGCCATACGTCTTATGGGCGACCTCATCAAGCAATACGGCTACGGCGACAGCGGCGAGTGTCTGACCATTGCCGACAAGCAGGAGGTGTGGATATTCGAAGTGTTTGGCGAGGGCGACAAGAAGATAGGCGGAGTGTGGGCTGCCGTGCGCATACCCGACGACGAGGTGTCGGTGTCGGCCAACATCTGCCGCATCAGCACCCTTGACCTGAGCAACCCCGACCGCTACATGGCTTCCGACAATGTGTTCGACGTAGCCAAACGCATGGGATGGTGGGACGGCAAGAGCACCTTCAGCTTCTGGCGCGCATACAGCGGAGGCAACTACATGAAGGAGACGAAAAACTACAGCGTGCGCGAACACTTCATCCTCTCTACACTGGCGCCGTCGCTCAATCTGCGCGACGATGTGGAAGACCTGCCCCTGAGCGTGCGCCCTGACAAACCCGTGAGCGTGGAGCAGGTGATGCAACTGTTGGGCAGCTACTATGAGGGCACCGCCAAGAACCTCAGCGGCCGGCATAAGATAAAGCCTAAGAAGAAAAAAGGTCAGACTGAACCTGCCGACAGTGTGGTATCGCCTGTGAGCAATCCATGGATGCGTCCCGACGAAATAGAGATGTACTATGCCATGGGCGACTCCACCATGAAGAACATACGCACCGTGAGCGTGCCATGGTGTGCATATAGCACCGTGATACAGCTGCGCTCATGGTTGCCCGACGCCGTGGGCGGCGTGGCATGGGTAGCACTCGACAACCCTGGCGAGAGTCCACGTTTTCCAATCTTCGCCGGCACCACTACCCTACCCGACATGCTGCAGGTATGCGGACAACACTCCGAACGCGACGATGCCGCACTATGGCACTATCGCAAAGCCAACCGCCTGGCCACCGTGAGATGGGGAACCTATCGCAAGATGATAGAACCCGCACGCGACTACTTCATCAGCAAAGGCCTGCGCGAGCTGCCTTGGATAGAACAAGCTTACGCCACCATGGCCGAAACCGACCCGAAAGGAGCACAACAGATGCTCAACGGATACGTGGCCGACTTCTTTGCTGCCACCATTGCCAAATGGGATGAGATGACACGCAAGATGTGGCGACAGACATGGGCAGGATTCTAAGACCCCCAAGCCCTATCTCTGATAATCAACTCTTCCCCCTCACTCCCTTTCCCCCACTCCGATTATGACTAAGAAAGTATTATACATCACTCAGGAGATTACCCCCTTTGTTTCCGAGAGTCCGCTTTCGCTGCTCGGCCGCCTGCTGCCTGAAGGCATACAGGAACAAGGCTACGAAGTGAGAGTGTTTATGCCAAAATGGGGCATCATCAACGAACGTCGTTGCCAGTTGCATGAGGTGATTCGCCTGTCGGGCATGAACCTTATCATCAACGACACCGACCACCCGCTCATCATCAAAGTGGCGTCCATTCCCGGCACACGCATACAGGTGTACTTCATCGACAACGACGACTACTTCTCCCGGCGTGGCATGACCGCTCAAGACATACGCAACGACGAAGCATTCAATGCCGAGCGCACCGCCTTTTTCAGCCGCGGCGTGCTGGAAACTGTAAAGAAGCTGCGCTGGATGCCCGACCACATCGTATGTCACGGATGGCTCACAAGTGCCATACCATTCTACCTCCGCACACTCTTCGCCGAAGAGCCCGTGTATGAGCAAACCACCTTGGTCAACATCCTCTACGACGATGATGACCTGCAGGTGGCATTGGGCGACAACATGCGCAGTACCCTGCTGACCGAAGAAATCGACGAACAACAGCTTACAGCATACCAAGACCCCTTCGACATACAACAGCTGGGCCGTCTTGCTATCGACAATAGCGACGCCATAGCACTTACAGCACAAGCCGAAGGCAGCAAGCTGGCAGACTACGCACAGCAGAAAGGAAAGCCGATGGCTGTAGCACCAACACCAGAGGAAATGCCACAGATTTGCCGTCAACTCTTCGGAGAAGAATAACACGGCTACATCTCCGTTCCCCCACTCCTTCTACCATCCAACGTCATCACATTAAGTCGGTCGCTGTAGCAGCAGCGACCACCATCACCTATAACACAACACACACAAGAGCAATGAAAAAGATACTCCTCTTGCTTCTTACACCCCTCCTCTTCATCGCCTGCGATGAGAATACCGACTACATAGGCACCACCCTCACCGATGATGCCGATCGTCTGTACGTGTTTGCCGACACATTCGACATCACAGCCTCCACCATAGTGCTCGATTCTGTGCTGGCACGCTCCACCACAGGATACCTCGGACGCATTGCCGATCCCGAGACCGGCACACACGTCACTGCCAACTTCATGGCACAATACGGCATACTGGAAGACTATCTCTTCCCCGATGCCGACAGCATCGTGAGCCGAAGCGAAGGAAAGATTATTGCTGACTCGTGCGAGATACGCCTCTTCTGCAACTCGTTCTTCGGCGACTCGCTCGCAGTGATGAAACTGCGCCTCAGCGAGATGAGCACACCCATGCAGGAAGCTACGCCCTACTACTCATCGTTCAGTCCGCAGCAGGAAGGCATGTTGCGCACAGGAGGACTCACCACCACAAAGACCTACACACTTGCCAATCAGGCTGTGAGCAATACTGAGAAATATGGCGACAACTACGTGAACTACATACACATACCGCTCAATCAGCCCTACACCGACAAGCGGGGACGACAATACAACAACTACGGCACATACCTGCTCACCAACTACTACGAGACACCGGCATTCTATCGCAACTCCTACCAGTTTATACACAACATCGCACCGGGATTCTTCTATCAATGGGCAGGCGGTCTGGGCTCAATGGCATATATCACCAACAGCCAGATCAACGTCTACTTCCGCTATCAGTTCAATGACTCAACCTATCAGGGCATACTCACCTTCGCTGCAACCGACGAGGTGCTGCAGACCACCAACATCAGCAATGACAAAAGTCTGCTACAACAGTTGGCCAACAACACCGACTACACCTACCTGAAGACACCTGCCGCACTCATCACACAGCTCACACTTCCCATTGACGAGATATTGGCGGCACACGAAAACGACACCATCAACTCGGCAAAGATTACACTGCAGAGAGCCAACAACATCTCCACCAACCACTACACACTCAACACTTCGCAAACACTGCTGCTCATACCAGCCGATAGTGTCACCGCGTTCTTTGAGAACAACCGCATAGCCGACAACAAGATGTCGTTTCTCTCCAGTTTCAACAGTTCGAAGACCACTACGCAAGATGCCAACACCTATGCATTCGACAACATCGGCACCATCATCACAGGATTAGCCAACAAGAAACGCGAAGGACTGGCCGCCGACCCGCAATGGTTGCAGAAACATCCCAACTGGAACAAGGTGGTAGTGGTGCCCGTGACGGCAACCTATGTGAACACCACCACCGCCAACACGGGACAGACGGTGAAAAGACTCTACCGCGTGCGGCACGACATGTCGCTATCCAGCACCCGGCTGCTCAACCATGGCATGAAGGTGTGCATCGTGTATAGCAGGATATAAGACAGTCTGCCATTCTCCTCACTCTACCAACTCCACCACTACGCCTTCCATGTCGGCCATCAGTGAGGGTAGTCCGTCACGATACCGATTGCGGCGCACCTCAAGGTCCATCTCTACAACAAAAGTGGGCGTTGCATCGTTGCCGTGGCGGGTCATGTGATAGCTCTCCACCTCGGCACCATGTTCACGCAGACGCGTCATCACCAGTGCCACAGCATCCGACGACGACGAGGAGAAACGCACATGCCATGAGCGGCGGCCGATGCGCACGGTGAGAAAGTGCGTGAGCTCGAGTCCGATGAGCACCAACACGGTGGCCACTACACCCAGCCACCACAAACCGCCACCAATGGTGAGTCCGATGGCTGCCGTAGCCCACAGACCGGCAGCGGTGGTGAGACCGCGAACCACATTGCGCTGGAAGATAATGGTGCCCGCACCGATGAAGCCGATGCCCGATACCACCTGTGCTGCCACACGCGAAGGATCAAGGCCAATGCCTGCAGCCGACAGCACGTCGGAAAAACCGTATTGCGACACGAGCATAAACAACGTGCTGCCCAACGCGACAAGAAAATGCGTGCGGAAGCCTGCCTCCTTGGCACGATACTCGCGTTCAAGACCTATCAGGCCACCGAGCAGACCGCCGCAGACTATGCGAAGAAGAAAATCTATTGTCATCATAACACCATTATTATATATATAGGAAAAAGAGGTTATCGCTACAAAGATAGTCTTTTCCTTCTCTCTCTCCAAACCTTTCGCCATGCTCCTTTCCAGTGTTCACAATCCGCGCATCCGTCAGCTGCAGTTGTTGCAGCAGAAGAGCAGCGAGCGTCGCCGCACCGGACTGTTTGTCGTGGAAGGCGTGCGCGAACTCGGCCACTGCCTTACTGCCGGATATCGGGTGCAGACGCTGTTGACCTGTCCGTCGCTGCTCGAGAAGCACCGCGAGGCAGGCGAACGACTGGCCACCGTTAGCGCACGCGAGCACTATGAGATAACTCCCGCCGTCTATGAGCGTCTGGCCTACCGCGACAATACGGAAGGGGTAATCGCAGTGGTGGAGACGCGCACCACGACATTACAGCAACTGCAGCTGCCTGATAATCCACTCATCGTAGTGGTGGAGCGCGTGGAGAAACCCGGCAACCTTGGTGCCATCCTGCGCAGTGCCGAAGCAGCACACGCCGACGCCGTAGTGGTGTGCGATGCACTGACCGACATCTACAACCCCAACATCATCCGCAGCTCGCTGGGCGCAGTCTTTCTGGTTCCCACCGTGGTATGCACCACGGAAGCATGCATAGGCTTCCTGACAGCACAAGGGGTACAGATACTCACCGCACAGCTGCAAGACTCGCAGCCCTACTATGCCACCGACATGCGCCGCGCCACAGCCATTGTGATGGGAGCGGAAGACACGGGGCTCTCCGATGTCTGGCGCAAAGCGGCAGACAGCCACATACGCATACCCATGCTCGGACAACTCGACTCGCTCAACGTCTCAGTAAGCACGGCCATACTGCTCTTTGAAGCCGTGAGACAAAGGGAACAAGAACGGAAACAAAAACGATAGCAAGAACGGGATCTCTTCCAACGCCACACTACCATCTGCGTCAACAACAATCGGACACCTGCGGTCTTAATTCCGCCGGTGCCCGATATGTTTTATAGCTATCAGTCTGTTCTGCTTCAGAATATTTGAAACTTGTAGGCCAAGGTGACGGTAGCCTTATTGGTGACTGCATCACCCATGATGCTTTTCACATCGCCGGTACCTGCCCATTTGCGCAGGGTGAAGTAGTAGCTGGCCTCCACTGCCCAAGGTCCGAAATTGTACTCCGCAGCCAGAGGTATGGCCAAATTGCCGCGTCGCATATCGCTATGTATCTTCACGCTTTTGCCGTCGGTCTCTCCGTAGGCGCGCAGAATACGTGTGATATGAAAGCCGGTGGCCACGCTAAACTGGCGCGTCAGGTAGTAGCGCAAGCGGTAGTCGGAATTGAGCATGTGCATGCTGATGTCGCTCGGTCCCTTGCCATCCAGGCTTCGGAAACTGCACTTGGCATTGTTAGTGCCTTCGTGGGTGTAGTTCATGTCGAAACTTATGGCGATACGTGGCGTGATATGCACCTCGATGAAGCCACCTATGGCAGGTCCTATCAGCGGGTCGCCGTCGAGTTTGGTGAGCGTAGAGCCCATCACGCCGACGCGCGGACCGCCGTAGGTGTCCATGTAGTCAAACCACGCTTTGTCATCCTGCTGTGCATGCAGCGTAGCAGGCATCGCCGCCATGAGCAACAGACTCAACAGGGACAAGGGCAGTAAACGAATAAGTTTCATGCTGATTGCAGAATAGATGGTATTAACTCTTTGCGTCTCGCATTAGTCTTCCTCAGCCATTTCAGCCTCATGCTGCTTGATGAGCTCCTGTTGGATATCATTGGGCACGAGTTCGTAGCTGGCAAACTTTGTGGTGAACGATGCACGTCCGCCGGTGAGCGAGCTGAGCGCAATGGAGTAGCTGGAGAGCTCTTTGAGAGGTATCTTAGCCGAGAGCTTCTGATATCCGGCCTCGCTGTCCATACCCATGATGATGGCGCGGCGTCCCTGCAGGTCGCTCATCACATCGCCCATGTAGTCGGCAGGCACGAGCACTTCCAGGTCGTAGATAGGTTCGAGCACCTTGGGGCCGGCTTCCTTGAAGGCCTTGCTGAAGGCGTTGCGGGCAGCGAGCATGAAGGAGAGCTCGTTGGAATCTACCGGGTGCATCTTACCATCGTATACCACTACGCGCACGTCACGGGCATAGCTACCTGTGAGCGGACCTTGCTCCATGCGTTCCATCACACCCTTGAGGATGGCGGGCATGAAGCGCAGGTCGATGGCACCACCTACTACAGAGTTGAGGAACACGAGCTTGCCGCCCCATTCCAAGTCGATCTCTTCCTTGCTCTTGATGTTCATCTTAAACTCCTGACCGCCGAACTTGTATACTTCGGGATCGGGCATGCCTTCGGTGTAGGGTTCTACGATGAGGTGCACCTCGCCGAACTGTCCGGCACCACCCGACTGCTTCTTGTGGCGATAGTCGGCGCGTGATGTCTTGGTGATGGTCTCGCGATATGGTATCTTCGGTTCGATGTATTCCACCTGAATCTTTTCATTGTTCTCCATGCGCCACTTCAGTGTGCGTAGGTGGAACTCGCCCTGACCGTGTACGATGGTCTGCTTCAGCTCCTTCGACAGCTCGACCACCCATGTGGGGTCTTCCTGACGCATCTTCTGCAGGGCTGCCATCATCTTCTCGGTGTCGGCTTCGTTGACAGCCTTGATGGCGCGTGAGTACTTGGAGTTGGGGTATTTGATGAAGTCGAATGTGCGGTCCACGTCTTTTGCGTTCAGCGTGTTGCCGGTCTTCACATCCTTGAGCTTCACGGTGCATCCAATGTCGCCTGCCTTCAGTTCGTCAACGGCGATACGGTTGGCGCCTGCGCAGGCATAGAGTTGTCCGAGGCGTTCCTTGGAACCGCGGTCGGTGTTGTTGAGATCGTCGCCTGGCTTGGCAGTTCCGCTCATCACCTTGAAGTAGCTCACCTCACCGATGTGGGGTTCCATACCTGTCTTAAAGAAGAAGAGCGAGGTGGGTGCGTTGCTGTCTACGGGTACTTCGTTGCCGCTTGCATCGCTCACTTTCGGCATTTCGGTGACGAAGGGCACCACGTTGCTGAGGAACTCCATCAGTCGGCCTACTCCCATGTCCTTCGATGCGCATACACACATCACGGGGAACACGCTGCGCTCGATAAGACCCTTGCGCAGTCCTTCACGTATCTCGTCTTCGGTGAGTGCTTCTTCGTTGAAGAATTTCTCCATCAGCGTCTCGTCGTTTTCGGCAGCAGCCTCAATGAGTGCCGCGCGCAGCTCTTCAGCCTTGTCCTGCTCCTCGGCGGGGATATCTTCAATGGTGGCTTTGCCTCCGTCGGCACCCCACGACAGTTTCTTCATGAGCAGCACGTCGATGATGGCGTTGAAACCTGCACCTGTGGCAGTGGGATACTGCACGATGGTGCACTTCTGTCCGAAGCTCTCGCGCAGGTTGGCCATCACAATATCGAAGTCGCAGTTGTCGACATCAAGACGGTTGATGGCAAAGATGACGGGTTTCTGCAGTTTTTCGGTGTTGCGGAAGGCATTCTGTGTGCCTACTTCGGGACCATATTGTCCGTTGACGAGTATCACAGCTTGGTCGCACACGTTGAGTGCAGTGATGGCACCGCCCACGAAGTCGTCGGAACCCGGGCAGTCGATGAAGTTGAGCTTCTTACCGTTCCATTCGGTATGGAACACGGTGGGGAACACTGAGTAGCCGTATTCCTGCTCCACGGGGAAGTAGTCGCTCACGGTATTCTTCTGCTCTACGGTTCCGCGGCGCTTTATCACGCCAGCTTCCAGCAGCATACTTTCGGTAAGGGTCGTCTTACCGCTACCCGCACTGCCAATCAAGGCAATGTTTTTAATCTCATTGGTCTGATAGACTTTCATTCTTGTTGTTGTTTATTTGTTTATATGTGTGTTTTGTAGATTATTTCTTCGTCGGTTGTGCCGACAATTTTCCAATTTGGCCGTAAAGGTACGCTTTTTCCCGCGGCCTGCAAAAATGAAGGGCAAAAATTGAAAAAACATCATGCATTGCCGACTTGTCACCCTGATGTTGTATCTTTGCAGAAATTCAGCTGTTACATCATGTCAGGTCTCTACGTCCACATTCCTTTTTGTCAAAGCCGTTGTGTGTATTGTGCCTTTTGCTCGTGCACAAAGGCCGAATGGCAAGACGACTACGTGCGCGCACTCAACAAAGAGATGGAAATGCGTGCACACGAACTTGTTGCCGACGACGACATCGCCACCGTCTATCTCGGCGGCGGCACCCCCTCGGTGTTGCCCACGCCGCTGACAGGAAACATCATTGATGGGTTGGAGCATCACTTTCTAAACGGGCGTCGGCTATGCGAGATAGAGGAGAGCACCATTGAGTGCAACCCCGACGACGTGACGCCTCAGCTCGCCGCCGCCCTGCAACGCTGGGGTTTCAACCGCGTGAGCTTGGGTGTGCAGACCTTCGACGAGCAGCGCCTGCGCTGGCTGCGCCGCCGACACGATGCACTACAGGCGGGCGAAGCGGTGAGAAGGCTCAGAGAGGCGGGCATAGACAACATCAGTATCGACCTGATGTATGGGTTTCCGCAACAGACTACAACTCAATGGCAACACGACATAGAGCAAGCCCTGGCACTCCGTGTGCCACACCTTTCCGCCTATTGTCTCAGCTACGAAGAAGACACACCCCTGTGGCAACAATGGCAGAGCGGAAAGGTACGCCCACTGGATGAAGAACAGTGCCGCGAGCAATACTACCTGTTGGTAGATTGCCTTACGGCAGCGGGCTACGAACACTATGAAATCAGCAACTTCGCACTGCCGGGACAACGCGCACGCCACAACAGCAGCTATTGGCACGATGTGCCTTACATCGGGCTCGGAGCCACAGCACATTCCTACAACCACATCACACGGCGATGGAATACCGGCAACATCGGGCGATATATATCACAGACACTGCAAGGAAACACCCCCTACGAGCAAGAATCCATCGACACCGACACCCACTTCAACGACCTGATAGCCACCACGCTGCGAACACGGGAAGGTCTCTCGACAGCACACCTGCGCCAGGTCTTCCCGCCAAAGTATGCCGATGAGCTGCTGCAAGAGGCACAACGATGGCTAAAGAGAGGATGGCTGCAACTCGACAACGGACATCTGCACCTCACACGGCAGGCACTCTTTGTGAGCGACACCGTGATGAGCGCATTGATAAGAGTGTAGACGGATGCAGAAGCAACATCACAATCTGTGTCAGCCTCCACCTTTAATTGCTCTTTTTCTCATTTGCTTACACCAACCGCATGTTTTTCGCTGATTGTCAGAGCATTGCAGAGGTGTAAGCAAATATTGCCGCTTACACTGCCTGCACCAACCGCCTGTTTTTTCACTGACTGTCAGAGCATTGCAGAGGTGTAAGCAATTATTGCCGCTTACACTGCCTGCACCATGCACATCGCCTGCACCCGATTCGAGGATGTTGCACGAGAAAGGACGACAATTCTACTTAGCCAATACTATGCAGGCGGAGAAATCTGCGCTTCCGGTGAAAACACACGAATTTGCAAGTGTTGCCCAACAGCACTGTGATTGGGGCTCAATCGCAGTGCAAGTATTGCCCGATTGCGATGTGATTGAGCCTCAGTTGGTGTGCAAGTATTGCCCGATTGCGATGCGATTGGGCAACACTTGCACTGTCGATGCCCTGCTTCCTCCTGCTCACTCATCGCAGATAGTGTAAGCAGGTGTAAGCGACAGAAACCGCCTGCACCACATACCTTCCTTTATATCAGCGTATTACAGGCATCAGTGCAGGCGTGTAGGCAAAAACAAAAAAAATAAGTTGGGAAAAGCTGAAGGCAAAACAAGTTTGGTTTTTCGCTCGCCTTGCACGCTTTAATCTACTTCGCAGCTTGAAGTTAGGCTGCGGCTGACCAAGGCCTTCGCTGCTCACGCTCGGCAGAGTCAATGCGAGCAACCCTCTGCTCTCACTTAATCGCAGCGTTCGGAAAAACTCAAAACAAGTTTGGTTTTTCGCTCACCTTGCACTAACTTTGCCGACAAGCACGGCAACAGGAATGCACCATTCAGCCTCGCCAAGGATAGCGGACGGGCTGTAGGTAAGAACGCGAAACAACCTCTAAACCACAACGATATGAAACACTATTCCCTCCTCCTCACCCTGCTGACGCTTCTCGCCCTGACACTGGGCAGCACAGCATCGGCACAGACAGCAAATACTGTCTACATGTGCACGGGCAAGTACTCGGTGAAGTATCACAGCAAGCGCAACTGCAGCGGTCTGTCGAGCTGCACCGGCGACATCGTGGCTACCACCGTGGCAAAGGCCAAGGCCAGCGGAAAAGAAGAATGTCTGGCTTGCTTCACCAACTCTTCAGCCAACAAGGCTAAAGACGTAAAGAAACCTGCAGCAACTACCGCCAAGACATCCAAGCCAGCTGCTAAGCCGGCAACAAAGCCTGCAGAGAAGAAACCTGCAGCAAAGAAGACAACAACCACGGAGAAGAAGACTACTACCAAGAAGGCTTCGACAACCGAGAAGAAACCTGCAGCAAAGAAGACAACAACCACGGAGAAGAAGACTACTACAAAGAAGGCTTCGACAACCGAGAAGAAACCTGCAGCAAAGAAGGCAACGACCACGGAGAAGAAGACTACCACAAAGAAGGCTTCGACAACCGAGAAGAAACCGGCAGCTAAGAAGGCAACTGCCACGGAGAAGAAGACTACTACAAAGAAGGCTTCGGCAACCGAGAAGAAACCAGCAACTAAAAAGTCAACAACAACTGAGAAGAAGAAGACTACCACAAAGAAGGCTGCTTAAAATAGCAGACATGTATTAAACACATGATTATCCCCCGTAAGATTACAATCCTACGGGGGATAATTGTCAGCTTTAGGTGTGTGGTGTGACTACTTATCTCACCACTACCTTTCTGCCATTTCTTATGTAGATGCCCGCCTTTGTGGGTTGTTGTGGCAGTCGCTGTCCGCTCAGGGTGTACCAGCCGTCCCTGCTGCTATTATCGCTGCCGTTAACGTCCAACGTTGCGATGCCTGTCGTGGTGCCGTTGAAGTCAAAGCCCTTGCTGCCCGCTGCCTGTGAGACAGGCACTTTGAGATAGGCCTTACCCTCGGCTGTCGTCACACTGGTGCCGCCCTCCACCTGCCAGTAGAAGCCAAGCGCCGATGCAGGGTCGCCCGTGGGATACTGGTCGGTCTTGAGATACGACAATATATAATACAGGTATCCCTCTTCGTTGTCGGTACCACCGCCGTCTATGCCCTTCAGCATGCTGTTGGCATCTTTGGGGTCTTGTCCAAAGATAATTAGTCCCTCCTTCGCCACTTCCGAAAGGCCGAAGCGATAGGTTTTCGCCTCATCGGCAAAGAGCACTACCGCCTCTCCGGCAGGTATGATGTCGCCGGCTTGGTAGGTGCGGCTCACGCGCAGTGCCTCATCGCTTACGGTGTAGGTGCGTGCTTCGACCCCTTGCGGCACATACAGATGTTCGGCAGCTTCGAAGAACGTGCTGACATATTTACCTTCTTCGCGACCGAGCCCACCATCTATGACAACTTCCTTCGGTGAGCGGAGCACCACGCCGACAACGATATCTCTAGTCGCGGAGATTGTAGCGCTTGTTTTTCTGCCTACATTATTGCCGTTGTGGGTGAAATAGTCGAGGAGATAACCTACGGGCGGATCATAGTCGTACTGTATACCTATCCGTTGTCTTTCGCCGAGGTACCATGCCCTGCCGTATTCTATTCCATCGGTTCCATATATTCGACTGATGGTGATGGAGTCGCCGGCAGCTGAAATCTTGTATGCCCGTTGCGCTTTTCCACTCACGTCTGCATTTTTAATTCCTCCGTAGGCGTCTGCACTACCGTAGTAGAGATTGTCCTTGACATTGGACTCGACCATTTCGCCGAGGATGCTCCCCTTCAGGTTGAGATCACACTCCACCACGCCGAGGTTGAGGTTTCCTGTCACTTCTCCGTCGAACGCTGCTCCTGCGATGCCTCCCGACGACTGGTGGCAAAACACTTTTCCGGTGTTGACGCACTGCAGTATTTTGCCATAGCTCGCGCCCGCGATGCCGCCACCTTTGTAGGTGCCGCCATTCATCTCGCCATGGTTGATGCATGCCTGCACGGTGCCTGCCGAGACAGTGCCTACGATGCCGCCATGCTCATTGTCTGCCATCATGGTGCGTCCCGTACTGCCTATGTTGGCATTGTTGGTGCACTGGCTGACTGTGGCGCTGGCGTTGTTGAGCCATCCTACGATGCCGCCTACACTCTGGAATCCTCGGATGCTGACGCCAGCGGTGGTGTGGCAGTTGCTGATATTGCCTTTACAGTAGCCCACGATGCCTCCTACAGCGGTAACACCTTTGATGCTACTACTGTCGGCTAATGTCAGATTGCTGATGCTTGCGGCTGTTTCGGCATATCCGAATATGCCCACATTGTTGTTGTCGCTTTCCACGACAATGTTGCTCAGCGAGTGGTTGTTGCCGTTGAAGTTGCCATTGAAGGCATTCGACGCATTACCTACAGGCGTATAGGTCAGCCCCTCGTAGTCGAGGTCTTCGGTGAGTTGGAAATAGACCCCTGTGTAGTTGATACCATTGTTGACGTTGGTGGCGAGCAGGTCCATGTCTTCCACGGAGGAGATGCAGTAGGGTGCCTCGGCAGTGCCATTGCCTATCCATGTGCCAGCGGGACTGATTATGTGTAGCGTGGCAGTAGCCGTATTGCCGTAGTTGCCTATTCCTTGTATGGTGACGGTGTAGTGTCCGGTCTTCACGTAGGGTTCGGCAGGTGGCACCACGCTATAGTCGGTCCCCTCGGTGAGCACTCTGGCAGTGCCATCCTTGGTGTCGGTGACGGTGACGGCAGGCGTAACGGGTTCTCCCGTATATTCCACAGACGGTATGGCAATGCTTATCCATGGGTGATAGTCGATGTCGCGCACCACGTTGTGCGTTTTCAACCTTATGTCACAATCGTTGTCGAGTGTCAGTGTGTAGATGCTGTCGCCCTGATCTGTAAGTGGTACAGAATAGGTTGCAAAGGTGGAGCGTCCGATATAACCTTCGGTCACATCCTTGTCGCACCACAATTTCAGTCTCATCTCTGTGCCACCCTTATAGTAGAGGGTGTTGTTGAAAGTGATGAGTGGTTCCCCGGTGGGCTCGCCAATATTGTCTGTCTTTCCACCAAAGAGGACCTGGTGTTTGACATCGTTCGTATATTTCAGGGTATATGCGGGATGGGTATTGTATTCCTGATCGGTGGCCTGATTGTCGTTCTCGTTGCCTATGCCGCCCCGGCGCCCTGCGGTATTCGCTCCGTAGTAGTTGTCGTTCACATTGCTCTTGAAGCTGTTGTCGGTCTGATGCCACGAACCTACGATATTGCCAACGTAGCGGGCGGAGGAGGTAACGTTGGTAATCGGGCCGAAGTTGAAACAGTCGTATATATGTCCGCGTTCTGAGGTAGAACCTACAATGCCGCCTATGCCGTTAGCGCCCGGCTGGCCGTTGAGGTCGATTGTTGCGGCATTGATACACCGCGACACGGTGCAATATTTAGTCACCCCTACGATGCCTCCCACGGATACGGCGCCGGATAGGCCATCGGACAGACCGATGGTAAGCGTCACTGACGACTCTACCGTACAATTGGTTAGTGACCCATTGCGCAGTAAGCCTGCAATGGCCCCCATCGAACGGAGTCCATAAAATCTGCTGTCGCCACCAACGGTGAGACCATCGACCGATCCGTAAAGTTCTCCGAAGATGGCAGCACCCTCTGTGCGATTGACCACCACATTGCATATGGCGTGTCCGTTGCCGTGGAACGACCCAAAGAAGGGATGATAGGGCGAGTCGGTAAACGATGCCGACACCGCTCCGATGGGTTGGAAGGTTGCGCCTTTGAAGTCGAGGTCATTGGCGAGCGAAAAATGCTTCCCTGCATAGCTCTCGCCTCTGAACACACGTGCCGACAGACTGTCGAGGTGCGCCGTGGTGGAGATGATGTAGGGGTCGCGCCAGTCGCCGGTACCTCCACCGAAGTTGTCTTGCGCCGAGAGCGACAAGGGCAATAGCAACAGGAGAAGCGTCAGCAGACGCGCAACGCGGAGGAGAACGATGGATCTCATAATATAGAAAGGGATTAGTTATGTTATTGCTGTGTGCAAATATAGCTGTTTTTTTTGACAAAATGAAAGCGTTCTGAAAAAAAATCAGTTTTTTAGTTTGAACAGATAGGCTTAATCACCAGAATAATGTCCTTTCGTTTTGCATTGTCGGCGGATTTTGCGACTTTTGTTGCGTCAAAGCGCAATACCTTTGGCCTCCCTCGCCCCAATATCGCTATAGTCATCGCCCATTGCCCCGCCTGTAGCATCGTGCCCCGATGCCAGACGGAGTGCGTTTGCACCTATATCCACATCATGTCGTTTGCCCACTGCTCTTCACATCGTCTCTTTTCAGTATTACCTCGCCGTTGGTCGTGGCTGGCGATGGTTGTAGCCGTGTGGGCGTTGGCATCGTGCTCCACGAGCAAGTATGTGCCCGAGGGTGCTTACCTGCTCCACAGCGTAGGCGTACATAGCGACAGCAAGGCGGTGAGCGGCGCTGCGCTGCAGCCCTACGTGCAGACGAAGCCCAATGCGCGTTGGTTTTCGCTGGTGCGTGTGCCGCTGGCCATCTACTCCCTCTCAGGACGCGACACCACACGCTGGATTAACCGTACACTGCGCCGACTGGGCGAACCACCTGTGCTCTACGACAGCGTGCGCACCAGGCAGACGGCCGACATACTGCGCAGCGCGCTCAACAACAGGGGATACATGCAGGCACAGGTCGACATCGACGTGACAAAGAAAGGACGACGCGCCAACGTGGAATATCACCTACACCCGGGAAGGCAATATGTGATAGGACAGATGCGCTATGTCATAGGCGACGACAGCATCTCCGCACTGCTCAACCGCGAACATGTGCTGGAAAAAGGTCTGGAGGTTGGCGAACCGCTGACGGTGAGCAGGCTGGAGAGCGAGCGCAAACGCATCACGGCATTCCTGCAAGACAGAGGCTACTACCACTTCCACCAGGAATATATCGTGTATGATGCCGACAGCGTGGTGGGCAGTCCCGACGTGATGCTCACCCTGCACCTGCTACCCTACCAAGCCTCTGGTGAAGAGACACCCCTGCCCCATTCGCGTTACACCATTGGCAAGGTGGAACATGTGAGCCAGACGAGCGAACACATACACCTGCGCCCCCACGTGATTGACGACAACACGCTGATAGAGCCCGGACAATGGTATAGCAACAGCGCACAACAGAAGACCTACAGCCGCTTTGGCAGGCTGCCCAACGTGAAATACACCGGCATAAGCTACACCGAGCGCCCCGACACCACCGTGCTCGACGCCACCATACAGATAGAGACGCACAAGCCCAACAGCATCAGCTTCCAGCCCGAAGGCACCAACACTGCCGGCGACCTGGGCGCCGCCGCCACACTGACCTACGAAAACCGCAACCTCTTCCGCGGCGGCGAACGACTGGGCATCAGCCTGCGCGGCGCCTTTGAGGCCATCACGGGACTGGAGGGCTACAAGAACGAAGACTACGAAGAGTATGGTGCCGAGCTGACGCTTACCTTTCCGCGACTGGTGGTGCCGTTCCTCTCGCGACACACGCGACAGCACACCAACGGGACATCGACAGTAGCGGTGAACATCAACATGCAGCAGCGCCCGGAATTCCACCGTCGCGTGGCAGCAGCGGCATGGCGCTACCGATGGACCAACGAGGCACACCCCATCACCTACCGCGTGGACCTGCTCGACCTGAACTACATCTACATGCCGTCGATATCGGAGACCTTCCGGCGCAACTATCTCGACAGCGTGAGCAGCCGCAACGTAGTGCTGCGCTACAACTACGAAGACCTGTTTATCATGAAGACGGGCTTCGGTTTCACCTACAGCACCCCGCGCAACGTGTTGCGCTTCAACATTGAGACTGCCGGCAACCTGCTCTCGCTAGGCTCGCACCTCTTCCGCCGAGAGAAGAACAAACAAGGGCAGTATGCCGTGTTCAACATCGCTTTCGCCCAATATGCAAAGACCGACATAGACTACAGCCACATCGTGCGCTTCGATGCCAACAACACCCTGGTGCTGCATGCCGCACTGGGGCTGGCCTGGCCCTATGGCAACAGTCGTGTGCTTCCCTTCGAGAAGCGCTACTTCTCCGGCGGTGCCAACAGCGTGCGCGGATGGGGTGTGCGGCGACTGGGACCAGGCATCTTCCACGGCAAGGACGGACGCATAGACTTCATCAATCAGACGGGCGACATTAAGATAGACCTCAACGTGGAATACCGCACCCGCCTCTTCTGGAAGCTGCACGGAGCCGCCTTCATTGATGCAGGCAACATCTGGACATGGCACCACTACGACGAGCAGGAGGGCGGACAGTTCCGACTGAGCGAGTTCTACCGACAGCTGGCTGCCGCCTATGGCATAGGCTTCCGCCTGCACTTCGACTACTTCATCCTGCGCTTCGACCTCGGCATGAAAGCCGTGAACCCCGTCTACAACACACAGCGTGAGCACTTCCCACTGCTGCATCCGCGCCTGAGCCGCGATTTCCACTTCCATTTCGCCGTGGGACTGCCGTTCTAGGAGGAGTGGTTTGACAAACTTCATTACGACATACACCATTATATATATAGGCACACTGTTATGCTTGAATTTCTTTCCCTCGGCAGCGGCAGCAGCGGCAACTGCTACCTGTTGCGTACCGACGACGACACGCTGATGATTGATGCAGGCATCGACTTGCGCCTCCTGCGACAATACTTCGACCGCTATGGCATCAATGCCGACCATATCCACCATCTGCTCATCACCCACGACCACATCGACCACGTGAAGACCATTGGCCCCGTGAGCCGTGCCTGCCATGCCGAGGTGTATGCCACGGCAAAGGTGCACCACGCCATAGAAAGCAACAAGCGCCTCAGCGAGAAGATTGATGCCTCGTTGGTGCGCCACATAGAGCATGAGCACACGCTGCAACTGGGCGATTTCAGCGTCACGCCCTTTTCCGTGCCTCACGACAGCCATGGCAACACTGGCTACCGCATAGCATGTCAAGGCACTACGGTGGGTATCGCCACCGATGTGGGGCATGCCACACCCACCATCGTCAAACACCTGCAAGGCGTGGAGCACTTGGTGGTGGAAGCCAACTACGACCCTCAGATGCTGTTGCGCGGCAAGTATCCCTACTTCCTCAAACAGCGCATCACAGGTCCCGACGGGCATCTCTCCAATAGCGAGGCAGCACGCCTCATCGGTCAGTGCAGCAGCGTGCACCTGCGCCATGTGTGGCTCTGCCATCTCAGCGAGGAGAACAACCACCCCGAAGTGGCACGCAACACCGTGGAAAAATACATCGCAGAGCAGCACGTCGCCCTGCACCCACAATGTACCATAACCACACTCAGCCGACAAAAGCCCACTGGTTTCTTTGAAATTGGACCATAATTAAAACACATTGACAATCAATACGTTGCAAAAATGTTACACAAAACGGCAAAAAAAAGTTGAAAAAAATTTTGCAGGATTGAAACGAATGTACTTATCTTTGCAGCGTTTTAGTAAACAATGATTGTTTAACAAGCTTAAAAAACAAAGAAAATGAAAAAGTTATTTTTCGCAGTTGTAGCTTTCGCAGCTATCTCCTTCGCAACCGTATCATGTGACAAGAAGCAGGAGCCTGCTGCTCCCGCTGCTGACAGCACTCAGGTTGACACCACCGTTGTTGAGGAAGACACCACCACAATGGTTGAAGACACTGCAGTTGTAGAGGAAGTTACAGAAGAAGCTGTTGCTGAGTAATCAGTAGTCAAGCTACCGAAAAAACAAACAAAGCGCGTCAGGCCTTAGGTCTGACGGCTTTTTTTACGTAGTGATGAGTTCTTGTATTCAAAGGAAGCAACAGCTACTGCAGTATCCATAGGAATGAGACATGGGATGTCGTAGGGCTTGCGAGATTTGCAATAAAGAAACATAAGTGCTACCTTTGCTCTACAAACCACACAAAGTTATTTCCACCATCAAATTATAGCTCTCCATGAAACGTATATTCCCCATTTTCATCACACTAGTGCTTGTTGCTATTCTGGGTACCACGCTGCTTTCTTCGTGCGGCGAAAGCGCCAACAGAAAGCGCCTGCGCAAGGAAATCCAGTCGCTCAACAGTGAATGTCCGAAACCATTGACCGGAGACATCACCCTGACGGAAGCGAAACTTGAAGGCGACTCCGTGGTGTACATCTGCTACTACGACGAACAGCAGGGCTCCATTGAAAGCATGGCAAAAGACAAAGGACTGATGAAGCTGAAGATGCAAAATGCTCTCGCCCGTACCAACTTTACCGAGTCGAAAGGACTGCTGGAAGTGCTTGACAAAGAAAATCTCTATCTAAAGTACAGCTACACGGGCTCAAAGAGCAAGAAGCAATTATCCGTCCTTATCACGCCCGACGATGTCAGGACAATACGCAACACCGCATCCGACCTAAAGGCGGTGAGCAAACAGACATTGGAACTAACAGTGAGGCAAACACGCATGTTGCTGCCAATGGTCGTAGACACGGGAATGACGTGCACCAAGGTTGAATATGCGGACAACTATCTGCGCTACACTTACGAAGTGGACGAAGATATATACGATATAGCCAGCATCAATGCGGCACGCTCGGAAATAAAGCAAGACATACTGCAAGACTTGAAGAACTCTATTGGCACCGCAATGCTACAATCCATCATCGATGCCGAAAGCCAATTGGAATACACCTATCAAGGCAACCGCAGCCAGCAGAACACCTCTATCGGCTTCACTATAAACGACCTGAAAGAAGCACTCAACAACTAAAAGCATCAGCAACATGAGAAAGACAATTAATTCTTTTGCTTACGCAACCATTGCCTTTTCCATAATGCTCTGTAGCAGCTCTTGCTCTCCAAGTAACGAAAAGACAGCTGAAACCTCTGCTTCGCTCCCACAAAAAGTGCGCTATGACACCACGTATATGTATGGCGACACCATCATTGTAGACAATGTTGACTCACTGATGATATGCAACGGCGACACCATTGCCCATATGATACCGCAAAATGCTGCCATCTTCGGTTTTGATCGCGATGTCTTAATCAAAGAAGTATGTCTCAGTCCAAAGCGCGACACGCTCTATGCATATCCGCCTATCTTTATGGGTGGTGACTATGTAATACCTTCCACGGTGAAATTTATCGCCGATCGAGCTTTTTACAGCTGTCAGTATATCCATAGTCTGGTGGTTCCAGCCTCCGTAGAAGACATTGGCACATGGGTGACAGCCGGCTGCCCACGACTTGAGAGACTCACCTTCCAGTGTCACATGGACCAATTGCCATGGTATTGTCTGGCAGGATTAGATAATCTGAAAGAACTGCACTTGGCCGACACCAACCCTCCCGGCTTTGCCATTCAGTGTGTAGATAGTAATGGGCGCATAGACACTGAGATAGAACAAGAAAACTATGGCCTTGAACTTCAAGATATAAAGAATGCCGTTGTCTATGTGCCCCGCGGCTCAATGGCCACTTACAAGCGCACTGCCGTGTGGCGACTGCATAAACACTTTGCTGAAGAATGAAAAAACACTTTACTAATAGATAAGACTCTATTATATGGCAACTTGGAAAAAGATCACTCGCCCCACAGATGATGGTATGGTCGTGCCAATGCTACAATCCATCATCGATGGAGCGATTGGTCAGACTGGCAGGAATGCAGCATTCTAATCAACATGGACAAGGACGTGTTAACCATCTATAGCCAATCGACACAGGAATACGATGTGGTGGAATTGCCAGACGATGAAAGCGATAGCAAAGGCGAGACCATGAAATTATTCTGTGTAGATCAGGATGGTGCCCGATGTAATATTCGCCTGCGCGTACAGAACGATGGCACACGACAGCTTTACGTCGACTTCAGCGATGCAATGTGGGTGTACAATATTACCGAGCGCTAACGCATTCTGTACTCCCTATCATATTATATATTTTTATTCTCAATTATTATGAGCTACACACGCACCAACCTTGACGGCTCTGCGCTCACCTTTCCGCAGGATGCCAAGATACACTTTGAAGAAGAAGGCCACATATACACCGTTGACGGACTTGGGCAGATGACACCTGTTTCCACCGTTGTAAGCAGTTTTTTCAAGAAGTTCGACGCCGATTATTGGAGTCTGCGCAAATGCGATGGCGACAGGCAAAAGGCTGCACTGCTGCGCGAGCAATGGAACTGCAAAGGCCACATAGCAGCGCAACTGGGCACACACCTGCATAAACAGATAGAAAACTATCTCAACAAGCAGGCCGCTCCACAATTGCAATGCCACCTGCAATATCACGGGCAGCATGTGCAAGAGGAGCGCGTCTGCGACATTTCGCACGAGTGGAAGATGTTTATGAACTTCCACCATGCCGCCACCTATCAGCCCTTCCGCACCGAATGGGCTGTCTATGATGTAGAGGCGCGCATGTCGGGAACCATCGACCTGCTCTGCTCACGACCCGACGGTACCTACGAGATTTTCGACTGGAAGCGCAGCAACAAGATCAACCCTACGGAACATAACCGCTGGGATAGCGGACTGAAAGGATTGGAGCATCTCACCGACACTTCTTACATGCATTACTGCCTGCAGCAGAACCTCTATCGCTACATGCTGGAGAAGAACTACGGTCTGCGTGTGAGCGCCATGCACCTGGTGGTGTTGCATCCCGACTACAGCAACTACCGCATCGTCGACGTGCCGCGCATGGAGAGAGAGGTGGGCATCATGCTACGCAATAAGTAGGCACAGTCATAACACCCACTCTCTATATCAACAAACGATGGGAACAATACTCTTCCCATCGTTTGTTGGCTTGTATGCCGACAGTCAACCATGCGCATGGCTTATCGAAAATGCGCCCTCTGTTTATTATACGTTCTTATTTTCTCCAACATCATGTCGTTCCACGCATCATCTCCCGGCAATTGATATCGGCAGTTTCCTGTTGCCGATGGGGTGAAGATTGTTTCGGCTTGTGGTGTGAGAACAATGGTACCTCTTGCTGACAGGGAGAAAAGCTGGTCACCCTCCACTGCTTGAATGACAGCCATTGGGTCCCACATCTTCTGCCCTGTATTGCAGTTGCAAGTCATGTAGACTTGCTTGATTGGGTGGATGTCAGTCCACGAGATGTCACTTATAACCTGCTCGGGCTTATACTCGATCCCCTGCCCCACCTCCATCGGCGAGAATACTATATCTACATCTTGTGGCCAGAGGCTAAAAAAAGTCTGTGCGAAGGTGATGCCTTGTGAGAAGTTGAAATCTGGCTCGGTTGAATCACCGAACACGCCCCCCATGATATAGAGACATTTTACTTTTTTCCTGATCAGTTCCACTCCGTTGAGCGGGGATATGTCGTCGCCCTGAGAGGTGAGCAGTCCTGCCAATGCAGTGACGAAGCCCACGGAGCAGATGCTGACAGAATGGTCTGGTTGCGCGGCCAGCAGCTTGCGGTAAAGCTGCCAACCATCTGGCAATGCCGAGTAGTCGCCTACTTTTCTGTGAAACATCAAATTACCATCGTCGGTGGTATAGTTTGGCAATGCCTTATAGTTTATCCATACGGGCGGATTGCTAATTCCCTTGCGTACGAGTCCGATGGGTACGTCGGCGTGTTGGAAATATGTATTCATCACATCGGCTACGGCAGCACATTCCTCGCCCTCGCGGTCCACCACCACACCGAGCAGCTTGCAACGTCCTTCTTCCTCATAGCGATAGAGCATCTGCAGGGCAAAAAGGTCATCGGTAGAGGAGCCGATATCGGTATCGAAGATGACGAGTGGAATGCCGGTATATGCTTTTTCTGCTTCATCGGCATCAGAGATTTTGTCGGAGCACGATGCCGACAACATTGTGCCGCATAGTATTGTGAGGATGGCGGCGAGCATCCATCGTTGCTTTGCATTCATTATGTAGAATTACTGGATGGCAAATTGTTTGAAGCTAAATGTATGGAAGACGTTTCCTGCCGTGACGTTCTATGCAAGCTGTCGTTGTTCTTCCGTATCATTGGGGGCGAATAAAATCAGTTTATCACTCAGCTGCCTTGCCTGCGGTGCAGTAGCGGAGCATGTGGAAATTATCGGTGTTGTCTTCTGAAATATCAAGTACAAATACACTCTACTTGTGGACAAAGGTATGCAATCATTTACATATATGGTCAATCTTGTCCTATTTTTCCAGCCTTAAACCTAAACAAGAGTTTTATAAACGACTAATCTAAATTTGCACTTGCTACTTGAATCTACAATTTTTACATTTGGCAATAAAACACCTTTTTTTTCATCGTGTTTGCAGAAGAAGCTTTACCTTTGCAAGGAAGCTCCCAAGCCTACATATCATGGATACCATCCTACAACACTTCCCTCATCTCACCCCCACGCAACAGCAGCAGTTGGCCGCCCTTGATGCCCTCTATCGCGAATGGAACGAGAAAATCAATGTCATCTCGCGCAAGGACATCGACCACCTATACTTGCACCATGTGCTTCACTCGCTCGCCATTGCGCGCTTCATCGGCTTTGCACCTGACACCCGTGTGCTTGACTTCGGCACGGGCGGAGGCTTTCCGGGAGTGCCCTTGGCCATACTGTTCCCCGAATGCCGCTTCAAGCTCATCGATGGCACGGGCAAGAAGATTCGTGTGGTGAACGAGGTGGTGCAAGCTATAGGCCTCACCAACGTAGAGGCACAGCAGATACGGGGTGAAGAGGAGAAAGAAAAGTTCCACTTCGTGGTGACACGCGGTGTAATGCCGCTGCCCGACATGGCACACATGCTGAAGAAAAACATCAGCACACAACAGTTCAACGCATTGCCCAACGGCATCATCGCACTGAAGGGTGGCAACACACAGAGCGAGACAGCGCCCTACAAGAATATCGCCGAAGTGGCAGACATCGGTCAATGGTTTGACGAACAGTGGTTCAGAGAGAAGCACATCGTATACCTGCCCATGTAGTCCATAGTATATCCTCCGCCTTATGCTTAACATCAAGACCTTCTGCTGCAATATGCTCGACGAAAACTGCTACGTGGTGAGCGATGCCACGGGCGAGTGTGTCATCATCGACTGCGGTGCCTTCTACCAGGAAGAGCAGCACGCCATAGCACAATACATTACCGATACTCAGCTCACCCCTGTGCACCTGCTTTGCACCCATGCACACCTCGACCACAACTTCGGCACTCCCTTCATACAGGCCACCTATCACCTGCTGCCCGAATATGCCGAACCTGACCACGGACTCATGAAGCATTTGCCGCAACAGGCCAACACGTTCTATGGACTGTCGCTCACAGAGCAATATCCGCTGGCCACTCACTTTCTGAACGAAGACGAGCCAGTGACCTTCGGCACGCACACGCTACAGGTGATAGCCACACCGGGCCACTCGCGTGGGTCGGTGGTATTCTACTGTCAGGAAGAGCACGCAGCCTTCACGGGCGACACGCTGTTTCGCTTCTCTGTAGGACGCACCGACCTGCACGGCGGAAGCATGCTGCAACTCACCCAGAGCTTGCGCCAACTGGCAGCACTGCCCGCCGACACGAAAGTATATCCCGGCCATGGTCCTGCATCGACCATCGGCGACGAACTCAATGCCAATCCCTTCATGCAATGAACACCCTGCAGCGAGGCGAGAGAGTGATACTGGGCGTCGACCCTGGCACCAATGTGATGGGCTACGGCGTGCTGCGCACCATGAGCAACAAGGCAGAAATGCTGGCCATGGGTGTCATCGACATGCGCAAGGAGAGCGACCCCTACCTGCGGCTGGGACGCATCTTTGAACGCGTGACAGGTGTTATCAATGAGTTTAAGCCCGACGAGATGGCTATCGAAGCACCCTTCTTTGGTAAAAACGTGCAGTCGATGCTCAAGCTGGGCCGTGCACAGGGCGTGGCCATTGCCGCTGCCATAGAGCGCCAAGTGCCCATACACGAGTATGCACCTACCAAGATTAAGATGGCCATCACGGGGCGTGGCAGCGCATCTAAGGAACAAGTGGCCGACATGCTGCGGCGCATGCTCCACCTCGACAAAGACGAGATGCCCCACTTCATGGACGCCACCGACGCACTGGCTGTCGCTTACTGCCACTTCATGCAAATGCAAGTGCCACACACCGACAATCACTACCGCAGCTGGAAAGACTTTGCCCAGCGCAACAGCACACGCATAACAAACAGATAATTGACACTACATCATGAAACACCTTATCATCGCCCTCACCGTCCTGCTCTGCAGCACACTGCCGGTATCAGCACAAGAAGTGTATAAAGAAGTGTTGCGCCTGTCGGAAAAGACGGTAGCCAACCGCGAATTGTCCGTAGAAGTGAGAAAGGTGGCACAGTTTAAGGTCGATGCGCTGGAATACATGCTGCGCAAGACACGCGAACTGATGCCCGACAGCAACGTAACAGTGCTCGACTACCAAGCCTTCGCACTCTACGACTACGTGAACCTCTACACACAGCAGCTGGCCAAGAACAGCAAGAAGAAAGAGCGCCAACGCATCATGCAACTCTTTCAACAGTGCAGCTTGCAGAATGCACGCTTCTTCGACACCGACCGTGAGATAACCATGGCCTATGTCAACAGCATGCAACACATCACGCGCTTTTCGCTCGACACCGACTGGGTGGCAGCACTCAGCGAAGTGCGACAACAACTGTATTCACCACAAAAGAAGTAGGTAATGAAAGCCCTTTCAACTTTCAACTCTAAATAAGCCCAACCACCATGACTAAAAAATTTTCCCGCACGCTCGTCACCACCGCCCTACCCTACGCAAACGGAGGTATACACATAGGCCACCTGGCAGGTGTATACATTCCCGCCGACATCTATGTGCGCTACCTCCGTGCTCGCCATCAAGACGTGCTCTTCATAGGCGGCAGCGATGAGCACGGAGTGCCCATCACATTGTTGGCCAAGAAAGAACACACCACACCACAGCATATCGTGGACAGATATCACAAGCTCATCAAGGAGTCGTTTGAAGAGTTTGGCATCGACTTCGACATCTACAGCCGCACCACCTCCGACATCCACCGACAGATGGCCTCCGACTTCTTCCGCCATCTCTACAATGCCGGCAAGCTCACAGAACAGACCACACAACAATACTACGACCCTGAGGCAAAGCAGTTTCTGGCCGACAGGTATATCACCGGCGAATGTCCCCACTGCCACAACCTCAACGCCTACGGCGACCAGTGTGAGAAATGTGGCAAAGACCTCGACCCCACACAGCTCATCAATCCCAAGTCGACCATCAGCGGAGCACAACCCGTGCTGAAGGAAACCAAGAACTGGTATCTGCCGCTCAACGAATATCAGTCGTTCCTCGAGCAATGGATATTGGAGCAGCACACAGAATGGCGCCCCAACGTGTATGGTCAGTGCAAGTCGTGGCTCAACATGCAGCTGCAGCCACGCGCCATGACACGCGACCTCGACTGGGGAATACCCGTGCCAGTAGAGGGAGCGGAAGGCAAGGTGCTCTACGTGTGGTTTGATGCGCCCATCGGCTACATCTCCAACACCAAGGAGCTGCGCCCCGACGACTGGGAAACATGGTGGAAAGACGACAGCACACGACTGGTGCACTTCATCGGCAAAGACAACATCGTGTTCCACTGCATTGTGTTCCCCACCATGCTGCATGCACACGGCGACTACATACTGCCCGATGCTGTGCCCGCCAACGAATTTCTCAATCTGGAAAACGACAAGATATCCACTTCGCGCAACTGGGCTGTGTGGCTGCACGAATACCTGCGCGAGCTGCCCGGCAAGCAAGACACACTGCGCTACGTGCTCACCGCCAACGCACCTGAGACGAAGGACAACAACTTCACCTGGCACGACTTCCAAGACCGCCACAACAACGAGCTGGTGGCTGTGTACGGCAACTTTGTCAACCGAGCATTGCAGCTCACCAAGAAATACTTCCAGGGCAAGGTGCCCCCGCTCCATGCCGACACACTCACCGACAGCGACCAGCAGGCACTGCAAGAGATGAGCACCGTGAAAGAGCGCATAGAAGAACTCATGGACCAGTTTAAGCTGCGCGAAGCACAGTTTGAAGCCATGTCACTGGCACGACTGGGCAACCGCTACATCACCGAAAACGAACCATGGAAGCATTGGAAGACCGACCCACAGCGCGTGGAGACCATACTCAACATCTGCCTGCAGATCACTGCCAACCTCTCCATCGCCTTCCGCCCGTTCCTCCCCTTCTCCACCAAACACCTGCTGGAGATGCTCGCCATCGACACACCCGACTGGCAACGTCTGGGCGACAGCAACCTGCTGCCCGAAGGACACCAACTGGGCGAACCCGCACTGCTCTTCGAAAAGATTGACGACGACACCATACAGCTACAGCTCGACAAACTCGCAGCCATACGCAAGGAGCATGAGCAAAAGGCTGCACAGACAGCCGAAGCCAACGAGCCCAAGCCCATAGCACCCGTAGTAGACTTCGACACCTTTGCTAAAATAGACATACGCGTAGCAACGGTAAAGGAATGCTGCAAAGTGGAGAAATCCAACAAGCTGCTGCACTTCACCCTCGACGACGGCACGCCACAGCCGCGAACCATCCTCAGCGGCATTGCCAAGCACTGCAGACCCGAAGACCTCATCGGCAAGCAGGTGCTCTTCGTAGCCAATCTGGCACCGCGAAAGATAATGGGCATAGAGAGTCAGGGCATGATACTCTCCGCAGAAAGTGCAGACGGACGCCTCGTACCACTCACCACGACAGACAACGTCGCACCCGGCAGCCAGGTCGGATAGCAGTTGCCACCACTACCCTATGGATACTGCCCCCACTCTCACGACGCGCTGGCGGCTCGACCTGTGTTTCGACGGCACGGCGTACCACGGTTGGCAACGTCAACCCAACGCTCGTAGCGTGCAGCAGACTGTGGAACAAGCGCTTGCCACCATGTTGCGCCACGACGTCGCCGTCACCGCAGCAGGACGCACCGACACAGGCGTGCATGCCCGACAGATGCCCATACACTTCGACACCCCGTGCACCTTGCAAACGACACAGCTGGTGTATAAAGTCAACCGCCTGCTGCCCGACGACATCGCAGCTACCTTTGCAGTGCCCGTCCCCAACAAATGGCACGCACGATTCAGTGCTACCGAGCGCACCTACCACTACTACGTGCACCTCGGCAAGCAGCCGTTCCTGCGCGGACAGTCGCTACAGTTGCACCATGCACTGGACATTGAGGCGATGAATACGGCAGCTGCCACCCTGCTCGCGGTGTCCGATTTCGGAGCATTCTGCAAGAGCGGAAGCGACGTAAAGACGACACTCTGTGAGGTACGACAGGCAGAATGGATAGCAGCCGGAACCGACAGATGGTACTTCCGCATCACGGCCAACCGCTTTCTGCGCAACATGGTTCGTGCCATCGTAGGCACACTCGTCGATGTTGGGCGCGGCAAAACCACCATACAACAATTTGCCCACATAGTGGACCAGCGGCAACGCACCCAAGCTGGCGACAGCATGCCTGCGCACGCACTGTTTCTGGAGCACGTAGGCTACGACGCCCTACCCACCACTCACCAATCACCCACTCTATGAACACCACACCATTTCCCTTCCACGGACTCGGCATAGCCCTCGTTACCCCCTTTCATGCTGACGGCAGCGTAGACTACGATGCCCTGAAGCACCTTGTCGACTATCAGATATGCGGCGGCATCGACTTCCTTGTAGTGCTCGGCACCACCTCGGAGGCTCCCTGTCTCACGGTGCAAGAGAAGCGCGACATACGCCAATGCGTGGTGCAACAGGTGGCAGGACGCGTGCCCGTTGTCATAGGTTGCGGTGGCAATTGCACAGCCGAAGTTGTCAGCGAAATGCGCGCCGACAACTTCGAGGGCATGAGCGGACTGCTCAGCGTGGTGCCTTTCTACAACAAGCCCAATCAGGAAGGACTCTACCAACACTTCCGTGCCGTGGCCGAAGCAGCTCCGCTTCCCCTGTTGCTCTACAATGTGCCATCGCGCACTGGAGCCAATCTTGCTTCCGAGACCACTTTGCGCCTAGCCAGTGACTGCCCCAACATCGTGGGCATCAAGGAAGCCAGCGGCAACATGGAGCAGATACAGACCATACTGAACCAACGCCCACAGCATTTCCACGTTCTGAGCGGCGACGACTCACTCACGCTCGACATGATGAAGATGGGAGCCGAGGGCGTTATCTCCGTTATAGGCAATGCCCTGCCACGGCAGTTTCGCCGCATGATAACACTCTTCGAAGAAGGCCAGCAGGAAGAAGCACAGCACATCAACCAACAGCTGCACGACCTCTACCGCCTACTCTTCATTGATGGCAACCCTGCAGGCATCAAGGCACTGCTGCACCTCATGGGAATAGCCGACAACGTGTTGCGACTGCCGCTCACACCCATGCACCTCAACTTTATTGAAAAAATGCAGGTGCAGATACGCCGCATGCAATTAGTCTGACCCATCAAGCATGGTGTGGCACCCTTTTCGCTGTACTACGATAGGCAATACTTCACTGCCTACCCCAGCACAGCATACACTCACCCTATAACAATACCCCACGTGAACGACGACATATCAACCACCCCACAGAAACAGCCCACGCAGCAGCAACATACACTCAACGACACCGAAAAACTGCTTCAACAGATATTTGACGCTGAGGAAATAAAATACGACTACTACCCGCCAAACGATGACAACGACGATCCGGGTATCTACTATGCAGAAGTTGGCGAAAACCACCTCCGGTTTGTGGCAACAAACTCTCTGCTCCACATCAGCGCATCGCTATGTATCATCAGTAAGTGGGAAACAGAAAAGCTATCGAAGATAACAGAAACCATCAACGAGGTGAACAGCTACTGCCTCAGCACTTTCTGCTGGGAGGAGCAAGACGATGACAACATACGCTTCTTCATCTGCAAAGGAATGCCATTCTCTGATGGCATCAACGACGTGAGCGGCTATCTGAAATGGACACTCTCATTCGTTGACCGAGGCGCATTTGCTTTCTTCTCATTACTTAAAGAGAAAGGAGTTGAGGTATGATTATAGCAGTAATTGTCATCGGAATGATTATTCTTTTTCTCTGCTGGGCTTTTTTTAAGGAAGAGAAGCGACTGATTGAAGAAGAGTCCCGCCTCTCCCCCTCTGATTCAGCAATTCGTCAAAAGCAATACATCACTGATGAAAGTACCGACAAACACAATGCCGACTTGGATATCGTCTTGCAACTGCTCCGCAACATGGGATGCCCCTACCACTACGATTCCAACATAGGGCAGTATGTATTCCAATATCAAGGACTTGACTTTCTCATCCGTTCTTCGCAAGAGGAACACGTGCTGCATTGCGTGCTGCCCTTTTGGTACGAAGTGGCGTTCGACGATTTTGAGCACTTTGCGCATGTGAGAAAATGCATCAACCAGCTCAACCTGCATATTGACGTCAATGCCACCTTCTACACACGCGACGACGACCATCGCTCATTTCACATACACACCTGCGCTGATTTTCCAATGTTCGACAGTCTGCCAGCTAAATCCGATTACCTGAAACATGTCCTCAATGGACTGACATACGTGCGCAACCGTGGCACACTGCTCTTCGATAAGAAAGAAGACTGACATTGCGGCTATATTTTCCCTATTATTTCTTTATTTACCTAATGATTGCTAACTTTGCAATCATTAGTTGAGCACACTTCCCGAGTGCTGGCATTGTTTCACACCTTTGCCCCCATAGCCATGCATGCCCCCACCTCTTCGCTCACAGCACCGCTGATAGGCATTGGCCGACACCGCATCGGCATCGATGGGGAGGGTGTTACCACGCTGGTAGGTTTCCACGGATGCCCCCTGCGCTGCCGCTACTGTCTCAATCCGCAATGCAAAAGGGCAACGGGAATATGGCAGCAGATGAGTGCCGAGCAGTTGCACGAACTCGTAAGCAAAGACGAGCTCTACTTTTTGGCCACGGGCGGCGGCATCACCTTCGGAGGCGGAGAGCCTCTATTGCGGGCCGATTTCGTTGCTGCCTTCTGCCAACTGATGGACGGCATGTGGCATATCACGCTGGAGACGAGCCTCAACGCACCCACCGCAGCGCTACGAAAAGTGATGGGCAGTGTAGACGAATACCTCATCGACGTGAAGGACATGAATGCCGACATCTATGAGCGCTACACTCGCCACACACAAACGCGCCTGCTGCGCAACCTGCAGGTACTGGCCGACAGCAGCATGCAACAGCGGTGCGTCATACGCCTGCCACGCATACCAGGATACAACACGGCCAAAGACAGGACCAACAGCAAAAAGAAACTGGAGAAGATGGGGTTCACCCGCTTCGACACGTTCAACTACATTACCCAAATCACCCCACACAAACAACAACTACTATGACCCACGGACGTAAGATTTGCAACGCGCTGAAGGACATTCGCCAACGCATCGCCGATGCCAACGGCATAAGCTATCATCCCGAAGAGTGCACCCACAAGGGCGAGTGTGCCGGCACCTGTCCGCGCTGCGAACAGGAGTTGGCCGACCTCACCCAGGAGATACGTCGGCGACGACGCTTGGGACTGGCTGCCAGCGTGGCAGGATTGGCGGTGGGCATCAGCTCGCTCACATCGTGCCACATATTGCGCCCACAGATCAGCGGTCGTCTCATTGAAGGCGACGTGGTGGTGGAGCCTCAACGTACCGACGGCATGATAGCACCTACCGACACCATGCTCACCGACACTGTGGCACAACCCGCAAACATGCCACAAGATAAGACAACAGGGGAAGAATAAGCTGCACACGAGTCATGATATTCTACTTCTCAGCTACAGGCAACACCCTCTGGGCAGCCATGCAACTGTCTGAAGGCACGCAAGATTCGATGGTGGACATGGCCGAGGCTGTACGCCAACAACGCTACGACTATGTGCTGGCTCCCGACGAGCGCATCGGACTTTGTTTCCCCGTGCACGGATGGCAACTGCCACGGCTCGTCACGCAGTTTCTCCAACGCCTGCACATCGACACATCAGTGTCCCACTACACCTATGCCCTCGTCACGGCAGGCGACAACATCGGCCTGACCATGCCTCTGCTACGCAAGTTGCTGGAACAGAAAGGCATGGCACTGCAGAGCACCTTCTCGCTGGTGATGCCCGAGTCGTATGTGGGTCTGCCTTTCATGGATGTGGACCCCACCGAGAAGGAGCAGGCGAAGATAGCCGCCAGCAATAGTAGTCTGCAGGCATGGCTACCACGCATAGCTGCCCGCGAGGAAGGCATCAGCGAAGAGGTGCGCGGACGATGGCCATGGCTCAACACCAAGGTGATAGGCCGCTTCTTCCACCGCTATCTCATCAGCGACAGGAAGTTTCGCGTCAGTCCCGACAAATGCCTGCACTGCGGGCAATGCGTGCAGGCATGCCCCACACACAACATGCAGCAACAAGACAACGGACTGCCACAATGGCTGCACACCGACGGTTGCCTCACATGCTTCGCATGCTACCACCACTGCCTCACTCACGCCATAGAGTTTGGACGGCAGACAAAGAAAAAAGGACAATACTACTTCGGAAAAAACACCAGACATTAACAATGGATCATGATTCCCTTTTTCAAAACTTACCATTCCCAAAATACATGCGCACAAATCTTCTCTCTCTTCTGTTAGTCTTCAGCACAATGGCCTGGGGAGGCAAAGCGCTCTCGGTGCCCACCACCATCACCCAACCCGACGGCTCGCGCCTCACCGTGATACTCTATGGCGATGAACATTTCCACTGGGCCGAGACCCTCGACGGCGTGGTGCTCTATCAGCAAGGCACAGCCTACTACATCGCTACTGCCGATGCCAACGGCGCACTGCAGCCAACCGCCCAACTGGCTCACGAGCGCAATATGCGTTCACACACCGAGCGAGCACTCATCGGTGCACAACAGCGCACGACGATGCTACAGCGGGCACAGCAGCGGGCAGCACTTGACCAACGCCGTCGCGAACCTGTGCTCATAAACTCCACTTTTATTCCCCACACGGGCAGTCCGCGCGTGCTGGTGGTGTTGGCACAGTTTGCCGACCAGCAGTTCAGCGTACGCGATCCGCGTGCCACCTTTGAACAATACCTCAACAGCATGGAGCCCACACAGCAGGAATTGGGCAACGCAGAGAGCCTGAACTCGGGCAGTGTGAAGAAATACTTCCACGACAGCAGTTTCGGACAGTTTACACCACAGTTTGACATCGTAGGACCTGTCACCCTGCCTGGCACCACCGCCACCTACGGTCAGGGACGCAACGACCGCATGGACTTGCTCATTCCTGCTGTATGCGAAGCAGTAAAGGCACTGGAGCACGATGCCATAGCTCCCGACACCGTTAACTTTGCCGACTACGACAGCAACGGCGATGGAATAGTAGACCTCCTCTACATCATCTATGCGGGATATGGCGCCAACATCACAGGCAACTCCAGCGACTGCATATGGCCCAAGTCGGGCATACATACCTACAAGATAGGCGATAATCTGTCGACCAGCCGCTATGGCGTCAACAGTGAGCTCAACGCGTATCCGGATGCGTTCAGTTCAGCACCCTACCAGCGTGTGAACGGCATCGGCATGTTCTGCCACGAGTTCTCCCACTGTATGGGACTGCCCGACTTCTATCCCACCACTTCTTCGGCACAGATAGACAATCAGGCCCTGGAATACTGGAGCCTGATGGATGGCGGCGAACTGCTGCGCAACGGCTGGGCCCCCTGTTCATACACCGCGTGGGAACGCGAGGCCATGGGGTGGATGACGATAGAAGAACTTACCGCCGACACTACCATCACCTTGCTGCCCATCGACCAAGAGGGCGGAAAAGCCTTCCGCATACGCAACACCGACGATGCTACCAATTGCGAATACTTCATCATAGAAAACATACAGCAGCAGGGGTGGAACTCACGCCACTATGGGCATGGTCTGCTGGTGTTCCACGTGAGCTACGAGCCACAGGCATTCAGCGTCTATCCGCTAGGCGTCAACAGTGTCAACAATGTGGCAGGCCGGCCACGCATGACCATTGTGCCTGCCGACGGACTGCTCGGTACGTCGTATAACAAAGGAAAGGTGAGGCCCTGGGGCACAGGAGAAGGCGGAAAGGTAACCTCGGCCGACTACAACAATCAGCACGCCGGCGACCCCTATCCCGGCACCGCAAAGCGGACGGAACTCTCGGCAGACGACAACACAGTGAACTATGCCGTGTACACCGGACGACAGGACTGGGCCATCATCGATATTAAAGAACAAAACGGAACCGTCACACTCACCTTCCTGCGCGACAAGACCACAAGCGGCATACATGGACTGACAGACAAGCAGACCAACGACAACCACGACAACTGGTACACCCTCGAAGGCCGCCGCCTAACGACGATGCCCACACAGCGTGGTATATATATAAAAGGAAACAAAAAGGTGGTCATCAGATAGTACCACCACACACAACACATAATCCATAACTCATATCTCACCATCATGAACAACATATCCACTCTTCGGCGTGCAGCCGACAACATACGCATTCTGGCCGTCTCTATGGTAGAACGCGCCCACTCGGGGCACCCTGGTGGCGCCATGGGCGGAGCCGACTTCATCAATGTGCTCTTCTCCGAATACTTGGTGTACGACCCCTCCGACCCGACATGGAGCGGACGCGACCGCTTCTACCTCGACCCAGGCCACATGTCGCCCATGCTCTACTCGGCACTGGCGCTGCAAGGACGCTTCACACTGGACGAACTACAACAGTTCCGCCAATGGGAGTCGCCCACACCCGGACACCCCGAACGCGACGTGCAGCGAGGAATAGAAAACACCAGCGGACCACTCGGACAGGGACATACCTTTGCCGTAGGCGCTGCCATAGCGGAGAAATTCCTTGAGGCACGCCTCGGACACGAGGTGATGCAGCACAAGATATATGCCTACATCTCCGACGGCGGCGTGCAGGAAGAGATAAGCCAAGGTGCAGCACGCATCGCAGGTACGCTGCAGCTCGACAACCTCGTGATGTTCTACGATGCCAACGACATTCAGCTCTCCACCGAATGCAACGTGGTGATGCGCGAAGACACCGCTGCCAAATACCGCGCATGGGGATGGCATGTGATAGAGATTGATGGCAACGACGCACAGGCCATACGCCAAGCCCTCGATGAAGCAATAGCTCACAAAGGGCAACCCACCCTCATCATAGGCCACACCGTGATGGGCAAGGGTGCCCTGCAAGCCGACGGAAGCAGCTACGAGCACAGCATAAAGACGCACGGAGCTCCCCTTGGCGGCGATGCCTACACAAATACAGTGCGCAACCTCGGCGGCGACCCGCAACAGCCCTTCACCATCTTCCCCGAAGTGGCAGAACTATATACGAAGCGGCGCCAACAGCTTGAACAGATAGTAGCGCAACGGCGACAGGCCGAAGCACAATGGGCAGCGGCCAACCCCACTTTGGCTCAGCAGAAGGAAGAGTGGTTTGACACCGAGCGTGCACCGAAGATAGACTGGACTGCCGTGGTGCAGAAGACGGGCAGCGCCACACGCAATGCCTCAGCAGCTTGCCTGGCACAACTGGCTCAGCAGGTGCCCAACATGGTGTGCGCCTCGGCCGACCTGTCCAACAGCGACAAGACCGACGGTTTCCTTAAACAGACCACGCACTTCACCGCCAACGACTTCAGCGGTGCCTTCCTGCAGGCAGGTGTGAGCGAACTCACCATGGCCTGCGTATGCATCGGCATGAGCCTGCATGGCGGTGTGATACCAGCCTGCGGCACCTTCTTTGTATTCTCCGACTACATGAAGCCCGCCGTGCGCATGGCAGCACTCATGCAAGTGCCGCTCAAGCTGATATGGACCCACGATGCCTTCCGCGTCGGCGAAGACGGTCCCACCCACGAACCCGTGGAGCAGGAGGCACAGATACGCCTCATGGAGCAACTGCGCAACCATGCAGGGCTCGACTCCGTGCGCGTGTTCCGGCCTGCCGATGCTGAGGAGACCACCCACTGCTGGCGCCTGGCCATGGACAATACCGCCACGCCCACAGCACTCATCCTCTCGCGCCAAGACATTCCTGCCCTGCCCGAGGGCAACAGCTATCAGGACGTGGAACGCGGTGCCTACATCGTAGCAGGCAGCGACGAGTGCTACGACGTCATCTTGCTGGCCTCGGGTTCGGAAGTATCGACCCTCGTTGCCACGGCAGCCCTGCTGCGCGCCGACGGAATGGGGGTGCGCGTGGTGAGCGTGCCATCGGAAGGACTCTTCCGCCACCAACCCATCGACTACCAGCAGCATGTGCTACCTGTCAACGCCAAGATATTCGGCCTCACCGCCGGACTGCCTTCCACGCTGCAAGGACTGGTGGGCACACACGGCAAGGTGTTTGGCATGACTAGCTTCGGCTTCTCGGCACCCTACAAGGTGCTCGACGAGAAACTGGGCTTCACTCCCGAGCAGGTCTACAAGCAGGTGAAATGCTTCATCGGCACTCCACCGACAGCCAGCGCAGTCATAGGTCTGGCCAGCGACCACGCAGGATATGCCCTGAAAGAGCATCTGGCACAGTATCTCGTAAGCAAAGGCTACGACATTGCCGACTATGGCACCGATGGCGAGGCATCGGTAGACTACCCCGACTTCGCACATAAGTTGGGCACCGCCCTTTCGCAAGGCGAAGTAGGCCGCGGCATCGCCGTGTGTGGTAGCGGAGAAGGTATGGCCATGACGCTCAACAAGCACCACGGCATACGTGCCGGACTGGTGTGGCAAAAGGAGATAGCCCACCTCATACGCCAGCACAACGACGCCAATGTGCTCGTGCTGCCCGGACGCTTTATAGCACCCACGGATGCCGAACAGTGTGTAGACGAATTCCTGCACACTGACTTCGAAGGCGGACGGCATGCCGACAGAGTGAAGAAAATAGAAAGCTTTGACTAACATCTAAACAACAGGAAGAAACTGCAACAGCCAGATTCTTCCTGTTGTGCTATCTCTACTACATGCTACAAGACTATTAAGAGGATTCCTCTATGCGGAAAACACTTTTTCTGTTCACCTTGTCGTTCATGTGTCAGGTGCTGTATGCGCAGTTTGTGCCCGAGGTCTACGCCCATCGCGGTTGTTGGCTGGGCAGTGACGTACCCGAAAATAGCATAAAAGCTGTGGAGATGGCCAAGCGCTACGGCTACTCCACGATAGAGTGCGATGTGCACTACACCAAAGACAGCGTGATGGTGATTATGCACGACACGTGGAACATGCAGCGTTGCCTGCGCCTGCGTGTCGACAACTCTCCCCTGCCCCAGCCACTGGCACTGAAAGACATCACCTTTGCCGACCTGCGCGCCAACTATGTGCTGGCCTCCGACCATCCCGCCTATCGCGAGCCCGTACCCACACTGGAAGAGTTACTCCAAGCCTGCTACACCAACGGCATCGTGCCACTGCTGCACAGCGACCTGCCTGCAGCCTATGCCATGGCCGAACGCCTGTTCCATGGCAAGTGGATAGCCTTCAGCGGCAACGACCAACTGCTGCAACAGACTAGACAATACTCCGACTGCATGATACTGCTACACATGGACAACGTGACGGCCGACGAAGCTATAGCACGGCTGAAGCGTATAGGAGGGCGATGCGGCATGTCGACAATGGACTATAAGCTGCAGACTGCCGACTTCTGCCATGCCCTGCGTGAGGCGGGATTTGAGATACAGTCGTCGATATTCCCCACTCCGCACGACCTGCGCAGCACACGCAACGGAGCCACCATAGCACTCTCCGACTTTTCCTACATGCCCAACAAGCAGCAACGCCCCTCGAAGACCGTCACCATACGTAGGCAGACACTCGATGCAGGCACCACGCTCCAACGCGAAGACACCTATCGCGAATATGGTGCCACAGTGGTGAAACTCACCTTCCAGGGAGAGATAGAGCTGACTGTCAACGGCAACCGTACCTATACCCTACAACGCAACACCATGGGAACCGACATCGTAGGAGCACGCCTCTACAAGGGAAAACCCATGATGAGCATCAGGGCAAAGACAACCACACGGCTGAGGAAAGCCATGATGATGACCTACCAATTCTAATATATCCATTCGCCATGCGACATTTCATCCTCTCTTTCGTCCTCTTCTTCGGCATCGTCAGTATCGCACAGGCACAAAGAGAGGATGTCTTAGCACAATACTTCACCACCCTTGCTACCGAGGAAGAACTCGACAACGGTGCCTTGGAACAACTCACCGAGCAACTGACCTTCGCCGCACAGCATCCTAAGAACCTCAACACCGCCACGCGCGAAGACTTTGAAGCACTCCCCTTTCTCGACGACACACAGGTGGAGAAACTGTGCGAATACATCTATCGCTACGGTCCTGTGCGCAGCATTGGCGAACTGGCGATGATACCTGCCATTGAGTGGCACACACGCGAACTGCTCAGCTTGTTTTTCACTATCGCCGAGCCCACCACGAAAGACTCTCTCGCCATCGGGCAGACGCTACGCTATGGCCGGCACGACTTGGTGCTGACAGGGCGCGTGCCCTTCTACACCCGCAGGGGCGACGAGCAGGGCTATCTGGGTCAGCGCTATGCCCACTCGCTGCGCTATACCTTCAACTCAGGCAAGGTGCAGGCAGGACTAGTGGGTGCCAACGATGCCGGTGAGCCTTTCTTCTCGCACGGCAACAGCTGGGGCTACGACCACTATGCCCTCTATGCGCAAGTGAAAGATTGGGGCCGACTGAAGCATGCCGTAGTAGGACACTATCGCATACGCCTGGGACAGGGACTGGTGTTCAACAGCAATTTCAGCTTGGGCAAGCTGGCGCAACCCAACTATGCCACACGCACCACCGTGGCCATCTCGCCCCACGCCTCGCGCATGCAGAGCAACTACCTGCAAGGGGCTGCCGCCACAGTGACGCTGAGCAAGCATCTGGAGCTCACTGCCTTTGCCTCGTATCGCGGCATCGATGCCACACTAACGAAAGACAGCACTGCCGCACAGACACTGCTCACCACAGGCTACCATCGTACACCATTGGAGATGTATAAAAAGAACAACGTAGACGAGACCATCGTGGGCGGACATATCACCTATACCAATAACAAGGGACTGGTGTTCGGCCTCAGTGCTGTCTACGATAGGCTGAGCCTGCCGCTGCGCCCCAACAAGAACCAGGGCTACCGCCGCTACTACGCCGAGGGCAACGCCTTCAGCAACTACAGCGTCGACTATGGCTATCGGTCGTACCGTCTGTCGGTGGCGGGCGAGACCGCTATAGACAAAGACGGCAACCTCGCCACGCTCAACTTCCTTACGTGGCGACCGCTGAGCGACTTGCGCATCAACCTTATACAGCGTTTCTACGGCTACAAATACAATGCGCTGCACGGAGAGAGTTTCAGCGACGGAGGCAGCGTGAAAAACGAGAGCGGCATATACCTCGGCGCACAATGGAAACTCAGCCGGCGATGGGTGCTCATGGCCTATACCGACTTCGCCTATTTCGCTTGGGACAAATATCAAGCCGATGGGCCATCGAAGAGTTGGGACAACTTGGTGCAGGCCACCTACAGCCTTCGTGGCGTGACGCTGCTGGCCCGCTATCGCTTCAAGACACGACAGATGAACGTGAAGGAGCAGTCGGCTTTGTGGTGGCGGCAAGAGCATCGCGGCCGACTGGCAGCCACCTATCGTCTGAAAGCCATCGACATGAAGACACAGCTCGACGTGAGCCACTATCAGCTCGTGAAGCGCAGCACCGGATGGATGCTCAGCCAACAAGGCAGCACCACCGTGGCACAATGGCTCACACTGAGTGCCACCATGGCATACTTTCACACACACGACTACTACTCACGCCTGTATCTCTACGAGCGGCAGCCGCTCTATTCCATCAGTTTCCCAGAATATCACGGCATAGGCATCCGCTACTCGGTGTTTGCCCGCGCTGCTGTGGGCAGTCATATCACGCTCACGGCAAGCCTGGGCACCACCAACTACTTCAACCGCAACCCCATCAGCTCGGGGTATCAGCAAATCAATCGCTCTTCGAAAACCGATTTGTTGCTACAACTGAGGTGGAAATTCTGAATCAAAATCTCAGTGTGACTTATACTGATATAGGTAGACACATTTACTAACAATTAAAATGTGTATCCATTATGAGTAGAAAGTATCAAAAGTACAGTGAAGAATTCAAGTTGTCAGTTCTTCGTGACTATTATTCTTCCGGCATGAGTAAG
>JAGAZE010000052.1 GCA_017940185.1 Bacteroidaceae bacterium | reverse complement strand
GGTGAGGTTTGTTTGTGATGTTCGGGATGCTTGTGTAGCCCCTTGGCGTCGTGGTCTCTGCGCACGTGTGGTGACCGCGCACGAAAAAGCCCGCACGGCTGGTGTTGCCATACGGACACGATGCCACCCTTTCGGAGCAATCGCATTGCTCCAAAGGGCCGATTTTGCGTTAAGATTTCTTAAATTCGGGGGGGGGGGTAAACAAATGTTAAAACAGCACGGTCGGCACGCTGCTTCGCTGAGTCAGGAAGAAGGCAGACAGGAAGAAGGCAGATATGGCAGGGCTGTTTCATGGTAGTGGGGAAAGCGACGCTATCGTGGAGCAGTCGGGCTATAAGTGTATTCTCGGTGTTTTCCTATTTATGCTAAAAAGGGGGGTAATGCGGTGCAAAGGTAAGGAGTATCTGTTTTTTCTGCAATTATAAAGCAAAAAAATATCCCGTTGGGAGATTTACAACAGATACTGTAGAACCTGCAGATGTTATAGGTCCTGTAGCGAATGCCTGACAGGTCGGCACCTGCTCATGTTCTCTGCGCTCCCCTGTGGGCTGCGGCTGCCTCAGGGCTTTTCTGCCTACTTGGTGTGTGCCCTTGCGGTTGGCTATGGACTTTGCGTCGGAAGGTTCCCTGGGAAGGGGGAAGGGTAAACATGCCTATCCTAAAGCAGCGACAGGCTATACCAATACACCACGGCGGCGGGCAGTGCCATGAGCGCGGAGTCGAAGCGGTCGAGCATGCCGCCATGGCCGGGCAGGATGTTGCCGCTGTCCTTGATGCCCAGCGTGCGCTTGAAGAGGCTCTCTACCAGGTCGCCGAGCGTGCCGAAGACCACCACTACGAGGGCCAGCCCCATCCATACGAGGCATGTGGTGAGTGTGTCGGCGCCGTCGGGCTTGCCGAGCAGCGCTATCACCACAGCTCCTGCCATGGCTACGATGCCGCCGCCGATGCTGCCTTCCCAACTCTTCTTGGGCGAGATGCGCTCGAAGAGGCGGTGCCTGCCCCACAGCATGCCCGTGCAGTAGGCTCCCGTGTCGTTGAGCCAGAGGAAGATGAAGACGCTGAGCGGCAGCAGATAATTGTAGACAGCGGCGCCGTCGGGTGTGGCAGGAGCAAAGGCCAGCACGCACACCATGGAGAAAGGCAGGGCGATATACATCTGCGAGAGCATGGTGTAGGCCCAGTTGTGGATGGGATCGGGGGCTTTGAGGTAGAGCTCGCTGACGAAGAGGTAGATGAGGGTGAGCAGATAGGGGATGAACACTGCCACGGGCGTGAGTCCTATGGTGTAGCCGGCCATGGCAAGAAAGAAATATACGCCTGCTATGGTGCAGATGAAGCGGTTGACGCTGACCTGTTCGCGCTCGTTGACAAGACCGCAAAACTCCCACAGCGTCAGTCCGGTGATGAGTGCGAAGAGGAAAATCATGGCCTGCGGGCGCAGGAAGCACACCACGATGATGGCTACAAAGAGCACTCCGGTGATGGCGCGGGTGATGAAGTTGTTCATAGGGCTGTGTGAACGCTGGAGTCGCGTTCCGGGATTGTCAGTTGTCGGTATTGTCTGTTGGTGGGATATAGGGTGGCGGTGTGAGTTCGGCAGGAGGTGTGGCGTTGTCGTTGTTGGCTTCGTTGGCTTCGTCTGCGGCGGCCGTGTCGTCTGCGGCAGCTTCCTTCTCCTCCTCCCGCATAATTTCTTCGGAGCGGCTGGCCCACTGGCGTTTGCCGAAAATCTTCTCTACGTCTTCCGCCATAATCACTTCGTCGCGTATGAGCAGTTCGGCCAGCGCGTTGTGTCCCTCCTTGTGCTCGAGCAGTATCTGCTTGGCACGTTCGTACTGTTCGTTGACCATGCGGCTTACCTCGGCGTCGATGAGTTGTGCGGTATTTTCGGAATAAGGGCGCTGGAACTGATACTCCTGATTGTTGTAGTAGCACAGGTTGGGCAGTTTGTCGCTCATTCCTGCGTAGGCTATCATGCCGTAGGCGCTCTTTGTGGCACGCTCCAGGTCGTTGATGGCGCCTGTGGAGATGCGCCCCACGAACAGTTCTTCTGCGGCGCGTCCTCCCATGAGGGAGCACATCTCGTCGAGCATCTCCTCCTTGGTGGTTATCTGTCGCTCTTCGGGCAGATACCATGCGGCCCCCAGTGCACGGCCGCGCGGCACGATGGTGACCTTGATGAGCGGGTTGGCATATTGGCAGAACCACGATATGGTGGCATGTCCGGCCTCGTGGAGTGCTATGGTGCGCTTCTCGGCAGCGGTCATCACCTTGGTCTTCTTCTCCAGTCCGCCGATGATGCGGTCGACGGCGTCGAGGAAGTCTTGCCGGCTCACTGTCTTGGCATTGTGTCGTGCGGCGATGAGTGCTGCCTCGTTGCACACGTTGGCGATGTCGGCTCCTGAGAAGCCCGGTGTCTGGCGTGCCAGGAGGTCGATGTCGAGGCTGCTGTCTACCTTCACGGGCTTGAGGTGAACCTGGAAGATGGCCTTGCGCTCGTTGAGGTCGGGCAGGTCGACGTGTATCTCGCGGTCGAAGCGTCCGGCGCGCAGCAGTGCCGAGTCGAGCATGTCGACACGGTTGGTGGCGGCCAGGATGATTACTCCGCTGTTGGTGCCGAAACCGTCCATCTCGGTGAGCAGTGCGTTGAGGGTATTCTCCCGCTCGTCGTTGCCGCCCATGGAGGGATTCTTGCTTCGTGCACGTCCCACGGCATCGATCTCGTCGATGAAGATGATGCACGGTGCCTTTTCCTTGGCTTGGCGGAAGAGGTCGCGCACGCGGCTGGCGCCCACGCCGACAAACATCTCGACAAAGTCGCTGCCGCTCATGGAGAAGAACGGCACGGCGGCCTCGCCTGCCACGGCCTTGGCGAGCAGTGTCTTACCCGTTCCGGGAGGGCCTACCAGCAGGGCTCCCTTGGGAATCTTGCCACCCAGGTCGGTGTATTTCTTGGGATTTTTGAGGAAGTCGACAATCTCCTGCACTTCCTGCTTGGCCCCCTCCTGTCCGGCTACGTCCTTGAAGGTGATGCCGAGGTCGTTGCCTTTCTCGTACATCTTGGCTTTCGACTTGCCCACGTTGAACAGGCCACCTCCCGAACCGCCCATGCGCCGCGACATGAGTATCCACAGCACGATGAAGAAGATGAGGGGCGAGAGATTGAGCAGAATGTTGAGAAAGCCGTTGCCGTCTTTGTTGACATAGGCTACGGTGCCGGTGTAGTGCTTAGCCTTCTTCTCGGCGTTGAGAAATTCCTCGATGCTCTTCACATCGGGGTAGACCACCTCCAGATGGGGTTTGGTGCCTACCTGCTTGGCGCCCTGTTGGAACACTTCGCGTATCTTCTCTGGCTTGACGAACATTTTGAGTTTGTTGTCGGCCAAATTGACTTCGATGTCTGCGGCGCATCCTTTCTGCACCCATTTCTTGAAGTCGTCCCATCCTGCCGTGCGGCTGGCTCCGCCACTGTTGTCGCCGCCGCCGCTGAAGAAGATGATGGCCAGCGTGGCGATGATGAAGAAGTAGAGCCAGTTCATGCTGAAGCGTGGCTTATTGGGCTGCTGATTGTTGTTGCCTTTAGGATCCATGTATGTTATTTGCTATGGTGTTGGTATTGCTCTGTATCGCTGCGTACGCAACACGGGCGAAGCGTGCGCGCCGGGCAGTGGGGTAAGCAGAGGGAATAGCCGTTGTCATTCTTGTTCAGCTATATGCGTAGTGGGTGCATCTTCCCACAGGCTTTCTATGGCGTAGAAGGTTCGTATGTCGGGGAGCATGATGTGTGCCATGACGCTGCCATAGTCGAGTGCGACCCACTGGGCGTTCTCTGTGCCGATTACGTGTATGGGTTTTTCCTGCGCTTGCAGGCGCACGCTGTCTGTCACGGCATCGGTGATGGCTTCCACCTGCTGTGGTGAGTTGCCTTCGCACACTACAAAGGCATCGCACACGGCACCATCGATCACGCTGAGGTCGATGATAGTGATGCGGTGTCCTTTCTTCTCTTGTATGCCATCCACGATGGCCTGAATGAGTGATTGATTGTTGTTCATGTAGTTAGCTGATATGCAAGGAGTGTGCCAAGTGGTGTCTACACTTGTTCTAATTGCAGTTGGTCGCACATCTTGCGGAAGAGGGGATAGTCTTGTTTCAGTTTCACGAGGAATTCCTGGTCGGTGAGCACACTGGTGCCAAAAGCTGCCGGGTCTACCTGGAGGCAGAGGGTAATGGTATTGTTGTGCAGGTTGTTGACGAGTGTCTTAAGTATGCGTTTCTCGATATTTCTCACCTGTCGCGCCAGGTCTTCGTTGGGCAGTAACAGCATAACACTTGCCGGCGGTGTGAGTTGCGGCGACACGTTCTTGAGTCTGACGGCCAGTCCCGGCTGACTCTTTGCCATGCGCCCGCACATGGCCATCCACTGCTCGGAGAGCATCTCCTGCGTGAAGGCTGCCTGCTCGTCGGTGGCGGGAAGCTCTTCCTCCTCGATGGCAGACTCTTGTGCCTGCTGCAGACTCTTGAACGAGAGCACCTGCCGTGACGTCACCGTCTGTGGATTTGGCTGATGCGTGGTGGCTACACTTTGTGGTTCCACAGCGGGTGTGGTTGCCGTGGCGGATTGCGGCATGGCGGGCTCTGTTGCTGCCGGTGCATCGGAGGGCGGTGTAGCAGCAGAGGCGTGGATGTAGTTGGTTGTCGCTGTTATTCCTCCGTTTTCCTTGCTTTGCTCCTCCGTGTTGAATATGGGTTTGAGTATCTGCGTAGGGCGACGCCCACCAGGCGGGTCGTCTTCGCCTTGCGTGAGCTGTGCCACTTCAATGAGTGCCAGCTCTGCCAGCAGGCGTTTGTGTCCGCTCTGCCGGTAGTTGAGGTCGCAGTCGTTGAGTATGCGCAATGCGTTGAAGAGAAATCGCGGCTGGCATCGTTGTGCCTGTTGGTGGTAGCGTTGGCGCAGGCTTTCGCTCTTGTCGATGAGGTGAGAGGTGGCTTCTTCGCGTGCCAGCATCACATAGCGCACGTGACTGGCCAGCCCGGCAATGACTTGTCCGCCGTCGAAACCCTTGTTGAGCACGCTGTCGAAGAGCACCATCATGTCGGCCACCTTGCCTTCGAGCGCCAGGTCGATGAGGCGGAAGTAGTTGTCGGCATCGAGCACGTTGAGGTCTTCCACCACCTTCTCGTAAGTGATATTGCCTTGGCAGTAGCTTGCTGTCTGGTCGAAGATGGACAGTGCGTCGCGCATGCCGCCATCGGCCTTCTCTGCGATGAGGTGGAGCGCTTCTTCTTCGTATCGGTAGCCTTCCTGCTCTGCCACGTGCTTGAGGTGTGCCACCATGTCGCTCACGCGCATGCGCTCGAAGTCGTAGAGCTGGCAGCGCGAGATGATGGTGGGCAGCAGTTTCTGCTTCTCGGTGGTGGCGAGGATGAAGATGACGTGTGCGGGTGGTTCCTCCAGTGTCTTGAGGAAGGCGTTGAATGCCGCTGTCGACAGCTGGTGCACCTCGTCGATGATGAACACCTTGTACTTGCCCACTTGCGGCGGCACGCGGGTCTGCTCAATGAGCGACTTGATGTGCTCTATGCCGTTGTTGGAGGCTGCGTCGAGTTCAAAGATATTGAGCGAGCGTTGCTCGTTGAACGACTGGCAGCTCTCGCACTGTCCGCACGCTTCGCCGTCGTCGGTAGGGTTGAAGCAGTTGATGGCTTTGGCGAAGATGCGTGCGCAGGTGGTCTTGCCCACGCCGCGCGGACCGCTGAACAGATAGGCATGCGCCAGCTTGCCGCTCTTGACGGCATTCTTCAGCGTGGTGGCGATGGTAGACTGTCCAACTACGCTGTCGAATGTCATGGGGCGATACTTGCGGGCAGATACAATGTATTCCATATATATATAATAATGGTGTGATACGCAGCGCAAAGGTAATGAATAATCTTGACAACGCTATAGGATGTTTGCTTTTTGCTATGCCTCTGGTGTCGGAATGCATGTCGGCGGAGCGCCGGCTGAGAGCAGTCCCTATGCCTGAAGGATAGTGCAGGGGTGTGAATGCGCCAAGCGCCATGTCGGGAAGTGACATGGCGCTTGGGCTTAGTGTAGCATAATACCAAGTGCGTGAACGGACATTATCGGCAAGACAGACGATGATGTTCGGACTGGCGCTTACTTGGTTTCTTTGGTTTCTTCCTGCTTGTCGAGTCCGAGTGCCTGACGTGCGTACTTGTCGTTGGGATCGATTTGTATCACCTTCTCAAAGTAGGGCTTGGCGCTCTCAAGGTCGTCCTTGGTCCAGTGGATGAGTGCGGTGTTGCGATAGGCCTGACGCAGGTAGGACTGCTCGTCTTCGGTCACGGTGCTGCCTTTGGGTTCGAGGATGCTGATAATCTGTGCATATTTGGCCAATGCTTCAGTGTCGAACTCATTCTGGAAGGCGGCATTGCCCTGCAGCAGCACACAGTAGGTGGACAGCGTGGGGAACTTCTGCGCCATGGTGTCGTAGACTCCAAATGCCTTTTGCAGGTTGGTTTCTTTGTCTACACCCTTCTTCACCTTCTGCAGGTAGATGTCGGCCAGACGGTTGTAGTCGCTGGGGCGTGCCGAGGTCTCCTTGCTGAGATACTGTTGCATGTATTCCACGCCTTTGTCTTCGTTGCCCAGTGCTGTGTATGACTCGGAGATGAAGCGCAGGGGCTGGTGGTTGTCGGCATCCATGGCGAGCGACTTCTCAAACTGGCTGATGGCCTCTTGATGCTGCTCGTTGGCTGCGAGTGCGCGGCCGTAGTAGGTGTAGTCCGACGAAGTCTTCTCCACGGGATTTTGCATCAGCATGTTGGCGAAGGAGAGTGCCTTGTCGTGCTGCTTGCTGTTGATGGCATTGATGAGTGCCAGTCTGACAAAGCTCATATTGTCGGGATTCTTGCGCAGTCCCACTTCGGCGGCATGCAGACCTTCGGCATGCTTATTGGTGTTGATGGCAGTGATGCAGTATTCTGCCAGCAGGTCGTTGGGCAGACGCTCGGGGTCTTCCTTGATGAAGTGCTCCATGGCCTTTTCGTAGTTGCCCATGGTATAGTAGGAGTGGCCTGCCTCCGCCTCTATGGGATAGTCGGGCAGCACCTGGCGCAGTTTCTGGAGTGTGCGCTCGGTCTCGCTGGGGTCCACTTTGCGGTAGACGTTGGCATAGCGTATGTAGCCCTGTGCGTTTTGCGGGTCGAGCGTCATGGCCTGCATATACCAGTTGGCAGCTTCGCCGCCTTCGTCCTGTATGGCCTGTATGTCGCCTTTCAGGATGTAGGCGTTGCCGTATTTGGCGTTGACACCGATGGCTTTGTCGGCATATTCGTTAGCCTTGGTGAAATCTTTGGCAGTGAGGTATGCGTTGCCGAGTGCCACAAGCGCCTCTGCATTTTTCTTAAACTGCTTGTTGTACTGCTTCAAGGGAGCTTTGAGTGCATCGGCGTTGCCGTCCTTGATGAGCTGTGTGATGTTCTCAAGCTGTGTGTTGTAGTCGGTGGCTTGAGCTGATACGGTGCATGTGGCTGCGCAGAAGAATGCACCGACGAGTAGATACTTTACCGTTTTCATCTTTGTGTTCTGTTAAAGGGTGATACATTCTTGCCTTCCCTGCCGCGTCGGTGGCACGGGTGTCAGCGTTGTATCCTTTTGACGTTGTTGGCTTGCGATGGTTTATTGATTTACCTGTACGGTCTTTATGGTGATGTCGCCACGATAGGGCAGCAGTCCGGATTTGAAGACGATGAGCTGTCCCTTGGGGTTGGATATGAAGTTGGCAAAACTCCAGGGGAGTGCTTTCTGCGGGTCGGCTGCTATGGCGTAGATGGTGCGTACGAAGGGGTAACGCCCGTCGAGCAGGTAGGCCTGATAGGGTTTCCAGCTGTTCTTGGGCGTGGCTTTGTCCTTCACGGTGACCGACATGACGTGGATATTCTTCTTGAAGGTGGTGTTGGTGGTGTCGCGGCGGTCGTTGAGCCAGTTGCTGCCTATGATGCCGAGGGCATTAGGTGTCTTGTCGACATAGTCGATTACTTCTTTACTGGTCTTTGCGGCTACCACGTTGGGACTGTCGATGGGTTTGCCATCGAGCAGGCTGTCGACCACAAACTGCAGTGTTGCCGACGATGGGTTGTCGAACACTACTTCGATGTTGCCTCTGTTGCTGCCGGGCACGAGTTGGTTCCACTGTGTCACTTCACCTCTGAGCACACGCTTCACGTCGTTTTCGGTGATGCATGTGTCGTTGTTCTGTCGGTTGACGATGAGTGCGATGCCGTCGTAGGCTATGGGAAAGATGATGGGTTCGCGGCTCTTGGTGTGCATGTAGGCTATCTCGCTATCTTTGAGTGGTCGCGAGGTGATGAGCAGGCAGGTCTTGAGGTCTTTGAGTTGTTGGAGTCCCTCTACGGCATTGGTGTAGATGGGCTTGAGGTGTGCCTCGGGGTAGTCGTATTCGAATGCCTGTCGGAGTTCTTCAATAATGGGACTGAAGCTCTCGTCGGCAACAAAGGAAATGGTGCCCGAGGTGGGTGTGTCGGTGCGCCCCCCTCTATCAACCTTGCTGCAGGCGCCCAACAACAGGGCTGCCAGCAGCAAGGAGGAGAGTGCACAGAGAGATGATGTTCTCATGTGTAGATTTTTGTTCGCTGTGTGTTAGGGGTTGCGATAAGGTGGGGTGTGTTCTGCAGACGAGTATGTCTGCAGAACACTTACACCTTATTACTGCAGTCGGAATGTGATGGGCACTTGATACTTCACGCGCACGGCTTGTCCGTTCTGCTTACCGGGGTTCCATCGCGGCATGCTTCCTACCACGCGCATGGCCTCGGTGTCGAGACTCGGGTCGCCGGCGGAGCGCATGATGTGTACGCCTGTCACACTGCCGTTGGGCTCTACGATGAAGCCTACGATAGCCTTACCCTGAATGTTGTTCTGCTCGGCTACGGCAGGATACTTCACGTTGGAGCTCAGGAAGGAGAGCAATGCTCCCTGTCCTCCGGGGAAGGAAGGCATCTGCTCCACGGCGTCGAAGACCTTGGTAGCCACTTCCTGCTTCACTTCCTGCTTGGGCTCGGTATTGACGGCGATGTCGTTGCGCACGGCTTCCACGGTACGGTCTTTCACACCTTCCTGGTCTTTGGTGCTGACGGCAACGTTTTCGTCAAGCTTGTCCATCTGTTTTACGACGTTCTCTTCTTTCACCAGTTCGTCTTTCTTGATGACGGGTGCGGTGAACTTCTGCGACTCGCGCACTTCGGGGATTTCCTTCTTGGGTTCCACCTTTGGCGGAATCTTCGGTTGGTCTTCCTTCTTCTTGGCTTGCTCACGCAGCTTGGCCAACTCCTGCGCCTCCATGTAGGCGAGGCGCTCTTCTTCGGCCTGCTGTGCCTTAATCTTGTAGACAAGGTATCCTCCGGTGAGCAGGGCGGCAACGAGCAGAATGATAATAGCTTTCATGTTGCGCCCCGATGTGCCCATACGGAGCTGGTAGGCACCGTACGACTTGTTCTTGTTGGCGAACACCATGTCGACCCATTTCGGATCGTAGATATCTAATTTTGCCATTTTCGTTTCTGTTTAAATGGTTTCGTTCAGCACTCTGCGTCTCACTCGCTGATACCTTTCAGCTTCAGCAGCTTGGAGTCGTCTTCAGAGATTTTGTCTATCACGTACGTACCGATACTGAGTATCTGCATTTCATCGAGGGCGTCAACCATGTTTTTGTAGGTTGCGTTGTCGGTGGGCTTGATGACGATGGTCAGCGTGGGTATCTTTCCATCTTCGAGCTCACCGCCTTTGAGTTTGCTCAGTTCTTTCTGATATACGCTGTCGGGCCACTCATCGGGTCTGTCGGCCTTTTTGCGTTTCAGTTCCTTCACTGCGAGTTCGATTTGCTTCACGGGTTTGGTTCCGTCTTCGGTAGCGTGGTTGCGCAGCACTTCGCGGATGCCGCCCTTTCCGTTGCCCCATGTGGCTTCTTTGAGCCAATCGGGGTTGTTGTACTCGGGTATACCCTCGCCGTAGAATATCTTGTCGCCAGGTGTGAGGTAGAGCGTTACGGTTTCCGAGGCCTTGGCCTCGTTCTTGTCTTCTTCTTGTATGTTTTCGTCATTACTTGGCATGGTGAGCTCCATTGTCTGGGGCTTGCTCAAGGTGGTACACAGCATGAAGAAGGTAATGAGCAGCATGAGCATGTCGACCATGGGGGTAAAGTCGACCCTCACGTTCATCTTTTTCTGTTTGCTTTCTTTCTTCTTAGCCATTATTCGTCATCCTCCTGTTTTTTGAGCTGGGTTATCATGTAGTAATGACTTTCGTCCATATCCTGAAGCTGGTTCATCACCTGCTTCACCGTCTTGTACGGAGTGGCGGCATCGGCTTTCAGCGCGATTTTAATCTTGGGGTTGGCCTGTCGTGCGGCGTTCACCCACTGCTTGAATTCGCTGTTGCTGGTGCGGTCTTCCCCTGAGATGGTATCGAGGGGAATGCCTCCGTCTTTCGTCAGGTACTCAGGCCGTTGACCACTGGGCAGGTTGAGATAGCTCTTCATGTCTTTGAGTGCTACGCCGAAGATAGCGTCGCTCTTGAAGGCGTCAATCTCTTTGGGAGTGAGTCCGCCCACCATGGAGTTGAGCGTATTCTCCATATCGTTGCTGTTGTCAAGGCTCATATACACCAGTCCTTCTCCCGTAGGCTTGCCAGTGGCGTCCTTCTCGGGGCTGACCAGTATCGTGAGGACACCGTTCTCGGGGACTTTGATCTCCGACACGGACCCTGGGGTGAGCACCCGCACGGGTTCGTTTTTGACGAACGTCGATGTCAACATGAAGAATGTCAACAGCAGCGTCATCACGTCGGACATCGGCGTCATGTCGATCCAGATGTCACTTTTCTTAATTTTTACTTTACCCATAGTGTAAATTCAGTTTAAAGGGTTAGCAAAAATTAAGCCTCTTCTGCGTGGTTGGTTTCGTAAGTCTGTGCTATGGAGTAACCTACCTCGTCGAGAGCGAACGTGAGCTTGTCCACTTTGTTGGTGAAATAGTTGTAGGAAACAACGGCCACCCATGAAGTACCGATACCGAAGGCGGTGTTGATAAGGGCCTCGGAGATACCTTCCGACAGTTTGGCAGAGTCGGCGCCACCACCTGCAGACAGAGCGGAGAACGACTTGATCATGCCGACAACCGTTCCGAACAGACCGGTGAGGGTACCGAGTGTGGTGAGGGTTGCGATGATGGGAAGGTTCATGGTGAGTGTGGGCATCTCGAGCTGCGAAGCCTCTTCGTGAGCCTGCTGTATCTTAGCCACCTTCTGAGCCTTGGCCATACCATGGGTGTTTTCCATTGCCTTGTAAGCACTGAGCGATGCGTTTACCACGTTGGCCACGCTACCTCTCTGGTCGTCGCACAGCTTCTGAGCCTTGGCAAAGTCGCCTGCGTTGAGAGCAGCCTTGATGTTCTGCACAAACTTAGGCAGCGAGCCCTTACCGAATGCGGTGCGCATAGCGAGCCAGCGCTCGATAGACATAGCAAGTGTGGTCAGCAACAGGGCGTGCAGCACAGGTACGACGATACCACCCTTATAGATAGTTCCCCAAACATCTTTAGGAGACTCGCGTGAAGCGTCCTGGAAGTGGGAGGGATCTGCGAACCAGGTGAAGAAGAGTACAAATGCTACTGCAAAGCATACGAGGATAATCCAGAATGCTCCTCTAACGCCGGTGAAGCCCTGAGACTTTTTCTTCGGGGCAGCTTGTTTTGGTTGTGTTTGTGTTGCCATAATTGATTTTGTGTTTTTTGATTAAAGTGTTATTTAATAATGAAAATTTTGCTGATTTATTGTGTTTGCGCCACTCCTATTTATATATATGGTATTGAGCAGCGTCACCTTTGTATTGAGGCGTGACAGCAGGGTCTACCTTGCAAAGGTATAGTTATTTTTGTAATTGGTGTCAATATGGTAATTTTTTTTACCCTTGTCATAGCAAGGCGCTGATGTGTGGCACTATAGGTGCAGCGTGTGGCCCATGCGCTCTTTCTTGGTCTTCAGGTAGCGATAGTCGTACTCATTGGGGGTAATCTCTATGGGCACGTTTTCCACTATCTCCAGTCCGTAGGCCTCCAGTCCGACGCGTTTCACAGGGTTGTTGGTCATCAGTCGCATTTTGTGCACGCCGAGGTGTCGCAGCATCTGTGCCCCGCATCCGTAGTCGCGCTCGTCGGGCTTGAAGCCGAGGTGCAGGTTGGCTTCCACGGTGTCGAGACCTTCTTCCTGCAACTTGTAGGCGCGTATCTTGTTCATCAGTCCGATGCCGCGTCCTTCCTGCTGCATGTAGATGAGCACGCCGCGTCCTTCTTTCTCTATCATCTGCATGGCTTGGTGGAGCTGCTCTCCGCAGTCACAGCGCATGGAACCCAGTATGTCGCCTGTGGCGCACGAGGAGTGTACGCGCACCAATATGGGTTCGTCGGCCTGCCAGCTGCCCTTGATGAGTGCCATGTGCTCGGTGCCGTTGCTCTTCTGGCGGAAGGGAATGAGCCGGAAGTGTCCGTAGCGTGTGGGCAGGTCGGCCTCGGTGCCTACTTCTATAAGCGATTCGCGCTGCAGACGATAGGCTATCAGGTCGCGTATGCTGATGATTTTCATGTCCCACTCTTTAGCTTTCTGCTGCAGTTGCGGCATGCGCGCCATGGTGCCGTCGTCGTTCATTATCTCCATCAGTGCTCCTGCGGGATAGAGTCCTGCCAGTCGGCACAGGTCTACTGCCGCCTCGGTATGTCCTGAGCGTCGCAGTACGCCATGGTCTTGTGCGTAGAGGGGGTTGATGTGTCCTGGTCGGCCGAAGGTTTGCGGTGTGGCGGCAGGATCGGCCAGTGCGCGTATGGTGGCGGCGCGGTCGTGTGCCGACACGCCGGTGGAGCACCCGTCGAGCTTGTCGATGGTGACGGTGAAGGGAGTGCCGAGCACCGAGGTGTTGTCGTCCACCTGATGGGGGAGTTCCAGTTCCTTGCAGCGGCTCAGCGTGATGGGTGCACACAGCACGCCACGTGCATTCTTCAGCATGAAGTTCACCTGTTCGGGGGTTATCTTTTCGGCAGCTATGATGAGGTCGCCTTCGTTTTCGCGGTCTTCGTCGTCGACTACGATGACAAATTTGCCCTGACGAATGTCGCCTATGGCTTCGTCGATGGTGTTGAGGGGGTAGTTGTTCATATTTCGTTGTGTGTGTCGGCGTTGTGTGTGCCGGCCGACATTTTATTGATTTGTGTCAGTATGGTGTCGTTGTGTTTCTGTATGAGTGCCAGGTCGTTGTTCAGTCGGCGACGGTAACGGCACATGCGCAGGTAGAAGAATATGCCTATGGGCACCAGTACTGCCGCGGCAATGTTCATCCACTTATGGTCGAAGGGTCTCGTGTGGGCTTTAGTAGCCACGACTGGATATTTGCTCAGCGTGCTCACTATCACTTTGTCGCGGCTATTGGCCAGGTCGGCAATGGTTGTTTCCAGTTGCTCACTGATGTCGGCAATGTCGTTGTCGGGCTGATAGCGGAAGAACACGTCGATAGGGTTGGGCAGTGCCTTGAGCCGGTGGTTGCCAGTGTAGGCCTTTGCCTGCCGGCTGACGTAGTGCAGTCTTTGTGCGTCGGCAGCGTAGTCGGGGTCGTCTATCACCACTTCTTTCATATACGACGGCCGTGCCGTGCGCAGCCCGAGCACCTTACGCAACAGCTCTTTGTAGCGGTCGGCGTTGAACACGGCGCTGTCGCGGTTGGCCTTGTAGGTCACAAACACGGCGAGGGGTATGAGTACCGCCGGCGCCAATGCCTTGCCAAACCACACCGCCCATATCCCTCCGCGCGCCATGCGGTAACCGGTATTGTCGAGCACATAATAGACGATGAACACAAACACCGAGATGATGATGGGCATGCCAAGGCCACCCTTGCGTATGATGGCACCCAGGGGCGCGCCGATAAAGAAGAAGATGAGGCACGCCAGGGCTTGGGTAAACTTATTGATGGCTTCTATCTGGTGTTGGCGTATTATCTTGTCGGCATCAGTCGACAGCATCTGCCTGAACTCCAGATTGGTCTGTTCGTTAGCGATCCTTGCTCCGATGTTGGCCAATATGGCTCGTTTGCGATCGTCGTTCAAGCTCTGGTAGTAGGCCATGGGGTCTTTTTTGTACGCCTTTCCGCTTTTAGCCACGGGTTGAGGTTGTGCCACGGGTTGAGGTTGTGGCGCGGGGGGTGTTGTGGCGATGGGGTCGTCGTCGCCGATGGTGTCGCCGACTGTGTAGCCTTTGTCGGTTGCCGTCCCTGTGCCTCGGGCTGGCTGTCGCGCCTCCATGGGCAGGTCGAAAAGCAGGGTCTTGGCATCGTTGTATGCCGCCAGTCCCACGCTGTCGTAGGTAATGTTGAGCGAGTCGATGGCATGACTGATCTGCGCAAGGCTTTTGCCTCGTGCGTTGTTGGCCAGCGCCCCCGCGTCGGCCAGATTGAAGTCGCTGTCGAAGTCGAGTATCAGGTGCTTCATCCAGAAGGTCTCTCTGCGGTAGGGCACTGCTGCCGCGCCGGCCAGCTCCTGCGAGCGCATGTTCTCAAACCACTCGCCGCTCCACAGCTTCAGCGAGAGGTGTTTCTTGTCGGCTGTCGACTGCAGCATACCCGAGTCGGCAAGGATGATAGAGGCATCTTCGAAGCTGTTGCTCATGCGATATATCATGATGCCGTAGAGCATGCCGGTGTCGAGATTGCGCTGCTGCACGTAGATGTTGGTACCTGGTATGCCGTCGTAGAACACACCCTCGGGTATCTCCAGTTCCGGACTCTTCTGCTTCATCGACATCAGCAGCTGTGTGAGTTGCTGGTTGGCGTGCGGCCCCACGTTGTTTTGGAAGTAGAACGACCCTGCCGCAATAAGCAGACACAGTATTGCGAGCGGACGCAGCACCTGCATGAGCGATATGCCCGCCGCCTTGATGGCGGTGAGCTCCATCTTCTCGCCCAAATTGCCGAAGGTGATGATGGAGCTGAGCAGTATGGCCAACGGTAGCGCCTGGGGCACCAGGAAGAGGGCCATATAGCCGAAAAACTGTGCCATCACATCCATCGTCAGGCCTTTGCCGATGAGTTTGTCGATGTGCTGCCACAGAAACTGCATCATCAGCACAAACTGACAGATGAAGAATGTGCCGACGAAGAGCAGTCCAAACTGCTTTATTATATATGTATCGAGCTTCTTTATAAGCACCTTTGGGGCTGTTGTAGTGATTGTCGTCGCCGTTGGCAGACAACATGTTGGCCGACAAAGATAGTGTATATACAGAAAAAACGCGACACGAGTGCCACATTTTCTTTCGAGGAGGGTATGTCTGAGGAGAGATGGAGGGAGGGATGCAGACGTTGACGTCTGCGCTCCCAAGGGGTGGGAAATTCGGGTTTCGGGGAGGGAGGCAGGAGGGTGCGAGTGGTGTTATATCGTCGGTATTGCCAAGCCAGAGACCGCTTATCTGGGCGGAAACATGTTCCAGTTATCGTTGCCGTCACAATCCGCTGCTGTGCCGCAGGCGGTCGAAGTTCTGCTCCCACATCATCTCCAGGCTGTCGGTTTCGTCGGCGAGGGCGAAGTCGGTAACACACAATATGTAGTCGTCAGTCAGCTCACTATATATCATCCTAAACTCCAGGAAGGCATCTTTGTCGGTATCGTCTTCCCACTTCAACCTCACATATTCGTTGCGCACGCGGCGCACCACCTGCGCACGACGTATCTCATGATGACTCCACTCCTCTCCCCAACGGAAGGTGAGCGTGCCGTCTATCTCCATCACATAGTCGGCCACCCATTTGGCTAACCCGGTATCGGTGCTGATGAGGTTCCAGATGATGTTGGGCGAGTTGGAGCGCAGCTCGCGTTCTATTTTTACTTTTACTTTTTTCATGGCATTTTTCGGGTTGAACGATCGTATATTGATGGGCTGGAGTAGTGTGTGCCACAGCATCGCTGTCTGCTACAAAGATACGACTTTTCTGTCAAACTTACCAAGAAAAGTCATCATTTTCTTCTTGCCTCTGCCTGCATTACTGCCCCACACCTTGCCTTTATACAATAAAAAGGCGGCAACCGGATTGCTCCTGCTGTCGCCTTTGGTCGGGATGAGGCGACTCGAACGCCCGACCCCTACGTCCCGAACGTAGTGCGCTACCAACTGCGCTACATCCCGATGGTGCTTTCCCTACGCCAAGATGGCGGAAAGCGGGTGCAAAGGTAATGGGTTTTTACAATTACACAATTCACAACCGATTATTTTTTTAGTGTGCAGATGGTTTTACGCAATTAATGATGGATGTACTTTTTTTCTGGAAATCATGGATGAACTTTTTCTCTGACTTTTTTGGAAACAAGGGGCTCATTGAGCGTCAGCGCAACAGTAAAACTCTTATTTTTCCATTTGCTTACACCAAACGCCCGTATCACACTACAAGTCAGCCTGTTGCTGGTGTGTAAGCAATTTTTTGCCGCTTACACCGCTTACACTGCCCTCCCGTATTGTGCTGTATACCAACCTGTTTCAGTGTGCAAGCAATTTTTGCCGCTTACACACATTTCGCGGAATGGGTGTGTGGCGAATAGAGTACGCCAGCGTGAGTGTTTCCTGATTGCGGTGCGATTGGGGTTCAGTTGCAGCGTGAGTGTTGCCTGATTGCGGTGCGATTGGGGCTCAGTTGCTGTCCAAGTATTGCCTGATTGCGGTGCGATTGGGGCTCAGTTGCAGTGCGAGTATTGCCTAATTGCGGTGCGATTGGGCAATACTTATCATTTGCTTTCTCCCCCGCCCTTTCCGATTTGGTGTAGGCGTGTGCAGGAGCGTGTAAGCGCGTGTAAGCAAAAAAAACGCTTATACACGCTATCGTCCTTTATATCAGAGTGTTGTGCACATTGGTGTAAGCGTGTAGGCAAAATCGATGTTTCTCTTCGGATTGGGGTGTGCTATTTCTTTTCTTTGGCAAAGGTTATGATGTGTTGTGCCGCTTCTGCGGGTGCCTCTTTGGAGCCAAGCGCCTTGCGCACCTCGTCGTAGCCTTGCTGCTGTTGCCGGCAGTAGTTGTCGTTATGCAGCATGTTGTGTAGGGCCGTGCGCAGATTGTCGGGTGTAAAGCGGTCGGCAGCCAGTTCGGGCACTACCTCTCTGCCTGCAATGAGGTTGACGAGTGAAATGTATTCCACGCTGAGCAGTCGCGAGAAGACCCATCTCACCACGTGTGGCACAGGAGTTTTGTAGCACACTGCCTGCGGCACGTTGAAGATGGCTGTCTCCAGTGTTGCCGTTCCGCTGGTGACGAGGGCTGCGTCGGCATGTGTCAGCAGGGCATAGGTTTCGTTGTCGATGAGGTGTAGGGGTGCATTGGCGGCGCAGCGTGCGTAATATTCGGCTTCGATGTTGGGTGCTCCGGCCACCACTCCCTGCGCCTGCGGTTCGTGCTGCATGGCCTGCAGCATGCCGGGCAGGTTGTCTTTCACCTCTTGCCGTCGGCTTCCTGCGAGCAGGGCTACGATGGGCCGGGCTCCGTCCAGGCTATGACGTTGGCAGAATTGCTCTCTGCTCTCATGGTAGGAGGCTTGGAAGCGACGTACCTCGTCGGCAGTGGGATTGCCCACATAGTGGGTGGGAAAGTGATGCTTGTCTTCAAAGAACTGCTTCTCGAAGGGGAGTATGGAGAGCAGATGATCTACGTCTCTTTTCATCCGCTTGATGCGGTATTCCTTCCATGCCCACAGCTTAGGTGCTATGTAGTAGGTGACGGGGATGGTTGTGCGGGCGTGTATGTGCTTTGCCACGCTGAGGTTGAAGCCCGGATAGTCGACGAGTATGAGCATGTCGGGTTTCCACTGCGCCACATCGCTTTTCGCCCATCGCATATTGCGCATGATGGTGGGCAGGTGGAGCAGCACGGGGACAAACCCCATGTAGGCCATGTCTTTATAGTGTCGTGTGCGCGTGCCTCCCACTTGTGCCATGGCATCGCCTCCGATGTATCTGAACTGCGCCTCAGGGTCTTGCTGCTGCAGTGCTCGCATGAGCGCCGCCGCGTGGAGATCGCCACTGGTTTCGCCTACTATGAGGTAGTATTTCATGGGTAGTGGGGATGGATAGTGCTTAAGGGGTGGATGGAGCGACGTTGATGGGGGGGAGAGGTTAATATTCGGTTTCCCAGTCTTTTAGTTTGCTCATCATCTGATATGCGGTGACATCGATTTCGGTGGGTGTGATGGTGGCGTAGCCTCTGTTGAGCCAGTAGTTGTCGGTGTCGTCGGCTTGCGGTTCATCGTTGGTGTAGGTACCTGTGAGCCAGAAGTAGTCGAACCCACGCGGGTGTATTCGTTTTTCGCACTCGTGGTCCCATGTTCCCCTTGCCATGCGGCATACCTTCAGTCCTTTCACCTTTTCAGTCACTGGCACGTTGACATTGAGACACACGCCTGTGGGTAGTCCTTCGTCGAGCACACGTTGCACTACGCTACGCACAATGTGGCGCATAGGTTCAAAGTCGGCATCAGGATGGTGGTCGCATAGCGAGAAGGCGCAGGAGGGGATATACTTCATGCACCCCTCGAAGGTGACCCCCATGGTGCCCGAGTAGTGTGCATTGACCGATGCGTTGTCGCCGTGGTTGATGCCACCTATCACCATGTCGGGTTTCTGCTCGGCAAAAAACTCGTGCAGCCCGAGTTTCACGCAGTCGACGGGTGTTCCGTTGCACGACCATACCTGTACGCCCTCCCATTGCCGTCGGAGCTTTAGGCGCAGCGTGTCTTCCACAGAGAAGGCACAGGAGTAGCCCGAACGGTGGCTTTCGGGTGCACAGACGATGATGTCGGCCATGTCGCGCAACATGTCGACCAACTGATTGATACCTTTGGCATGGTAGCCGTCGTCGTTGCTGATGAGAATGCGTGGACGCTTCGTGTTCATGGTGATGCTGATATTAGTGTTGCAGGGTTAATGGGCTGGGTTGCAGCCGATGATGTTTTGCAAGCCCTTGTTTACAAATAGGGTGCAAAGGTACAAAAAATGCGTCCTTTGCACCCTTAAAGTCAAAAAACTTTTACCTTTGCATAATCATTGTACCCTACAAACACCTTCGATTATGGGAAAAATCATTGCTGTGGCCAATCAGAAAGGCGGTGTGGGCAAGACCACCACGTCTATCAATCTGGCAGCATCGCTGGCAACGCTGGAGAAGCGTGTGCTTGTAGTGGACGCCGACCCTCAGGCCAATGCGTCGAGCGGGTTGGGTATTGATGTGCGCCAGACCGAAGGTTCGCTCTACGAGTGCCTCATCGACGACATCGACACGCGGCAGGCCATCTACACCACCGACATTGAGACGCTGGATATCATCCCCTCGCACATCAATCTGGTGGGAGCCGAGATAGAGATGCTCAACAAGCCGCACCGCGAGCAGATACTGCAACAGCGCCTGCAACCCATCGCCGACGACTACGACTATATCATCGTTGACTGTTCGCCATCACTGGGACTCATCACCGTGGGCGCACTTACAGCAGCACAGAGCGTGATTATACCCGTGCAGTGCGAATACTTTGCATTGGAAGGCATTACCAAGCTGCTCAACACCATCAAGATTATTCAGCAGCGGCTCAATCCGTCGCTGGAGATAGAAGGCTTTCTGCTCACGATGTACGACAAGCGGCTGCGCCTGGCCAATCAGATTTACGAAGACGTGAAGCGTCACTTCCAGGAATTGGTGTTCCACACCGTCATACAACGCAACGTGAAGCTGAGCGAGTCGCCATCGCACGGACTGCCAGCCATACTCTATGACGCCGACTCGGCAGGAGCACAAAACTATCTGCAACTGGCCAAAGAGATTATCGAGAAGAATGAAACGAACTGAAGACTAACAAAGCATATCCTTATTCTACATGTCTGCCAAGAAGAAATTTTCTCCTCTGGGACGCGGTCTCGACTCACTCATCCCCGCTCCCGAGATAAAGACCGACGGCACGTCGACCATCAGTGAAGTGCCCCTCACACAGATAAGCCCCAACCCCAACCAGCCGCGACGCGACTTCGACGAGCAGGCACTGGAACAGCTGGCCGAGTCGATCAGACAGATAGGCATCGTGTCGCCCGTCACCCTGCGACAGGTCGCACCGCAGCAGTATCAGATTATTGCCGGCGAACGCCGCTGGCGCGCTGCACAACGTGCCGGACTGACAGCGGTCCCCGCCTACATACGCACCACAAAGGACGAAGACGTGATGCAGATGGCGCTGGTAGAAAACATTCAGCGCGAAGACCTCAACCCCATAGAGATAGCACTGGCCTACGCACAACTTACCAAGGAGACCGGCGACACACAGGAGAAAATAGCCCGGCGCGTGGGAAAAAGCCGCGCCGAGGTGGCCAACTACCTGCGCCTGCTCAAACTGCCCGCACCCATACAGATAGCACTGCAGAAGAAAGAGCTCTCCATGGGGCACGCACGGGCACTCATCGCCATCGACGACACCGCACAGCAGATAGCACTCTACAACGAAATACAGAAACGAAACTACTCCGTACGACAGGTGGAGAACTTGGTGAAGCAGATGAAACAGGCTGCTACCGCCACACCGACGCAGAAGAACAGCGACGACGCAACGATGGCAGAGCAGTACGACCTGCTCACCAAGAGAATGTCGCAGTTTCTGCAGACCACCGTACAACTCAACATTTCCAATAAGGGAAAGGGTAAAATCACCATCCCCTTCAACAACGAAGACGAGCTGCTGCACATCATGACCGTGCTCGACACCCTCCGCAAACCCTAACGACAACGTGCGACACCACCTGCTACATATCGTGCTGCCGCTTTTGCTTCTGTGTGGTGCTGTGCCCAGCAGCGCACAGACCGTCATTGCCGACACCCTACATGTGGCGGCACAGGATGATGCAGCCTGGAAACCATCGCCCAAAAAAGCGGTATGGCTGGCACTCATTCCTGGCGGCGGACAGGTGTACAACAGGAAGTACTGGAAGCTGCCCATCGTCTACGGCGCCTTCACCGGATGCGCCTACGCCATAAGGTGGAACAACATGATGTACAGCGACTACCGGCAAGCCTTCAAAGACATCACCGACGACGACCCCACAACCGACAGCTACAACAAGTTTCTGCATCTGGGCACAGAGGTGACGCCCGAAAACGAAAGTCGCTATGCCGAACTCTTCCGAAAGCGCAAAGACTACTATCGCCGCTATCGCGACATGAGCATCATCATCACCGCCGCCGTGTATGCCCTGTCGATTATCGACGCCTATGTGGATGCCTCGCTCTCCGACTTCGACATCAGTCGCGATATCAGCATGCGCCTTTCGCCGGCCATCATCGGCAACGACTCACCCCTCTTCGCCTATCGCAGCAGCAGCTTCCCGCTCACCACGCACAACAAAGCCTTCGGCATAGCCTGTACCATCAATTTCTGACACCAACACAACAACTACACCATTTATATATATAATATGAAACATTCCTTTTGGCTGCTGTGTGGCGTAAGTATCGCCCTGCTCGCAATCCATGCGCAACGCCTTGTGGCGCAAGACACGCTCGCCCAGCAGCCTATTCCTCAGCAGCCTGCCATCGACGTACCGCTGGCACTCAGCTCCGACATCGACTCTCTGCTTAGTTTATACCACGCCAAGGCTTACCTGCAACAGGATGCCTCCTGCGAAACCTCAAACACCAACCCCTACTACGACAAAGAGGTGTATGTGCAACGACTCACCAAGATGCCCACAGTGATGGAGATGGTATACAACCAGCCCGTACGCAAGATGATAGACCAATATGCCGAGCGCGGTCGCCGGCAGGTGGCGTTGTGGCTCGGACTGTCCAACTTCTACACGCCCATCTTCGAGCAGGCGCTTGAGAGCTATCAGCTGCCCCTCGAACTGAAGTATCTGCCCCTGATAGAGTCGGGACTCAACCCCAAGGCCGAGTCGCAGGCAGGAGCAGCGGGGTTGTGGCAATTCCTGGTATCCACGGGAAAACACTATGGGCTCCAGGTAAACTCACTCGTCGACGAACGCAAAGACCCCATACGCTCCTCATATGCCGCAGCGCAGTTCCTGCGCGACCTCTACAAAATATTCGGTGACTGGAACCTCGTGATAGCTGCCTACAACTGCGGTCCGGACAACGTGAACAAAGCCATCAAGCGTGCCGGAGGCAACAGAGACTACTGGCAGATATACCCCTATTTGCCGGCAGAGACACGCGGATACGTGCCGGCATTCATCGCTGCCAACTATATCATGACCTACTACTGCGACCACAACATCTGCCCCATGCTCACCGACCTGTCGATGAAGACCGACACCATCGTGGTCAACCGCAACATACACCTGCAACAGATAGCAGATGTGTGCGAAGTAGACATCAACCTGCTGCGCACGCTCAATCCGCAATACCGCAAAGACCTGGTGAACGGTGCCACCGAGCCCTACGCCATACGCATGCCCATAGAAGTGATCAACCGCTTCATAGAGCGCGAAGACTCGGTGCTGCACTATAAGGCCGACGACCTTGTGGCACGCCGCACCGAAGTGGAACCCTCCGACGGCACCGCATCTTCGGCCACAACCAGCACACGCGCTGTGTCGCGCAGCAAGGGCAACAACCCGTCGGGCTCATCGTGGCGACGCAGCAGCCGACACCAGAACAGCGGGCATCACTCCTCGCGACACCACCGACGCGGAAGAAGATAGACACACACTAACACTACTCCCCCACCCTACTATGCACGACGACGATGAAAGAATGGTAGACGAAGCCTTCCAACGGCTGCTCGACTCCTATCTCAACTCACCACATCGCAAGAAGACCGAACTCATCACCAAGGCCTTCCAGTTTGCCCGCGAGGCGCACAAAGGCGTGCGCCGACTCTCGGGCGAGCCCTACATCATGCACCCCCTGGCCGTGGCACAGATAGCATCGGCAGAGGTGGGACTGGGCTCTACGAGCATCTGCGCCGCATTGCTGCACGACGTGGTGGAAGATACCGACTACACCGTCGACGACATACGCACACTCTTTGGCCCGAAGATAGCCACCATCGTCGATGGCGTGACAAAGATATCGGGCGGCATCTTTGGCAGTCAGGCATCGGTGCAAGCCGAAAACTTCAAGAAACTGCTGCTCACCATGAGTGAGGACATCCGCGTGATACTCATCAAGATATGCGACCGGTTGCACAACATGCGCACGCTGGAGTCGCAACCCGCCAACAAGCAGTATAAGATAGCCGGCGAGACGCTCTACATCTACGCTCCCATTGCCAACCGACTGGGACTGAACAAGATAAAAGACGAGTTGGAAGACCTCAGCTTCCGCTACGAGCATCCGGAGGAATATCAGAGCATCGTGAGCAAGCTTGCCCTGACGCAGGAGGAACGCGACCAGCTGTTCCGACAGTTTACGGCACCCATCACGCAGACGCTCAACGAAATGGGCATACAGCATGAGATACGCATGCGCGTGAAGACACCCTACTCCATCTGGCAGAAGATGCGCAAGAAGCACGTAGCCTTCGAAGACATCTACGACATTTTGGCCGTGCGCATCATCTTTATCCCTCACGACCCTGCCAACGACGTCAACGAATGCTTCAACATCTACATAGCGCTCAACAAGATATATCGTTCGCACCCCGACCGTTTGCGCGACTGGCTGAGTCATCCCAAGCCCAACGGCTATCAGGCATTGCACGTGACGCTGATGTCGAAGCAAGGACGATGGATAGAGGTTCAGATACGCTCCGAGCGCATGGAGGAGAAGGCAGAAGGCGGCATGGCGGCCCACTGGAAATATAAAGACAAAGACGATGCCACTGACAACGAGCGCGACAACGACCTCAACCATTGGCTCACCACCATACGCGAAGTGCTCGACGACCCACAACCCGATGGCATGGACTTCCTCGACACGCTGAAGCTCAACCTCTACAGCTCGGAGATATTCGTCTTCACGCCCAAGGGCGAAATGAAGACACTGCCCAAGGGAAGCACCTGTCTGGACTTTGCCTTCAACATCCACACCTTCATCGGCAGCCACTGCATCGGTGCCAAAGTCAACCACAAGCTGGTGCCGCCCAGCCATGTGCTCGACAACGGCGACCAGGTGGAGATAATCACCTCGTCGGCGCAGCACATCAACCCCGATTGGATCAACTATGCCACAACAGCCAAGGCGAAGTCGAAAATCATGGTAGTGCTCCGCCGCCAGAACACCGAGTGGCAGAAGCAGGGCGAGGCCAAGCTGAAGGCTTTCCTGGAACAGCATCAGCGCCAGTACACCTCCTCGGCGATCTACAAACTGACGCTCCACCACGGCAAGGTGCGTCCCGAAGAACTGTTCATAGCCATCGGCAAAGGCACCATCACACTCAGCGACACCGATCTTGAGGCACTGAAGGGCAAACGCCGACAGCAAAACGGATGGAAGAAGTATGTGCCATTCCTCAAGAGCGATGTCGACAACGACAATCCTGCTGATGCAGGCGGAAAGTTTATCGTCGACGACAACTTCAACCGCAAGAAGCCTGTCGTCATCACCGACGACACCTTGCAGCAATACATCATAGCCCCCTGCTGCCACCCCATCCCCGGCGACGACATTCTGGGATATATCAACAACAATCGCCGCATAGAGATACATAACCGCGCCTGCCACATCGCCGACCGGCTGAAAAGCACCTATGGCAACCGCATCGTGGACGCTAAATGGCAACTGTCGCAAGACCGACTCTTCGATGCCACCATACGCATCACAGGCATCGACCGCATCGGAATGCTAAAGGAAATTTCGGAAGTGATATCGGAGAAGATGAGTGTCAACATGCATAAGATAACGCTCACGTGCGAAGAGGGCATCTTCGACGGCACTATCGAAGTGCGCGTGGCCGATAGAAACGAGGTGGACGACATCTCTGAAAGCCTGCGCAGCATTGCAGACATGCAAAGCGTGCAACACATACGCTAGGGCAGGCAGGCACAGACCAGTGCCCCCGCCAAGAATTGAGCATACTACATGTGCAGCGATGCCACTCTTTGTAAACAAGAGCGGCATCGCTATTATTGCAGAAGTCAAGTTTCTCAATGCGTCTGCATGTAGTATATGCGGTGAGAGTGCACAAGCGTCACACTATCACATCCAGTTGTTTCTTGAGTTCTTGCAGTTGTGTTCGCATGTCGAGCAACGACTCGAGTATTTCTGCTGTCTTTTCGGCCCCGTCGCGATTGGCATTGAGCATGCGCCGTGCTGCGGAGAGCTTGAATCCTCGCACCTTCACGAGGTTGTAGATCAGTCGTATCTGCTCAATGTCCTTATCGGTGTACTGCCTCACATTGTTGCGTGTGGTCTTTGGGCGCAGGTGGGGAAACTCCGTTTCCCAATAGCGGAGCAGGCTCTCTTTGACATCGAACATCGCCGCCACTTCCTTAATGGAGTAGTACAGTTTCTGTATTTTTTCTTTCTTTAGCGCCATAGTTGTATGATATCTTTAGCGAGGCATTGGTGAAGAGTGTGCGTTATTGTGCCACAAAAGTAATCATTATTGTATCAATAAGTTGCAAACGTGCGCAAAAAAATTGCAGTTTTCTCCAATAGTCGTACCTTTGCGAGGAATATTCCTCTACATATATTATCCATATACACTTCAACATCATCACCCATGCTAACAGCCAACGAAATCCGTCAGTCGTTCAAAGACTTTTTTGCTACCCATCATCACACCATTGTTCCTTCAGCTCCTATGGTTATCAAGGACGATCCCACGCTCATGTTCACCAATGCGGGCATGAACCAGTGGAAAGACATCATCCTCGGCACTCGCTCTCCAGAGCCGCGACGTCGTGCGGACAGCCAAAAGTGTCTGCGTGTGAGCGGCAAGCACAACGACTTGGAGGAGGTGGGACATGACACCTATCACCACACCATGTTTGAGATGTTGGGCAACTGGTCGTTCGGCGACTATTTTAAGGAGGGTGCTATCGATTTGGCATGGGAGTATCTTGTCGACGTGCTCCATCTGCCTGCTGCCGATCTGTATGTCACTGTCTTTGAAGGAGCACCAGCCGAGGGCCTTGGGCGCGACGACGAGGCGGCCAAGCACTGGAAGAAGCACATTGCAGCCGATCACATTCTCGACGGCAACAAGCACGACAACTTCTGGGAGATGGGCGACACAGGACCTTGCGGACCTTGCTCGGAGATACACCTTGACTTCCGTTCCGAAGAAGAAAAGGCTGCCGTGGCAGGCAGCGAACTAGTGAACAAGGACCATCCGCAGGTGATAGAGATATGGAACCTCGTCTTCATGCAATACAACCGCAAGGCTGATGGCACACTGGAGAAACTCGGCATGAATGTTATCGACACCGGCATGGGACTGGAGCGCCTCGTCAGGGCCATACAAGGCAAGCACTCCAACTACGACACCGACATCTTCACTCCCTATTTCCGTGAGATGGAGCGCCTCACCAACCTGCCGTATGTCACCGACAAAGACGACAGCGGCCTGTCCAAGCAGCAGCGCGACATCAACGTCGCCATGCGCGTCGTGGCCGACCACCTGCGCGCCGTGGCATTTGCCATCGCCGACGGACAGCTGCCCTCCAATGCCAAGGCAGGCTATGTCATCCGTCGCATCTTGCGCCGCGCCGTACGCTATGCCTATACCTTCCTCAAGCAGAAAGAAAGCTTCATGCACCTGCTCGTTCCCACCCTCGTCCACGAGATGGGCGACGCCTATCCTGAGCTGAAAGCACAACAGACACTCATCACGAAGGTGATAAAAGAAGAAGAAGACGCCTTCCTGCGCACCCTCGATAAGGGCATAGCATTGCTCACTGAAGAGACTGCAGCCCTGAAGACCGCTGGAACTACCACCCTCGACGGCAGGAAAGCCTTCAAGCTGTTCGACACCTATGGCTTCCCCCTCGACCTCACCGAACTGATACTTCGCGAGCAGGGGTTCGACGTCAACACAGCACAGTTTGATGCCGCCATGCAGGAACAGAAACAGCGCGCCCGCAACGCTGCCCAGGTGGAGAACTCCGACTGGACGGTGCTGGGCGATGCCGAGCAGCAATTCGTAGGCTACGACCTTGACGAGAGTCCCGTGCGCGTGCAACGCTATCGCCAAGTGACACAAAAGAAGAACACATACTACGAACTCGTCTTCGACCAGACACCTTTCTATGGCGAGATGGGCGGACAGGTTGGCGACAGCGGCACGCTGACTGCGCCCGACGGCACCGTGACACCAGTCGTCGACACCAAGCGCGAGAACGGCATCAGCGTGCACATCGTCAACAAGCTGCCAACACAGATAGAAGGCATCACCTTCCAAGCCCGTGTCGACACCGATAAGCGCGCTGCATCAAAGG
>JAGAZE010000051.1 GCA_017940185.1 Bacteroidaceae bacterium | reverse complement strand
TCTGAACATCACCAGGATGTATATAGAGCAGGGTGACGACACCTACACTGTCAGTCTTGCCTCTGCCGCGTACCAGCAAATCTATGTGGTGATAAAGCCTCAGACCCAGACACTCACTGTGAGAGGTCTGCCCGATCCCGAAGGCGTGGCATACATCAAGAGTGCACAGAACGCCAATATACAGGCTCAGAAGTTCTACCGTTCCACGTTGTATATGACCATTGACGAGATGTGGTTTATTTTCCCCAACACCTACTACCAATGGGATGCGAAGGAATGGTGCTTTTACGGTGAGGCAAACTACCCCAAGGAATTCGGCACCCCGATGACCGGATACAACTACATTTCTGTACAGAATTATGATCCTGATGATGTTCGTTGCTTTAGCACTGCAACTGGCGACTCCACCACCACTCTTGGCAGCAACGCAGTTGCCCAATACAGTGCAAAGGATATGCCCTGTGCCAATGCTCTTACCTGGTACATCATGGCTGGCAATCCGTATATCGACTACACCACTGTGTATTATTTAGGCGGCAAGAAGTGTACCGGTGGTATATGGCTCAAGAAATGGAACAAGATTGCGGGCAAGCCTGCCGGCTCCACCATTACCTCCTGTGCCGAACCGCATCCGCAGTATGTTTGGCCATCAGCAGCTAACAACGGCCGTGCGACGGTATATTGTAACAATTACGGTGTTCCTGCCAACACTGACGACTATTTCTTTCTGCCTTATTTGAGCAACTATTGGAGGGCAAGATTTAACTATCAACAAGCAGCATATTGGACTTCCTCATCTTTGATTTCAACTCGTGGAATTATCTTTTCTTGTCAGACTGATGGATTGACTTTGTCATCAGGAGTTGATAACAAAGAGGCAGGAGCTGTCTCCGGTCATCGCCACGACGGCAGCGCATGGTTTAAGTAAGAGACCCATTTAAGGCATAAGAAAGGTATCTCTCATATTTTTCTTATTATTTAGTGGTTATTGCACGGTCCCTTTGTTGCAAGACAAGGGGACTTTTTCTATGCCGTTGCAAGCCGACATCCTTGTGGGTGCCAATATGAGACTTACACTCTTGTACTTACAATAAGGGTGTCATGTAAAGCGGAAGATAGGTGACACCATCCTCTGTTTTATAGTCAGCTGCATGCACAACAATAGGAGTGGTCATATACTCTCCAAACTTATTCATACACTTCTTTAGGGAAGATAAAGTGTAGTTCCTGCCGCTTTTGACTTCTATCGGACGGATATTGTGGCGACTGGTCACTTTGTCCTTTTGAAGCAAGAAGTCTATTTCCATTCGTTCCTCGGCTTCCTCTGACGACTTACTATAGAAAAAGAGCTTGTTGCCGCTGGCTGTCAGCATCTGAGCCACGATATTCTCTATGAGCATTCCCTCGTTGACCTCCAGCTTTCCAAAGAGCAGTTTCCGGTAAATGTCAGACGAGACGATGCCCTTTTCATCGAAAGCATGACTGATTAACAAGCCCGTATCGTTCATATAACACTTCAATGTTGTACGGTCTTCGTTCATCTTCAGTCCGATGTTCGGCTCTGCCGAATTGTAGCATATATTGACCACCCTCGCGTCCTTCAGCCAGAAGAATGCATCGTCCCAATCACGGTATTTCGCACCTGGTTTCAGGGCTGACAACCGAAATTTCTTTTCGTGCTTGGAGAGCTGAGGAGGAATCTGGTCGAAGATAGACACCACCTTGTCGGCTTTCTCACCTGCATAGTTGAAGATGTCATTACGATAGATAGTCAGGACATCGCGCTTTGCTTCATCTACGGCTTCAAAATCTTTGGTCTCAACATACTTTTTGACGGCTTGCGGCATTCCTCCGACTATCATGTAGAGACGGAAAGCATCCATTGCCTGACGATGGAAAGCCTGTCCCATCGGTTTCCGCTCTGCATACATTCTCCGTATCAAGTCCATCAGCATATCATTGCCTGTAGCCCAAAGAAACTCTTCAAAGTCCATCGGGTACATCTGAATGGGACGTTCTTCCGATGGGAGCACGATGCCTTGCGTGTTTTTCCTGATACTTACCAAAGATCCCGTCTCAATGTAGTCATACCTTCTGTCAGCCACCAGGAACTTTATGGCAGCTCTTGCTCTGGGGCATAGTTGTATCTCATCAAGGATGATGAGCGACTTGCGCTCATGGAGCCTTACTTTGTAGTGCTGACTCAGATAAAGGAACAGCGTGTCGAGGTCTTCCAGATAGAGGTCGAACCAGTCTCTTACCATCTGGGGGGCCTTGTTGAAGTCGATGAGAATATATGACTCATACTCATTCTTGGCAAACTCCTCTACGATATAACTCTTTCCGATGCGTCGCGCTCCCTCTATGAGTAGTGCCACCTCACCGTCTCTTTCCTCCTTCCAATCAAGGAGTTGCTGATATATTTTACGCTTCAAAATGATGTCTTTCGCACCTTTTTGAGATTTCTTACCTGCCATGTTTTACACCTTTTTGAGATTTTTCGCGATACAAACATACACCTTTTTGAGATTTCCTGCAAGCGTTTTGACGAGAAAAGCAGATGATAATTGATTCTTTAAGCATTCAATGACCTCATTCCAATTGTCATTCAATATACTTACAATAATCTCAAAATCTGCTTCACAATCTTGTTTTAGCCATGAAAAACAGCCAAAAAGAAGGCTCTACTGCCTGATTGTTTTGTGATACACCTGTTATTAAAACATGGCTTGCCGTCCGACAGTCGGATTCCCTTTGTTCTTGCAAGTACCCCTGACTGACGACGCAGCAAAGACAAAGAAAACATCCTGCATCGGCTCTTGTGATGCAGGATGTTGCTACTCATTGTTGTTTTGTCAGTTCCAATCCGTCCATGGTCCGGGCGACGACTCCTTCTCTCTTAAGTGCTGACAGCACTCTGGATACCGATGTGCGATCCACTCCCATCGTACGCACCAGTTCGGCTACATTGTCTATGCGTCCGTTCTCGCGCAGATAGGCGAGAATACGCTCCCTGAGCGACAGCATGGCAAAGGCGCGGAGGTACTTCGTCAAGGTCTTGCCGCGACTGGAGATGGAAACAATAAAGTTTTTCATCACCTCGGTGTGGGAAGTCAGCCAGTCGAAAAAGGAATCCCTGTTGAAGTACAGCAACTTGCACTCGGTGTCGGCTACGATGGTGCATGGCAGGCGGTTCTCTTTGGCAAAGGTGATGACCTGCGCCAGCATCTTGGGACCGGTGAAGTGGTCTATCTCCACGCCGTCCTTACCCGGATGCGTCATGGTGGTGTGTACTTTGCCGGAAACAAGGATGATGACTTCGGTAATTTCGTCATGGGCATAGGCGATACGTGCATCGGCTTTCCTGTCAACCTGTCTGTGCGGCACCTCCAACAGCAGGGAGTCTACAACATGGTCAGGACAGTTGTTGAACAAGGGCATCATCAAGAGGCGGTCTTTCACATTTTTCATAAGGCTGTAGATAGATTTATCGTGTCATAATGGTGAAATAATGTCTTTCATTGTATTGCTATTTATGCTTTCGACTGCAAATTTTAGAATTATTCGTCTAAACCAGTGTGACAAATGCCACATTTTTACTTTTTTAACATTCTCTATGCTGTTTCAACCGCACAAAACGGGAACGGGGCGAATTGCTACTGTTGCCCGATTGCATTGTGATTAGGCTTCACTTGCGATGCGATTGGGGAACACTTGTCCACCAATCGGGGAATACTTGCGATGTAATCGGGGAACACTTGCGATGTAATCGGGCAATACTTGCGATGTAATCGGGGAACACTTGCGATGTAATCGGGGAATACTTGCGATGCGATTGGGGAACACGGAAATATTAACGACAACGTTAACGGGAACGGCAACGTTAACTGCTGGCGCATGACGGAGCAAGTGCTCCGGATCCGGGTACAAAAAGGCGGAACACGCTCGGTAGGTGTTCCGCCTTATGCGTTTATCGTGCTGCGCGTGGACGTGCCTGCGCAGCGTTGTGCGTGTATGATTATTTCTTGAAGAAGTCCTGCACAGCTTCGTTGGGCACCATCTGCTCGTCGAAGATGTAAGCGCCGGTCTTCGGGCTCTTCACCATTTTGATTACTTTGGTGTATGCTCTGCCATCCTTTGAGCCTTCGTGGAGGGTGGCGACGGTTTTCTTTGCCATATTGTTGTGTGGGGATTGCGGTTATTATTTGATTTCCTTGTGCACCGTCATTTTCTTCAGTATGGGATTGTACTTCTTCAGTTCCATACGGTCGGGTGTGTTCTTACGGTTCTTCACAGTGACGTAGCGGCTGGTGCCGGGCAGTCCGCTGTTTTTCATCTCGGTGCATTCCAAGATCACTTGGATGCGATTGCCTTTTGCTTTCTTGTTTGCCATGGTGTTTTATACTCCTATCACTTTGATGTCTTTCCAATCTACATATCCATTGGCTACCGCCTGCTTGAGAGCGGCATCGAGGCCAAGCTTATTGATGGTGCGCAGTCCTGCTGCACTCAACTTAAGACTGATCCAGCACTGCTCCTCTACGTAGTAGAACTTCTTATTGAACAGATTGACGTTGAAGCGGCGCTTTGTGCGATGTTTTGAGTGGGAAACATTGCATCCCACCTGGGCTTTCTTACCCGTGATCTGACAAATCTTCGACATGGTTATTCTATTGTTTAATTGCGTATTATGCGTGTCAATGCTCCGCGCAGACGACATGCCCACACGTAAGCAGGGTGCAAAGTTACTACCTTTTAGACAACTACAAAACAATTGCGTAAAAAAAATTGCATCAATAGTAGGAGTGTCGGCAGATATTGCTACCTTCGCACACTGAATAAAGCAACACACCGTGTGCCGGAGGCACAACGAGCACACCCTGACGGCAACAAAGCACACCGCCCCGGCAGACAACAGGGGTGGCAGGTGCTCGGAACAAGAAGACGAAATATTGCAGACCATGCTCACACTCAAGACGATAAACACCGACCCGGAGCGCGTGATACGTGCACTGGAGAAGAAGCAGTTTCACCAGGCGCGCACTGCCATAGAACAGGTGATAGCCACCGACCGCCAGCGCCGCGAGACACAGCAGCAACTCGACACCAACAAGCAGCAGGCCAAGCAGGCGGCAGCACAGATAGGCCGACTGATGCAGCAGGGACAGCGCGAAGAGGCGGAGGCTGCAAAGAAAAACGTGGCGGAACTGAAGATGCGCGACCACGAACTGCAAGACCGGCTCAACACCCTGGAGGCGCAGCTGACCGACATGCTGCGCAACATTCCCAACACGCCTGCCGACATTGTGCCGGAAGGCAAGGACGCCGCCGACAACGTGGTGGTGAAGGAAGGGGGCGACAAGCCGCAGCTGCACGAAGGGGCACTGTGCCACTGGGACCTGTGCAGGAAGTACAACCTGATAGACTTCGACCTGGGCGTGAAAATCACAGGTGCCGGATTCCCTATATATATAGGTAAGATGGCACGTCTGCAGCGTGCGCTGGAGAACTTCTTCCTCGACGAGGCGCGCAAGAGCGGCTACCTGGAGGTGCAACCGCCCTATCTGGTGAACGAGGCGTCGGGCATCGGCACCGGACAGCTGCCCGACAAGGAGGGGCAGATGTATCACGCCACCGCCGACAACCTCTACCTGATACCTACCGCCGAGGTGCCGGTGACCAACATCTTCCGCGACGTGATACTCAACGAGGGCGACCTGCCCGTGAAGCGTTGTGCCTACTCGGCCTGCTTCCGCCGCGAGGCAGGCTCCTACGGCAAGGACGTGCGCGGACTCAACCGCCTGCACCAGTTCGACAAGGTGGAGATAGTACGCATCGACACGCCGGAGCACTCCTACCAGTCGCTCGACGAAATGCTCACGCACGTGGAGGGACTGCTGCAGAAACTCGCCCTGCCCTACCGCATCCTGCGGCTCTGTGGCGGCGACATGAGCTTCACCTCGGCACTGTGCTACGACTTCGAGGTGTGGAGCGCCGCACAGGAGCGCTGGCTGGAGGTGAGCTCGGTGTCGAACTTCGAGAGCTACCAGGCCAACCGCCTGAAGTGCCGCTACCGCCGCGAGGCCGACAAGAAGACAGAACTGTGCCACACCCTCAACGGCAGCGCACTGGCCCTGCCCCGCATCGTGGCAGCCATCATGGAAAACAACCAGACCCCCGACGGCATACGTGTGCCGGCATGCCTCGTGCCCTACACCGGCTTCGACATGCTGGACGGAAATCATTGACCATCGCCGATCGGATTGGCACAAAAGTAAACGAGCACCGACAAATCGCTCGCTGAAATCGCAAGACAACTACACATAACCCGCAACTCCCCCACTCCTATTTAATACCATCCAACATGATACACATTACTTTCCCTGACGGTGCCGTGCGCGAGTACGCTGAAGGCATCACCGGTTTGCAGATTGCCGAAAGTATCTCTCCTGCCCTGGCTCGCAACGTGGTAGCCTGCGGCGTAAACGGCGAGACGACGGAACTCAACCGCCCCATCAATACCGACGCCGCCATAGCCCTCTACCGCTTCGACGACGAAGAAGGCAAGCACGCTTTCTGGCACACCAGCGCCCACCTGCTGGCAGAAGCACTGCAGGAACTCTACCCCAGCATACAGTTCGGATTCGGTCCGGCGGTGGAAAACGGTTTCTTCTACGACGTGAAGCCCCCGCAGGGCATCAGCATCAGCGACAGCGACCTGCCCAAGATTGAGGCAAAGATGATGGAGCTGGCACGCAAGGACGAGCCGCTGGTGCGCCGCGAGGTGTCGAAGGCCGACGCGCTGAAGGAATTCAAAGCCGACGGACAGGAGTATAAGTGCGAACACATTGACCTCGACCTGGAAGACGGCACCATCAGCACCTACACACAGGGCAGCTTCACCGACCTGTGCCGCGGTCCGCACCTCGTCTCGACAGGCGCCATCAAGGCTGTGAAACTTACTGCCGTGGCAGGTGCCTTCTGGCGCGGCGACGCCGAGCGCGAACAGCTCACACGCATCTACGGCATATCGTTCCCGAAGAAGAAGATGCTCGACGAATACCTCGTCATGCTGGAGGAAGCCAAGAAGCGCGACCACCGCAAGATAGGCAAGGAGATGGAACTCTTCATGTTCAGCGAGCGTGTGGGCAAGGGCCTGCCCATCTGGCTGCCCAAGGGCACTGAGCTGCGCATGCGTCTGCAGGACATGCTGCGCCGCATACAGCGCAACTTCGGCTACCAGGAGGTGATCACCCCGCACATAGGAGGCAAGAACCTGTACGTCACCAGCGGCCACTACGCCCACTACAGCAAGGATGCCTTCCGCCCCATCACCACTCCCGAGGAGGGCGAAGAGTATATGCTGAAACCCATGAACTGCCCACACCACTGCGAAGTGTTTGCCAGCAAGCCCCGCTCCTACCGCGACCTGCCGCTGCGCATAGCAGAGTTCGGCACCGTTTACCGCTACGAGAAGAGCGGCGAGCTGCACGGTCTCACGCGCGTGCGTTCCTTTACCCAGGACGACGCACACATCTTCTGCCGTCCCGATCAGGTAAAACAGGAGTTCCTGCGCGTGATGGACATCATCCAGGCAGTGTTCACCATCTTCAAGTTCGACAACGTGGAGGCACAGATCTCTCTGCGCGACCCGAAGAACACGACGAAGTATATCGGTAGCGACGAGGTGTGGGAAGAGAGCGAGCGCGCCATCATCGAAGCCTGCAAGGAGAAATGCCTCTGTGCTAAGATAGAACCGGGCGAGGCCGCCTTCTACGGCCCCAAGCTCGACTTCATGGTGAAAGATGCCATCGGCCGCCGCTGGCAGCTCGGCACCATTCAGGTAGACTACTGCCTGCCGCAGCGCTTCCAGCTGGAATACACCGCCGAAGACAACTCCAAGCAGACGCCCGTGATGGTGCACCGCGCACCCTTCGGCTCCATGGAACGCTTCACCGCCGTGCTCATAGAGCACACCGCCGGACACTTCCCCTTGTGGATTACGCCCGAGCAGGTGGCCATACTGCCCATATCGGAGAAGTTCAACGACTACGCCCGCGAAGTGGCAGCCTTCCTCGACAGCCACAATGTGCGCGCCACTGTGGACGACCGCAACGAGAAAGTGGGCCGCAAGATACGCGACAACGAGCTGAAACGCATACCCTACATGCTCATCGTAGGTGAGAAGGAGGCTGCCGAAGGGCTCGTCAGCATGCGACAGCAGGGCGGCGGCGAACAAGCCACCATGACGATGGCAGACTTCGCACAACGAGTGAACGACGAAGTGGCAGAACAACTGAAAGCCACAAACCTGAAACCGTCGAAATGACACACAAGCAATTGCCTCCGAACATGGGTCTGCCCCCGTTCGGAGGCAATTGCTTAACAACATTACACCACTATATATATATCACCCTATGGACAGACACTATCCTGTAGTGACCCTCTGCGGCAGCACACGTTTCAAAGATGCCTTTCTTGCCGCACAGAAACGCCTCACGCTCGAAGGCAACATCGTCATCAGTGTGGGACTGTTCGGGCACTCCGGCGACGACGAGGTGTGGACCGAAGGCACCAAGGCCATGCTCGACGACATGCACCTGCGCAAGATTGACATGGCAGAGGCCATCTATGTGGTAAACCCCGGCGGATACATCGGCGAAAGCACACGGCGGGAGATAGCCTACGCACGACAGCAAGGCAAACAGATACTAAGCCTCGAACCGCTGCCCGAATGACAGAGAACGGCGACAACAAAGAAATGTGGAGCTCATTTTTTTGAAGGTTTGCGAAAAGATTGTATTTTTGCTAGTGGATAGGTAGGAACGCCTTGTCCATCCCCCTCTCACCCTCTACATCCCCCCAACCCTTACACACCATGCCAAAGAAAACAGGATATCTTCGCTTTGAGAAAGCAGCCATGGTGAACCTTGAGGAGTCGCTGCCGCGCGAGCTGATACGCACCAACCGCTCGGGAGCATACTCCTATACCACCATTGTGGACTGCAACACGCGCAAATATCACGGACTGCTCACCGTGCCCATGCCCGACATGGACGGCGAGAACCATGTGCTGCTGAGCATGCTCGACGTGAGCGTGGTGCAGCATGAGGCAGAGTTCAACCTCGGACTGCATCAGTATGGCGACAACATCTTCAGCCCCAAGGGGCATAAGTATATCCGTTCGTTCGACTGCGACAAAGTGCCCACCACACGCTACCAGGTGGGCAGTGCCGTGCTGAAGAAGGAAGTGGTGTTCGAACACTACAGCGACCGGCTCCTCATACGCTACACCCTGGAAGAGACCCACTCGCCACAGACCCTGCTGCGCCTGCGACCCTACCTCGCCTTCCGCAGCGTGCGCGCATTCACCCATGCCAACGGAGCAGCCGACACCGGCTATACCCCCATCGCCGGAGGCATCAAGATGCGCCTCTACGAGGGATACCCCTACCTGTGCATGCAACTGTCGAAGCGCAACACCTATGTGCACCAGCCCGACTGGTACCGCAACACCATATACATACGCGAGCAGGAACGCGGCTACGACGCACGCGAAGACCTGCTCGTGCCAGGATATTTCGAGGTCAACATCCGCCAAGGCGAGAGCATCGTCTTTGCAGCATCGACACAACCCTACCCCGCACGCAAACTCGCCACGCTGGCGGCTGAGGAGATAGACGAACGCAAACCGCGCGACAGCTTCTTCCACTGCCTGGTGAATGCGGCACACCAGTTCCACAACCGCAAACCCAACGATGACCGATACCTCATAGCGGGATACCCGTGGTATAAGACGCGCGCACGCGACACCTTCATAGCATTGCCCGGACTGACCCTGGCCATAGGCGAGACCGACTACTTCCACCTGGTGATGCACACTGCACAACGTGCCCTGCGACAATTCATCACAGGCAGACCCATCGACCCTAACATAGAAGAGATAGAACACCCCGACGTGCCGCTGTGGTGCATATGGGCCGTGCAGCAATACACCAAGCAGGAAGGCTGGGACGCCATGAGAGCGCAGGGATACGACAAACTGATAAAAGACCTGATGCGCTACATCGCCGCCAACAAGCATCCCAACCTGAGGCTGATGACCAACGGCATGGTGTGGACCGACGGCAAGCAACGGCCCGCCACCTGGATGAACTCCGTGCTCTACGGACACCCCGTCAACCCGCGCACAGGCTATGTGGTGGAAATCAATGCGCTGTGGTACAACGCATTGTGTTTCGCTGCCGAGACACTGAAAGACAGTGCGCCGCAACAGGTACGACAGCTGAACACCATAGCCAAGAGGTGCAAGGAAGCCTTCGGCAATACCTTCTGCAACGACTACGGCTATCTGTACGACTATGTGGACGAAGGCGCTGAGCACGACCTCAGTGTGAGACCCAACATGATTTTTGCCGTGGCACTCGACCACTCGCCACTGGAGCGGGAATGGCAAAAGAAGGTGCTCGACATCTGCACACGCGAACTGCTCACACCGAAAGGGCTGCGCACACTGTCGCCCAAGAGCGAAGGCTACCGCGGCAAGTGCATAGGCACACGCGACGAGCGCGACTACGCCTTCCACCAAGGCACAGCATGGCCGTGGCTGGGAGGATTCTACATGGAGGCGTGCCTGAAGTTCTACAACATGTCGAGACTGAGTTTCGTGCAACGACAGATGGCAGGCTACGAGAACGACATGTTCAACCAGTGCATCAGCACCATCTCCGAATTCTTCGACGGCAACCCACCCTATCAGGGACGCGGCGCCATGTCGATGGCCATCAACGTGGCGGAAGTGCTGCGCACCATGCAGATGCTGGAGAACGGCAACAATAACGGCAACAGAAAGTCGCCCGCAGAAGGCAACGACAAACACACGGCAACAGGAAAGGAGGAGACAGCACGATGAAAGTTCTAATGTTTGGATGGGAATACCCTCCGCATGTTTTCGGCGGACTTGCCACCGCCAACTTCGGCATCTCGCAAGGGCTGCACGCACAGGGCGACATCGACATCGCCCTCTGCCTGCCCCACCCCTTTGGCGACGAAGACCGCACGGCAGCCGACATCATAGCCATGAACGCCGTGCCACTGGTATACCACGACGTAGACCCACACACACTGCAGCAACGCATAGGCAACATCATGGCACCGGAGATGTACTACCGACTGCGCGACAACATCTACGCCGACTTCCGCTACCTGCACACCAACGACCTGGGATGCATGGAGTTTGCCGGAGGATATCCCAACAACCTCAATGAAGAGATAAACAACTACAGTATCATCGCCGGTGTGGTGGCACGCACACTCGACTACGATCTCATACACGCCCACGACTGGCTCACCTATCCCGCCGGCATACACGCCAAGCAGATAAGCGGCAAGCCGCTGTGCATACATGTGCACGCCACCGACTTCGACCGCTCGCGAGGAAAGGTGAACCCTGTAGTATACGGCATAGAGAAAGACGGCATGGACCACGCCGACTGCATCATGTGTGTGAGCGAACTGACACGGCAGACCGTCATACGCCACTACCACCAGCGGCCCGAGAAGTGCTTCACCATGCACAATGCCGTATACCCGCTGCGACAGGACCTGCAAGACATGCCACGCCCCGACCACAGCAACGGAGAGAAGACGGTGACATTCCTCGGACGAATCACCATGCAGAAAGGACCGGAATACTTCGTGGAGGCAGCACAGCTCGTCATCAACCGCACACGCAACATTCGCTTCTGCATGGCCGGCAGCGGAGACATGCTGCAAGAGATGATAACACTCGTGGCAAAAAAAGGCATAGCACACCGGTTCCACTTCCCCGGATTCATGCGCGGCGACGACGTGTACCGATGCCTCAAGGCCAGCGACGTATATGTGATGCCCTCGGTGAGCGAACCCTTCGGCATATCGCCACTCGAAGCCATGCAGTGCGGCACGCCATCCATCATATCGCGACAAAGCGGATGCGCAGAGATACTCAACAACTGCATAAAGACCGACTACTGGGACATACACGCCATGGCCGACGCCATCTACTCCATATGCCACAACCCGGCACTGTTCAACTATCTGCAGAACGAAGGACTGAAAGAGGTGAACAGCATCACGTGGGAGAAAGTGGGACTACGCATTCTCAACCTATACCGACAGCTGCTGCATTGAACAGACAGCACACATATATATATACCAACAATCACACATCCCCTTAACACTTAAGCCATGAAGACCATCTGCCTGTACTTTGAGATACATCTGCTCAACCACCTGCGGCGCTACCGCTTCTTCGACATCGGCACCGACCACTATTACTACGACGACTACGAGAACGAGCGCTCGGCACAATACTTTGTGGAGACATCTTACAAACCCGCCCTCGACACACTGCATACCATGCTGCTGCAACACCCCGACACCTTCCGCGTGGCATTCTCGCTGTCGGGCATCGGCATAGAACAGCTCGAGCAGTATGCCCCAGAGCTGATAGAGAAGCTGCAAGCCATGAACAGCACGGGCAGGGTGGAGTTTCTGGCGGAACCCTATTCGCACGGACTGGCTTCGCTGACAGCACCCGAGAACTTTGCCGACGAGGTGCGCCGACAGTGCAACAAGATGGAGGAACTCTTCGGACAACGCCCGACAGTGTTGCGCAACTCCTCGCTCATCTACGACGACGAGATAGGACGGCTGGCGGCACGCATGGGATTTAAGGGAGTGCTTACCGAAGGGGCCAAGCACGTGCTGGGATGGCGCTCGCCACACTTCGTCTACCACTGCCCCGGAGCTTCGAAGGTGCGACTGCTGCTGCGCGACTACACACTGTCTGACGACATCAGCCTGCGCTTCTCCGACACACAATGGGAAGGCTACCCGCTGCTGGCCGACAACTTCATGCAGCGCATAGCGCAACTGCCCGAAGAGGAACAGGTGGTGAACATCTTCATGAACCTCTCTGCCATAGGCATCGCACAGCCACTCGCCTCGCACATCACCGACTTCCTGCAAGCACTGCCGCAGTTTGCCGGCGAAAATGTTACCTTTGCCACGCCGTCGGAAGTCATCAGCAGCCATCCCTCCGTGGGACCGCTCGCCGTGCCCGAAGCCATCAGCTGGCTCGATGAGGAACGTGACCTGAGCCCCTTCCTGGGCAACGCCATGCAGAAGGAAGCCTTCGACAAGCTATACAGCGTGGCAGAACGCGTGCAGATAGCCAACGACCCGCAAATCAACGAAGACTGGGTGTACCTGCAGGCATCGGACAACTTCCGATTCATGAGCACCAAGCATACACTCGTGGACGACGGACGATATATCTACAGCGACCCCTTCGACGCTTTCACCAACTACATGAACATTCTGGGCGACTTCCTCAGACGCGTACAGGCTCTCTATCCCGACGACATCGACAACGATGAACTCAACTCGCTGCTCACCACCATACGCAATCAGGGCGACGAGATAGAACAGAAAAACAAAACCATCAGCCGACTGCAAGCCAAGATAACAAAAATGAAAGGCACGGCTAAAACCGACAAGAAACAAGGCAAGGCATAACCCGTGCCACGCCGAAACATAATACAAGATAATCACACACAAAACAAGAATTATGCAACCTACACCTATTCAGAAATCCATCATCGATGGCGCCATACAAGACTACGGCATCCAAAACTTTGCTCAAGCCACCATACGCGAAGTGAAACAAATAGCAGCCCATGCCGAGAAGGTATCAGGGCAGGAGTTTATCAAGATGGAAATGGGTATACCTGGCCTGCCCGCTGCACAAGTGGGAGTGGAAGCCCAGATAAAAGCACTGCAAGACGGCATAGCCAACCTCTACCCCGACATCCAGGGACTGCCGCGACTGAAAAATGCAGCATCGCAGTTTGTCAAGGCATTCATCAACGTCGACATAGCACCCGAGGGATGCATACCCGTGGTGGGCTCGATGCAAGGTGCCTTCGCCTCCTTCCTCACATGCTCGCAGGCCGACAAAAGAAAAGACACCATACTGTTTATCGACCCGGGATTTCCCGTGCAGAAGATGCAGCTGCAGGTGCAAGGCGTAAACTACCAGACCTTCGACGTATACCACTACCGAGGCGACAATCTGCGCAACAAACTGGAAGGATACCTCAAAGTGGGAAACATAGCCGCCATAGTGTACAGCAACCCCAACAACCCGTCGTGGATATGCATGACGGAAGACGAACTGCAAACCATAGGCACACTCGCCAAACAGTACGACGCCATCGTGATAGAAGACCTCGCCTACTTCGCCATGGACTTCCGCAAGGACCTCAGCACACCCTACCAGCCGCCCTACCAGCCCACCGTGGGACACTACACCGACCAATACATACTGCTCATCAGCGGCTCGAAAGCCTTCAGCTATGCCGGCGAACGCATCGCCGTGGCATGCATCAGCGACAAACTCTTCCACCGACACTACAACGACCTCGGGGCACGCTACGAAGGACTGCCCTTCGGACCGGTGTTCTCCACACGCATGCTCTACGCACTCTCCTCGGGCACAAGCCACAGCGCACAGTATGCCATGGCGGCAATGATGGAAGCTGCATGCAAAGGCACATTCAACTTCCGCAACGAGGTGAAGGTGTATGGCGAAAGGGCACACAAACTGAAAGAAATCTTTGTCAGACACGGCTTCCACATCGTATACGACCGCGACGGAGACGAACCCATAGCCGACGGATTCTATTTCACCATAGGCTATAAAAACATGACAAGCGGCGAACTGGCACGCGAACTGATGTACTACGGCGTGTCGGCCATCAATCTGGGAACCACCGGTAGCGAGCAGCAAGGACTGCGCATATGCACATCGTTTATCAACGACAACCAGTATGCACTGCTCGACGAGCGCATGGCCATATTTGAAGAAAATCATCCCTGACACTACAGCACCCCACCCCACCACCATAAGTCTCTTCACCATGAAAACACGCCGACACTTCCTCGTGCTGCCGATGCTGCTCGTCTGCACCGCCGCCATGGCGCAACAACTGCCCCCCTACCACCTGCAACTCGCTACCGTAGAGATGGGCAAGCTGCCGCCACGCACCGAATTTATCGCCACCGAAGACAACCCCTACTACACCTCGCTCAACGGCACATGGGACTTCTGTTTCGATGGTGCATGGCACAAAATACAGGTACCGGGCAATTGGGAAGTGCAAGGCTTCGGCACACCCATCTACGTCAACGCGCGCTACGAGTTTATGCCCTCCGACCCTAAGCCGCCCACGCTGCCGAAAGACATCCCCATGGGCATCTACAAGCGCACATTCACACTGACAAAAGACTGGACACTGCGCGACACCTATCTCAGCATAGGAGGAGCAAAGTCGGGATGCTACGTAGTGGTCAACGGACAGCTGGTGGGATACAACGAAGACTCGAAAAACACCGCCGAATATCTGCTCACACCCTATGTGCACGAGGGCGAAAACACGCTGGAACTACACATCTACCGCTGGTCGACAGGGTCATATCTGGAGTGTCAGGACTTCTGGCGCATCAGCGGCATAGAGCGCGACGTGGCACTCTTCGCACAGCCCAAGGTGTCGCTGCGCGACTTCAGCGTGAAGTCGACACTCGACGACAGCTACCGCAACGGAAGATTCCAACTCCACGTCGTGGTGAACAACAACACCGCAAAGGCGGCAAAACGGACACTCGCCTACTCGCTCACCGACAACAAGGGCAACGTGGTGCTCAACCGGCAACAGACCATCGCGGCAACACCCAACGCAGAGACCACCATTGTCTTCGGAGAAGAAACACTCAACGGGGTGGACACATGGAGCGCAGAGCAACCCAACCTCTACCGACTGAACGTAACACTGCACAACGGAAAGACCAGAGAGGAAACGCTGCACTACAACGTGGGATTCCGCCGCGTGGAACTGAAAGGGAATATACTCACCATCAACGGACAACCCGTGAAGATTAAGGGTGTGAACATACATGAGCACAACCCTGCCACAGGACACTACGTGACGGAAGATCTGCGCGAGCGCGATTTCCAACTGATGAAGCAACACAACATCAATGCCGTGCGCTGCTGCCACTATCCGCAGGCACGACGCTTCTACGAACTGTGCGACGAATATGGCATCTATGTCTACGACGAGGCAAATATCGAAAGTCACGGCATGGGTTACAACCTCAGCAAGGGTGCCACATTGGGCAACAACCCCGAATGGCTGACAGCACACATGCAACGCACACGCAACCTCTTCGGAAGAAACAAAAACCACCCGTGTGTCAACTTCTGGTCGCTGGGCAATGAAGCAGGAAACGGCTACAACTTCTACGAGACCTACCGCTACCTGAAGCATGCCGACAGCCTGCTGATGCAGCGCCCTGTCAACTACGAGAGAGCTGAGTGGCAATGGAACACCGACATGTTTGTGCCCATGTATGTGTCGGCCGAATGGCTGGAGAAAATGGGAGAAAAGGGGTCAGACCGTCCCATCATGCCGTGCGAATATTCACATGCCATGGGCAACTCCAACGGCAACATCAGCGGAATGTGGCAGGCCATCAACAGCTACGACAACCTGGCAGGAGGATTTATCTGGGACTGGATAGACCAAGGACTCGATGCCACCAACGCGCAAGGAAGGCAATACTGGACCTACGGAGGCGACTATGGTACCAACCAACCCAGCGACGGCAACTTCAACTGCAACGGAATAGTTAACCCCGACCGCACACCACACCCCGCAATGGCAGAGGTGAAATATGCCTATCAGAACATAGACATCACACCGGCCGACGACAGTAAGAACAGCTTTGCCATCGTCAACCGCCATGCCTTCACCAACCTCAACAACTTCGACCTACGCTACACCATCGTACAACTCTCGCCCAACGGCACCGACACGCAAGCCTCGGGCACGCTGCAACTTGATGTGGCACCGTTGCAGAAGGCATCCTTCCAACTGCCGGCAATGCCACAACCCACCACAGCAGAAGCACCGCAGTATGTAGACTTCACCCTCACCACACGCAACCCACAGCGGGGACTTCCAGCAGGCTCGATTGTGGCAACAAAGCAGATACCACTCAACCAAGTACAGCCGCAATGGATAACGCCTGCCGACGACTACCTCGCCTTCACCGACAAGGGAAACACACTGACTGCCACCGACAGCAAGCAGGTGCAACTGGTGTTCGACAAGCAGAAGGGCTGCATCACCTCCTATCGCATCGGCGGACGCGAATACATACAAGACAACTTCGGACTGCAACCCAACTTCTGGCGGGCACCCACCGACAACGACTATGGCAACGGCTTGCCCCGACGCTGCCAGATGTGGAAAGAAGCATCGCGGCAGCATAAGGTGAAGAGCGCCGGCATCGTCGACAACAACACACTGCATATTGTCTACACACTGCCCGTGGGCAACGAATACATCGTAGACTACCGCATCACACCGCAGGGACGACTCGACGTCGACGTACACTTCACACCCGCCACAAAGGCCAACGCAGAAGTGCCACGCATCGGCATGCGTTTCCGCATACTGAAAGAGTACGAACGCGTGGACTACATAGGACGCGGACCGCAGGAGAACTACTGCGACCGCAAACAGGGAACACCCATCGGACATTATAAGACGACAGCTGCCGACCTATATTTCCCCTATGTGCGGCCGCAGGAGAACGGGCACCACACCGACACCTACCAACTGCTACTCACCAACGGCGAGGGATACGGACTCCGCATCAGCGCCAACAAGCCGTTTGAATTCAACGCCTTGCGCAACAGCGTGGAAGATTTCGACGCCGAAGAGGCCACACAGCATCCCTATCAGTGGAAAAACTTCTCACAGAAAGAGATAGACACACGCGATGAGAGCAAGGCCAAGAACGTGCGTCGCCGACAGACGCACATCGACGACATCACACCACGACCCTTCGTAGAAGTGTGCATCGACCACGTCATGACCGGCGTGGGAGGAAACGACAGTTGGGGAGCATTGCCCGACAAACCGTTCATCGTCGGCGCCGACAAAGAATACAAATGGGGATTCACCATACAACCGGTGAAGTAGAACCACACCAGAGACACTAACGCTCAGGAGCGAACGCTCTGCAGAAACACGTTGGGAGTGAAGCATGCCATCCAGCAACAGGGCATGGCTCACTCCCAACATTCTATATCCTGCTCTATCTCGGGCAGCTGATGACGATGGAAGACGGGTTCCTTGATGCCGCTGCGCTTCTGCCGGCGATAGTCGCCCAGCAGACGGAAGGCATACTTGCCGAGAAAGACGATAGCCACGAGGTTGCATGCCGTGACAAGTGCCATGCACACATCGCCGATGCTCCACACCACATCGAGGCTGGCCATGGCACCAAACATGACCATCACACCGCCCGACAATACACGAAATACCTGCAGCACCGTGCGGTCGTGCGTGATGAAGCGGATGTTGGCCTCGCCATAGTAGTAGTTGCCTATAATGGAGCTGAAGGCAAAGAGGAAGATGGCTATCGCTACAAAGATGGGCCCCAGCGAACCGACCTCACTGCCCAGGGCGGCCTGTGTGAGGGCGATGCCGTTGAGCTCGGGCACCTCGTAGAGACCGCTGATGAGAATGATGAAGGCGGTACACGAGCATACCAACAGCGTGTCGGTGAACACACCCAGTGCCTGAATAAGCCCTTGCTTGACAGGATGCGACACTGTGGCGGTGGCAGCCACATTGGGAGCACTGCCCTCGCCGGCCTCGTTGCTGAACAGTCCGCGACGGACGCCTATCATCACCATGGCACCGAAGCTGCCGCCAACGCCTTGTTCAATTCCGAAGGCATTGACCACTATCACCTTCATCACATGGGGAACATGCTGAATATTGAGAATGATGATAACCAGGGCAAGCACAAAATAGCCAATCGCCATCACGGGCACCACTACCGAACTCACCTTCGCTATGCGATGGATACCACCGAAGACAATCACCAACGCTACCACGGAGAGGATGATGCCCACCACCAGCGGCTGCCAACCGAAGGCCTGTTGCATGGCACCGCAGATGGTATTGCTCTGGATGGAGTTGTACGACAGTCCGAACGTCAGCGTCATCAGCACGGCAAAGAGATAGGCCATCCACTTGGAATGCAGTCCGCGCATGATGTAATAGGCCGGTCCGCCGATGAAGCTGCCCAGGCTGCGCTGCTTGAAGAGTTGTGCCAGCGTGCTTTCCACAAAGGCTGTGGCCGAGCCCAACAGGGCAATCATCCACATCCAGAAGATGGCACCCGGTCCGCCGATGGCGATGGCGGTGGCCACGCCGGCAAGGTTGCCCGTGCCGATGCGTGTGGCTACGGAGACGGCAAAAGCCTGAAACGACGATACATGGCGCTCATGGGCAACACTGTCAGCACCCGACGAAGATACGGTCTTACCCGAGTCGGCAAGCAGACGGAACATCTCGCCTATCATGCGAAACTGCACGAAACGTGTCTTCCACGTAAACCACAGTCCACATGCCACCAGCGCACCTATCAGCACATAGGTCCACAGCGCTTCGTTTATATGATGTAGCAACTCTGCCATCAGCAAAAAAATGTCAACTGTCAATTATCAATTGTCAATTATTCACCGCCTTCGGTGTCCAGTTGTTCAGAAAGCGTAACACCTTCTTAGCATTATAGCTCTGCCCCTCTTCCAGAAAACTGGAGTCTTGCGTGTGCAGCGCCTTGCCGGTCTCGTCAAGCACCACAAACACCGGATAGCCGAAGCGCCCGGGATTGTTGAGACGTTTCAGCATTGCCTGAGCTTGGGCAAGTTTCTCTTCGCCACCACTCTTGCGAGGGTTGTAGTTCACATGGATATAAACAAAGTTGTCGGCTATGCACTGGCTGATGGTGCTGTCCTTCTCCACAAAGTCGGCAAAGCGCAGACACCAGGGGCACCAGTTGCCACCTACCTGACAAATCACAAACTTGCCTTCTGCCTTGGCTTTGGCAAGGGCATTGTCGATCTGTTCCAACGGGTTGATGTTTTCGTCGTACACTTTCTTTAGGGGTGTCTGTGCATGTAGCGAGGCTGACAACGACAGCAATACTGAAAGGAGAAGGGAGAATACAATCTTGTTTTTCATGATGGGTAATGTATGGTAGATAATTTTCTTTTACAAACGTAGTGATATTTTACCACATAACATTGTCGCACAGCAAAAAAAAATTAGCGGAATCTGGCACTATGGTATTACCAGACTCCGCTGTCGTGATTCTATTCTATGGTTGGGGCATCATTTCACCAGCACTTTCTTTCCGCCGCGCAGGTAGAGTCCCGGCTGCGTAGGCTTGGCGTGGAGACGGCGTCCGTCAAGGGTGTACCAGTTGTCGAACTTTCCCTTCTCCAACTTTTCCTTCTCAACGTCATTGACACCTGTCGTTTCACCGTTGAAGTTGAAGCCCTTGATGCCTGCTGCCACGCCGGCGGGCACTTTCAGATATGCTTTGTGCGCGCCGTTGCGTATCGAAAGTCCTCCCTCGCTCTGCCACCAGAAGCCTACCGAACCGGTGAAACCGGGCAGCGGAGTGGCGAGCATATAGTAGATGTAGCCTGCCTCATCAATGAGCTGTTCGTCGTCGGTGCCATAGAGCATGCTCTCGCTATCGGCAGTTCCGGCTGCTGTAGCTTGAATGAAGGTATAGTCGCCAGCAGCTGCTGCTTGCAGCACAACAGCCTGACCGGTGGGTATCACTTCGCCAGCAGCGTACGTATGGCTCACAAGCAGTTCTCCGTCGACTACTTTATATGTCATCGCCGTCACGCCCGCTGGAACGGTAAGTGCCATGTCGGAGTAGTAAACCGAGGCATAATACTTGCCATCGTCGGCCATACCTTCTGCGGTGATGGCAATGGTCTTACTCAGCGGGGGCACTATGCTCAGCATCACGTCCTGTCCCTCGGCGGGCATGGTGAGCAGATAGAACACGTCGGTGCGTCCATAATATTCCTCATCGAGCGGTGTCAGGGTGCCGGCGCTTACGCTGATGGTGCCTTCGGGTGCCCCGTCAAGGCGGTCGATAAGCAGTTTTGTAGTCTCACCTGCACCTGCATAGTAGTTACCATCGTAGGCGATACCCACAAAATCACCGGTTTCCTCGTCGATGGGCCACGGCTGGGCGAAAAGGTTTTCCTCGTCTGCCGAAACAATCCATCCTTTCATCGCCTGTCCCATCACGTCGTTGCCTTTGATGCCGCCTGTGGTGCAATTGCCGGCGTAGTAGTTGTTGCGCAGGGTGTAGTCGTTCTCGATGGTTGGGGCACCCAGAATGCCGCCAGCGTTTCCATTTGCAGTGATACCGCCCAAGTTCAGATTGTTGCTTATGGTACTGGAAACTGCTGTTCCCGCAATGCCACCCACATTTAAATGTCCTGCCACGTTGCCCTCATTGATGCATCCGAAAATGGAAACATTTTGTGCAGATCCTGCTATACCGCCACACCTGGAATATGAAGCCGTGATGTTTCCATAATTAAAGCATTCATTGATTGCCTTATTACCGGCATATTCGAAACTGCCCACAATGCCGCCAATTCGTTGACTCCCCGACACGGCAGCTTCATTGGTGCAGTATTCGATGGTTCCACTAACAAACAGACCGACGATGCCTCCAATGCTCATATTACCATTAATGATGTTTACATCCTTTGTTACCTTGCAGTTTTCAATTGTTCCGCCATTACACCGGGCTACGATGCCGCCAATGTTGTTGTTATTGTTGCAGTTGATGGTGCTGTTGTCAATAATCAGATAGCGCACGGTGCCATTCGTTCCTAAATGAGCGAACAGCGATTCGTTGTTGGAACAGGTGTAGTTGATATTGCTGACGGTGTAGTAACAGCCGTCAAAAGTGCCACAGAAAGGTCTTTCGTAATCACCTATGGGCTTCATCGTCTTTCCCGTATAGTCGAGGTTGTTGCCAAGGCGGAAGTATATGCCGTTCATATCGACGCCGTTGATTACGCAGACAGCTAATTTCTCCATTTCTTCCACTGTGCGGATGATGTAGGGGGCGGTTTCCGTACCACTGCCTTCGTCGAACGAGGGGTTAGTGATATTGAACACGGTGGTAGCCTGTCCACCATAGTTGCCCATACCTATAACAGTGATGTCGTGGCTGCCTAAGCTGACGAAGCCGCCTTCGGGCGACAGGCGATAGTCGGTGCCCTGCTTCAGCGTGACGGGCGAGCCGCTCTTATTGTCGATGACAGTGACAACAGGTGTCAGCGTGCTGCCGGTCCATTCTTGCGATGGCGTGGTGATGGTTATCCATGGTTCATACCCTATGTCGCGCACGGCTTGGCTGGCAGTGATGTGCACGTTGGTCACGAGCGAGGGCAAGGTGACAGTATAGCCGTTGGCGGTCTTAGTTATAGAATTGCCATTGGCAAGGAAAGAATCAACGATATAGCCTGTAGGTGGAGTTCCGCTGTAGGAAAGCGAAAGGTTGATGGTGCTGCCACACTGATAATAGTTCTTTCCGTTGAAGTTGAAGATGGGTGTAGTGCCGAATCTGCAGTTGATGTTGTCGGCAAAGGTGACGGTGGTAATGTGCTTGGCAGAAGTATGTTCATCGGTACCATCCGTGCCATCTGTACCAACAGCGCCTTTGGTGCAGTTGCCGCCGATGTAGCATGCCTTACTCTGTTTATCAGGATCAACGTTGGTGTTGCCATGCTTCACATATGCATAGTGTGTCCAGGAGTGTCCTGTGATGGCACCAACCCAGTCGTTGCCACTCACAGTTCCAAGGAAGGTACAACCGTAGATATCGCTGCTGCCTTGTGTTAAACCTACGATGCCGCCGACATCGGTTGTGCCGGTGACACGCACGTCCTCTGCCACCTTACAATCACGCACGCCATGACCGGTGTCAGTATAATTGCCATTCATATATCCTGCGATAGCTCCTACGTTTGCTCCACCTTGAATGACGCAATCGGCCATGGTGAGATTCTTTATGGTGGCAATGGCACCGATGATATTGAACAAGCCGTGATAGCTCGTGGAATAGATTGATCTCATGCCCCTGATGGTGTGTCCGTTGCCGTCGAAACAACCTTCAAACATATTGAAACCCGACGGGGCATTGCTGTTTTGCTCTCCTATTCCTTTAAAAGAAGCTCCCGCGAAGTCGATGTCGGCATCCATGCGGAAATACTTGAATATATAACTCGTTCCATTGTTCACTGCCGATGCCAGTTGGTTCATGTGCTCCACGGTAGTGATAATGTAGGGGTCGGTCTCGCTACCGCTACCGCCGCCGAATGATTGCGCCCGCAGTGTGCCAGGCACGGCGAGGAGTAAAAGGAATAACCACCTCGCAAGGGTTTGTGTCTGTTTGTTCTTCATGTTTTTTTCATTGTTATTGTTATCTGCTATATCATTATTGTTCTTTTGCCTTCACCCCACACAAAAACACGCTCCCAAGGACTTATCCTAAAGGGGACGTCAGACATGCACACACTCGGCAAACTGCTGTGTATATACCCCTTACACGCAAAAAAAAGGGGAGGGCAAAGGTTGTCTTAGTGTTGGCAGTCATACTATAAAATGGTGTGTCAGCATTAAGGCTCTTTTCAACCACAAAGATATGGTTTATATCTTGCCCGACCAAATAATGTTGAAAAAAGTTGCCACTATAATATTGAGCACGGGCACCCTAACCCGTAGCATAATCAGTCGGCATCCCAGGGATTGTCGTAGTCGTCCACGTCAAATGAGCTCTCCTTGCCGTCGGATTCCTCAGGGGTGGTCTGTCCCGAAACGGCGATATTGAAGTCGTCTGCAGCCAGTACGGCACTCAATTGTATCATCAGTGTGGAAGGGGGAAGATATTGGTGCTTTTTCATAATAGTCTCTCGTGTTTTGATTATTTAATGATAACCTTCTTTTTGTTGTTGATATACACCCCTGTTTGAGTGGGTTTGGCGTTGAGACGTCGTCCATCGAGGGTGTACCAGTCGTTAACGTTCCCGTTAGCGTTCCCGTTCACAGTAGTGATGCCTGTCACTACATTGTCGTTCATGAAGCCGAATACCACCTCCTTGGCATCAGAGGTCATCGTAGCAGGTATTCGCAGGTAGGCTTTGTTGTAGGCCAGAGTGCCTTCGGCGCTATATACCTTGAAACGGCCGTCGTTGAGTCCGTAGCATGTGTAGGTGTTCGCAGCATCGTTTTCCGTAGGATACACATGCATATAGCATGGCGCTCCCTCCAGCAGATTGGTCTCGGAGAGTGTGGTCTGTGCATCGCTGAAGCAGTCGTTCTCACCCATCTTATAGTAGAAGGTCGTCCCGGGTGTACCGCGCAACACCACACCCGTGTAATCATCAAACTCGACACCCGTGCGGGACGGGATGTAGTCGATGGGCTTCATCACCAGGTAGGTGCCGTAAAACGGCGTGCCGTCAATCTCAGTAACGTCGCCTTTCTCTGCTGCCGTGGCCACATACGCCTTCACACCATTGGCCAGCGTGGCATCGGAAAGGTCAACATCAAAGTCGCGGCACATCGTGGTAAGCGTCTTCCCTATCGTGTGCGGTATCTGAGTCGAAACCGTTGTTATCTGACTAATAGACTCACGGTGTTTACTATTGTATTTATTGATCAGTCTGTCTTCACCTATTAGTTTTCCTTCAATACCATTATAAGATGAAAGGTACTTTTCTTTGCAATATAATGTTGCTTTGATACCACCTCCATAATAATAGGATCGTACTTCAGTATTTGGATTCAACACTATAGGCATCAACGCATTTTCAATTACCGATGTGCCGTGATCGCCCATCATATATATCTCTTTACACTTACTCGGTATGGAACCCACCATCAACTTAGTGTGGGCTGGGATGGTGATACGCTCCAACGGATTCTGTATAAAGGCGAAAGAATCAATCAGTTCGAGCGTGGAAGGCAAAACAATAGACCTCAGCTCCTCTCTCACGCCCGAGAAAGCGCCTCCACCTATCTCTTTCACATGCGTGGGCACTTTGTATTGATAACGACGGCCAAGCAACTGCTGTCCGGCAGAAAAGAAGATAAGGCGTGTCTTGTCTTTGTTGAAAATGATACCTTCCTCATTGCCCTCACCCATGGTGAAATACTTGCAGTCAGGCTGTATGGTGATATCTTTCAACTGGTAATTGTTGAATAACACACTATTGCCAAAGTAATGCAATGAACTTGGCATATGCATCTCCTTCATGCTATAATTGAATGCAAACGCAAAACTGCCAATACTCTCCACTCCTTCAGGCAAAGAGATGGCCGGAAGTTTGCCACACCACATAAAGGCATAGTCTCTTATAGTTCGCAGTGTGGAGGGGAATGTTACTGAAGTAAGAGCCAAACGACAATCGTAGAATGCTCCTTTGCCTATATATTCCAAACCCTCTTCAAACACTACCGAACTCATTCCGCACCAGTTGAAAGCAGCTTCCTCAATACGTCGCACACTTGATGGAATGGTGAGACCGGTGCCAACGGCAGTCACAACAGCAGCACCGTTGGAATTCTCGTAAAATTCTGTCCCAAACCCCGTACCGGCAAATGCAGCATGACCTATAGTCCTTACATTGCTTGGTGTTTCGAATTCAACTTTTGTGATGTTGTTATAAGAGTGATCAATTGTTCCGCCAGCAAAAGCATACGCACCTATTGCGGTGACAGGATAGACCACATTATCATACGTCACAGTGGCAGGAATGTAGATTTCTGTAATAGATTGTGACGCACGGCCGGTAAGCGTAGCCTCACCGTTGGTGGAGAAACGATAAACAAGATTATTAATAGTGTCATTGGTCTGGGCAAGAACCGAAGACTGCATTATTAAACAGATAATGCACGCAATAAGATTTCGTGGAATGGTTTTCATGTATTACTCTATAATCTGGTGCAAAGATAGGAATAAAAAATGTATTTGCAAACTTTTGCAAGAGAACAATTGCTCCGGAAAAGGATAACTGGAGAGAGAGGACAAAATAGTAATCCTATCGCCGTATGTTCTCATAAACCCAAATCGGTCATTAGACTTTATGTCATGGTAGTGTTTGTTTTGTGCAGATTGGTAAAGAGGGCATAGAAGGCGTAGCGGGCTACGTCGAGATGCACTCTTGATCAAGATGCCAAAAGAAGCGCTGCCATGCACAAAGAGAGTGATTACGGCAGGTTTATAGCAACAAAGCGTTCTAATGACCGATTTGGGATAAATCTTATGACCTTGTTTTTCCGCTTCTGTTCATAAGTCCTGAACACACAAAAAGAGTCCTTTCTCCATTCGGAAAAAAGACTCTCGGTAAAGTTGGCGGCTTCCTACTCTCCCGCATTGCATTGCAGTACCATCGGCGCAAGTGGGCTTAACTTCTCTGTTCGGGATGGGAAGAGGTGGGACCCCACCGCAATAGCCACCTTAATGGGTTGCGACACAT
>JAGAZE010000050.1 GCA_017940185.1 Bacteroidaceae bacterium | reverse complement strand
GTTGTTATTACAGCGCATCTGCGTTACCGAAAGGTTGAGGAACCGCCGTATGCGGAACCGCACGTACGGTGGTGTGAGAGGACAAGTGAACACGAAAAGGGGTGAACACCTCTGATTAGTGTTCACCTCCTACTCGATTATCTCGTAGTGGTTTCAGCGTTGACAGTGGTCAGTGGTTATGGGTCGCAGCATGCCCAAAATGTTGCAATGTGCACACGAGAGTGCTGCAATGGTGGGGGACAGTTCCTAAATGTTGAGTCAGTTGTGCTGCAAAGGCTTTCCGGTTGAGGAATGTCTGAAAAGCAAAATCGGTGATATTGCTGACCAATATCACCGATTTTGCATTTCGGTGGGGGCTTGATACCGATGTGCCGGTGCCTGTGCGGGTGTCTTTGTGTGGCTTGCGTGGATGCTACGGGGTGTGTTCAGCACCGGCCCAACTTCAGTCGGCATAGTAGGCTGCCCACAACACGAGGTCTTGGCGCACCCAGCCGACAGTGCCTTTAATCTTGATTTTATACCATCCGTTCTGCTTGCCCAGGCAGTCGAAGGCGCAGTCGGGATAGTCCTTATTGCTGTCTTCCTCTGTAATGGTGGCCACCACGGCAGTGCGTGTGGATGGGCCTTTGCGTACGTTGAGGTTGCCTGTCACACCATCGCGGCGCACCACAAAACCCTTGCCTTTCTCGGGCGTCCATATCTCTATGCGGCCCTTTTTCTTCGGCACCTGCTCCTCCCAGTCGAGAGGGTTGGCAATGTAGTGGGTGGCTGTCTGCCGCACGTAGCGACCGGCGAGGGTACCGTCATTGTAGACCACGACTTTCATACGATTGGTCTCTGTCTGTGCAGAAAGCGTGCCCACGCACAGCAAAACCAAGAGGGATAATACAATACGTTTCATGATAGTGATGTTTAGATTTGTCTGTTTACCTGCAAAGATAATGAATTCTATGTGGGTTAGAAAAAAAAGAAAAGATTATTCTTACAGAATGGAGGACAAATCCTGATAAGTTGTTATCTTTGTAGCGATTCCTACAATAGTATAATTATGAAAACCAAGAAGTATGTAGTGGCCTTGGCTGTCGTTGCCTTTGCGTTGTCAGCCTGTGGCGAAAAGAATGCCAATGTAAAGCCCGATGCCTCCGACGCGGAAAAACCTGCAGCCGCGGTTTCTGCCGAAGCGACCGAGTCGCAGGATGACGTGAGCGAGATAGTCAACATCGGCAACATCTGGGACACCCGTCCTCTCAGTGTCGACGCAAAGGGCAAGACCGCAGGCATAGAAGATTTTGCCAAGGCATTTGCCAAAGCCTATGGCGAGTACAAGCCCAACAAGGTGATGTACAACCACCTCACAGGCAATAGGAAAGCCAACGAGGCCGATGAACTGTTGCGCGAGTTTAAGGTATATGTAAACGCCAAGAGCGGCTATCTGGGGTGTGAGCTGCCCACGGAGTACGACTGGCTGACCACCTGCTGTTACTGGAAGCGCGACAACGGCCATAGCCTTGTGGCATTCTGGCTGTCGGAGGCGCACGAGGGCAGCGATACAGACGACACCCTGCTCGCCTTCTACGACTACGACCCCGCAACAGGCACCATGACACCCGAGCCAAAACTCGCGCAGAAAATAGACATGGCCATGCAACGCTATGACGCCTACACCGTGCGCCTGCCCGAACAGGGGAAAGACATAGAGGTGACGGGACACAAGGCCGACCACGAGAACGACAACTATGTCAATACGCAATATCTGTTCCGCTGGAACGGCAACGACTTCCGCATGGAGGAGGTGAAATAGTAGCTAAGTAGGGAACAGATACCCACCTAAAATCTCACGCCCAGGCTGGCATTCACTATCCAGTCTTCCATGCGTATGCTCACGCCCGACTCCGACTTGAAGCGTATGTCGTTGACCAGTGCGGCAGCACCGAGGTAGAAGTGACGGTTGATGTTGTAGTGCATGGATGCGCGCGCCACGCCGGTGACAAAGAATTTGTTTTTGGTGTGCACCTCCTTGCTGATGTCGGTGGCATATTGCGATCCGTCGGGCAGCGGTATACCCACGTTGGCGGTGATAAAGCTCTTGTTGAAGAACACCAGCAGCGGTGCCGCCGAGAAGTGCATCAGCAGCCGTCCCCGGTTGGGCGTGTAGTTGTAGCCATAGCCCACGCCTACCGCAGCCTGGTAGAACTCTATCTTGGTGATACCGCTGAGCATGGTGGATAGGGTAGGGTTCTTGCTCTCCATTCGTGCTGCAAGGAAGGCGGCATAAGCAGTGACCGACCCTTGCGAACGCTTCTGAATGAGCGACTGCTTCATGGCGGCCGGTAGCGAATATTTCTTGTAGTTGAACACATAGTATCCGTTGATGATGGTGGCCTTCAGCCGTGTGTCGCCTCTGTTGACGGGCACGTTACCCTCTGTGGCCGAGGCGTCGAGCACGCCGTGCAGCCCGTCGGTGGTGTGGCTGCGAAACTCCAGTCCCACCTGCTTGCCAAACCACGCCAGGTTGAAGTCGCGGGAGTAGCCGTGTGCGATGTCCCACGAGTAGCTGGCCGACAGTGATCGGTAGCCCAGCATGAGCGAAGTGTGACCGTTGAGCGAAGAGTGCATGTCGACGTCGATGTCTTCGTAGGTGGGAATGTCATTGCCCTTCACGCTGGTGCTCACGCCGGCGAAGTTGGCGGTGACGGTGGCCTTCCATCCATATTCAGGCAGCGCCAGATAGTTGGTGTCTACGCGGTTGAGGGCCTTCTTGTCGAGATAGTCTTTCACCTTGTGCAGCGTGCGTTGCAATGCCGTCGGTTCCGTCTTTTGCGCGTGCGCGTTTGTAACATTTGTAACAGTGGTGAAGATGCACAGCAAGGTAAGCAATATCTTGACGGAAATACGATACAATGGCATGGGATGCATTGTGCTAATCATTTGAGAATGTATGTGGGTAAGTGATTGCTGCAAAGGTAATGTCTTTTCTGCAATTAGGTGCTAAGTGAGGAGTAGAAAGGGAACCGCATATACTTTTTATCCTGTCGGAACCTTGCGAGATTGCCTGCTTTCAGTTTCCCCCCCCCCGACCCAATACTCGCAAAAAAGAAGAGAGGATGTGTCTCTGCTGAGACACATCCTCATTGCTTTGTCGGGATTACTGGACTCGAACCAGCGACCTCGCGCCCCCCAGACGTGTGCGCTACCAACTGCGCTAAATCCCGAAAGCGTCTGCAAAGGTAAGCACCATCCGCGAACCTGCCAAACTTTTTCCCATCTTTTTTCAATGAATCTGATTATACGCAAGGAGAAGACAAAATATAGCCTCGGACAATGTCAGTTATGTACAAAAGCCGTAACTTTGTAGATTGAAATAATACCATCGCAATGAAGATATACCTCACCCACACCGCCAACGGTCCTGTACTCAGCATGCAGGGACGGCTCGACACGTCCACGTCGGAGCAAGCGCGCAAAGAGATTGACAACCTGCTGCAGAATGCGGGCACCCTCTCGTCGCTCACATGCGACCTGGCAGGAGTAGACTACATCTCCAGTTCCGGACTGCGCATACTCCTCATGCTTGCTCAACGCTGCAAGCCCCTGCGCCTGGTCGAGGTGCAACCTGCCGTCTACGATGTGCTGGAGATGACAGGCTTCTCCAAGATGATGACGGTGGAGCGCGCCCTGCGCGTGATGAGCATTGACGGATGCCCCGTCATAGGAAAAGGAGGCGTGGGCACTGTCTACCGCCTCGATGGCGACACCATCATCAAAGTGTTTCGCGAAGGCACCACCCTCGGCGAGGTGCAGGGTGAAATCACCATGGCAAAGGAAGCCTTCATGCTTGGCATGCCTACGGCCATCTCCTTCGACGTGGTGCGTGTAGGGAACCAGTACGGCTTGGTATACGAACTGCTGCAGGCCGACACCCTCAGCGCCTGTGTGATGCGCAATCCGCAACAGCTCGACCACTACGCAGCCAAGTATGCACAGTTGTTCCGACAGATGCACGCCATCGAAGTGCCCTCCACCAGTGCCATCCCCTCTGCCTTAGAGCATGAGCGCGAGGCGGTGAATCACGTACGGCGCTACTTCAGCGACGACGACATTGCATTGCTGATGCGCATTGTCGATGCCATACCGCAAAGCAACCGATTGCTGCACCTCGACCTGCAGTCGAAAAACGCTATGATGCAAGGCGACGAACCCATGCTCATCGACATGGGCGAGATAGGCTACGGACATCCCATGCTCGACTTGGGGCATGCCTATTCGGCAATGATGGCGCTGGTGGGCGACTATGAAGCAATCACCGGACTGACCGAACCCATGGCACATGCCCTGTGGCAGCGAATGCTCGACTACTACTTTGCCGACCTCACACCTGCGCAGCGACAGCACAGAGAGCAGCAGATGGCGGTGGTAGCTAAGGTGCGCAACTTCAGTTGGCTGGCACTCTCCGACTCCTTCCCCGAGGCAGTCATACATACATGCCAAGAGGAATTCAACGTGCGCGTGCATCAGCAGAAAGAACATATACTGCAAGTGTGCGAGACATTCAACGATTGGACGATAGATAATTGACATAACGCAGGAAGAAAACTATCTGCATAACCCTATAACTCACAATTCCCTCCCCGTGAACATCTTTTCAAAATTCGTCTCAAAATTGCGCCGCGCCAAGGGTAGCCTGGCCCTGATAGGTTTCGTGGGCCTGCTACTCATATCCATCAATGTCATACAATATCTCCTTGCGCGTTCGGCTGTCCGCGAAGAGGTGGAGCATCGCGCCGAGAGCGAGCTCAATGCCAAGCGTCTGGAGATACAGAAGGTGATGGATGGTGTGGAGATAGCAGTGCACAATGTGGCTTGGAATTTGGAGCAGGCACTCGCCAAGTCTGACGATGTGTACTCCGACTTGCAGCGCATTCTGACCAACAACAGCTACCTTGCAGGTTGCGGCATCGGTTTCACTGCCGACTACTATCCGCAACATGGCCGTTGGTACGAGCCCTATGTGGAGCGTCATCCCGATGGCACCTATGTAAACAAGCAGATAGGGTCGGCCAGTCACAACTATCTTGAGGCTGAATGGTTTACCAATGCGTTGGTTTCCGACAGTGGCTATTGGTCGGAACCATATTATGACGAGGCAGGCGCCCATGCCCGGTTGTGCACCTTCGCCTATCCGTTGCGCGATGCTTCAGGACGTACCGTCGCCGTGCTGGGTATAGACCTCTTGCTCGACTGGCTCTCCGACGTGCTCAATGTCAACCGTGTGTATCCCACGTCCTACAATCTGATGATATCGGGCACGGGACAGCTCTTGGCCTGCCCCACCGAGAGCCTTGTCATGCGTTCCACCATACAAGAGGCAACACGCAAGATAGAAGACACCACAGCGCAATTCATCAATAAGCAGATGATGTCGGGTCAGAACGGATCAGCATCGCTTGAGGCGGAAGATGGAGAGAAGTACCACGTGTACTATGCCCCGATGGATCACGGATGGTCGATGGCAGTGGTGTGCCCCGATGATGAAATCTATGGCAGCCTCAACCGTTCCACCAACGGACTCTTCCTGCTTATGATCGTAGGCGTGTCGCTGTTGGGATTTATCCTCAACCGCATGGGACGCAGCTATCAGCGCATACAGGCCATCAATCAGGAAAAAGATCGCATCGCCAGTGAGTTGCACATTGCCAGTAGCATACAGATGGGCATGTTGCCGAAGGTGTTTCCACCCTTCCCAAACCGCGACGATGTGGAGGTGTTTGGTTCGCTTGTCTCGGCCAAGGAAGTGGGCGGCGACCTCTACGACTTCTACATCCGCGATGAGAAACTCTTCTTCTGCATCGGTGATGTGAGCGGTAAGGGTGTGCCTGCCTCGCTGGTGATGGCAGTCACGCGCAGCCTGTTCCGCACGGTGCTCGCCCACGAGTCGATGCCCGACCGCATCATGACAACCATGAACGATGCCATGACGGAGATGAACGAGAGCAACATGTTTGTCACCTTCTTCATCGGTGTGCTCGACCTGCCCACCGGGCGTCTGCGCTACAGCAATGCCGGCCACTGCCCGCCAGTGCTCATCGGAATGACAAAGGGCATGCTGAGAATAGAACCCAACATCCCCTTGGGACTGATGGATGGGTGGAAATACACCTGCCAGGAAACAATGATAGACCCCAACACCACCATCTTCCTCTATACCGACGGTCTCACCGAAGCTGAGAATGCCGACCATGCACAGTTTGGAGAACAGCGCATGATGGAAGTGGCACAAACCTGCGTACAACCCAAAAAGATGATGAACACGACAAGTGATAAAGCACAGGCCTCCACCGCCACCCCCGTCCCGAATGGCGATGCAACGGCCACAAAGTCAACCGACCCCGACAAGGCAGCAGAAGAAACCGCTGCCGCCTGCAATGCTGAGCGCATTGTGAAGCGTATGAGCAATGCCGTGCATGACTTTGTAGACGGGGCTGAGCAGAGCGACGACCTGACAATGCTCGCCGTGCAATACACCAAGAAGCATATCGTAGAGGTGCTCTCGCGCACCATCACCCTGCACAACGATGTCAACGAGGTGCCGCAGTTGGCAGCCTTTGTCGACGACGTGTGCGAGGCACTGGGCTTCGATGCTCCCACAGTCATGCAGATGAATCTGGCCATGGAAGAGGCTGTGGTGAATGTGATGAACTACGCCTATCCCGCCGGCACTGTGGGCAATATTCGCATCGACGCTGTGGCAAGCGAGGAGCGTCTGAAGTTTGTCATCACCGACAGTGGCTCCCCCTTCGATCCTACCGAGCAGGCCGTGGTAGACACCACGCAGGGTGTGGACGACCGCCCCATCGGAGGACTCGGCATACACCTGGTGCGACAGCTGATGGACTCCATCAACTACGAGCGCATCGACGGTAAGAATATCCTCACGCTGCGGAAGACATACACCCATCCCAATGCAGCACAAGTGTAACATCGCAATAAAGAGCATCAATAAGTGAACGACTTGATTTTTCTTGGCTTGAACGGCTATGCCTGGGTGACACTGCTTACTCTGATAGCCATCATTGTGTGGATGATCCGTAGACACCAGGCTCCCGAAGTGGCGCTGCTGGCAGGAGTGACTGTATTGTTGGTCACGGGCGTGGTGTCGGAAAAAGAGGCAATGAGCGGATTCGGCTCCGAGCCTGTCATCATCCATGCCGCCTTCTTCGTCATCATTGCCGCACTGATGCAGTCGGGTGTGCTCTATTGGCTCACCAAGCATTGGCTCGGTAACCCGCGCAGCTACAGTAATGCATTGTGGCGTCTGATGCTGCCCGTCAGTGCGTTGGCGGCGGTGCTCAACAGCGTCAATGTGGTGGCTTTGTTTATAGATGCCGTCAAGATATGGTCGCGCAAGCTCAATGTGCCTGCTTCCAAGCTGCTCATGCCGCTCAGCTATGCAGCCACCTTTGGCGGCATGTGTACGCTGTTGGGCAATTCGTCGAATATCGTTGTGGCAGGTCTCTACATGCAGGAGAGCGGTGAAGCACTCAACATTTTCACCCCTTTGGTGCCCGGGCTGGTCATCACCGTTGTAGGCACGATGCTGGTGCTCTTGCTGCATCGGCAGATTCCTGTGCGCGAGTCGCCGGAACAAACCTTTGAGACTACCTCCGACTATACCGTCGAACTATTGGTGCCTACCGACAATCCCGCTGTGGCACACACCGTGGCAGAGTCGGGGCTGATGAGTGTGAAAGGTGGATCGCTGGTGGAGATTGTGCGTTTCGACAAGGAAATCATCATGCCCGTGTCGCCCACAGAGTATATCATGGGAGGCGACCGACTCATCTATGCCGGACAGATAGCCGAGATACTGGAACTGAAGCAAACCCACGGTCTGGTGGCTGCCGACCACCATGTGTGGAGTCTCAACGAGATAGATTCCAACCGCAAGTTGCGCACGGCCTATGTGAGCTTTGGCAGCGATCTCATCGGACAGCGCATGGCGCAGGCCACCTTTGAGTCCGACCACGATGTGGCGCTCGTGGCTGTGGCGCGCGGCGGGCATCGCGTGGAAGGGCAGCCAAGAGAGGTGGTGCTGCAGGCAGGCGACTCGCTGCTGCTGGAGTGTCCGCCCAAGGCAGATGAACAGCTGGAGAGGGAAAACAGAAGGAGTCTCACCTTCTTCCAGTCGCACTTCGTCCCCACACTGGGGAGACGCACTGTGGTGGCGGCGTTGTTCGTGGCGCTCATGTTTGTGGCATCGTCGACCCACCTCATGCCTCTGATGGCCACCACCATGCTGGCGGCAGGACTGATGATGGCTACAGGTTGTTGCCGCATGAACAATGTCTCCCGGTATATCGACTGGGAGTTGTTGCTCGTGCTGGGCAGTATCGTGGTGTTGTCGCAGGCCATCACCAATGCAGGCATTGCCGAGGCCATCGCCGCCGGGGTGCTCTCACTGTGCGAAGACAACCCCTACATGGTGATGGTGATGATGTGTGTGGTGGCATCGCTGCTCAGTGAGTTTGTCAGCGATGTGGGAGCCTGCGCCATCTTCTTCCCCATTGTATGGCGGCAGGCCATGCTGATGGACTGCAACCCCATGCCCTTCGTGCTGTCGCTTATGTTCAGTGTGGCAGTGAGCTTTGCCACACCGTTGGGGTCGAGCACACACATGTTGATATTCGGACCAGGTTCGTTTAAGTTCTCCGACTTTGCTCGTGTCGGCATTGTGCTCCACGTCGTGCTCTTGGCACTATGTCTCGTAGTGGTCAACCTGCTCTATCCGCTCCATACATGAACACAATAAATGTGCGGGCGGAAGCGTTAAAGAAAGAAAATTAGAAGTCAACCCTATCGTATATATAAAGACAATAACCCATGAATACAACATTCAAAGAAGAAAACGGCACCTACGTCATGTATTTCGAGGGCCGTCTCGACACTGCCGCCGCTCCCGTGGTGGAAAAGGAAATGAAAGTGCTCGCCGACTGCACCGGCCACGACATCATTCTCGACTGCACCCAGTTGGAATATATCTCCTCCAGTGGCCTGCGCCTGTTTCTCAGCACGCTGAAGAATGCGCAGAGCAAGGGCAGCAAGGTGTCGGTGAAGGGCATGAACGACGACATACGCAACGTGTTTGCCATGACAGGATTCATCAACCTGTTCAATATCCTCTGATCGGCATTCACTCTTAGGATGTCGTAGCACCCACAAGCAGCCTTGGCAGTCTTGTACGGTGCCCGGCATAGTGCTCCCCCAGCAGCGCGACACTCCCTATATAATATAATAAGGGGTGTCCTTGTGTGTGTATAGAAAGATGTTGGCAGTGCCGTGTGCGCACCGGAAGCGTAGAAAAACACATGCAGGGAGTCGGCGAATAGCAAATAATCCTTACCTTTGCCCGAGTTATGCCATTCGAATTTCATGTAGACATTCTCGATACCATCTTCAAGGGTATCATCATCGGTGTGTTGGCGTCGGCGTTTATGGGCCCCGTAGGCATACTGTGTGTGCAGCGCACGATGAACAAAGGTCGCTGGTATGGTTTTGCCACAGGTGTGGGAGCAGCCGTGAGCGATTTCCTCTATGCGCTTATCACGGGATTGGGCATGTCGTTTGTCATGAACATGGTCAACGACGAGCGCACACGCTTCTACCTACAAATATTCGGCAGCCTCATGCTCCTCTTCTTCGGTATCTACAGCTTCCGCTCCAACCCCATGCGCTATCAGCACAAGTCGGCAGGAAAGAAGAAAGGCACCCTGCGCCACAACGCCGTGACGGCATTCTTCCTCACACTGTCCAACCCACTCATCATTCTGCTCTTCATCGCAGCCTTCGCACAGACAGCATTCATACTGCCCGGACGACCTATAGAGATGGGCATCGGCTATCTGAGCATTGTGGGAGGAGCACTGCTGTGGTGGTACGGACTCACATGGCTCATCGATAAGATAAGGAATAAGTTTGAAGAGCGAGGCATCGTCATCATCAATCGCGTGGTGGGCTCCGTGGTCATCATCATTTCCATCATCTTCCTGCTCGGCACGGTGTTCAATCTCTTCACACTCCACTACTGAGCAGCTCAGTAATGCATTGCCGTTACAATCCACCATCGCCCACAATTGCCAATAACCCATTGTCAATTATCAATTATCAATTCCCCCGTGTTTATAGCCCAGCAACTTAAGCAGACCAACATCATAGAATATGTGCTCTACCTCTGGCAGGTGGAAGACATCGTGCGTGCCTACGACTGCAGCCTGCCGCGGCTGCGACGAGAGTATATCAGCCGCTTTGAGTACGACGCTGAGCAGCTCGACGAGCTCACCGACTGGTATGCCATGCTCATCAAGCAGATGAACGACGAAGGATGCCGCGAGCACGGACACCTGCAAGCCGTAACGTGCATCACCGACCATCTGGAGCAGCTGCACCTACAGTTGGCCAACGACGCCAGTCAGCCCTTCTACAAAGCACAGTACTACAAGGTATTGCCATTCATCGTTGAACTGCGCAACAAGGGGAGCAAGAACCAGAGCGAAGTCATCACCTGCCTCAACGCCCTTTACGGCACCATGATGCTGCGCCTGCAACACAAAGACATAAGCCCCGACACCAAGCATGCCGTCGAAGAGATTGCCACACTGATGGGAATGCTCTCCGACGAATATGCCAAGAAGCAATAGCAGACACACGCCAGTTGTCAACAGTTACCTGTCACGCATCAATTATCCCCCTTCCCCTCACCATGAATATACTCATCACCGGTTGCAACGGTCAGCTCGGCACTCATCTGCGTCAATGCGAGGTGCTGATGCCGCAACATCGCTTCTACAATACCGACATCGCCGAACTCGACATCACCGATGCACAGGCAGTGCGGGCTTTCATCGACAGTCATGCGATTGACGGCATTGTCAACTGTGCCGCCTACACCGCCGTCGACCGTGCCGAGAACGATGCCGACACAGCACACCGCATCAATGCCCTGGCACCCGAGCTGCTGGCTGCTGCCATACAGCGACGCAACGGATGGATGATACACATCTCTACCGACTATGTATTCGACGGCAACAGCTGTGTCCCCTATTGCGAAACCGACACACCCAATCCCACGGGGGTCTACGGGCGCACCAAACTCGAGGGTGAGCAGCGCGTGCAGAAAGCCTGTGCCAACAGCGTCGTACTGCGCACGGCATGGCTCTATAGCGAGGTGGGCAACAATTTTGTGAAGACCATGCTCCGCCTTGGAAGCGAGCGCGACAGCCTTGGCGTGGTCTACGACCAAGTGGGCTCGCCCACCTATGCCGGCGACCTCGCACAGGCCATACAGACCGTCATCGAGCAAGGCATCAGGCCTGGCACCTATCACTTCACCAACGAAGGTGCCGTGAGTTGGTACGACTTCACCAAAGCCATACACCGCATAGCCGGCATCGGCACATGCCATGTGCGCCCCCTGCGCAGCGAAGAATACCCCACACCCACACGCCGACCCAGTTACTCTGTGCTCGACAAAGCAAAATTCAGACAGACTTATCAGGTGGAGATACCCTATTGGGAAGACAGCCTCGGTCAGTGCATTGCCCAATTGCTGAAGAAACAAAGCGCACACCAGCCCTGACAGTCGGGCGGTGCCACCCCGTGACCACAGTATCAACACACCATCTTTTTTCCTCTCACGCCCCGAGCGACACTATCGTCGCCCGGGGCGTGTGTCGTCAGAGCAGAGAGGAGCGGGCATTGGTGCATTGGTGCAGCGAGGGGAGCGACTGGGTGAAAAATCATCATTCTTTAGGATTGTGGAAAAGAAAGAAGCCCTCTACCTTTGCAGCGCAAACTTACAAGCATTATGAAAAATACCACTACTATTGCTATCGCGATGATAGCCATGATGTTGCTGTGTGCTGTTCCTGAAAGGGCGCATGCGGCAACGTTGGCCATGCCTTCAACGGCAGAACCCGACACCATTGCCCCTGGCTTTGGTTTCGGCAACCGACAATTTCAGATCGACGAAGTGCTGGTGCTCTCTCAGCCTAAGGAGACCCGGCTTTTGCGCGAGCAGCCCGTGAGTGCCACGTCGTTTGTGCAGCCCGCCATCGACAATCTTGGCGAAGGGTCGCTACCCACACTTTCACTCTTCACTCCCTCACTGGCCATGCCACGCTATGGTTCCCGACTCACCTCGTCGGTATATATAAGGGGTGTAGGTGCGCGCACGGGCTATTCGCCAGTGGCGATGTATGTCGACGGCATGCCCATCGTAAACCGCACGACACACAACATGCACCTGTATGAGGTGCAGCGCCTCGACGTGCTGCGTGGTCCGCAATCAACGCTCTACGGACAAAACGCCGCCGCAGGTCTGTTGCGCGTGTTCACACAGTCGCCTCTCTACCGCAAGGGCACCTTCATCAACCTGAGCGCTGCCAACGGACGACAGCTGTTGGGCGAGGTGGCTCACTATGGTAAACTCGGCGAAAAGGTGGGCATCGGCGTAGCCATGTTCACACGTATGCAACGCGGATTTTTCAAAAATACAAACCTGCATCAGTACAATGATTCGGCTAGCGAGGCTGGCGGACGGCTCCGACTCACGTGGCAGCCCACGCACAACTTCACCTTCGACTACATTGCCGACTATCAGTACGACCACGAGCGTGCCTTCCCCTACGGTCTGGTGGCTGAGCCGGGAGGCTTTGCCGAGTTGCCGGCCACCACCTTCATGAACCGCTATCAGCGTCACATGCTGCGCACGGGCATCAACATGGCATGGCAGCTGCCAGGCGTACACCTCTTCTCCACTATCTCTTATCAATACCTGCGCGACCGTATGCTGATGGACCAGGACTATGTGGCTGCCGACTATTTCCGCCTGGGTCAGAAGCAACTGCATCATGCGCTGACGCAAGAGCTGGTGGCACGCTCTCCCTTGGCTGTCGGCGACGACACGCGCCGCTACCGCTGGTTGGTGGGACTCTATGGAGCCTATCAGTGGCTGAAGACCGATGCGCCTGTGGGCTTCGGCGATGCCATTACCTCTCCCATCAGCACGGGTGTGCGCAATGCCATGTATGGTGCCATACTGCAGCAGATGAAGCAGGGCTTTCTGGCGCGCGGCATGAGCGATGAACAGGCCACGCTGGCAGCACAGCAGCTCATAGAGCAGCGCGGAGGCATCAGTATGAACACCACGATGGACACCCCCGGACAGTTCCGTTCGCCCGAATACAACGTGGCGCTATACCATGAGAGCCACTTGCAGCTGGCGCCGTGGCTGCTACTCACTGCCGGACTGCGCTATGACTACAGCCATCAGGCACTGCGCTACACCACGCAATCCGCCATGGCAATGACTGCCAATGTGATGGGTGCCGAAGCCACCAACACGCTCACCAGCGCGCTCAGCAACCGCGTGAGCAACCACGCACATCAGCTATTGCCAAAGATGGCACTCACCTTCACTCTTGACCCGCAACGGAACAACAACATCTATCTGCAGGTGAGCAAGGGCTACCGCTCAGGCGGCTTCAACCTGCAGATGTTCTCCGATGTGCTGCGCAAAGAACTCAACGACAACACGCAGCAAGCCATGCAGGGTTCCTACGCGGTGCCGCATAGCGCAGATGACTACCGCGCCATTCACCGCACCATAACCTACAAGCCCGAGACATCGTGGAACTATGAGGTGGGCACCCACTACAACATCCCCCTCTCTGCCGCCGATGGCAGCATGCTGCGCATCGATGCCAGCGTGTTCTCCATGCAGCTGCACAATCAGCAGCTCTCCATCTTTGCCGGCAACTACGGCTATGGCCGCCGCATGGTGAACGCCGGGCGCAGTCACAGCTGCGGACTGGAGTTGGCGCTGAATGCCTCGATGCTCGGCAACCGACTGCAATGGATGCTCAACTACTCGTTCAACCATGCCACCTTCCGCGAGTATAAGGATGTGATAAGCACGCCCGACGGCGAGCGTGCCGTCGACTATCGTGGCAACCATGTGCCCTTTGCTCCAGAGCACATGCTGGCTGCTGCTGTCGACTATCGGCATGAGCTGAGCGGCAACTATTTTGTGAAGGCTCTCTTCGCCGGTATCAACACCCACATGCAGGGCAAGACATGGTGGAATGAGACCAACACGCAGCACGAGAAGCTGTATGCGCTGCTTGGAGCGCGTGTGGGTGCCGACTTTGGTTTTGCCTCGTTGTCGTTCTGGGCGCGCAATCTTACTGGCACGCGCTATCACACCTTCCTTGTGGAGAGCAACGCCACGGGACAGATGCTGAGCTTTGCCCAGCGTGGCATGCCGCGGCAGTTTGGCGTCGACCTGCGTTTCCACTTCTGACACACGACTGTGTATATGTTTGTAGCGTATTGGCTACACCATACATAATATATAAGGAGAGCGACGGGGCCACTGCCTCGTCGCTCTCTGGGTACAATTATGAAACAGTTTGAGGATATTACATTTCTACGAAGGTGATCCATCCATGCTTGTCTTCCACTGTGCCGTACTGTATGCCGCGCAGTGTGTCGTAGAGTTTCTGTGAAATGGGTCCAGGCTTGCCGTCCTTTGAGATGACATAGCGCTTGTCGTTGTCGGGGTCGTCGATGTATGAGATGGGCGAGATGACAGCGGCTGTTCCGCATGCGCCTGCTTCTTCGAAGGTGGATAGCTCCTCTTCCAGAATGGGGCGGCGTTCTACCTTCAGTCCCAGGTCTTCGGCCAGCTGCATGAGGCTGCGGTTGGTGATACTGGGCAGTATGGAGTCGGTGAGCGGGGTCACATAGGTGTTTTCCTTGATGCCGAAGAAGTTGGCGGCACCGCATTCGTCCATGTATTTCTTGTGCTTGGCATCGAGGTAGAACTCTGCAGCATATCCGTTCTCGTGTGCGTAGTGGCTGGCCTGCATCGATGCAGCATAGTTGCCGCCCACCTTGTAGCGACCTGTTCCGAGAGGTGCTGCACGGTCCCACTGGCGTGTGATGACATAGGGGTTGCACTGGAATCCGCCTTTGAAGTAAGGGCCTACGGGTGTGACGAAGATGAGGAAGCAGTATTCCGTAGCGGGGCGCACACCCACCTGTGCTCCTGTTCCGATGAGCAGCGGGCGCAGATAGAGTGTGGCACCGGTCTCATACGGGGGTATCCACGCTTCGTTGAGGCGTACGACGGTTTCGCACATGTTCATAAACAACTCTGTGGGCACTTCGGCCATCAGTATGCCGCGTGCTGTCTGTTGCAGGCGCTCGGCATTGTCCTTGGCGCGGAAGAGGCGCACGCGACCATCCTTGCCGCGATAGGCCTTCAGTCCCTCAAAGCCTTCCTGTCCGTAGTGCAGGCAGGTAGCGGCGATGGACATGGTGATGTTGGGGTCGGAGCTTACTTCTATTTCGCCCCACTTGCCGTCGCGATAGTAGCAACGAACGTTGTAGTCGGCTTGTACATAACCGAAGGGCAGGTTTGCCCAATCAAGATTTTTCATATGGAAAGTGTTAATGTGTTAGTGAAAGAGTAGGGCAAATGTAGTGCTTCTCTTCGGTGTTTACAAGTTTATGAGAAGAAAAAACACTCTCTTCGCCTTTTCTGTCTGTATGGGTGTTATTGTTGTTCCGCCGTTTCGTCGTTGAGCAGCTGCTGTATCTCCTCGTTGGTCTTGGTGAGTTGTTTCTTGCATTGCCTGATGAGCAGCTTGGCCCGTTGCAGCTGTTGTGTGAGCTGGTCGATGTCGAGGTCGTTGTTTTCCATTTGTTGCACGATGTTTTCCAGTTCGTGCAGTGCGTCTTCGTATTTCATGCTGTGATGTTTATTTGGGTTTCGTCCGTCCATTTCTCGCCTCAGCAATTGGAGCGGGCTCCATTGCTTTGACTTTGTCTTCCTCCTTGGCCTGTGGCCTTCACTGCTCACGCTCGGCAGAGTCCATGCGAGCATCACTCTGCACTCGCTTAATCGCAGCGTTCGCGCCTCAGCAATCGGAACAAGTTCCATTGCCTTCGGTTTGGCGTCGGTTCGGCTTATCGAAACGGTTCTTTTTGTTTACCACCGAGGTGATGGTTCCTTTTGCTGTTCGTGTGAGGATGATGTCGCCGTGTTGCAGTAGCGTGCTGTCTTTTACTGCATGACCGTTGTGTGTGGTGATGGAGTAGCCTCTGTTGAGCAGTCGTTGCGGGTCGAGTGCCTGCAGCTGCTGTGCCAGCATGTCTAAGTGGTGGTGCTGTTGCTGCATGTGTTGGTGCAGTGTGTTGCTCATGCGGGTGTTGAGCTCTGTGAGGTGCTCGCTCTGGCTATACAGGTGGCGTGGTATGGCTGTGGCCATGCGCGTGGTCATGCGGTCAAGCCGGTTGTTGTGTGCTTGCAGCATACTTCTCACGATGTGTGGCAGCGTGCTTACCAGGTGTGTCATGCGCAGCTGTTCGTGCTCTATGCGCTGTTTTACGCATCGCACCACCGTCTGCTCTGCCTCGGCAATGATGCCGGCCGTGTGCAGCAGGTTGCCTATCAGCAGTTCGGCGGCCGCCGTGGGTGTCTTCACGCTGCTGTGTGCTATGATGTCGAGCACGCTCTCGTCGCGGTCGTGGCCTATGCCGGTGATGACGGGTAGGGGGAAGTTGGCCACGTGTTCCGCCAGGCGCAGCGTGTCGAATCCCGAGAGGTCGGCCGTAGAGCCGCCGCCGCGTATGATTACTACGGCATCGTAGTCGTCGTCGTTTTCGCAGATGGCCGTCAGCGCACGGATGATGCTGGTTTCCACCTGTTCGCCCTGCATGATGGCGGGGAAGAGCTTTGTAATGAAGGCGAAGTGGTGCTGATTGTCGTGCAGCTGCCGAACGAAGTCGCCGTAGCCTGCCGCTGTCTCGCTGGAGACAACGGCGATGCGTTGCGCAAAGGGCGACAGCTCCAGCTGCTTGTTGAGGTCGATCACCCCTTCTGCCTTCAGGCGTGCGATGATTTCTTTGCGTCGGCGTGCCAGATCGCCCAATGTATAGGTAGGGTCGATGTCGGTGATAATCCACGAGAAGCCGTAGGCCTCATGGAATTGGGCATGCGCCAGGAGCAGCACCTTCATGCCAGCGCGCATGGGCGTGCCCGTCACGTGCAGAAAATGGTCGCGCACCATCGTCCAGGTGCTTCGCCAGCAGCGTGCGCCGGCGCGTGCTATGGGTGTGTGGCTGTGCTCGTCTTTCTCTACCAGGGTGAGATAGCAGTGTCCGCCGCGTTCGTTCATCTCGGCTATCTCGGCTTCTATCCAGAAGTCGTCGGGCAACTCGGCATCAAGCAGGTCGCGCACGAAGCCGTTAACGTCGGAGAGTTTAAGTATGGTGCGTTGCGTGGGCATCAATGAGTTGACAAGTTGATGAGTTGACAAGTTGACAAGTTAACGCGTTGCTGCGTTGCGTCCTGCTTGCAATGCTTTCTCGAAGTCGGCGATGCCGTATCCGAAGACGTTGTCGGGGTCGTCGGCGTGGTTGGCAGTCTGTCGGACGAGTGCCATTATTTGTCGTGCTGTGAGGTGGGGCAGTGCCTGCCACAGGCATGCCACCATGCCGCAGAGCACGGGCGAGGCGAAGCTCGTGCCGTTGGCTCCCTGCACGGCCCCGTTGCCTCCTATGACGGTGGCGGGTGCGCCGAGCGACATCACGTCGGGCTTCACGCGTCCGTCATGCGAGGGACCCACTGAGCTGAAGCTGGCGTTGTTGCGCTTCGGTGTCAGTGCACCCACGGCCAGTATGTCGGTGGCATCGGCGGGCACGCCTATCTTCTTCCATGTGCCGGAGCCGGAGTTGCCCGCCGAGTTGCACAGCAGCATGCCCTTGTCGGCAAGCATCGATGCTGTGCGCGAGATGAATGCCGTGCGTCCGTTGAGGTCTTGGCGGCGATAGTTTTGTGTTTTGTCGTCGAAGGTGTTGTATCCCAGCGAGCTGTTGATGATGTCTACGCCCAGCGAGTCGGCATATTCGGCTGCCATGGTCCAGAAGTCCTCTTCTGCCCAGCTCTCATAGGGACCTTCTTCGGTGTGCAGCAGGTAGAAGCTTGCTTCGGGTGCTGTGCCTACGATGCGTCCCGGCTGATTGGCTCCCATGCAGGCGAGCACCATCGTGCCGTGGTCGGTCTCGGCAAAGATGTCTTCGCTGCGCGGATACACGAAGTCGCGTGTGCCGAGCACGCTCACATTGTTGAGCAGGGGTATCACGTCGGCGTTCATAAATCCGCCGTCGAAGATGGCTATCGTCATGCCCTTGCCGCGGTAGCCCGCCTCGTGGAGTGGTATGCCGTTGATGGTGGTGATGTTGGCTTGCGCCTTGCCGTAGTAGGGCGTGTCGACGGCTGCGCGGTCGGTGGTCTTCAGCGTGGTGCGCGTCAGCTTCTGTTCCTTTATATTATAGGAGTGTACACGCTTTACCTCCTTCACGCAACTGAGCGCGGTAAGCTGCTCTGCCGCTGCGCTGTCGGTGGTGGCTACTAATAGGGTGTTCTGCCACTTGCTGCATCCCACTACTTTCATGCCCTTCTTCTCCACGGCCTTCACATACTTTGGGCTGACGGGCAGGTCGGTGTCGTTGAGCGTGAGCTGCTGCCGGCTGCGGCGCTCTAAGGCTTTCTTCGAGAGAAAGGCTTCGGGCTTGTTGAGCGAGTAGGGTGTGCCGGCTTTGTCGGTGAGGTAGACGCGATAGAGGTGTTCGCGTGTGGGTTTTGCCTTGCCGCTCTGGGCGAAAGCCGCACCGCTGCTCAGGCAAAACACAAGCAGGGGTAACAGGAATAGAACTTTCTTCATGTCGGATGAAATGATATAGGTTGTACAATAGATTTTACTCTTGCTGCAAAGGTAGAGAGTTTTTACCTTATGGTATGTTCTGATAATTAAAAAATCCGACATGAAATCTCTTTGCCTGTGCTTGTTTCTTTTCGGCATATTTTGTCGTCTGTCCTTTTCTTTATCACGCACCGCGTGAAATATTATCTCTTTTTATTTGCAGATTTCCGCAAAGTCCTTACCTTTGCACCGCATTATCCCCCTTTTTAGCATAAATAGGAAAACACCAAGAATACACTTATAGCTCCGACTGCCCCACGATAGCGTCGCTTTCCCCACTACCATGAAACAGCCCCGCCATATCTGCCTTCTTCCAGTATCTGCAAAGCAGCAATCTGACCGTGCTGTTTTAACATTTATTATCCCCCCCCCCCCCCCGAATTTAAGAAATCTTAACGCAGAAACAGCCTTTTGGAGCAATCGCATTGCTCCGAAAGGGTGGCATCGTGTCCGTATGGCAACACCAGCCGTGCGGGCTTTTTCGTGCGCGGTCACCACACGTGCGCAGAGACCACGACGCCAAGGGGCTACACAAGCATCCCGAACATCACAAACAAACCTCACC
>JAGAZE010000049.1 GCA_017940185.1 Bacteroidaceae bacterium | reverse complement strand
TTTCTTACTCATGCCGGAAGAATAATAGTCACGAAGAACTGACAACTTGAATTCTTCACTGTACTTTTGATACTTTCTACTCATAATGGATACACATTTTAATTGTTAGTAAATGTGTCTACCTATATCAGTATAAGTCACCGACCAAATCAAGTCGTTCTTGCGAATCAGCTCTTTGCCGTTGTGTCTATATGACAGGTTGGTAGGAATGGAAGATGAGGGATTGGCGATGGACGAGATTTTTGCCTTTGTAGTCGAACGTCAGGTCATTGATGTTGGCGTTGACGGCAGTTGTGTAGGCTGCCTTTCCTGCGTTGAAGAGAAAGTCTGCTCCCCATGCACAGGCAGAGCAGGAGGAGCAGATAAAGGGGGAAGAACGGATGTTGGCGTATAATGCAAGGACTGTTGTATTATGTAGACCTATCTAAATTGATGTGTTGTTGTCCTCATGTTACGCCTTCTGAGTTGGCAACCTTATTCCATTTTCAGTTGTGCAATAATATCGTCGGTTGTCATGACGTTTTGTTCGCCTGTTGTCATGTTTTTCACTGTCAGGGTAAGGTCTTTCATCTCCTGTTCGCCAGCGAATGCTACATATGGAATATGCTTGGCATTGGCATAGTTCATCTGTTTCTTCAGTTTGACGGTATCGGGGAATATTTCGGCATTGATACCAGCCTTTCTTATTTGCGCCAACCGTGGCAGGATGTAGGCGGTCTCCTTTTCGCCAAAGTTGATGAACAACAATTGAGTGGCTTCTACAGCATTGCTAGGATAGAGGTTGAGTTGGTTGAGAATATCGAAGATGCGGTCGGCCCCGAAGCTGATGCCCACTCCACTAAGCCCAGGCATGCCAAAGATGCCCGTGAGGTTGTCGTAACGTCCTCCACCCACGATGCTTCCCATGGGCACATCAAGTGCTTTGACTTCAAAGATGGCACCTGTGTAGTAGTTGAGTCCGCGTGCGAGGGTGAGGTCGAGTTGCACCTCGTTCCTGAGGTTGCACAATGCGATGGTAGACAGGATGTAGCGTGTTTCTTCTACCCCCTTCCTTCCGATGGCGGAGTCTTTGAGTACGCTGTCAATAATATCCAGCTTTTCATCGTTGCTACCTTGAAGGGTGATGATAGGTTGCAGCCGCTCTATCGCTTCGTCGCTGATGCCCGCTTCATGCAGTTCGGCGTTAACGCCCTCGGGACCTATCTTGTCCATCTTGTCCATGGCAACGGTGATGGGCACAATTTTGTCGGCTTCGCCTATCATCTCAGCAATGCCGGTGAGTATTTTTCGGTTGTTTATTTTTATCTGCACGCGTATGCCAAAGCGTTGGAAAACGGTGTCGATAATCTGCATAAGTTCCACCTCGTTGAGCAGGCTGTCGGATCCTACCACATCGGCATCGCACTGGTAGAACTCGCGATAGCGTCCTTTTTGCGGACGGTCGGCGCGCCAGACGGGTTGTATCTGGTAGCGCCGGAAAGGCATCTGCAATTCTTCGCGGTGCATGACGACATAGCGTGCGAAGGGCACGGTGAGGTCGTAGCGCAGTCCTTTTTCGCACAGTTGTGCTGCCAGGTGGTTGGTATTGCGCCCGGCGAGTTCTTCGTCGGTCACCTTCTGTAGGAAGTTGCCGCTGTTGAGCACTTTGAAGAGCAGTTTGTCGCCCTCTTCGCCATACTTGCCCATGAGCGTCTGCAGCGTCTCCATGGCAGGTGTCTCAATCTGTTGGTAACCATAGAGCGCATACACGTCACGAATGGTTTGGAAGATATAGTTGCGCTTTGCCATCTCGGCAGGAGAGAAGTCGCGTGTGCCTTTTGGTATTGATGGTTTGTTCATATTGTGGTTTAAGATTTGTTTTTCTTTATTTTGGCACATGCCCGACATGTGCCGTAGATGTAGAGTGTGAATCGTTCTTTCTGGAAGTGCGGCCACCGTGCACAGTTGATAACCTGTGTGACGGCCTTGCTCTTATAGCGTTGCACTTTGCCGCAGTGCGTACATATCTGTCGGCAGATGCCTTCCTGATGCAGTGCGCGCTCATAGTAGGTATTGTTGTGCAGACGGTGCGACACTACGAGGTGCAGTTGCTCAAACAGCTTGATGCTGCTGTAGAGTGTTGTTTTGCTCACATGCGTCTTCGCCTCTTTGAGCTGTTGCAGCAATTCGTCGATGGTGAAGAGGTTGTCGGTCTCGTAGATGGCTTTGAGCAGGAGTTGTCGTTCAGGTGTCTGTCTGCCTCCGTTGCGTTTGAGGTGGTCGGCTAACACGGCCAAAGCCTCTTCCAATTCAGAAGAGAACCCGCCCTTCATTTGCTGTTGTGTGAAGAGCGACAATTCGCCAGGCATTGACTTTTTTGACTTCAATGGTGTGTGCTGACAGATTCAGTTTGGTTACTGCTCTAGTATGGCGCGTATAGCAGCAATTTTCTCCAGTGTGTCTTGCTCTTTCTTGCGCTCTAAGGCGACTACCTGCTCGGGAGCATTGGCCATAAACTTTTCGTTGCAGAGTTTCTTGCGTATGCCTGCCAAGAATCCTTCAAGGTGCTGCAGCTGTGCTTCCTGTTTGGCGCGGTCGGCGGCAGTGTCTACCTTGTCGCCCAGTGGCACGGCATATTCGAAGGTGCCCACCATGAATGGCATGGCGTCGGCATTGCGTTGTTCGTGTGTCTGTATTTCGCTCACATTGCTCATCTTCTGTATCAGCGTGTCGTAGGCAGTCAGGTGGTTGGTGCCTATGGCATGGAGTGTGAGCGGTTCGCGTGGAGAGAGATTCTTCTTGTTGCGTATCATGCGGATGTTGCTGATGACGGCCAGCACATTGTCCATGTCGGCGATGCGTTGGGCATCGGCGGGCAGTGGTGCTCCGATGTGCAGCTGTTCACCCATGATGGATGCTCCCTCGCTGCGTGGTGCCAGATTTTGCCACAGCTCTTCGGTGATGAACGGCATGAAGGGGTGAAGCATCTTAAGCAGTGTGTCAATGAATTGTAGCGTGGCGTTGAGTGTCGGTTGGTCGATGGGCTGGCCATAGGCAGGTTTCACCATTTCGAGATATGAACTGGAGAAGTCGTCCCAGAACAGTTTGTATACTGTCATCAGTGCTTCGCTGATGCGGTAGCGTTTGAACTGTTCGTTCAGTTCTTGTCCGGCAGTTCTCAGGCGTGCGCTGAGCCATGCGATGGCCTGGGTGTTGGTGTCGGGTTGTGGCAGACTGGCATCGGCTTGCCAACCCTTGATAAGACGGAAGGCATTCCATATCTTATTGCAGAAGTTGCGTCCCTGTTCGCAGAGGGCTACATCAAAAAGTATATCGTTGCCGGCAGGTGCTGCGAGCATCATGCCCATGCGCACACCATCGGCACCATATTGGTCGATGAGTGCTATGGGGTCGGGTGAGTTGCCTAAGCTCTTCGACATCTTGCGTCCTTGCTTGTCGCGCACAATGCCAGTGAAGTATACGTTGTGGAAGGGGGGCTTCTGTCGGTATTCGTAACCTGCCATTATCATGCGTGCCACCCAGAAGAAGATGATGTCGGGTCCGGTGACGAGGTCGGCAGTGGGGTAGTAGTAGTCTATCTCGCTGTTGTCGGGTTGGTTGATGCCGTTGAATACCGAGATGGGCCACAGCCACGACGAGAACCATGTGTCGAGACAGTCTTCGTCTTGCTGAATGTCGTTGAGTGTGAGGTCGGTCTTTCCGCTTTGTTCACGCAATGATTGCAGGGCTTGCTCGGGCTCTTCCGCCACAGCAACGAAGTTTTGGTAATAATAGGCGGGTATGCGGTGTCCCCACCAAAGCTGACGGCTGATGCACCAATCTTTGATGTTCTCCAGCCAATGGCGGTAGGTGTTTTTATACTTAGCGGGATGGAACTGAATGTCGTCGTTCATCACGGGTGGCAGTGCCAGTTCGGCGAAGTGTTGCATAGATAGGAACCACTGCGTGGAGAGTTTCGGCTCTATGGGTACGTGTGTCCGCTCTGAGTAGCCCACCTTATTGGTGTAGTCTTCCACCTTTTCCATCAGTCCGGCTTCCTGCAGGTCGTGTGCTATTTGTTTTCGCACGTCCATGCGGTCCATGCCAACGTAGAGTCCGGCCTGTTCCGACAATGTGCCATCGTCGTTGAATATATCGATGGTGTCGAGATGGTGTTTTAGTCCGAGTGCATGGTCGTTGATGTCGTGTGCAGGTGTTACCTTCAGGCATCCTGTGCCAAACTCTACATCTACGTACTCGTCTTCTATGACTGGTACTTGTCGTCCCACTAATGGCACGACGACATGCTTTCCCTTGAGCCATTGGTTTTTCTCATCGTTGGGGTTGATACACATGGCTGTGTCGCCCATGATGGTTTCGGGGCGTGTGGTGGCTACGATGGCATAGCGTCCGGGGTCTTCCACCACCTGATAGCGTAGGTAATAGAGTTTGGAATGCTCTTCTTGATATACCACTTCTTCATCGGATAGTGCAGTCTTTGCCTTTGGGTCCCAGTTGACCATGCGCACGCCGCGATAGATGAATCCTTTGTTGTATAGGTCGCAGAACACTTTTATCACGCCTTTTGATCTCTCGTCGTCCATGGTAAAGGCTGTGCGTTGCCAGTCGCAGGATGCACCGAGACGTCGGAGCTGTTTCAGGATGATTCCTCCATGCTCGTGTGTCCATTCCCAAGCATGCTTGAGAAATTCATCGCGTGTGAGGTCGGTCTTGTTGATACCTTGCTCAGCCAGCCGCGCCACCACCTTGGCTTCGGTGGCTATGGATGCGTGGTCGGTGCCAGGTACCCAACAGGCATTCTTTCCTTCCATGCGAGCACGCCGCATGAGAATGTCTTGTATGGTGTTGTTGAGCATGTGTCCCATGTGGAGCACGCCCGTCACGTTGGGCGGAGGTATGACGATGGTGTAGGGCTGGCGTTGGTCGGGCTCAGAGTGGAAGAGGTTGTGGTTGAGCCAGTAGTCGTACCATTTTGTCTCCACAAGGGTGGGGGCGTATTTCGTTGCTAGTGCCATTATGAAAAGGTATATTATTTGTTTGGTATTATTGTTAGTCACCAGAGTTCCGGCCACAAATTGCAGTCGACATAGTCGAGTTCTAATCTGTAGACCACATTGTTGTCTTGATTGTTGTAGCGCATGAGTATAAGGCGTGCTATTCGTTTTTGTCGGCTGAAGGCCACATATTATTTTAGCACATTCTGCATTCCGGGCTCGACCTTTGTCATCTTGTAACCTTTCGACATGTCTTTCAAGATGCTATTGAATTGTGTGATAGCCTCCTGCTTTTCATCATAATCATTGAAAAAGCGAACTGCTGCCAACTGGTCGTCGCGAAATTCGTTGACGAGTGTTGACCATGAGTAGTTGGCAAATCTGAATTCGTCGCCAGGTGACTTCTCCCATATGATGTTGGTGTCGGTTGCGTATGTAGGTTGTAGTGATTGGTCGATGTCGTAGAAGTTGCCCATGACCATTTCCGATGACTGTCCGAAGCGTGATCCGTAGAATTCATTTCTTATACTCTTGTTCCATAGTGTGTCGTTCTGGTGCTTATGGTTGTCGGCAGTGTCGTCGTTAACGGCATTGGCTATAGCCTCCAGCAGCGCTGTCTCGGAATTGCTCTTACTCTTGTTACAACTATGGAGGCAACAGGCCAGAAAAAGAAGCGTGCTTGCTATGAGTGTGTGGTGATGTGACAGGTGCATAGTGGTTGTAGATTAGTGGTTGTTGGCAGTAGTTTTTTTCCTGCTTAAAAGTGCATTGATTTCGTCAAACTCATTACCCATGTTGAGATTGAGATAGATGGTGTAGAGCACCTGGGCCCACTTTTCGGGTTGGTTGGGCTGTTCTTCGCGCACCTTCTGCATGAAGGGCAGACTTTTTTTGTAGAGTTGTGAGATGGCCTCGCGCCGGCTGCGCTGATTCTGCACTTGCTTGTCGAGACTGATGGCCTCGTTGAAGTAGGCCAGTCCGATGTTGTAGTAAGCATCAATGAGCGAGTCGTTGGCAGCTATGAGGTCTTCGCATATGTCGATGCACTGCTCATATTGCCCGCTGTTGAGCAACAGTGTGCTTTGCGCAAAACGGAATGTGGGGTTGAGGCTGTCGATTAGTAAGGCTTGATCGACGAACGCGATGGCCTTGTCGTTCTGTCGGGTGTCGATGTAGTGGTCGACAATGCGAGGGAAGAAATAGACAAACTGCGGACTGTGCTTAAATCCCTTCAGCAATGTCTTCAGGTAGTTGGTTGTGTCGTTGAGCAGATGATATGCCTCTGCTTCAAACTGGTAGACATATTCCGTTCTTCGTTTCACCTGTTCGGCCATTGGGGCGTAGGTGAGGACGTTGTGAGGTTGTTGCAACTTGTATGCGCAATACATAGCCCCATAGGCCGCTCCGGGCATGAGCGAGTCGGTGGTGGCGTATTGATATTGCTTGAAGAGCGGATGTTTGGCGGTGTTCAGATAGTGTGTGTAGAAGGTGTATGCCCGTTGGTATTGTTGTTTGCGTGAGAAGAAGCGCCCTCCGTTGAGCAGATTGCGCCGGAAGCTATGCAGGAACGCTACATCGCGGTCGCGCCATTTGCTTTTGTGCTTCTGCGTGGTGGACTGCTGTGTTTCAATGCTGTCGAGGCGCTCTAGGATGGTGAACATCTTCAGCGTGTTGTTGAACAGGGCGGTAGTGTCGTAGGTCTGCTTGAGATACAACTTCTCATTGCCCTGCTCATACTGCTTCTTCACAGCCTCAAACAGGGTGAGGTGTATCTTAGTGTTTGCAATGTTGCTGGTGTCCTTCAGCAAGTCGGTCATTAGCTTTTCTGCCTTCTCCAATTCCTTTCCTGTCTTAATGAGTTGCTGTGCCTGTTGTATTACCTTTTTCTGTGCTGACAGATGAAAAGGTATACTCAACAGGGCGAGCATGAGGAGTAGAGCATGGCGTTTCATGAGTGCTGAGGCGAGAATATAAGTGTTGGGGTTTGAGGTGTGATGGTGTTTTAAGGTGTGGTGAGGAGTTGGATGCCACAATAATTATGCCACATCCAACTCCTTATAGTGTTCCACAATGTGTAAGTGTTGCTTATTTGGAGTCAGCTTCTGCTGCCTTTGTACGGTCGTCGTTAGCACCGTAAAGGGCGTAGTAGCAGCGATAGAGTGCATATCCCCAGCTTGATTTGTCGTTGGGAGCCAGACTCTTGGCTTTTTCCAGATTGTCTTTAGCCTCTTCGTAGTACTTGTTGAGTTCTTTCTTGGCTTCGGGTGTTATTCTTCCCTTGATTTTTTCTTCAGCCTTGCTGGCCTTGTCGAGCAGGCATGCTCCGAGGAAAGTGAGTACCTGTGACTCGTTGGGATTGGCTTGTAATGCCTTGCGGAAGTTCTCGATGGCAAGGTCGAGATTCTGTTGACGCATGGCTTTCTGTCCGCGAATGTTCCAAACTACGAAGTTGTTGGGATCGCTTTGCAGTTTCTTTTCCAGCACACTTTCCAATTTGTCGTCCATCTGCAGGTCGGTGTAGAAGTTGATGAGTGTGCCGAATACCAGTTCGCTCTGCGGATTCTTCTGGAAGGCAGCTTCCACTTTTTCTACAAATGCTACAGAGTCGGCATGTGACTTGATGCCCTGACTTGCTGCTGCGAGTTTAAGCTCCATTGCTTCGTTGGCCTTTTCGGGGTTGGTCATGGCCACGTCGGTGTACTTTTCAACACCCTGGAAGTCCTTCACTTGGAAACCCATTACAGCGGCGTAGTAGGCTATCTCTGTTACATACTTGTCTTCGCTTTTGTCCACTTCGTCGAAGAGTGGGTCGAGAGAGCTGTCAACATACAATCCCCAGAACTTGTAGGCGCGTGGGAAGTCGTTGTTCTGTCGTGCTGCTTCACCACCATTGATGAGGAACGGGCGGATGTTGTAGAGACGGTCGCGGTTCTTGGTGTAGAACTTAGGCTTTACCTGTCCTTTGTCGTTGGGCTGCTGGTCGAACTTGTTGCACTCGAAAGCGTTGACATAAGCGTTGTAGAGTGCGTCGTAGAAGTCTTCCGACTGTGTCTCGGCGGCACCTTCTTTTTCTATCAGGGGCCATGAGAGGTCTACCAATTTGTTGTAGCATTTGGCTTTGGCTTCTGCCGACATGCTGCCCAGATTGGCTTGTAGCATGGATGCTGCCTGATCGTAGTCCTTGAGTTTAAGGATTTGCTTGGCGGCATCTCCTTGAGCGAATGCTGTGGCGGAGAAGAGCACCGCCAGAGCAAGAATGAGTGTCTTTTTCATGTTCAGTTGTTTTTATGATTGCTTATTCGTTTGATGTGGTCGCGGGTGTGAGGTTTAATGTATCATTGTTGGTGTCGTCGTCATTGTCGACGGGATTCTCTTGTGTATCTGCTTCGGTTGTTTGCTGTTGTTGATTCAGTTTTTCGGGATTGTTGGCCCACTGGTTGCGCGCTTCTTCTTCGACGGTGGCTTCCAGTTCGCTGTTCATCACCTTGCAAACGCCCGCTATGACATCGTTTTTCTTTGTGAGATTGATGAGCCGTACGCCTTGTGTGGCACGTCCCTGCACGCGGCATTCGCTCACGGAGAGGCGTATGGTGATGCCGCTCTTGTTGATGATCATCAGGTCATTTTGGTCGGTCACGGTCTTGATGGCAACCAGTCGGCCTGTTTTCTCTGTAATGTTGAGCGTCTTTACTCCCTTGGCTCCGCGGTTGGTCTTACGATAGTCTTCCACTTGTGAGCGCTTGCCGTATCCGTTTTCGCTCACCACCATGATGGTTTCCTTTTCGGGGTCGTTGACCACTACCATTCCCACCACTTCGTCGTCGCCGCCGTCGAGTGTCATGGCGCGTACACCTTGGCCGACACGTCCGATGGAGCGTACTTTGTCTTCATCAAAGCGCACGGCACGTCCGTTGCGGTTGGCAAGGATGAGTTCGTTGCGGCCGTTGGTGAGACGTACGTCAACCACCTCATCGCCTTCCACAATATTGATGGCATTGACGCCATTGGCACGTGGGCGGCTGTAGGCTTCCAGACAGGTTTTCTTTACGATACCCTTCTTTGTAGCAAACACTACGTAGTGGCTATTGAGGAAATCGTTGTCGTTGAGTCCTCTCAGGCGCAGGAAGGCATTGACGGAGTCGTCGGCATCGATGTTGACGAGGTTTTGTATTGCACGGCCTTTCGAGGTCTTTTCACCTTCGGGTATCTCATAGCACTTCAGCCAATGACAGCGTCCCTTGCGTGTGAAGAGGAGAAGTGTCTGGTGCATGGTGGCGGGGAAGATGAATTCGGTGAAGTCTTCGTCGCGAGTCTTGGCTCCCTTTGAACCAACGCCACCTCGAGCCTGTTCGCGGAATTCGCTCAGTGCTGTGCGTTTGATGTATCCCAAATGGCTGACGGTGACCACGACGGGGTCGTTGGGGTAGAAGTCTTCGGGGTTGAATTCTTCGCTGCTGTAGCGTATGATGGTGCGGCGTTCGTCGCCATACTTCTCTTTCACTTCCTGCAGTTCGTCCTTCATCACTTTCTTGCACAGTTCGGGGTCGTCTAGTATGGCTTGCAGATACTCAATATTGCGTTCCAGTTCTTCGTATTCGGCATGCAGCTGTTCTACTCGCAGTCCGGTGAGTTGTGCCAGTCGCATGTCGACGATGGCTTTCGACTGGGGTTCGTCGAGGTTGAAGCGCTGTTCGAGTGCTCTTTGCGCATCGGAAGGTGTGCGGTTGGCTCGGATGAGATGTACCACCTCGTCGATGTTGTCGCAGGCTATGATGAGTCCTTCGAGTATGTGTGCACGTTCTTTTGCCTTGCGCAGTTCGTATTGTGTGCGGCGTATGGTGACGTCGTGCCGATGCTCTACAAAGTGATGTATGCACTCTTTGAGCGAGAGGAGTTTGGGTCGTCCTTTCACGAGTGCTATGCAGTTGACGGAGAAACTGCTCTGCAGTGCCGTCATCTTGAAGAGCTTGTTGAGTATTACGTTGGCGTTGGCCTCGCGGCGCACGTCGACGACGATACGCATGCCCTGACGTCCTGTTTCGTCGTTGACGTTGGAGATGCCGTCAATTTTTCCTTCTTTTGCCAGTTCGGCTATGTTCTCTATGAGTTGCTGCTTGTTGACACCATAGGGAATTTCGGTCACTACGATCTTGTCGTGTGTGTCGCCAGTTTCTATTTCTGCCTTGGCTCGCAGCACAATTCGTCCGCGTCCTGTTTCATAAGCTTCTTTCACACCAGCAATACCATAGATATATGCGCCCGTGGGGAAGTCGGGTGCGGGGATGTATTGCATCAGTCCTTCGGTGTCGATGTCGGGATTGTCGATGTATGCGCAGCAGCCATCTATAACTTCGCCAAGGTTGTGTGTGGGAATGTTGGTGGCCATACCTACTGCGATACCATTGCCTCCGTTGACGAGCAGGTTGGGTATCTTGGTGGGCATCACTGTAGGTTCGGTGCGCGTGTCATCGTAGTTGTTGGTCATGTCGACGGTTTCCTTGTCCAGATCGTCCATGATGTGTTCTCCCATTTTTGAGAGTCGGCACTCGGTATATCGCATGGCGGCAGGTGAGTCGCCATCGACACTGCCGAAGTTGCCCTGTCCGTCGACGAGCGTGTATCGCATATTCCAATCCTGTGCCATGCGTACCAATGCTCCGTAGATGGAGCTGTCGCCGTGGGGATGATATTTACCCATGACGTCTCCCACTACGCGTGCGCATTTCTTGGTGGGTTTGTCGGATGTGTTGCCCAGTTCCTGCATTCCGAAGAGTATGCGTCGGTGCACAGGCTTAAAGCCGTCGCGCACATCGGGAAGGGCGCGTGCAACAATCACCGACATAGAGTAGTCGATGTAGGAGGATTTCATTTCCTCCTCAATGTTGATTTTGATAATTCTGTCTTGTTCTACAAATTGATTGTCGTCCATGTATGGTGTTTTTATATGTAATTTTGCGTTATTCGTGTGTCTCGTGCCCGTTATTGCATTTTGGGGGGGCTTATTTCAGTGCCCAAAGGTACGGTTTTTGGCATTGGTGACAAAGAAAAAACGCTTAAAAAACGCATTTTCCACGCTGTTTTGTGCACATGGAAAATGCGTTTTAGGTATGTTGGACTGTTTCTCCCAGTTCTATTCCACGGTAACGCTCTTTGCCAGATTGCGTGGTTGGTCGACATCTTTGCCTTTGCACACGGCGATATGATATGCCAGCAGTTGGAGTGGTATGGTGGCGATGAGTGGTTCGAGGCAGGGTAGGGTGGTGGGGAGTTCTATCACCTCGTCGGCCAAATGGCGTATCACCTCATCGTCTTCGCTGATGAGGGCTATTACCCTTCCTTCGCGCGCCACCACTTCTTGTATGTTGCTCAGCACCTTTTCGTACATGGCATTGTGGGGCGCGATGACCACTACGGGCATGTCGGAGTCGATGAGTGCGATGGGGCCGTGCTTCATCTCTGCTGCAGGGTAGCCTTCGGCATGTATGTAGCTTATCTCCTTCAGTTTGAGAGCGCCCTCCAGTGCAACTGGGTAGTTGTATCCTCGACCGAGGTATAAGAAGTTGCGCGCATAGGTGAATGTTCTCGACAGTTGTGCTATGCGGTCATTGAGTCGCAGTACATGTTCTATTTTCTTTGGAATGGCATTCAACTCCTGTACCACGCTGGTGTATTCTTCATCGCTGATGGTGTTTTTCTCCTTAGCTATTGCCAGTGCTAGCATGGTGAGCACGGTGACCTGTCCGGTGAAGGCCTTGGTGGATGCCACGCCAATCTCAGGTCCTACGTGAATGTAGGCTCCAGTGTGTGTGCTACGTGGTATGCTCGAACCTATGGCATTGCATATGCCGTAGATGAATGCGCCTTTTTGCTTTGCCTGCTCCACGGCGGCAAGGGTGTCTGCTGTTTCTCCGCTTTGCGAGATAGCGATGACAAGGTCGGAGGCGTAGATGACGGGATTGCGGTAGCGGAACTCACTGGCATACTCCACTTCTACAGGTATGCGGCAGAACGACTCTATGGTTTGTTTTCCGATGAGTCCGGCATGCCATGAGGTACCACATGCCACGATGATGATGCGTCGGGCGTTGAGTATGGCCTCTTTGTGATCGATGACGCTACTGAGGATAATCTTGTTGAGTGAGGTGTTGACGCGTCCGCGCATGCAGTTGATAAGGCAGTTGGGCTGCTCAAATATCTCTTTAAGCATGAAGTGCGGATAACCGCCTTTCTCTATCTGCCCCAGGTCAAGGTCAATCTTTTTTATCTCGGCTTTTTGCTCCTTGTTGAGTATGCTCACTATCCGCAGGTCTTCTCCTGGTTTGAGTACGGCAATATTTCCATCTTCCAGATATACCACCTTGTCGGTGTATTCCACTATGGGCGACGCATCGGAGCCGAGGAAAAACTCGTTGTCGCCTATTCCCACTACAAGTGGGCTCTGCTTGCGTGCTGCGATGATACGATTGGGGTTGCGCTTATCGACGAGTGCGATGGCATAGGCGCCTATCACCTGGTGGAGAGCTATCTGTACGGCCGTGAGCAGGTCGCACTTCTTACGCTGCTGCACATATTCCACGAGTTGCACCAGCACTTCAGTATCGGTGTCAGAGCGAAACTGTATACCCTTTTCTTTAAGGTTGTTTTTTATGTCAGAGTAGTTTTCTATGATGCCGTTGTGAATGATGGCTAGGTTTTTCGACTCCGAGTAGTGTGGGTGAGCATTCATTGACGAAGGTTCACCGTGTGTGGCCCATCGGGTGTGGGCGATTCCTGTGGTTCCTGTGATGTCTTTTTCATTACAGAAACGCTCCAGTTCACTTACTTTTCCCTTGGCTTTGTAGACGCTGAGTGAGCCGTTGCTGTTGATGAGTGCCACGCCAGCACTGTCGTAGCCTCTGTATTCCAATCGGCGCAGGCCTTTAATGAGTATAGGGAAGGCCTCGCGATGACCTACGTATCCTACTATTCCGCACATAATGCTTTTTTTGTTGTTGGATGAATGGTGTCGGTGTGTTGTGCAACGAGTGGATCAGTTGCGTAGCACGTTTACGATGAGTGCTGCCAGCGATGTGGCTATACTGATGAATGAGAACCACATGGTGGTGGTGGGACCCAGGTCGGCACCTTTTGTCTTCACGCTGGAGGGTTCCACATAGATGATGTCGTTCTGCTGCAGGTAGTAGTAGGGCGAATTGAAGATGTTGGCGTCGGTGAGGTCGAGGCGCACTTTATGCTTTTGTCCTGTTTCGTCCTCACGTATGAGCAGCACGTTCTTGCGTTTGCCGTATATCGACATGTCGCCCACTGATGCCAGAGCTTCTACTATACTCATCTTTTCTGTTGTCACGGGCACCACGGTAGGACCGTTCACCTCACCGATGACAGTTACTCTATAAGATGCCATGCGCACGGTGACGATGGGGTTCTCGGTCTTTGCCATATAGGGTGCTATGCGTTCGGCGATGGCATTCTGGCATTCTTCTTTCGTCATGCCCTGCACGTGCATCTTTCCTATGATGGGGAAGTTGATGTTACCGCTGTTGTCTACCAGATATCCTTGCAGGTTGCTGCTGGCTCCGAGTTGTCCGCCTGCACCCACCGTGCTTCCCACGGCGAGGTTGAAGGGGCGCGCAGCATCGGGATCGGTGGTCGACACTGTGATGGTGAGCATGTCTTTAGGCATGATGCGTGCGTCGTAGAGTCCACGCGAGCCTTCCAGCGAGATGCTGTCAATGTTTTGAAAATACACCACTTGCTTGCTGGCCTGACAACCAGCGAGCAGAAAGATGGCAATCATGGGGAGAAGTAAGCGTATTGCTTTCATATTGGTTGATATAATGTGTGTTGTCCTATTGTTGATGTTTAGGTCGTTGTACATGATGTAGTGCACACGTTGGGGCAAAGGTATAATGTTTTTCCGAGGTTAACAAATTATTGTGCCAACAGATGAAGTTGCACGTTGCCTGCACTACAATAGCGAGATGTCCTCGATGTGCTCTATCTTGACGTCGTAGGGTGTGGGTGCCACGATGCTTATCACGTCTACTCTGCTCTCCAAGATATTGTCGTGTGTGTGCAGGTAGTGGGCAATGGCAACGCGCAGATTATTGCGTTTTTTGTAGTCGATGGATTCTATAGGGTCTCCGAAGTCGGTGTTGCGTCGAGTCTTCACTTCAACAAACACATAGGTGTAATCCTTCACGGCAATGATGTCGATGTCGCGGTGTCCACTATGCCAGTCGCGCTCCACGATAGCGTAGTCGTGGTCGATGAGGTATTGTTCTGCCAGGTCTTCCCCCCAGCGTCCAAAGTCGTTGTGCTGTGCCATGTAATGGTAAGGTATATTTGTGTTGTCAGTGTTTTTTTCTTCCCATGGTCATGAGCCTGCACAATGTGGAGGGATTCATCACTTGCAGCATGAGTGTCTTCAGCAATGTGGGTAGTCCGCGGTTGGCGATGATTGTGGGGCGGAATGTGGGGATTAAGAGTGTTTCGCCTGTGATGCGATGGTGGGTGATTTGTATATTAAGCACGTAGAGATAGTATCTACTGATAGCTGATCTGCTTACCTCGTGCTGTTTGTAGTGCTGGAGCATTGAGGGCAATATTTGCATGTGAGCATGCAGAAAGTCGGATATGTGAGTGGGGGTGGTTTGTTTACTGATGCCCTTAGGGTTGGTATAGTAAATGTAAGTACCCTTTGGTGATGTCTTTATGCTTTGTGCCTTTCTTATCAGCAGAGGCAGCAAGTATACATCCTCAAAGGTCTTGCCCTCAGGGTATCGCAACGATTGGAACAGATTGCGCCGATAGATTTTGTTCCATGCATAACAGTGTCGGTACGCTTCTGTGTCAAACCAATAACCGATGTAGCTATGGTAAGTCTTGTCGGGTAATGTCAACTGAGATTCTTGTTTGCTCCCTACGTCAATGCGCGCTTGGTATTCCAGCAAATCACATTCTGTTTGTTCCACTTCTGCCATAAGTTGGCGGTAGGTGTCGGGTGCCAACTGGTCGTCGGAGTCCACAAATGTTATCCATTGTCCTTGCGCTAGTTCTATACCAGTGTTGCGTGCTCCGCTGAGTCCTTTATTGCGTTGGTGTACCACGCTGATGCGTGTGTCTTTCTCTGCCCACTCGTCACACAGTCGCGGGCTGCTGTCGGTACTGCCGTCGTCAATGAGCAGTATCTCCATGGCATCATAGCTTTGACTCACGATACTTTGTATGCATCGGTCGAGCGTATTCTCCACGTTGTAGACAGGTACTACTACACTTAGCATGGGGCTATTGGTATGGTGTACGCTTGTAACATACAGTGCTTAACTAGTTAGCTAAGAAAACCCAGTAGAGCACCGGCAGCCACGGCCGACCCTATCACGCCAGCCACATTGGGGCCCATGGCATGCATCAGCAGGAAGTTGTGGCGGTCGTATTCCAATCCCACGTTGTTGGATATGCGTGCGCTCATGGGTACGGCACTCACTCCGGCGTTGCCGATGAGCGGGTTTATCTTGTTGTCTTTGCCGAGAAAGAGGTTCATCATCTTAACGAAGAGTACACCGCTGGTACTTGCCACTACGAAGGCTCCGGCACCTATGAGGAATATATATATGGTGTTCATGGTGAGAAACTCGCTGGCCTGTGTCGAACATCCCACGGTGAGTCCGAGCAGTATTACCACGATGTCGTTGAGTGCGGCTCCTGCTGTCTTTGCCAATCTGGTGGTTTTGCCGCTTTCTTTGAGCAGGTTGCCGAAGAAGAGCATTCCCAGCAATGGCAGTCCAGAGGGCACGAGGAAAGTGGTGAGCAGCAGCCCTATGATGGGGAAGAGTATCCGCTCCGTCTGGCTCACTTGGCGGGGTGGTTTCATGCGTATCACGCGTTCCTTTTTTGTAGTGAGCATGCGCATGAGCGGTGGTTGTATCAATGGCACGAGAGCCATGTAGGAGTAGGCGCACACTGCGATGGCTCCCATGAGATTGGGTGCAGTCTTCGATGACAAGAATATGGCGGTAGGTCCGTCGGCTCCTCCGATGATTGCGATGCCAGCTGCCTGATTGGGTTCGAAACCTAACAACAAGGCAAACATGTATGCGCCGAAGATACCAAACTGTGCCGCAGCCCCGATGAGTATCAGCTTGGGATTGCTGATGAGTGTGGAGAAGTCGGTCATGGCTCCGATACCCAGGAAAATGAGTGGCGGATACCAACCTTGCTTCACACCCTGATAGAAGATGTTGAGCACCGAGTTGTCTTCGTATAGTCCTATCTCCAGTCCGGCATCGACGCGGAAGGGGATATTACCTAGTATGATGCCCAGACCTATAGGTACGAGGAGCAGGGGTTCGAAGTCTTTTTTGATGGCTAGCCAAATGAAGAATACACCCACGACAATCATGATGATGTTTTGCAGTGTGGCATTGGCAAAACCTGTATAGGACAGAAATTCGGTAAAATTTTTTCCTAGAAAGTCGAAAAAGCCCATGATAGCTGTTTTTGGGTTTCGTTGTTATTGAAAAGTTGAAGTACGCTAAGTTGTGGAGTTGTGCTTGTTGCGCTTTGTTTCCTCGCGGTTGTTACGCTTTTATGGTTAGCAGTGCTGCCCCTTCCATGACGGTGTCGCCAGGTTTGACGAGTATTGCCGAAACGCGTCCGGGCACGTCGCACTCTATATTGTTTTGCATCTTCATGGCTTCCAGCACTATCACTGTCTGTCCTGCCTTTACGCTGTCGCCCACGTTGACGCGTATTTCTGTCACGGTGCCGGGCAGCGGTGCATATACCTTCTCGCCTTCGAGGTTGAGTGTGTCGGCGCTCACCTTTTCCGACTTGTATACGCTAGCATCGTCGTTGGCTGTCTGTGGGGCATTGAGGTGTACGCGTTGGGGGCGTGTGGGCTTGATGTGGTCTTTCACTTTCACGTTGAAGGTTTTGTCGTTCACCTTCACTTCGGCGATGTTGTTTTCCACGGAGATTATTTCCACGTCGTAATCGACGCCATCGAGGGTATATTGATATTTGTTCATAGTCTGATAATAAAGTATGGGAAGTGTTAAGAATGGATGTGCATATATAATATAAGTGGTGTGTTTACTCCGTATCTTGCGCTATGTGCACCCAACTGGTGTGCTTTGGCTTGATGGTTATCACTCCGCTCTCCTCGTCGTGCTGGTTGTCTTGATATTGCTTGAGCGCCATGGCGATAATTGCCATGTATTTTTCCTTGTCCTGGCTCTCGGCTAGTGCTTCTGCCAACAGCTTGTCCTTGTGTTGCAGGAATTTCTCCTTGCGCTGTTGTTTCTCCAAAACCTCTTGCTTGGCTTGTTTGTGCTTCATGTATACTCCGAAAAGTGAGAAGAAGATGTAGAGCAGTGTTAGGCACGAGAACACGATGGTCATCGACAATACGGTGATGCCAAATCCATGTGGGTCGTCGCGTTTCAGTCGTGCTGCCTTTGTTTCGCTCACGTGGGCGAAGTTCTCGGTGCCGGCAGTCACCATATTAGTATCTTTCACCACCCACTGTTGTGCCCCGTCACTTTCGCGGGCATATGATTGGTCGGCGTCCATCACGGGCACGCTGACAGAGTCAATCAGGTCAATGCCGTTGCCGTCGTAGAGGGCTATCCATAAGGGCTTTTTCTCGTCTATACGTGCGTTGAGATGTTGTGTGCCGCGGTGGTGTTCACTGTTCAGGAAGAGTATAAGGTGCTCTTTGCCTTCCATCTTTGTCATTTCGTCGCCAGATGGTATTATACTCATCTTGCTGATGCGCTGTGGTGCGCTGAGCGTATTGTCAAGCACGCTACGGTCGGTGGCGATATACATATCACGCACGTTGTAGGTGCTGTAGGAGGCATTCACAAGTTCCACCCATGGTAAATGGTTGCCATAGGCATCTTCTATGCTTCCTACGTTATGGGTGAGCACCTCATTAATCTTGATGTTTCTTGCTCCTTGTGCTGCTGTCGTAAGGTGGAACGCCACAGCGAAAAGGAGTGGTAGCAGATATCTGCATCTTGTCATAACTGAATACATGGTGTGTATTTGTGTGTATGTATGTGCTTGTTGTTGGATGGTGTTGTGCTTTCCTTACTATGCTGCTGTGCAGCAGAAGAGTATGAGTAGTTGTGCGATGAGTATGCGTAGAAACATGCTCAACGGATACACTGTTGAGTAGCCTATCGACGGTGCTTCTCTCTGGCATATGCCGTCGGCGTAAGCCAAGGCCGGCGGGTCGGTATAGGTGCCTGCCACCATGCCCGACAGTGTAAAGTAGTTGACATGGTGTCGCAGTCGCGCATAGCATCCCACGATAAGTATGGGTAGTGTTGTTATGAGAAATCCTGTCACCACATATTTCCATCCATTGCTTCCCACCACGGTTTCTATAAATCCGTCACCGGCTTTTATGCCCACGCTGGCTAGGAAGAGCACCAGCCCTATCTCGCGCAACATCATATTGGCGCTGGTGGTGGTATATGTCACCATGCGCAGACGATAGCCAAAGCGTCCGATGAGTATGGCGATAATGAGGGGACCTCCTGCCAAACCGAGCCGCAGGGGTGTCGGCATACCAGGAATGGCCAGCGGCAGACTGCCGAAGAGCAGACCTATCATAATGCCTACGAAGATAGTGGCAATATTGGGTGCGTTGAGTCGTCGTTCGGAGTTGCCTACCATGTTTGCCACGCGCTCCACATGGTCTTTGGGACCCACTACCATCAGCCTGTCGCCTACTCGCAGGTGCAGGCTGGGGCGTGCTAGCAGTTCAATGCCTTGGCGGTGTATGCGCGTCACATTCACACCATATAGTCCGCGTAAGTTGAGTTTGCCCACTGTCTTACCTGTCAGCGATGGATTGGTCACTATCACGCGCTTCGACACCATGGGCTGTTCTTCCAATTGCTCGTTCCATTCGGCCTTTATCTCGGGTCCGATAAATGCCTTGATGGCTTCTTCGTCAGCCTCAGAGCATACCACCATCAGTTCATCGCCCAGCTCGAAGGTGGTATCGCGGTCAGGTATTGACACTTGTCCCTTGTGCAGTATGCGCGAGCACACGATGTCACGGTTGAGAAATTCTTTTATTTGCCGTAGCGGTCTGCCTGCTACATACATATTGTCCACGCGCAGGTGTATGATGCGAGGTTTCACGTTGGGGTCTTCCACCTCTTCGGCTTTGGCCAGTTCATCTTCTTCTTTCTCCAGACTGATGTGGCATAGCTTGCGCAACAATAGAGTGGCTCCTATGATGCCGAGCACGCCTAAGGGGTAGGCGCAGGCATATCCGTTGGCGATGGCGGGGGCCGTAGTCTCGCCGTATACCGACTGCAGAGCCTCATTGGCAGCACCCAAACCAGGGGTGTTGGTAACAGCACCATATAGCGTGCCCACCATCATGGGCAGGTTGGTGACATCGCTCGTGTCGAAGAACAGAAAATAGCAGGCAAACATGAAACTCACGTTGAGCACTATGATGGCTATTGACATCAAGTTCAACTCCAGCCCTCCCTTTCTGAAACTCTCAAAGAAGCCGGGGCCCACCTGCAGACCTATCATAAATACGAACAGCATCAGTCCAAAGTCTTGCATAAAGGTAAGTATCTCCTTAGGGGCAGTGAAACCAAAGTGCCCCGCCACAATACCGGCAAAGAGCACAAAGGTAACCCCGAGTGAGATACCCGCTATCTTAACTTTACCCATATACACACCCGCTGCTATTACGATGGAGTAGAGCAGGGCAATGTGCGCTACCGAGTCGGTATCTGTAAATAGGGGAATCAGCCAGTCCATAAATTAGTTGTCTGTTGCAGTGTTGTTGAGGGAGGTTATGGGAGAGATATAGTTGTCAGTAGTTTTTGTCATGCTCAGGTTCTCATCTCCTGTATTTCTTGCAGATTGTCGTCTTTGAGCAACTGTTCTATCTTTGTGTGTCGGTGTCGTCGCATGTACTTGTCCACACGTTTCAGATAGGCCGAATCAAACACGGGTTTCTCCATGCAGCGGTTGGCCACCCATTGTATCTTGGCTATATACACGTCGCGCTCCCATTGTTGCCGCATGTCGAAGGCATTGAGTCCATAGCGCGACAGCAGGTAGAAACTCAGACAGTCGGCCACGATGTGCTGCCGTGTCATCATCGCCCGTTGGCTGGGAGAATAGTAGCGCATGTAGAGCGGATAGTCGGTTCCGAGATATTTCTCCAGCGATATGCCTATTCTTGTGTCGTTCACGATGATGCTCTGTTGCAAGGCGCCTATCTGTGCATAGAACGATGGCAGTGGCAGTTGTGGCAGCATTTGATGCAGGGTGGTAAAGGCTGTGCGCAGATTGTGTTCTACGTCGCTCATATCCTCATATGCCACCTCAGCATCGTGGGCCAGTTGTGCCAGCGTAGTGTCTTGGTAGAATTGCAACAGATCGGCATTGATGCTCATGTCAGTAGCTTTGCCTATCTGTAGCACATCTTCTATAAGCGTGCGCGTCTCGGTAGGGTAGGTCAGGCTCATCTGCTGCAGGGCAGAGTAGTCGCAGTTCATCACATAGGAGTGTTGCAACACGTCGAAGCGGTCGATGTTGATGCTGGCTATGCTGTCGCGCACATCTTCCTTCTCAGTTTTCTTTGCCATGCATCCTACACACAGCAACACTGCAACCATTGCAAACAGTATGCTTAGTATGCCAGTATGTAGCATGTGTCGTAGCATGTCGGACTGGAAATGTTGAGTGGCGTGATGGGGCGATCAGTAGGCGCGTGCTATAATGGCGCGGCACACCGAGGGTTTGCCGCTCACCATGTCAGTGCCTGGTGCCTGATTGCTATCGAAGGGCACGCAACGTATCGTGGCTTGTGTGTCTTCCTTAATCTTTGCCTCCGTCTCAGCAGTGCCGTCCCAGGGGCAAAGGAAGAAGCCACCGTCCTTAATGCGCTCGCGAAACTCGTCGTAGTTGTCGCATTCATAGATGCGTGCATCGCGTGCTGCCAGTGCCTTGCGGTAGATATTTTCCTGTATGTCGTCAAGCAGTTGTGCTATGTGGGCTTCTATACCCTCTTTGGGTAGTGTCTCCTTTTCCAGTGTGTCGCGGCGCATCAGTTCCATGGTGTTCTTTTCCATATCGAACCCACCCACTGCCAAGCGTACGGGGATGCCCTTCAGCTCATAATCGGCAAACTTAAAGCCTGGGCGCTTGTTGTCGGCGTTGTCATATTTCACCGAGATGCCTCTCTGTTGCAGTCCCTCTATCACGGGAGCCACATATTGGTCTATCTCCTTCATCTGCTCTGCACCCTTGGCAATGGGCACTATCACCACCTGTATTGGTGCGAGGCGCGGCGGCAGCACCAGTCCGTTGTCATCGCTGTGCGTCATAATGAGCGCACCAATCAGTCGTGTCGACACGCCCCATGAGGTGGCCCACACATATTCGGGTTTGTTTTCCTTATTGAGGAAGGTTACGTCGAAGGCCTTGGCGAAGTTCTGTCCCAGGAAGTGGCTTGTGCCGCTCTGCAGCGCCTTGCCATCCTGCATCATCGCCTCGATGGTGTAGGTGTCGAGAGCGCCGGCAAAGCGCTCCGTCTCGCTCTTCACGCCCTGTATGACGGGCATGGCCATCCATTGCTCGGCAAACGATGCATACACGCGCAGCATCCGCTGTGCCTCAGCCTCGGCCTCCTCGCGGGTGGCATGGGCTGTGTGTCCCTCCTGCCACAGGAATTCCGACGTGCGCAGGAATGGACGAGTGCGCATCTCCCAGCGCATTACGTTGCACCACTGGTTGCACATCAGGGGCAGGTCGCGCCATGAGTGTATCCAGTTGCGGTAGGTGTTCCAGATGATTGTCTCCGAAGTGGGACGCACGATGAGTTCTTCTTCCAGTTTTGCAGTGGGATCCACTTCCAGCGCGCTCTTGTCGGCATTGGTGCGCAGACGGTAGTGCGTCACCACTGCACATTCCTTGGCAAAGCCTTCTACATGCTCGGCCTCGCGAGAGAAAAACGACTTCGGTATCAGCAGGGGGAAGTATGCATTCTGCGCACCCGTAGCCTTAAACATCTTGTCAAGTTGGTGTTGCATCTTTTCCCACAGCGCATAGCCGTAGGGCTTTATTACCATACAACCGCGCACTGCCGATTGCTCGGCAAGGTCAGCTTTCACTATAAGGTCGTTGTACCACTGCGAATAGTTTTCGGCTCGGGGAGTGAGCCCTTTCAGTTGCTGTGCCATCGTTGTTATGTTGCTTGTTTGTTTACTAATTGATGTTTCAACGACTGCAAAGGTAATGAGAATTCCGAAAATAGAAAGCACAATCCAAAAAATGCACACTTCAGTGCTACCAATCTATACTGCGGTTGCGAAAAAAGGGCGTGCCCCTGAAACCCCCAATCAAATATTTGCTTTATCTTTGCGCCATCGATTCCACACCCAGTACCTCAGTTCATCGATGAAATACACTACATCCGCCTTATGACACCGACTTTTATCGACCTTTTTGCACAACGCATACAACAATCTCCAGATGAGGCAGCCCTGCGCCTACAGCAACACATGCGCCACATCGTAGACTTGCTCAAAGAGGAACAGCCAGTGGCCCTGCCTAACATAGGCATGTTGCAGATGCTCATGCGCAAGGAAATTATCTATCAACATACTGCCACACACCACCGTCAGTTGCTTCCTCCACGCCTTATTCCTTGTCTGCTACCAGAGAGTGCGACAGCAGACGACACAACACTGCAATCTCTCGCTGACACCATAGCAGACATGCTGACTTCGCAGCAGCAGGCTGATGTGCCACAACTGGGCATTTTTGCGCGCAACGACGACCATCTTTTATCCTTTCATCCCGACCCACAACTGTTGCAACAACTCAACTCCCCATTTGCACAATTCAAGCCAATCGACCTCCAGACCGACACCAGCATCCCCGACACGCAGGAAATCGCGGCAGAGAGTGAGGAAGAGGCCGACCGCCTTGCACTAGCACCATTGCTAACGGCAATGGCAAACGATGGCGATGCTGACGATAGAGGAGGGGCAACAGAGCGAAAGGATACTGGAGAAGATGGAACTCCTGACAAGGGCGATCCACCCGGTGAGAGCGAAGTACAGGCTTCTATGGCGCCCGCGATGAATGAAGACCACGATGCCGATGTGTCAAGCATAGAGATGAAGGCTCCAGAAGAGTTTGCCGATGTTTCCGCAGCCAAACCCAAGCAAGCCCAACTCGACCATAATCCGATGCCTGCTTCTACTGAGGCAGCACCCACAGTAGATACCGTTCCTGTAGCGCCAGTAGAAGCCGTTTCAGCTTTCACTGATGCTCCCGTTGCCACCACACCACGCCAACGGCCGTGGTGGCACTATGCCATAGCGGCAACCGTCGTGGTAGCCATCGTGGCGCTTGTCGTTGTGCTTGCCACACGCCCATCTGCCCCCGAGATTACGCAGCAGCCTGCGGACACGCAACCCGTCGACACGCTCACTCAGGCGCAGAAAGACGAAATGGCAAAGCAGCAACGCATAGCCCATGCCAACCACACCGTGGAATGGGCACCCTACGTCATCACCGATATCTACGATACCATCCACGTAGATCAGTCCACCACTGCCACACGCCTCGCACTGCGCTATGGCGGACCAGGGACGGAACACTACATCCGCGCACTCAACGACGACAGGGAAGAATTCCAAGTTGACGACGAGGTGCTCATACCCATTATTGAACGTAAAACAACCACTAATCGTTAATTCTCTTACTCTATGACCTCCTTTCTCTCTCCCGAGCGCGTCTACGACATTTTCAGTGAGCTCAATGCCATACCCCGTCCGTCGCATCACGAAGAGCAGGTGGCTGACTATCTGTGCCGCTTTGCCAAACGTCTGCATCTCGACTATCAGCGCGATGAACACCACTGCGTCGTCATACGCAAACCCGCCACGCCTGGCCACGAGCACGCCACACCCATCGTGCTCCTCAACCACATGGATATGGTGTGCGTAGGCATGGACGACCCGCTCCACACTCCCATACAGGCCTACACAGACAACGGATGGATGAAAGCGCACGGAACCTCGCTAGGCGCCGATAATGGGGTAGGATTGTCGATGGCGCTTGCCGTGCTCGAAGCCGACAATCTAGTCCACGGACCACTCGAGGTGCTCACCACCACTAACGAAGAGGATGGAATGAGTGGCGCTGCTGCTCTGGCACCCGACTTCATCTGTGGGCGCAAGGTCATCAATCTCGACTCCGAAGACTACGACACCATCACCACAGGTGCCGCCGGAGCATGCCTGCAGCTCCATCGCCTGCCCATCCGTCGCCTGCCAGCACCCAAGGGCAAATACCGCTGGTATCGCATCACCTTTAGCGGCGGACATGGCGGACACTCTGGCGTCGACATCAACAAGGGACGCGCCAGTGCCGTGCTCACCACATGGGCATTGCTACAAGCCGTATTGCAGCAGTACGACTTCCATCTTGCCGCCCTCAACATCGGTGAAGCCAATGCCTCTATAGCCTCGGCGGCCGAGGCGGTTGTCTGCGTACCGTCAGGAGAAGCCGCCGAATGGGTAAAGGCGCAGAAAGATAGCATGAACCAATGGTTGCAGGAGGAATATGGCAACACTGATCCTCACATGCACTGCGACATAGTGAAGGCCGAACCGCTCCCTACCATCATTGACGACGATGACTTCCACTGCCTTATGAAAGTGCTTGAACAACTGCCGCAGGGGGTGCAGAAGATGAGCGATATCATGCCAGACACGGTAGAAACATCCAATAACGTAGGACGGGTGATGACCGAGGCCGACCACATCCTCGTCAGCACGCACACACGCAGCTTCATCGATGCCGAGATGCACCGCCTATGCCAAGAGATAGCCGACGTGTTCCACCACGTCGGAGCTTCCTCCCAGACGGTGATGACAGCCCCAGCATGGCAGGAGAATCAGCAGTCCGACTTCCTGCGCCTCACCTCTGACACCTTCCACGACATCCTCGGCTGGCGACCACGCATGGTGGCAATGCACTTCGTGCTCGAGGCAGGATTCTTCGTGCAGAAATACCCTGGCATTGAGATAGCCAGCATAGGCCCACGCATCGTCGAACCACACTCTACCAACGAACGCGTACAACTCTCTACCATCGACGACATATGGAAGGTGTTGCAAGAGTTGCTTCACCGTCTGGCATAAAAAAGATACGGATGAGAATAATTTCTTCTTGACCTCATGCCCTATCTCGGCGAACTCATTTCCATTGGTGTTGCCTTTTCGTGGACAGCCACGGCGTTGCTTTCCGAATACGGCAGCAAGCGCATGGGCAACCTTGTGCTCAACGTTTTGCGCATGGTGCTGGCGTTGTGTTTCTCCTTGGTCATGTTTCTTCTCGTCACTGGAACTCCTCTGCCCCTTGGCGGCACATGGCAGGCGCACGGATGGTTGCTGCTGTCGGGCATCGTCGGCTACGTCGTTGGCGACTACTGCCTCTTCCAATGCTACATCATCATCGGTTCGCGCTATGGGCAGCTCTTCATGACGCTTGCACCATTGGCTGCTGCTCTCATGGCATGGTTCACGCTAGGGCAACAGATGTCACTCAGTAGCATCGTTGCCATGCTAGTCACACTCGCTGGCATAGGGCTCTCCGTCCTCGGACGCGATGCGGAACATCACCATCGTGTTGCCTTAACTCTCCCACTCCATGGCGTACTCTTCGCCATAGGTGCCGCCATGTGTCAAGGCATCGGGCTTGTGTTGAGCAAGATAGGTATGGATCACTACACCCTCGCCGACAGCCAGCCGACATGGCTCCTGCCATTCTATTCCAACTTCTTCCGTTGCATCGCAGGTGCTCTCGGCTTTCTGCTGCTGCTCTATCTCCGCGAAGGGTTTCGTCCGCTGCGCCGTGCCCTTCACGACCGCCCTAGCATCACCGCAGCCACTGCAACCACTATCTTTGGTCCTTTCGTTGGTGTGGGCTTCTCACTGTTGGCGCTGCAATACACGGGTGCAGGCATAGCATCAACACTCATGGCCATCACGCCCATCATCATCATACTGCCCTCTTATTTCCTCTTCAAGCAACCCATAACGTGGAAGTCTGTCTTTGGTGCCCTCATCTCCGTTGCCGGCGTCAGCCTCTTCTTCCTACTATAACCCCAAAGCGTTCTAATGACCGATTGGAGATAAAATCTGATGACTGAAGTTTGACAAAAGCGGAGAAAAGAAATTCAATAATTGTGGCGTGTCAATTCTTCATTTCCCCCGACGATGGCATCTAAAGTTTCAATCTTCTCCATAACCATCGTGGCACGCGTCGCCACAGTACTGTGAGGCATCGCCAGCGGCTGTCAATGACGACGATGTGTCGTTGTTTATCGGTTGCCGCCACCGCCTTTCGTGCCACCTTTTCCGGGTTGAGTAGCATAGGGTAGCGTTGTGGCGATTCGGATTGTGTGGGTGCGAGCAGTGCGGTGTTTACAAAGCCTGGGCGAATGTCAGTGAAGTGCAGAGGGAGACCATTGCGGTGTGCGAGTTGTTCCAGTGCTTGCAGATAGGTGTTTTGCAGTGCCTTTGTGGCAGAGTAGGCAGGTGCAGGCCCTAGCCCCTTGGTGCCTGCGATGGAACTCACGATGGCGATGTGTCCATAGCCCTGCTGTACCATGTGCCGATATGCCATTCCGATGCTGCGCACGAAGCCTGCGGCGTTGGTGTGCACCGTCTGAATCTCAATGCCTTCGCTCAAGTCATAGTTCTTGCGTCCCACACCCGCCACGTGCCAATATACGTCAATGGTATCACCCAGTGCATGGAAGAGTTGTGCGATGTTGTTTTCGCATCCATGCTGCGTGATGTCTACGTATGCCGTCTGCACCCGTTCGGGTGCTAGTGCCTTGAGTTGGTTGAGTTCTTCTTGGCGTCGTGCAGCCACACCCACATACCACCCGCGACGGATATACAGCAACGCTATCTCGCGCCCTATGCCTGATGAGGCTCCTATGATGATGACGCGGCGTAGCGCGGAAGATGATGATGGTTTCATGAGTTCAAAGGTAAGGCTTTTTTCAATAAATGCTGACGTTTGGAAATAAAACCTTACCTTTGCAGAGTCGGCAAACACAGCCATACACTGTTCAATCTTTTATTACATCAACGTTATGCCACAATCCCGTGCCCGTCGTGGGGCTTACGATCACTATCGTGTTGCTGCTGCTGCTCCGTTGCTGGAGTGGCTGCTCGGTAATCTGGAAGGCTATTCGCGCAATAAGGTGAAGGACGTGCTACAAGGTCGCGGCATCAAGGTGAACGGTAAGACGGTGACGCGCTTTGACCATTGGCTGATGGCGGGCGACGAGGTGAGTGTGAGTCTCACAAAAAAGAACGACCGTTTCCGCAGCCGCTACGTGCGCCTCATCTACGAAGACAGTCGACTGGTGGTGATAGATAAGTTGCCTGGCGTGCTGTCGATGCCCGTAGGACGCTCGTCAGTGAACGTGAAAAGCATCCTCGACAACTATTTCCGCTTGATGCACCGTCCCTACAATGCCCATGTGGTGCACCGTCTCGACCGCGACACCAGTGGTCTGATGGTGTATGCCAAGGACATGGAGACGGAGCAGCGCTTTGAGCACGACTGGGGACGCATGGTATACGACCGCCGCTATGTGGCACTTGTGAGTGGCGAGGTGACAGATGAGGGCGGCACCATCTCTTCGTGGCTGACAGATGATGCGCGCTTCGTCACACACTCCTCGTCCACCGACAATGGGGGGAAACATGCTGTCACCCACTTCCACACGCTGGAGCGTGGTGCCGACCGCTCGCTGCTGGAGTTTCGGCTCGACACTGGACGCAAAAACCAGATACGCGTGCACGCTGCCGAGATAGGTCATCCCGTGTGCGGCGACAATAAGTATGGCAATGGCGATGACCCCATACACCGACTGGCGCTCCACGCCTATCGCCTGTGCTTCTACCATCCCTTCACTCGCGAGCGCATGGAGTTCGACACCGACATCCCGCCCGAATTCCTTAAAGCACTGCGCTAGCAACATCACAACGACATAACGACATACAATAACAACTACTACCATACCATGGAAAACAACATCCTCGCCCTCCTGATAGGCATTGGCATACTTCTGGTGGTTTTTTTGTGCATCAAGCGCATGGCAAGTTGTCTGGTAAAGACCATCATCATGCTGGTGTTGGCGGGCGCACTCGCCTTTGTATACTTCAACTACATAAAAGAATATAAGGGCGACGAACAAAAGCCCCGTATAGTGAAGGAAGTAGATCAACGTTTTCGTTAAGCACTGAGCAGACCTAAACTTGCTTGAGCTATGCTATGGCGTAAAGGCCGGAGGACAAAGCGGAAAAGCAAAACGAAGGATGAATTCCAACGTCTGCACAAGCCCTGCTGACCGTCATCACACACATAGTAACAAAGAGAGAGACACCTTTTCGCGCAGGACAGTGTCTCTCTCTCGTGTATGCCGATTTGTTATCAGAAGAACAGCATGCGCTCCACCCAATAGATGAGCATGCCTGCCACATATCCCACGAATGCCAGCCATGTGATGTGGCGCAGATACCAGCCAAAGGTTATCTTCTCCAGTCCCATGACCACTACGCCAGCTGCCGAGCCAATGATGAGCATGGATCCACCCACACCGGCGCAGTATGCCAGCAGTTGCCAGAATATGCCGTCTACCGCCATGTCGCCCACTGCCTGCACGGGATACATTCCCATGCATCCTGCCACGAGGGGGACATTGTCGACGATGCTGGAGAGCACGCCAATAATGCCAGTCACCATATAGTGATTGCCTCCGAATGCCACATCGAGGCCTTTGCCGAGCGATGTGAGCACGCCGATGGTCTCTAGGCATGCCACTGCCATGAGAATGCCAAGGAAGAATAGGATGGTAGACATGTCTATACGCTTGAGCATCTGCGTGACACGTTTTTGCATGGCGCCCTTCTCCTCCTCTTCCTTCAGGTTGGCATAGAAAACCTCCGTAACGGTCCACAGCACGCTGAGAACGAGCAGTATTCCCACGAATGGTGGCAGATGGGTGATGCTCTTGAAGATGGGCACGAAGACGAGACCGCCCACGCCAAGGTAGAAGATTGACTTGCGCTGAGATACTGTTAGTTCGTTGGCTTGCATGGTTTGTGCCTGCTGCGGCGTGTAGGTTACGTTGCCATGCAGCGTGCGTGAGATGATGTAGGCGGGGATGAGCATGGAGACGAGAGAGGGGATAAATATCTCCAATAACACGCCTAGTGCCGTGATCACACCTCGGTTCCACAGCATGATGGTGGTCACGTCGCCTATCACCGAGAAGGCACCGCCTGAGTTGGCTGCTATCACCACCAAACCCGCATAGAGCAAGCGCTCCTTTTGGTCGCTCACCAACTTGCGCAGTATCATAATCATCACTATCGACGTGGTGAGATTGTCGAGAATGGCTGAGAGAAAAAACGTCATGAAGGCGATGCGCCACAATAGTTTGCGCTTTGACGATGTCTGCAGGGTGTCGCGCACAAAGTTGAACCCGCCGTTCTGATCTACCAGTTCTACAATCGTCATGGCGCCCATGAGGAAAAACAGCGTAGTGGCGGTCACACCAAGGTGGTGCTCAATGGCACCACTCACCACCAGCGCCTTCATCTTGCCCACTGCTTCGGGAAGATACTGCGACGGATCAATCATAAACAATGTCCAGCACAGCACAAACATCAGCATGGCAATGGCGGCCTTGTTGATTTTCAGCTTGCTCTCAATGGCGATGCAAAAGTAGCCTAGGCAAAACACTACGACGATGGCTAGCGTAAGGGTAGACATGATGGGTGATGGAGATAAATTCGTTTATAGTGAATGATAGGGGCTGCAAAGGTAAAGGGTTTTTCTTTTATCAAACATTAAAATTGCAACTAAAAGAATTATCTCTAACTTTGTCGGCGGAAAACAACAATGATAACCCAATACAGCTATGCATCGTCTTTGTTTCTTTCTGCTTATATATATATATGGTGTGCTTCCCAGTACTGCGCAGCAGGTGTATTCGCTCTCGCAATGTCGTGAGCTGGCCTTGCACAACAATAAGATTTTCACTGCCACGCAACTGAAGAAAGACATGGCCCTCAATGCGCAGAAGGCTGCCCGCACGCTGCGCCTGCCCAAGGTGAACGCCCTGGCAAGCTATCAGCTGTTCGACCGTGAGCTGTCTATACTCAACGCCGACCAAAAATATGCGCTGAGCCATCTGGGAACCAACTTCGCCGCCACGCTCACTAGTGCTGCCGGCGACATTGTGTCGCGCCTCCTGGCAGACGGCATCATCTCCTCCGCCACCGCCAACGCACTAACCGAGGCATTGCAGCGCGGAGGTATTCCCATAGCCACGGCAGGCGACAACCTTGGCAAGAAGATACGTAGTGCCTTCCGCACCGACACTCACCAGATGTGGGTGGGCTCGGTGATGCTCACACAACCCATCTACGTAGGAGGAGCCATCACAGCAGCTAACAGAATGGCCGACATTAGCGTTGCCCTTGTCGACGACAACATTGAGATGCAGCGCCAAGCCACGCTCTACGACATCGACAAGACTTACTGGACCATCGTTGCCCTGGCAGGCAAGCAGCGGTTGGCGGCCAGCTATCTCGACCTTGTCAGGCAGCTCAGCCGCGATGTGCATGTGATGATCGACGAAGGCGTGGCGACGCGTGCAGACGGACTCAAAGTTGACGTGCGTGTCAATGAGGCCGAGATGCAGCAGACACAGGTCGACAACGGTGTGTCGCTGGCACGCATGTTGCTCTGTCAGCAGTGTGGACTGCCCATCAGCGACAGCCTTCGCCTCGCCGACGAGGGCGATACCACGGCATATCGTGCCCTCATCGCCGACGACCCCACACCATTCTACTCTACCGACCGACCCGAAGTGCGCCTGCTGCAAGGTGCCGTCGACCTGAGCCGCCAACAGCAGAAACTAACGCGCGCAGCCTATCTCCCGCAGGTGGCACTCACAGGAGGATACCTCATCAGCAATCCTAATGCCTTCAATGGTTTCGAACGTCGATTTAAGGGCATGTGGAATGTTGGCCTCACAGCACGCATACCCATATGGAGCTGGAACGAAGGACGCTACAAGCTCAATATGGCGCGCACAGCAACACGCATCAGTGAGATAGAGCTCGAAGAGCTGACCGAGAAAATCGACCTGCAGATAGCGCAAGGGCGCTACAAGGTGACCGAAGCAAAAAAGAAGCTGGCATCTGCCGTTGAGCACATCCGCAGCGCCGAGGAAAACCTGCGCTGCGCCAATGTGGGTTTCCGTGAGGGTGTCATCGATGCTACCGATGTGATGGCAGCACAGACAGCATGGCAACAGGCCATGAGCCAGAAGATAGATGCCGAAGTAGAACTCCGTCTCGCACAGGTGGCGCTCAGCAAAGCACTGGGCAGGCTGTAGCACCTCCCTACACAAGAACAAACAACAACAATCAGATATATTTCCAACAACCATGGCTACCAAAAGACAGGTCAATAACATCATTCTGGCCCTTGCCGCCTTCATCGGTGCCGTCGTCGTCTTCATCGTGATTGGCGCCATTTTCAAGCACAAGCCTGAGGAAGTGATACAGGGCGATGTTGAGGTGAGCGAATATCGCGTGTCGAGCAAAGTTCCCGGCCGCATTCTTGAGCTGAAGGTGAAAGAAGGCGACTATGTTCATGCCGGCGATACACTTGCCATCCTCGACGCCCCCGAGGTCAACGCCAAGCAGACACAGGCGCTCAGCGTGGAGAATGCTGCGTCGGCCATGAGCCAGATGGCCAACAACGGTGCACGCAGCGAGCAGATACAAGGTGCCTATGAGCTGTGGCAGCAGGCCAAGGCCGGCATGGAAATCGCCGAGAAATCCTACAACCGTGTGCAGCGTCTCTACGACGAAGGTGTGATGACAGCGCAGAAGCGCGACGAGGCACTCGCCAACTTCGAAGCCATGCAGGCGCAGTGCAAGGCAGCCAAGAGTCAGTACGACATGGCCGTCAACGGTGCGCGCAGCGAAGAGCGAGCAGCAGCGGCAGCCAAGGTGAACCAAGCGCGAGGAGCCGTGCAGGAGGTGAGGTCCTACATGCGCGAGACAGTGCAGATAGCGCAAATCGATGGCGAGGTGAGCGAGGTGTTTGCCAAGGTGGGCGAACTCGTCGGCACAGGATCGCCCATCATGAACATCTCCATCATCAACGACATGTGGGGCACGTTCAACGTGCGCGAAGATCAATTGCGCGGACTCAAGATGGGCACCACTCTTCGCGTCTACTCACCAGCACTCGACAAGGAACTCGACCTGAAGGTCTACTACATCAAGGACCAGGGATCCTATGCCACGTGGAAAGCGACAAAGACCACTGGCCAATACGACCTGAAGACCTTTGAGGTGAAGGCCCGTCCGCTGCAGAAAGTTGACGGCCTGCGGCCCGGCATGTCGCTCATCATACGCAGAGACAACAACCAATAGCCTTGTGCGAAGCATCATCAACATAGCCTTGCGCGAGTGCGGCTTCATGAGCCGTAATCCCATGTACCTGTGCTGCATGGTGCTCTTTCCCATACTCGTCACGCTGCTCTTCACTTCGATGATGAACGAGGGGCAACCGCAGAAGATGCCTGTGGGCATCGTCGACCTTGACGGCACCTCCACCACGCGTGCCATGATACGTCGGCTGGAGACCTTCCAAACCACCGACGTAGTGGCACACTATAACTCCGTATCGGAGGCGCGCAACGCGATACAGCGCAATCGGATTTATGCCTTCTTGCTTATCCCGCGTGGCATGACCGAAGAACTTATGGCCAACAAGCAGCCCACAGTGTCGTTCTACGTGTCGGAGACCACCCTCGTTTCCGGAGCATTACTCATGCGTGACATGAAGACACTGTGCATGCTCGTCTCGGCAAGCGTAGGGCAGAAGGTAATGGCCGCAAGGGGATTTACCGACAAAGCCATACTCGCCTTCCTGCAACCTATCACCATCGACATGCATGCGCTCAACAACCCCGTAGTCAACTACAACTCCTACCTCTCCACCATGCTCATCCCCGGGTGCATGTTGCTCTTCATACTGCTCATCACCGCCTATTCGTTGGGTACCGAACTGAAGTTTGGCACCTCCAAAGAGTGGCTTGCCATGGCAGGCGGCCACATCAGCAAGGCCATGGCAGGCAAGCTCTTGCCCCACACCGTCATCTTCGTGACGATGATGCTGGGCAACACCCTCTATCAACGCTACGTGCTCGGCTTCCCCATGCAAGGCCCCGTGGCATATGTCCTGTTGCTCGACATCGTCACCGTGCTAGCCGCACAGGGTTTCGCCGCCTTCATCTTCGGACTGCTGCCCTCCCTGCGCATCGCCATGAGCATCTGTTCGCTGTGGGGAGTGCTCAGCTTCTCCCTCGTGGGGTCGGCACTGCCGCTCTATGCCATGGACACCCCCTTGCAGGCAGCAGCACAGTTGTTCCCGCTGAGACACTACTTCATGACCTATCAGATATGTATCTTCAACGGATACCCCTTGCCCTACGCCTGGGTCAACATTGGGGCACTGTTGCTCATGATCACACTCCCCCTGCTCACTATGCCACACATGCGAAAGGCAATGCAGGAGTATAAATATATGCCATAACGCCCCCTATGAGTAAGAGCAAGCGTTCACTCCTCCACCGCATCGGTGCTGCGCTGACCGCCATCAGCATGGTGTGGTTGCGCGAAACACGCAAGGTGTTGCGCGACCAGGGCGTGATACTCTTCTTCTTCGTGGCACCGCCAATCTATCCGCTGCTTTATTCGTGGATATACAACAACGAGACTGTGCGCGATGTCGACATTGCCGTTGTCGACAAGTCGCATTCTGCACTAAGCCGACAGTTTATCCGAATGTGCGATGCATCGCCCGACTTGCACATTGCCTATCACTGCACATCGCTCGAAGAGGCTAAGGACTTGGTGGGGCGGCAGGTGTCCTACGGCACCATATACATCCCTTCCGACTTTGCCGAGTGCATCAACCGCGGAGAGCAGGCACACATCAGTCTGCTCACCGACATGACCTTCATGCTCAACTACAAGGCCATGTATCTCACTGCCATCAGCGTGTCGACAGCGATGAACGCAAACATACAGGTGGCAGCCAGCAACACCTATACCGACCGCGAGGACGAACTGCTCACACACCCTCTCGACTACGAGGAGGTGGTCATCTTCAACCCCACAGGCGGCTACGGTAGCTTCATTCTGCCAGGAGCCCTCATCCTCATCATCCAGCAGACGCTGCTGCTCGGCATCGGCCTGATAGCCGGCACCTCGCGCGAGCGGCGATGGGGCGACAAGACTGCCGTGCCGCTGCCCAAGGCACAAACAACACAACCACTGCGCTATGCAGCACCCATACACATCATAGGAAAGGGACTATGCTACTTCATCATCTATCTGCCCCTCACGGCATACGTTACGATGATAGTGCCGCGCATCTTCCGCTTCACCGCCATAGGAAATGTGTACGACCTCACCATGGTGCTCTTGCCCTTTCTGTTGGCAGTCATCTTCTTCGGACTCACCATCTCTGCACTCGTACGCTATCGCGAAAATGTCATTCTGCTCATCGTCTTTGCCAGCGTGCCGCTGCTCTTCCTTTCAGGAGTGTCGTGGCCCATCAGTTCTATACCATCCTACCTGCAGGGATTGTCGTGGCTCTTTCCCTCCACCTTCGGCATACAGGGATATATGCGTATCAATAGCATGGGTGCCACACTGGGCGACGTACATCCTGAGGTGATAGCACTCTGGGCTCAAGCCATCGTATATTTCGGCACCGCATGCCTCGTCTATAGCCGACAACGAAAAGGAATACAACAGGGAGCAGAAAAGAGGGATTAATGGTATATAGTTAAATGAACTATCTGCGCAAACTGCTGGGTTGACAATTGTCAGTTATCAATTATAACGAGCCAGCCGTTGCCTGTCTATTTCGTTGCAGTGTTGTGTTCCACTTTTCAGATTTGCTTACACCAAACGTGTGCTAAACGCTGTCTGTCAGTATGTTGTAGCGGTGTAGGCGTTTTTTTGTCGCCTGCACCGCTTACACCCATCGGCAGCTTTTCCGCTGTCTGTCATGGTGTTGCGAGGTGCAAGCATTATTGTTAAATATTATAGATGGTCGTTTTGTTGTTTGGGCATTTAGGAGAAACTTGTCAAATCGTCAACTTGGTTCATCGTTAGGTCTAAAGTCTAATGACCGATTTGAGTGTAAGCATTCACGACAATGTGTGCAGACAAGGCCTTCTAAGCCAGCATCTGCAACGGTTGCCCAATTGGTGTGCAAGTATTGCCTAATTGCAGTGTGATTGGGGCTCAATTGCAGTGTGATTGGGCAATAGTTGCAGTGTGATTGGGGCTCAATTGCAATGTGATTGGGCAACAGTTGACTTTTCCTGATTTTACTAGACACTTTTTCTCTTCATTAGCTGAAACAGTAGACAGTTGTTTTGAAGTCGTACTGGATTGATAGACACGAACGAAAAAGTCATACTTTATTGCTAGACACGAACGAAAAAGCCGTGCTG
>JAGAZE010000048.1 GCA_017940185.1 Bacteroidaceae bacterium | reverse complement strand
GTGGCACGCGCCAACTACATACTGCGCGCATTGCAAGTACCAGCAGGAAAGCATACCATAGTGTTCGATTTCCACCCGAAGAGCGTGGCCATGACAGAGACTGTAGCCTACATCGCCACTGCCATCTTCCTGCTCGTGCTCCTCGGTGCGGGAGTGTATACATGGCATAAGCGAAAGAAGGAATAGTACATAACATCAATACTACAAGAAAAGCCCGACATAATGTCGGGCTTTTTCGGTGTTGCGGAGGCAGGACTCGAACATGCGACCTCCAGGTTATGAGCCTGGCGAGCTACCAACTGCTCCACTCCGCGATGTAATTAGCGGCTGCAAAGGTAAGCACTTTTTGCATACTTGCAAACATTTCGGCACTTTTTTCAGTATAGTTTTCAGTAGTACATTCACCACTTCCTCATGGGAACACCGCAACTGATGCAGTCAGTGGCGCGACGCACCGCCACCACGACGCAACTTATTATTAAGGAACGCGCGCGAGGCGGTGAACTGATTGAAGGCCGTGGCAGTGGCGGTCTGGAAACGGTTGGGGCGACGCCGCGCACTATCGGCAGCGGGATTGACGACAACGCGTATGCCACGACTCACCAGTGCTATATCAAGGTCGGTGCCCATCTCCACAGGGTCGCCGTCATAGTGTATGGCACCAGAGTGCTCACGATGGATGTGCACATGCTGCGTCTTGTAGGTGGTAACCTTGCAGCTGCGGTCCATCGTCTTATTCAGCATATTGAAACCCATCTGCGGCGCATCTAGGACGTTGAACTTCTGCATCACCACGATGTCCATGATGCCATCGCTCATCGATGCCTGCGGTGCTATGTAGGCATTGTTACCATATTGCGATGCATTGGCACACGTGATGACATAGGCGTTGTGTTCCACCGTCAGAGGATGCTCCTGTGTGGGGTTGCCGTCGTCGTCGAGCGGCACAAAGCGCAGTGTGTAGCGCTCGGGCTGATAGCGCAGTCCCTCCTTGAGCACCAACTGCACATAGCGAGTAGCACCACGCTTGCCACCATTGGCAAACTTCATGCTGATGAAAGCATCGAAACCCATACCACAGGTGCAGAAGAAGGGATGCCCATTGATGGTACCATAGTCGAGCGTGCGTACCTCCAGCTGGTTAAGCACCTCTATCGCCTTCCTCACCTTGAGGGGCAGCATCAGGTGGCGCGCAAGTCCATTGCCCGAGCCACAAGGAATAATCCCCATGGCGGTGGAGGTGTTGACAAGTGCGCGACCAACCTCGTTGATAGTGCCGTCGCCTCCCACCGCCACCACAATGTCGTAGCCCTCGGAAGCAGCCTCGGCAGCAATGACCTCAGCATGGCCGGCATACTCCGTGTAGCGCACGGCATGGGAGATAGCCGAATGGTCAAGGTAGCACTCTATGTGCTCTTCCACATGCGCCTTCTTCACACGACCCGAGATAGGATTGAGGATGAAAAGCATGCGACGAAGGGATGATGTCATATAGCAGAGATGAAGGAAAAACAAATAGATGTGTGGCAAAGGTAGCGATAATGAATGGGAAAAACATGATGGGAGTAAGGAAAAAAATAGTCGGATAAAACTTTTTCAAAGAAAATGGTGGTTGGAATAGAATAGAATATATACCTTTGCAGCCGATACTTACGACTATGCTATGGAACTCCTCTCACGCTTGGTGTTGCGCATAGGCGTGATGTATTGCAATAGCACACCACGAATGACGCCCATGGGACCTCTACAACAACGACTTAGCCAATATCGCGTACCCCAGCACTACATGGAACTGGGTGTATATCCCTATTTCCGTGCCATCAGCGGCAAGCAGGGCACCGAAGTGGAGATGGACGGACACAAAGTACTGATGTTCGGCTCCAATGCCTACACGGGTCTGCCTGGCGATCAGCGCATCATCGATGCTGCCAAAGCCGCACTCGACAAGTATGGTTCGGGATGCGCCGGAAGCCGCTTCCTCAATGGCACGCTCGACATACACGTGCAATTGGAGAAGGAACTCGCAGCCTTTGAGCGCAAAGACGATGCCCTCTGTTTCTCTACGGGATTCTTTGTCAACTCTGGCGTGCTGGCAGTGATCGTAGGCAAGGACGACTACATCATCTGCGACGAGCGCGACCACGCCTCGATAGTCGACGGACGCCGACTCTCCTTCGCTAAACAGCTGAAATATCGTCACAACGACATGGACGACCTGGAGAAACAGCTGCAGCGTTGCCGTGAAGACGCCATCAAGCTCATCGTGGTCGACGGCGTGTTCTCCATGGAAGGCGACCTGTGCAACCTGCCGGAGATAATACGTCTGAAGAAGAAGTACAACGCCACCGTGATGGTCGACGAGGCGCACGGCCTGGGTGTCTTCGGCAGCGAAGGACGCGGCGTGTGCGACCACTTCGGGCTGCTCGACGAGGTAGACCTCGTGATGGGCACCTTCAGTAAGAGCTTGGCCAGCATCGGCGGATTCATAGCTTCCGACGCCGACACCATCAACTACCTGCGCCACTTCTGCCGCACCTACATCTTCTCGGCATCCAACACACCCGCTGCCACGGCAGCAGCCATGGAGGCTCTCCACATTATGCGAGCCGAGCCAGAGCGCATGGAGAAATTGTGGAAGGTGACCAACTATGCCCTGAAGCGCTTCCGCGAAGAAGGCTTCGAGATAGGCGACACGCAGAGTCCCATCATTCCGCTTTACGTGCGCGATATGGACAAGACTTTCAACGTGACGAGTCTGGCATTCGAAGAGGGCGTGTTCATCAACCCCGTCATTCCGCCGGCATGTGCTCCTGAAGACACCTTGGTGCGCTTTGCACTGATGGCCACACACACCGAAGAGCAGGTAGAAAGAGGAGTGCAGATACTCAAAAAAGTGTTCCAAGAGCAAGACATTCCGTTGCACCCCACCATCTGAACACTTCGCTGTTTGCCCACTCCCCCACCCCACATACAGCACCCTACACACACACCCTATTATCGGGATGTAGCGCAGTCCGGTAGCGCACCTGGTTTGGGACCAGGGTGTCGCAGGTTCGAATCCTGTCATCCCGACACATCAAGACACTTATAACTCCGAACGTTCCACGATAGCGTCGCTTTCTCCATTGTCTTGAAACAACCGAATCATTTCTGCCTTCTTTCCATACCTGCGAAGCAGCATGCTGATCATGTTGTTTTAAAGTTTATTTACCCCCCTATCATATTTAAGAAATATTAACGTCGGATTGACTCATTGGCGTTGTGCGCAAGCTCCGCTAACGAGGTGTTGTGTCCGCATGGATGAACATTCCGTGTGGGCTTTTTTGTGTGCGTGTTCACCACAAAGGGCACTGTGGCAATATAAAGATGCACGAAGAGGTCTTCTGAAGTGTACGAAGATTTGAAAGACGTTAATAAGAAACACAGCAGAACAAGAACAACAACAACACACAATATTATAATATGGAACATCACAACACACCATGTACTGCTCCTTGCGCACGCTCCGAGGAGCCTGTCATTGCCCATCGTGTCTACGAGTCTCCCTGCATCGAGGTGCTTTCCGTCTCCATGGTCAGTGCCTTTCTTGCCCTGTCGGGTCAGACTGGCGGCTGGCACAACGACACCAATATCCCCATGGGTTATAGCAACCCCATTGAATATGCCGCCACCAACTCTGCCAAGGACATGCCCAATGTGAATGACTTGACTTGGTACATCCAATACGGCGATCCCCACTTCGACGGCACTACGGAATGGAGCCTCGGCGGCGTGAAGCAGCGCGGCGGGCTGTGGTTGAAGAAGAAGGAGGTTATCATCAGCGAGATTCAGTCCTCCCAGCCCAATGTGTTCGTCCGTTACCGTTCTTACGACGGCACCGATTGGCGCAATGGGCGGTATAATACTCTTAGCACTACTCCTGCCGCCGGACGTCCCTCTGACACTTCCGACTACTTCTTCCTACCCGCTCTGGGCTACTACGGCCGTGGTACGTTGGGCAGTGTAGGCACGTATTGCTACTACTGGTCGTCGTCACCGAACCCCGACTACTACACGGCCGCGTACAGCCTGAAGTGCTACAGTGACGAAGTGCGCGTCGAGAGCGGCAACGGCACCTTCCGCTGGCTCGGCTGCGTGGCCGGCTGCCGCCCTGACGGTACTCCATGGTTTAAGTAATGCCGCCTCGCCAAGCGTAAAGACACATCTATTTATGTTTTTTATTAGTTTCTTAGCATCGTCCCTCCTTCGTGAGAAGGGGGCGATGTGCTTTTTGCGGTTGCTTGTCCGCAAAGGCCTTCTGACGAGAGGCGACCTACAGAGACCACATATCAATCGGCAATCATGCCGCACCAAGTAAAAAAGCAACACAACCTTATGATATTATGCCGCTTTTGGCTATCTTTGTTGCATTGTTTCACCACCTTACATCTTGCTCATGTTGCACAGACCCTTTCTCATTGCCTCGCTGTGCGTGCTGACTATGCTCCCGCTCTCCGCATCAGCACAGACCGACTATACACAATATGTCGACCCCATGATAGGTTCGGGCGGCCACGGCCATGTGTTTGTAGGTGCCAATGTGCCCTTCGGCGCCGTGCAGGTGGGTCCGCAAAACATCTTTCAGGGCTGGGACTGGTGCTCCGGCTATCACTATAGCGACAGCGTGGTGATAAGTTTCACCCATACCCACCTGAGCGGTACGGGCTGCGCCGACCTTGGCGACGTGGGTCTGATGCCCTACAGCGGCGCGCTGCGCACACGGCAGGACAAAGCGGCCGACCCGCTCACCTCCGCATCGACACGCTACACCCATGCCGACGAGACGGCACGCCCCGGCTACTACGGCGTGAAGCTCGCCAACGGCGTACACGTGGAGCTGACCGCCACCGAGCGCGTGGCGATGCACAAATACAGCTATCCGCACGACGGCACCACACCGCGACTGCTCATCGACCTCGACAACGGAAACAGTGCTCGGCCCTATGAGACCTACCTGCGACGCATCGACGACGCTTTCATATCCAACCTCGACAGCCTGTTCGTCGTAGAAGGATTCCTGGGTGAGGGAGCACCACCCGATGTGTCGGGCATGATAGGGCAGTATGCCCACGGCAACGAGCCCAACCACCACGTGCCCTATCTGTACGCCTACGCCGGAGCACAATGGAAGACAGTCGAACGCGTGAGACAGATACAACAACTGTTCTACACCGATGCACCCGACGGACTCTGCGGCAACGAAGACTGCGGACAGATGTCGGCATGGCACATACTGTCGGCGTTGGGATTCTACCAGGTGAACCCCTCCAACGGCATCTTCGTCATGGGCAGCCCGCTCTTCACACGCACCACCATACGCCTGCCACAGGGCAAGACATTCATCATAGAGGCACCTGCCAACAATGCCTACAATATCTACATACAGTCGGCACGGCTCAACGGAAAGACATATCCCTACACTTTCCTTACCTACGACGACATCATGCGCGGCGGCAAACTCAGCCTGCGCATGGGGGCCAAGCCCAACCGTGCCTTCGGCTCTGCCGCCGCACACCGCCCGAAGAGTGCGGAATGAACAGCGGCACATACCAACAGTAGCATATATCAAAAATTGTCAGGCTCCGCCATCGCAAGTGATGACAGAGCCTGACAACGCACCGAGGGCAGCGAGCTGAAAAATACCACGTTCCCTATCGGGCACCTATCGTTTCCACAGCATCCATGAGCGCCGCTGTGGCTTCTTCTTTTTCTTCTTGCCCTTCTTGGCAGGGGCGAGTTTGCGGTATAGTCTCCACATCATCAGTGCCATGTCGATTGATGTGCCGGCATTGGCCACCAGTCCTGTCATGCGTCGCACAGGCGACACACCAGTTTCATGGGCAAACAGCGTGCGCACCTCCTTAGTCATGTCGGTGGAGGCGGCATTGAGCTGTTGACGCAACTGTAGTTTACGCTGGCGCAAGGTGGCCAAGTCGGTGATGGGCGATGGGAGAATAGGTGTTGTCGGCATGGTAAGGCGTGTGGATGAGTGATGCGGAAGCAGTATAGACACTAAGTGTGCTCATTCACCGAGCAGCATAGATGTGAGAAAGCGCACAAGTGGGCGCTCTATCCATCGCTTGCGGTTGGCAAACACTATGAGCAGCCCCGCGATGTAGCAGAGTGCGATGATGGCGTAGGCACCCACCAGCCCTGTCCATGGTGCTATGGCATGCGCTAGTGCTATTGATAGGAAGAGCAGTATGGGCAGTGCCAGCAGTATCACTACCAGACACAGCGCCACGGCTTTGAGTAACCGCACGCCTTTCTCGGCGACGTCAAGCTTGATGTATTCGCCTTGCATCTTGGCATACTCCTTGGCTTTGGCAAAGAGTTGCGCCAGTGTTTCTACATTTTCGTGCGATGAGAACATAGCGGGGGAGCGTTGATGATGGATGAAAGAAGCGGACAGAATAGAAGAATGAGGGGAGTGGCATCAAGTCCATAATGCTGCCACTCCCCTTTGTCGGTGTTACGCCTCGTCGACGGCATCTTCAAGGTCGTCAACCAAGTCGCTCATCTCTTTGCGGTTGAGCTTCAGGTCGTGCTTCTTGCAGAAGTCCTTCACTGTGTCGGTGATCTTATTGCGAGTGTCGGCGCCCTTTTCGGGAGCGAGCAACAGACCTAACACGGTACCTACGATGGCACCACCAAGAAAAGCTCCAATGTAACCAGCTGATTTCATTTGTGTGTAAGATTTATAGGGTGAAACAATAGATTAGCGTTTACTTCCTTTCATGGCAAAGGTAAATATTTCTGTGTGTATTGTGCAACATTCCTCCTCATTTTCTTCACTGCGAAGAGATTGTTTTTGATTTTAACAAACATTAAATCCATTTATTTGTACAATCCGAATTGTTTTCCGACCTTCGCACGATGAAATGTGTACTGTCTGCAACAAGAGCTGCTACTGCGCACCGTACAGACAGAGAGAACAGCAACAAATTAATAATTGTCATACTTATCAACACTATGAAGAAGATTATGTTACTGAGTGCTGCCGCATGTGTGGCACTTGCATTCACAAGCTGCAAGAGCAGCGAGAGTGCTTACCGCAAAGCTTACGAGAAGGCCAAGGCTCAGGAGGGCACCACTATTGCCACCAACACCCCCATTACGACCGAGACTCCCACCGTCACTCCCATTACACCGCGTACATACGACGAGCCCACCACACTGACCGACAACAACGACAATGAGAATGTGCGTCAGGAAAAGGTATCGGTGGTCAACGGCTCCGGGCTGGGTGCCTACAGCGTGGTAGTGGGTTCGTTCTCCATGCGCGCCAATGCCGAAGGAATGATGAACCAGCTGCGCAATGCAGGTTATCAGTCGCAAATAGCATTCGACGCCGGCAAGCAGATGTACCGTGTAGTGGCTTCCACCCACAACACCAAGGACGATGCCCTGAGAAGCCGCGACAGCCTGCGCAGCAAGTACCCCAACGCATGGCTGCTCTACAACGAATAATGCCGTAGCAGCCGGTGGGACGCATCATCGCCATTGACTACGGACAACGACGCACGGGCTTAGCCGTCACCGACCCTTCACAGCTTATAGCAACAGGGTTGGCGACGGTTGAGACCAGCGTTTTGCTTTCATGGCTTGAGCAATACATGGCCGGCGAGCACGTAGAAGCCATCGTGTTGGGCGAACCGCGGCAAGCCGACGGCACACCCAGCGAAAACATGCAGCGTGTGAAGGCTTTCGCACGACAGTGGCAACGTAAGCATCCCGACATACCAATACACTTCTACGACGAGCGATTCACATCGGTGCTGGCACACAAAGCCATGCTTGATGGCGGACTGCGGCAGAAGGCACGACGCAACAAGGCACTCGTAGACCGCATCAGTGCCACCATACTGCTGGAAGACTATCTCAACAGCCGACAACGACACGAAACCACAACATAACACCAACACTCACCACCGACATGATACTACCCATATATATATATGGTCATCCTGTGCTTCGCAAGGTAACCGCCGACATCGACAATTCCTATCCCGATCTGCCACAGCTCATCGACAACATGAGGGAGACGCTTGCCGCCTCGGGTGGCATCGGTCTGGCTGCGCCGCAGGTGGGAAAGAGCATACGCCTTGCGGTGATCGACCTTGACGACCTGAGCGACGACCTGCCTGAGTACAAAGGTTTCCGCCGCGTGTACATCAATCCCCACATCGTTGACAGCGACGAAACCGACACCGATGCCTCGGAAGAAGGATGCCTCTCGCTGCCAGGCATACACGAGAAGGTGGTACGCCCCAAGCGCATACGAGTGCAATGGCAAGACGAGCAGTGGCAGCAGCACGACGAGTGGATAGAAGGCTATCTGGCACGCGTCATGCAGCACGAGTTCGACCACCTCGACGCACACCTCTTCATCGATCACATTTCACCTCTGCGCAAGCAACTCATAAAAAACAAACTGAAAGCCATCAAGAGCGGACGCTACCAGTGCGACTATCGCACCAAGCAGTAGCCTCGCGCCATAATTCTGTAGTCTGCGCATCGCATCTGCCCCTTTCTGCTTATGCTCCGACGATTTACGCTCACGTTGTTGCTCTGCCTCGGCACATTAGCCGGGAGCGCACAATACAACGTGCAGCACGTCATACTCAACGGGCGCAGTGCAATGTATTACAAAGACTACATACTGGCCATACAGTATTTCACCCGCGCAGCCGAAGCCAAGCCTTATCTCTACGAGCCTTGGTACTACCGCGCCATAGCCAAATTCAACCTTGACGATTATGCCGGTACCGCTGATGATTGCTCACGAGCCATTGAACTATGCCCGTACGTTTCGAAGATGTACGAGTTGCGCGCATTGGCTTACATACGCCAGCATCTTTTCGACAAGGCCATCGCCGACTACGACGTGGCACTGCGCATGGAGCCAGGAGAGCAGAACATGTGGTTCAACCGCACGCTGTGCCGCGTGGAACTGAAAGACTACGCCCAAGCCTCGCTTGACCTCGACACCATCATTGCCCGCTGGAACACTTTCGCCCCGGCCTATGCCATACGCGCAGAGATTGCCATGCAACAGGGCGACACCACGGCAGGAGCCGAACAACTCGACCGCAGCCTGCAACTCGACCCCTACAACCTGCAGGCATGGAAGATACGCGCAGCCATCAGTCTGTCGAGGGCACAATGGAAAGAGGCCGACGAACAACTGTCGCAAGCCATACATCTGCAGCCCACCAACGTGGGAAACTACGTGAACCGAGCACTGGCACGGCTCAATCTCAACAACCTGCGAGGCGCCATGGACGACTACGACAGAACCATCGACCTCGACAGCACCAACTTCTTGGCACACTTCAACCGCGGACTGCTGCGCGTGCAGGTGGGCGACTACAACCGCGCCGTCGACGACTTCGACTTCATCATCTCGCGTGAACCCGAAAACTACATAGCCATCTACAACCGTGCCACACTGCTACAGCGCATAGGCAACCTGCGCCGCGCCATCGACGACTACTCACGCGTGATACGTGCCTTCCCCAACTTCTGGGTGGGACTGCACAACCGAGCGGAATGCTACCGCGCATTGGGCATGACACAACTGGCTGCTGCCGACGAGGCACGAATACTGCACGCTCAGCTCAACAAGCACTTCAGCGGCGTGCAACCACGGTGGACAGCGGCACAGCGCCGGCAGACAAGAAAGAAAAACGAGATAGACCTGTCGAAATACGACCAGATAGTGGTGGAAGACGAGCCAGTGGTAGAGTTGGAATATGCCAACACCTATCGCGGACGCGTGCAAGACCGGCCCACCGATGCACAACCCATGCCCCTCTACACACTCATCACACGACCCTACAGCAACAACCTGACAGCATCGGCCGCCTTCGAACCCATCGTGGAGAACTATAATCAGGCACACCACCCTCGACGTACACTCTGCGTGGGATGCAATGCGCCACCCCTTGACGCCAACGCTGCAAACCTGCTACTCACACTGCTCGACTCGCTCAACAACACACCTTCGACCGACACACAAGCGATGCGCATGCAACGCGCCATACTACATGCCGACGTGCAAGACTACACCAGTGCCCTCACCGACCTTGACGCTTTCTTGCAAACCGACAGCACATCGGCACTGGCATGGTGGCACCACGCAACATGCCTGCTGCAACGCGACAAAACCAACGCGCAAACCAGCACCCAACAGCAGCAACTGCAATTGTTGCAACCACTGTCAGAATTAAGACGTGCGCTCACCTTGGCGCCAGATAGCCCCTTCCTGCACTACAACATAGGATGCCTGCTCATGCAGCAGGGAAAATATGAGGAGGCGACAACCAGCTTCACACAGGCACTGCAACATAACGACATCATAGCCGAAGCCTACTACAACCGCGCATTGTGCCACAAGCAGCTGGCCAACACCACAGCAGCACGCAACGACCTCAGCCGCGCCGGACAACTTGGGCTCCATCAAGCCTACAGCATGATGAAGACCATAAAAGAATGAGCCCCGCTGCTGACACTATGGCTACACACTACGCCGCCAATAGCAACCCAACGAAAAAGCAATATCGACGAAATTGCTGACCAAAATCGAAGACATTGGTGACCAAAATCGTCGATTTTGCAAAACAAGCACACCCCCATCACCTGCTCCGCGCTGTCGGATAAGGTGACGGGGGTGTTGTTTTGTCGCACTTTAGCGCCTTGCCGTGCGCTGCGCGGAGGCTATCGGTTGGTTATTTCCCATCCGATGGCCGATGCACCGAGCACCGCAGCCGATGCACCGTCGAGTCCGCTCACCAGCATCTTTGCCTTCCCCTTGAAGATGCGCAGCACGCTGGCCTCGTAGGCTTCCCGTATGGGGCGCATGATGAGGTCGCCCGCCTTGGTGAGTCCGCCGAAGAAGATGTAGGCTTCGGGCGAGCAGAAAGTGGTGAAGTTGGCACATGCCTCGCCGAGCAGTTTGCCTGTGAAGGCATAGATGTCGAGCGCCAGCCGGTCGCCCTGCTCAGCCGCCTTCGACACGTCGAGCGAGGTGATGCTGCCGGCATCGAGTTGGCGTAGCAGCGAGGGTTGTGTGGTATTGGCCAGCATTTCGCGTGCTGTGCGTGCCACGCCCGTTGCCGAGCAATAGGCCTCCAGACAGCCGCGGCGTCCGCAACCACACTCACGGCCATCGGGCACTACTATGGCATGTCCCAGCTCGCCGGCAAAACCATCGCAGCCATACACCAGTTGCCCGTTGACTACAATGCCCGACCCCACGCCCGTGCCGAGCGTGATGACAATAAAGTTTTTCATGCCACGCGCCACGCCGTAGGTCATCTCGCCTATGGCAGCGGCATTGGCATCGTTGGTGAGCGCTACGGGAATGCCCAGTTGGGTGCTGAACATCTCTGCCAGCGGCACCACTCCCTCGTGAGCCCACGCCAGATTGGGCGCAAACTCTATGCTGCCCGTGTAGTAGTTGCCGTTGGGGGCTCCTATTCCCATGGCGGCGATATTGCCGATGCCGCCCTCTTGCTCAATAATCACTTGCAGGGCTGCCACAGCTGCATCTACATACTGCTCAGCGGTGGCATATCCTTGCGTCTTGATGGCTGTGGTGGCACGAATGGCACCACGACTGTCGACGATACCAAACACTGAGTTGGTGCCGCCGAGGTCTAGTCCTATTACGTTTTTCATACAGGTAGGTAACTTGAAGTGGGGTTGTTGCCAGTAGTGGCAATCCCTACGTGGATGTCAATCGGAATGATGATGCCACAAATGTAGGCAATGTTTCCCATATCGGCGCATTTTTCTTGTCAATACTTTTGTCGATAGCAAGAAAAACGCATATCTTTGTCTCAGTGTTAGCTTGTGCGTGGCGTCGCAGCCTGTTGCCAAGGTTAGTGCGCCTTGTTGGCACGACAGTTGCCCGTTAGATAACATCACTACAAACGTATCTCATCACAGCACAATTCTTATTATGAAATATCTTGTTGAAGCCCCTTCCCATCTCAATGCCACCGTCAGTCTGCCTCCCAGCAAGAGCATCTACAACCGTGTGTTGCTGCTTCAGCGCATGATTGGTCAGCCTTTGCCCGTTCAGCCGCCGCATATTGCCGACGACACGGAGGTGCTCTTTCATGCCTTGTTGTCGGGTGGCGACGAGGTCAACATCCACGGATCGGGCACTGCCATGCGTTTTCTCACCGCCTACTATGCCGCCACGGAAGGCGAGGCACACATGCTCACGGGCAATGCACGCATGTACGACCGTCCCATCGGTCAGCTGGTAGAAGCATTGCGCAGTCTGGGTGCCGACATCGAGTACCTCGACCGCCAAGGTTTTCCGCCATTGTGCGTGCGCGGCCGGCGCCTGCAAGGGGGCGAGGCACATATGCCAGGCAATGTCAGCTCGCAGTTCATCTCGGCTGTACTCATGGTGGCGCCGCTCTTCGACGAAGGACTTACCCTACGCATAGAGGGTCCCATCATCTCACGCTCGTATATCGACCTCACCCTGTCGCTCATGAACGACTATGGTGCCCAGGCGGGATGGACGGCAGTAGACACCATCCGTGTAGAACCGCGCTATGGCACACAGACACCGTCCACGCTGCTGGCACCCCTATCGGAGGAGCACTTCAACAGCCAACAGCGCATGTGGATAGAGAGCGACTGGAGCGCTGCCTCCTACTGGTACGAGATAGTGGCACTATACAGCCAACCCGATACACGCCTCACACTCTACGGACTCAACGACGGTTCGCGTCAGGGCGATGCCACAGTGCGACACCTCTCGTCGTTGGTGGGAGTGAAGAGCCGGTTTATGCCCCCCGTCGACACTCATCTCACACCACTGCAGCTACACTGTGTGCCCACACACATGCAGCAGCTCAGCTTCCACTTCATCAATCAGCCCGACTTGGCACCCACCTTCGTAGTGATGTGCTGCATGAAGGGCATCAGTTTCCACTTCACAGGACTGGGTTCGCTGCGCTACAAGGAAAGCAACCGGTTGGCAGCACTGCTCACCGAGATGCGCAAACTGGGCTTCGTGGTGCGAGAGGATGCCGATGGCTGTCTGCTATGGGAAGGTGAGCGATGCACCGCCGAAACGCACCCCACCATCAACACCTACGACGACCACCGCATGGCCATGGCCTTCGCACCGGCAGCCATCACATTGGGCAGCATCGTCATCGACAGTCCGCAGGTGGTAGAGAAGTCGTACCCACAGTTCTGGACCGACCTGCAGAAGGCAGGATTCACCATCACACCACTCAACGACTGACATACACCCGCTCCCCTACCCTTTATCACCACACATCATGCTACCCCTCGCCATCACACTCGTTCTCATCGCCCTCGGCACCTTCCTCATCGGACGCTACTCCTTCCGCCAACCCGCATCGGGCACCCCCACGGCGACAGACAGCGACACCGACTGCGCCTCGTGCGGACTGCTGCCCACACAGTGCCACAACGAATGCGATGACACCGACGACACTACGCCCATCGACTACTTCGACGACGAAGAGCTCGATGCCTATCGCGAGCGCCCTTCGCACGCCTACACCGACGAAGAGGCCGACGACTTTGCACACGTGCTGCACACCATGCAACCCGAAGAGGTGCCACAATGGCTCAACAGCCTCAGAATGCGACACATACAGCCTCCCGACCAGCTGAAGGAAGAACTGGTGTTTTTCCTAACCGATTAGGCAATAAACAGCACCGTTTATAGTTATAGTAGTGTGAGAGTTCCGCCATTCCGACATATCCTCTCCGCCGCCATGGTGAGCGTATTGCTCATCGTTGCGGGCTGCTCCACGCAGAAGAACACTGCCACCAACCGATGGTGGCAGGCGTTCAACGCGCGCTACAACACCTACTACAACGGCTCGCTGGCCTACATCGACGGCTCGCTGGAAAAGGAAAACGGCAACAAAGACAACTACACCGAGCTGCTGCCGCTCTACACCGTGGCCAACAAGGGAAGCCGCGACTTGGGCAAAGGGCACTTCGACCGTGCTATAGAGAAGAGCAAGAAGGCCATACAGCGACACAGCATCAAGCGACGCCCCGAGTGGAAGAAAAGCCGAAAGAAGACAGAGAAAGATCTGGAGTGGCTCAGTCGACGGGAATACAACCCCTTCCTGTGGAAAGCCTGGATGCTGATGGGGCGCTCACAGTTTCACAAAGGCGACTTTGACGAGGCCGCTGCCACCTTCTCCTACATGAGTCGTCTCTATCAGGGGCAACCCGCCATCTGGGGCAAGGCACGCGCGTGGCTCGCCAAATGCTACATAGAGCAAGACTGGCTCTACGATGCCGAAGACGTGATACGCAACTATCAGCGCGACTCCATGCACTGGGGTGCACAGAAAGAGTGGAACCTCACCCTCACCGACTACTATCTGCACACCGGCGACTATGCACAGGCTGTGCCCTACCTGCACAAAGTGATAAAGCAGGAAATGCGCAAGAAGCAGAAAGCACGCGAATATTTCCTGCTCGGACAACTCTACACACGCCTCGGCAAGCGCGACGAAGCCTACCGCGCCTACCGAAGCGTGATACGACAAAACCCACCCTACGAACTGGAGTTCAATGCGCGCATCGCAATGACGGAAGTGATGTCGCACCGCAATGAGAAGACGATGATAAGCCGGCTGAAACGCATGGCACTGTCCGACAACAACAAGGACTATCTCGACCAGGTGTACTACGCCATGGGCAACATCTATCTCAACCAGCAGGACACCGCCAATGCCATCCGCGCCTACGAGAAAGGCAACGAGAAGGCAACACGCTCGGGTATAGAACGTGGTGTGCTGCTGCTGCGACTGGGCGACATCTATTGGCAGCAGAATAAGTTCAGCGACGCCCGACGCTGCTACAACAGCGCCATAGGCATGCTCGACCGCGAACGACCCGACTACGAGGAACTGTCGCGACGCTCTGTGGTGCTCGACGAACTGGTGCCCTACACCGAAGCCATCCACCTGCAAGACTCGCTGCAGCAACTCGCCGCCATGGACGAGGCCGACCGCAATGCAGCTATCGACAGAGTGATAGAAGCACTCAAAAAGAAGGAACGCGAAGAGCGACGCGCACAGCAGGAGCAAGAAGCAGCACAACAGCAGCAGCAGAATGGAGGAACAGGAGTAGACAACACCGGACCCAAACCGCCCACGCCCCCCAATCAGCAGAGCGGCACGTGGTACTTCTACAACCCCATGGCTGTGGCGCAGGGAAAGGCAACATTTGAGCAACTGTGGGGAAAGCGCGAGAACGTGGACAACTGGCGACGCGTGAACAAGACAGTGGTAGGACAGTTCAACACGCCCGACGACGAGCTCACACCCGAGCAGCGCGACTCCATCAGTCGGGCCGAAGCTGTGGCCGACTCGCTAAAGCAGATAACAGACAGCGCACAAAATGACCCGCACAAGAGGGAATACTACCTCAAACAGATACCTTTCACCCCCGAGCAAATGGCTGCCAGCGATGCCATCATCATGGCAAGCCTGCACCAGGCAGGCATCATCTTCAAAGACAAACTCAACCACCTGCCGCTGAGCCAAGAGCACTTCACACGACTCGAAGACCAATACGGACAACGCTACGAGAAGATGGACGACGTGTACTACCACCTTTTCCTGCTCTACTCACGACTTGACCAACACGACAGGGCACAAACCTATGTAGACCTGCTCAAAGCCAAATACCCCGACAGCGCGTGGACCATACTGCTCAGCGACCCATACTACCGCACCAACTCACTCTTCGGCACACACATAGAAGACTCGCTCTACACCGCCACCTACACCGCCTTCAAGGCCGGACGCTACGGCGAAGTGATAAGCAATGCGCGCCTGTCGGAAGAACGATTCCCACTCGGCGCCAACCGCGACAAGTTCCTCTTCATCGGCGGACTCACCAAACTCAACCAAGGCGATTTGGGCGCATGCAAGGCCGACCTCGAGAAGGTGGTGAGCAACTACAGCGGCAGCCGCATCAGCGAAATGGCGGGAATGATTATCAATGGCATCAACGCCGGACGAAGAGTGTATGGCGGACAGTTTGCACTCGACGACATGTGGGATCTGCGAACAGAAGTGCTGCAACAGACAGACTCCACACAGCAGCGCACACTCACAGCCGAACGCAACACCAACTTCGCATTCCTGCTCGTATACAATGCCGACTCGCTCAACGAAAACAAACTGCTCTTCGAGATGGCGAAAAACAACTTCACCAACTACATGGTGCGCAACTTCGACATCACCATAGAGCAATATCCCAACGAAAGCCGCATGCGCATCAACGGCTTCCGCAACTTCGACGAAGCACACCTCTACGCTTCCCAACTGCATGCCAACAAAGCCATGCGCCCGCTGCTGCGCAACACCAAGGCCGTCATCATCAGCGAAGACAACCTGCAACTGCTCAACAGCGCAGTAACGCTGGAAGAGTATGAGAAATACTACGCCAAGCACTTCGCACCTATCAAGGTCACCAATCTCTACCTGCTCACCGAACCTACCGAACTGGGCGACGAAAAGAGCATAGAAGACATGGTGCCGTCGCGACCCGCCAACGAAGAAGAAAACGAAGAAACGGGCGAAAACGTGATGGAAGAAGAAAATACCACCGTGATAGAAGAGGAAACAACATCTGCGGAAGAAGAAAACACCGTCGTAGAAGAGGAGAATACCATCGTGGAAGAAGGCAACACGGTAATAGAAGAGGAAACCACTACCACCGTACCCGAGCAACCCACACAACAACAGCCCACTACGCCCGAGCAACCCACTGGAGTGGAGGAGGAAGAAGAAGGTGTCTACACCATTGAAGAACCGCCAACAAAGGAAGAAGAAAACAACAACGAAGGAACCGTGATAGAGGAGACCACCCGCGTACAACCCCAACCGAGAGCCAACAACACACAAACACCGGTCAACAACACACAACCTTCCACTACCACAGTGTCCGACATCGGCAACGAGGAGACCATCATCAAACGACCGCAACCAAGAGCCAACAACACACAACCGCCGGTCAACAACACACAATCTCCCACCACCACTGTGCCCGACATCAGCAACGAGGAGACCACCATTATAGAAGAGGAACCGACCGCTCAAAACAAAAAGCGGCTCGAAGAAGAGGAATTTGAGGTAATCTTCACCGAAGACATCAAGCCTGCCACTACCGCCAAGGCACCTGCCAACACTAATGCCAAGACACCGGCCAACACCAAGAAGACACCGCCACCCATAGAAATAGAGGTGGAAGACGAATACTACGAACTCGAAGGGTTCTGACCCACACCCGTTCTACCGCCCTCCCATAAAGCATTCACACAACAACACACATACCATGAAACGCAATCTACTCATCTTAGCTGCCATGCTGATAGTAAGCATGACAGCGTGCTCGCAAGCCGACAAGGCGAAAAAACAACCCGCCACCATGAAGAAAACACTCATCGCCTACTTCTCTGCCTCGGGTGTCACACGCAGCGTGGCACAACGCATGGCCAACATCAACGGAGCAACACTTCATGAGATAAAACCCGAACAACCCTACACCGATGCCGACCTCGATTGGACCAACGACAAGAGCCGCTCCTCACTGGAGATGAAAGATAAGACATCAAGACCCGCCATCACCGACAAGATAGACAACATGGCCGACTACGAGGTGGTGTATGTAGGCTTCCCCATATGGTGGTACACCGCTCCCACCATCATCAACACTTTCATGGAGGCATACGACTTCAGCGGCAAGACCGTTATCCCCTTTGCCACCTCAGGCGGCAGCAGCATCAAGAAGGCATGTGCTGACCTCAAATCTGCCTATCCCGACATCGAATGGGGAGAAGGACGCCTGCTCAACAACACCTCCGACAAGGAACTGAAGGCCTGGATGCAACCGTAAGTGCCATTACCGAACCGCACACCACACGCCCCGTCACTATCCATTTTCCACATCACCCCTAACATCCGACACTATGAACAGCTTCTTCAAACAAGTGTTAGCCACCTGTCTGGGCATACTGCTCTTCACCATCGTGGTAGGTCTGCTGGGCATGCTCTCACTGGTGGGCATGGTGGCTAGCATGCAGTCTACCAAACGCATACCCGATGGCTCCGTGCTGGTGCTCAACCTCTCAGGCATTCTCGACGAGCGCAGTGAAGACAACGTGCTCACCATGCTCAACGGCGGTGAGGGGACAGCCCTCGGCCTCGACGACGTACTCCTGGCACTCGACAAAGCAAAAGACAACGAACGCGTACGGGGCATCTACCTCGACTGTGGTATGCTCAGCCCCGACAGCTACGCATCGCTAAGCGCCATACGCCGAGCACTCAACCAGTGCAAGGAAGCAGGAAAGTGGGTGATAGCCTATGCCGACACCTATACGCAGGGCACCTACTACCTCGCCTCGGTGGCCGATGAGGTATATCTCAATCCACAGGGACAAGTAGACTGGCACGGCCTCTCCGCCCAGCCCTACTATCTGAAAGACCTGCTCGCCAAGTTTGGCGTCAAGATGCAGGTGGCCAAGGTGGGTACCTACAAGAGTGCTGTCGAACCGTTCACCGCCACATCGATGAGCGACGAAAACCGACAGCAGATAAGCGAATACATAGGTACCATCTGGAACGACATGGTGGCTGCCGTAGGCAAGAGTCGCAAGCTGCAGGCTGACTCGCTCAACGCATGGGCCGACGACCTCATCACCTTTGCTGCGCCCAGTCAGTATGTGAAAAACAAGATGGTAGACAGTCTCGTCTATGCCGACGGCATGAAGGACATCGTATGCCAACGTCTGGGCATCGACCCCGACGCAAGCATACCGCTGATAGGCATTGCCGACATGTGCAATGCCAAGGGCAAGAAGCGTCGTGGCGATGCTGTGGCTGTCTACTATGCCTATGGCGAGGTGGTCGACGGCATCGTGGGCAATGCCACGGGCGGCACAGGCGTCATCGATGCCCAACGCGTGGGCAGCGATCTGCGTGCCCTGGCCGACGACGACGATGTGGCGGCAGTGGTGTTGCGCATCAATTCTCCTGGAGGCAGTGCCTACGCCTCCGAGCAGATATGGCACGCCGTGCAGATGCTCAAGGGAAAGAAACCCGTTGTGGTGAGCATGGGCGGCATGGCAGCATCGGGAGGATACTACATCAGTGCCGCCGCCGACTATATCGTGGCCGAACCCATGACACTCACAGGCAGCATCGGCATCTTCGGCATGTTTCCCGATGCCAGCGAACTGCTCACAGAGAAACTGGGCGTGCACTTCGATGTGGTGAAAACCAATGCCCACTCCGACTTTGGCACACTCTCACGCCCCTTCAGCACCGAGGAGATGGCCTATCTGGAAGGCTATATCAACCGTGGCTACCAGCTGTTCCGTCAGCGCGTGGCCGACGGACGACGACTCAGTGTCGACTCGGTGGAAAAGATAGCACAAGGTCGTGTATGGGTGGGAAGCAAAGCTGCTAAGATCGGTCTTGTCGACAAACTCGGCGGACTCGATGTAGCAGTAGCCAAAGCTGCCGAGTTGGCACAAATAGGCGACGAATATCACACACGCTACTACCCCGCCAAGCGCTCATGGTGGGAGCAACTCACACAGGGACAACCCGTCGACCACTATCTAGACGGCAGACTGCAAGCAATGCTGGGCGACTACTTCAAACCTTTCGTATGGCTCAGGCGCTTCAACACGCACACCGCTGTACAGGCAGCACTACCCTACATACCCAACATCAAATGACAATAACGCACACCATATTATATATAATGGTGTAGCTTATGAAGCCACTTGCTCCAACCCTTGCGGCCATACCATCAACCAACAACTATCGATCACCCATCCACTCTCACGCAAGATGAAACAGCTCCTACTTCTCCCCATCAGCTGGATATACGGCATTGTGGTTGGCATTCGCAACCAACTCTTCAACATGGGCGTGCTGAAGAGCGCGAGCTACGATGTGCCAGTGATTAGCGTGGGCAACATCACCGTTGGCGGCACGGGAAAGACGCCCCATGTGGAATACCTCATTCGCTTGCTGCGACAGCATTGCCATGTAGCTGTGCTCAGTCGGGGATATAAGCGCAAGAGCAAAGGCTACCAACTGGCCGACGACAACTCCACCGCTGCCGACATCGGCGACGAACCGCTACAGATGAAACGCAAATATGCCGACATCACCGTTGCCGTGTGTGCCGACCGGCGCCAAGGCATCGACCACCTCATGCACGACGAAGCCACAAGCAACACCGACGTGATACTCCTCGACGATGCCTACCAGCACCGATGGGTGAAGCCGGGTATCAATATCCTGCTCGTCGACCATCAACGCCTGCTACACACCGACCATATGCTGCCCTACGGACGCATGCGTGAACGAAAGGAAGAGAGCAAACGCGCCGACATCATCGTCATCACCAAATGCCCCACCACGATGAAGCCGATGGACTTCCGCCTGCTGCGCGACAATCTTGGCGTTTACCCCTACCAGACACTGCTCTTCTCCACCATGAGCTATCAGGCACTACGCCCCATGTACTGCGGCAACGACATACATCTGCACGACCTCGATACCGACACCAGCGTGCTGCTCATAGCAGGTATAGCACAACCGCAGCGCATGGCAGACGACCTGCAACCTCACTTCCATCGCCCCATCACGCTGAAGAGCTACCCCGACCACCACGCCTTCACGCCACGCGACATCGCCGACATCAACGCTGCCTATGCTGCACTACCTGAACCGCGCGTGGCCATCACGACAGAAAAAGACGCCGCACGCCTGTTCGGACAAAAAGGTTTCGACGACGACCTGCGACACCACTTCTACATGGCACCCATAGAAGTGCAGTTCCTGCTCGACGAGGCAGAGACCTTCAATGCCAAGATACTGAGCTATGTGGAGAAAAACTCCAAAAACAGCATCCTCGTGCAACAGAAGCCTCCGCTGCCAGCAGAAAAAGAGAAGAAGAAAGGAAACAACACCATCAGCTTCCGCAAAGACCTCGTGCCCTGAAGCTCAACCACACACTACCCCACTCACAATAACCCATCACCTTATGTCCGACATCTCCACGCTGGGCGAATTTCGCCTCATCCACCATCTCACCCACGACCTGCCAAAACACAACGACAGCACACGCTATGGCGTAGGCGACGACTGTGCCGTGCTGCACCATGCCGACCACGAAGTGCTCATCACCACCGACATGCTCATGGAGGGAATACACTTCGACCTCACCTACACCGACATGCAATATCTGGGCTACAAGTCGGCCATGGTCAACCTCAGCGACATCTTTGGCATGAACGGCACACCCACACAACTCACCGTGAGCATCGCCGTCGACCGCCGCTGCAAGGTGGAAGATATGGAAGCCTTCTACCGCGGACTGCAGCATGCATGCGACAAGTGGAACGTCGACATCGTGGGCGGCGACACCACAGCATCGCTCACAGGCATCGCCATCAGCATCACATGCATAGGGCAGGCACCCGCCGATGCCATCGTCTATCGCAAGGGTGCCAAACCTACCGACCTGATATGCGTGAGCGGAAACCTCGGAGCAGCATATATGGGATTGCGGCTGCTGGAACGCGAGAAACGAGTGTACTACGAACAGCTGCGCGACATGCAAAGCAAGCACGCCGACAAGCCTGAGAGCATGGAAGAGGCCATGATGCACTACGACTTCCAACCCGACTACGCCGGACACGAATACCTGCTCAGCCGACTGCTGCAACCCGAAGCACGCGGCGACATCATTCAGGCGCTCGCCAATGCCGGCATACGCCCCACGGCAATGATGGACATCAGCGACGGACTGTCGTCGGAACTGCTGCACATATGCCGACAGAGCCACTGCGGATGCCGCGTCTATCAGAAAAATATACCCATTGACTACCAAACGGCATCCATGGCAGAAGAGATGAACATGGACGTCTACACTGCAGCACTCAACGGAGGCGAAGACTACGAACTGCTCTTCACCGTTCCCATCGGCGACTATGCCAAAGTGGAACAGATGGACGACATACACATCATCGGACACATCACCGACGATGCCGACGAACATGTGCTCGTGACCAACGACGACCAGCACTTCACACTCAAAGCTCAGGGATGGAACCCGCTGAAAGCCGACGACAACAGCAACGACCAAGCGCAACAATAACACCCCGGAAACAACCCCTTTCCAGCTATGAAACACTCCCTATTATTATTAATTGTGTGTATGTTCTGTAGCGTCTCTACGCTGTCGGCACAGGACATCGAGGTGCGCGAAGCCCTGTTCCAACGTGGCGACAAGGCAGAATACCGACAACCCGCCTACGACGACAGCCAGTGGAAGACGGTGTCGGTGGAGAAGGACCTGCGCTCGCAGAAGATGGACATCACCTGCCAGTACGGATGGTATCGCATCCATGTGCGCATACCGCGCTCTATCACCTCCACCTCCGAACTGAAAGGTTGGCTGCGTATACATCTGCCACACATCGACGACTGCGACGAGACCTACCTCAACGGACATCTCATAGGGAAAATGGGCATAATGCCACGCACACAAGAGGAATACTCGCACGAGATAGACTACACCTATCCCTCCACGCGCGAATATCTCGTTGACACTGGAAAGGGAATCGTAAACTGGGATGCCGACAATGTGATAGCCATCCGCATCTACAACGCCAACGACCGCGGCGGCATGCTCAACGACATTGTACGCATCACGCCCGTACGCCGTATTGAGGGCATACGTCTCACCTTCAAGCAACAGCCGCTCACTCAGAAAGGGCAGGTGGGCATTGTGGTCGACAACCGCTACTCGTGCCGTCAGAGCGGACGCCTACACATCGAAGCCTTCGACATCGACCGACAGCAATCCCTTCCAGCTGTTGACAAGAGCATTACACTGGGCAATGCCACCACCATCGCCTATACCTACGACCGCAACGCCTGCATACGTCTCACTGCCACCTACACCGACAAGGCGTCGGGAAAGACCACCACGGCAACCATCATTCCCCATTACATACAGACACCGCCCGCACCGGCCATCCCACGCTACAACGGGGCTGCTGTCTATGGAGTGCGACCGGGCTCACCCGTCATATTCAAAATGGCTTTCTCGGGCAACAAGCCCATGACCTACAGCGTGCCCGACCTGCCCGAAGGGCTTACCCTCGACACTCAGCGCGGAGTGATACAGGGCAGCCTCGCCAAGCGGGGCGAATATCCGCTGACACTCGTTGCCACCAACGCACAGGGCACCGCCAAGGCCACACTCACCATAAAGGTGGGCAACACCATAGCACTCACCCCACCCATGGGATGGAACTCATGGAACTGCTGGGGATTGTCGGTGTCGCAAGAGAAGGTCATGGCCTCGGCACAAGCCATGCTCGACAAGGGACTGGCCGACTATGGCTTTTGCTATGTCAATGTCGACGACTCATGGCCTGCCGACCAACGTGCCGCAGATGGCACCATACGCACCAACGAGAAGTTTCCCGACATGAAGCAACTGGGCGACTGGCTCCATGAGCGCGGATTCAAGTTTGGAATCTACAGCTCACCAGGCGACCGCACTTGCGGCAACTATCTGGGTTCCATCAATCATGAGGAACAGGATGCCAACACCTTCAATGCCTGGGGTATCGACTATCTGAAGTACGACTGGTGTGGCTACTCCAAGGTGTTCCGCGCATCATCCGACCGCTCCCATGCTGCCTACCTGCGCCCCTACATGAAGATGCAACAGTATCTGCGACAGCAACCCCGCGACATCTTCTACTCGCTATGCCAGTACGGCATGGATGAGGTGTGGAAATGGGGACCCTACGTCGATGCCAACTCATGGCGCACCACAGGCGATATCACCGACACATGGGCATCGCTCTACGACATCGGCTTCAACAGGCAAGCACCGCTCCACCCCTACGCCGCACCAGGACACTGGAACGACCCCGACATGCTCATCGTGGGCAAAGTGGGATGGAGCGACAAGCTGCGCGACACACGCCTCACCACCGACGAGCAATACACGCACATATCACTCTGGGCGCTGCTGGCGGCCAACATGCTGATAGGCTGCGACGTGGCACAGATGGACGACTTCACTCAGGCACTGCTGTGCAACAACGAGGTGCTCGCCGTCAATCAAGACCCTCTCGGAAAGCAGGCACATAGGCAGTATAAGGACGACAACGTGCAGATATGGATGCGCCAGCTCTACGACGGCAGCTATGCCGTAGGCATCTTCAACGTGAGCGATGCCGATCGCGAGGTGATGCTCGGCTACCATCTCCCCAACCTGGATATCAGCAACATCACCGGCATGCGCGACTTGTGGCGACAAACCGACATCACTTCGGCACCCTACGAGACCACATTCTATATCCCCGCACATGGCGTGAAACTTTTGAAGATATCCCACCGCTGACCACATGGGGGCAACATGTACTCCCCTACAGTGCACGGGCACAGACCAAGCCCACCACGCAGCCTTCACACAGAGCCACCACGCAGCCTCATCCACCTGGCAGGCGAACCAGCGACAGCATTGGTTCGCCTGCCATTTTGTCTTGTGTCAACTGCCATTTTGTCGCAATTTCCGCACTGGCACACTTGTTGTCAATATGCATAGTGAAAGCGGAAACAAACAAACTGTCCGCCCACAACAAAGAAAGAAATCCATAAACAATTAAAACACTAACAAGGAGGACAACACTATGTATCCAACAACAAGACACAACAACTGGTTACCCGACGTATTCAACGACTTCTTCAACGCCGGCCTACTGCCCAAGACCAATGCCACCGCCCCATCTATCAATGTGATGGAAAACGACACTCAGTACACCGTGGAAGTGGCTGCCCCGGGCATGACGAAGGAAGACTTCAATGTGCACATCAACAGCACTGGCGACCTTGTCATCAAGATGGAGCACAAGAACGAGAAGAAAGATGAGGACAAGAATGTGCACTACCTGCGTCGCGAATTCTCCTACGCTCAGTTTGAGCAGACGCTGATACTGCCCGACGATGTCGACAAGGCAAAGATTGGCGCGCGCGTAGCCGACGGTGTACTCACCATTGACCTTCCAAAGCTGGTGAAGGAAGAAGTAAAAGTGGAGCGCCATATTGAAATAGGATAACTCTCCCTATGAGAGAAAAAAAGAAGCCACTGCACCATTGTGTAGTGGCTTCTTCGTACCTTTGCCATCCACAAAGACCGACTGTCTTTCGGTTTGTTGCGTTGCCAACGTTACACTCACCCTTCACGCATATGCTACTCAACATTCTCTACATTGTCCTCGGTGCCGTTGTGGTGCTTTGGGGTGCCGACAAGATGACCGACGGTGCCGTAGTAGTGGCTCGCCGTCTCAACATCCCCCCTCTGATAATAGGTCTTACGGTGTTGGCCATCGGCACCAGTATGCCTGAGTTTTTCGTCAGCCTGCTCTCTGCCATCAAACAAACCCCCGACATGGCCGTGGGCAACGTGGTGGGCAGCAACATCATCAACATCCTGTTGGTGGGTGGTGCATCAGCCTGTGTAGCGCCATTACTGGTGCAACGTGCCACATTGGTGCGCAACATGCCCATTCTGGTGGTGGCAACGGCGCTGCTCGTCGTGCTCAGTATTGATGGCAACCTGTCGCGCTGGGACTGCCTCGCACTCTTCGCGGGCTTTCTGCTCTTCATGGTCTACACCGTGCGCAGTGCCAAAGGAGCCAAACCCACTGAAGAGCTGAAAAGCAAAAACTACTCCCTCGCCCTTGCCATAGGGTTCATCGTGTTGGGACTGGCCTGTCTGGTTGTGGGCAGCAACGTTTTTGTCAATGGTGCTTCGGCCCTTGCCGGAAGTCTCGGCGTTTCGGAAGCCGTCATAGGTCTCACTATCGTAGCGGGCGGCACCAGCATGCCCGAGCTCGCCACAAGTATGGTGGCAGCACGAAAAGGACAAAACGACATTGCCATAGGCAACATCATCGGTTCCAACATATTCAACATTCTCATGGCCTTAGGCCTCACAGGACTCATCTCACCCATGCAGATAAAAGGCATCACCCCTGTCGACTTTGCCATGATGGGTGTGAGTGTGCTGCTGCTGTGGGCATTCACCTTCAGCAAGCGTACCTTGGAGCGCTGGGAAGGTGCCGTGCTGGTGGCCATCTGCGCAGGCTATCTGTGGTATCTCGTGGCAGGTGCATGAGGAAAACAAGTAAGTAGACTTTATTACACCACATTGCAACGCATGCCGACTTCACGTCGTCGGCATGCGTTGTCTTACTCCTACGCCCCTTCTCCCGCCGACAGTTGTTAAAAGATGATAATTATCCGACTTCTTCAAAGCGGTTTATCTACCTTTGCGGCTGAAATGAGACGCATATTGCTTTTGTCTCTGTTGCTCTCGGCAGTCATTTTCATGGCTGTCGGTGGTGTTGTGCCTGCGTCGCCGAATGCAGGCCCTTCGTCGGTGTGTCCCGACGACACGGTACCTCGCGCCCAGAAGCGGCGCACCATGCAGCGCACCGACGATGCCATGCGACGCATAGAGGGCACGCGCGCCCGCCGCGACAGCCTGAACGACACTATCCCCGACATCACACGCGACACCATGGGCATGGACTCGCTGCGTAAAGCCATCTACATGCACAACCGTGTGGTGGACGACAGCCTGCGCCTCGACAGCATCAACCGCGCCAAGGGCAACAGCATCAATGCGCCCATCAGTTACTCGGCGCAAGACTCGCTCGTCTACGACGCCAAGCGACGCGTGGTGCACCTCTACGGCACGTCAACCATCGACTACGAGAACATGGAGCTCAAGAGCGAGAAGATACGCATGAATCTCGACAGCAACCTCATCCATGCCACAGGCGTTGCCGACTCGCTGGAGAAGGACGGCGTGAGAGGGCGCCCGGAGTTTAAGATGGGTGTCGACGAATACGAGAGCGACACCATCGCCTTCAACCTCAAGACCAAACGCGGCTTCATCAACAATGTCACCACAGCGCAGGAAGACGGTTTCCTCACCGCCAGGCACTCCAAACGCGACAGCACGGGCGTGTTCTACATAGAGCACGGACGCTACACCACCTGCGACGATCCGCACCCCGACTTCTACATCGCCTTGTCGCGTGCCAAGGTTCGCCCCGACAAGGACGTAGTGTTCGGCCCGGCCTACCTCGTAGTGGCCGACGTACCACTGCCCATCGCCATCCCCTACGGCTTTTTCCCCTTCACAAAGAAATACTCCAGCGGCATTATCATGCCCTCCTACGGCGACGAGAACAGCCGCGGCTTCTACCTGCGCGACGGCGGCTACTACTTCGCCCTCAGCGACAAGTGGGACCTGAAGCTGTTGGGCGAAATCTACACCAAGGGGTCGTGGGGACTGTCGGCTGCCAGCAACTACCGCCGGCGATATAAGTACAACGGACGCTTCTTCGCCAGCTATCAGGACACCAAGACGGGAGAAAAAGGACTGGCCGACTACTCACGACAGTCGAGCTTCAAGATACAGTGGAACCACCGCCAGGATCCCAAGGCCAACCCCTACCGCACACTGTCGGCCAGTGTCAACTTCGCCACATCGAGTTACGAGCGCAACAACCTCACAGGCATGTACAACCCACAGGCGCTCACACAGTCGACACGCACCTCGTCGGTGAACTGGTCAACCACCTTCTCGAGCATCGGCATGAACCTGAGCCTCACAGCCAACCTCACGCAAAACATGCGCGACTCCACCATAGCACTCACACTGCCCGACGTCAACGTGACCATCAGCACCTTCTACCCCTTCAAGCGCAAGAATGCTGTGGGCAAGGCACGATGGTATGAGAAAATCAATGTGCGCTACTCCGGACAACTCAGCAACTCTATCAATACCAAGGAGGACCGACTGCTGAAGAGCAATCTGGTGAAAGACTGGCGCAACGGCATGAAGCACACCGTGCCCATCACAGGGTCGTTCACGGTGCTGAAATACATCAACTTCAACCCCACCTTCACCTTCACCGACCGCATGTACACCAGTAAGGTGATGCGCTCATGGGACGAGGCCACACAAAGCGAGGTGCGCGACACCGTCAACGGCTTCTACAACGTCTACAACTGGTCGCTGGCCTTCACCGCCTCCACAAAGCTCTACGGCTTCTTCACACCCAACCGGCGCATCTTCGGCGACAAGATCATTGCCGTGCGCCACGTGCTCACACCATCACTCACCTACACCTACTCACCCGACTTCGGCACCGACCGCTACGGATACTACGAGACCTATCAGCGCACCGACACCGACGGCAACGTGACACTGGTGAACTACTCACCCTTCAGCAACTCGCTCTACGGAGTGCCGGGAACGGGAAAGAGCGGCAACATCGGATTCTCGCTCAGCAACAACATCGAGATGAAGATACGCTCCGACAAAGACACAACGGGATTTCGCAAGATATCTGTCATCGACAACTTGGGGCTGACCATGTCGTACAACACCGCTGCCAAGGTTCGGCCATGGAGCGACCTGTCGATGAACATACGCCTGAAGTGGTGGAAGTCATACACCTTCAACGCCAATGCGGTGTTTGCCACCTATGCCTACGAGCTCGACGAGAACGGACGCCCCTACATCGGCACCCACACCGAATGGGGACGCGGACGCTTCGGGCGATTCCTCGGCACATCGCAAAACATCAGCTACACCCTCACCCCCGAGAAACTGCGGCGCCTCTTCCAAGGGAAAGATGCCGATGAGCGCGACGACGACAATGCCAACGAAGAAGAACTGGGCACCGACACCGACCGCGAAAGCAATATCGACGACGAACTGGAACGCGGCAAGACAGGCGCCAAGCGCAAGACAGGAAGCAAGGCCGACACCGACGCCGACGGATTCATGCTCTTCAACATGCCATGGTCGCTCACTTTCGGATATGGCATCACCGTGCGCGAAAACACCGCAGGCAAGTTCAACACGCGCACCATGCGCTATCCGTACAAGATTTCGCAAACGCTCAACGTAAGCGGCAACCTGCGCATCAGCGACGGATGGAACATACAGTTCTCGTCGGGCTACGATTTCGACAACCACAAGATATCCATGACCCAGGCCACACTCTCACGCGACCTGCACTGCTTCAACATGTCGTGCTCCGTAGTGCTGGCACCCTACACCAGCTACAATTTCAGCTTTCGATGCAACGCCGCAACCCTCACCGATGCGCTCAAGTACGACAAGCGAAGCTCATTCTCCAACATTATAGAGTGGTACTAAGCATCTTGCCCAACACCACAAGAGATTAAACAAAATGCAATTGGCACTCATCTATGTGCTGATTGCTGCATTTTTTGCCTACTTTTTTTGCATAGCATCCGCCTAATCACTACATTTGGGGGTTGAAAACACATGGTTTTCGTCCATGTGCCCATGCTTGCGTGCATTGATATTACAATTCACAACAGCAACTACACACGACCAAAACAATAAAACACACCTACTATGAAAAAAGTTTTCCTCCTCTCATTGCTGTTTATCGTAGCTCTGCTCGTGCAGGCAGCGCCCATCAGCATGAGTCAGGCACGCCAGCAAGCCGTGGCCTTCATGCAACAGGTCAACCCGCGTGCCATGCTGACCACAGCCGTGGCACACAAGGCACCGCGCAAGGGTGCTGCCGCAACAGCCGACGAGGCCTACTACTACGTATTCAATGCCGACAACCGGCAGGGCTTCGTCATCATGAGCGGCGACGACCGCACCGAAGCCGTGCTGGGATACTCGCCCACAGGTCACTTCGATGCCAACACCATGCCCGACAACCTGCGTGCATGGCTGAAGGGATACGAAGAGCAGATACAGTGGCTCGACGACAACCACATCAGCGCTACTACAGCCACCACAGCAGCCACAGCCAGGCGTAAGGCACAGACCGCCACACGCAATACCATACAGCCCATGGTGACATCCATCTGGGACCAGACCGAACCTTACAACAACCTGTGCCCCGAGCTCACCAACTACGCTGGCTACAGCGCTGAAAAGACCTACACGGGATGCGTGGCAACGGCCATGGCGCAGGTGATGTACTACAACCGCTGGCCGCAGGCCCCCACCAAGGCCGTGCCAGGCTACACCATGACCTATCCCTACTACAGCACCAGCGGCTCGGTGTCGTATAAGAGCATGACCATCGACGACCTGCCCTCCACCACCTTCGACTGGGACAACATGATCGACGACTACAGCGGTTCCTACACCACCGCACAGGGCAATGCCGTGGCCACACTCATGGAATACTGCGGCCACTCCGTCATCATGGAGTACGGCACCAGCGTCGTGGGCGGCTCGGGCACGCAGACCAACAAGGTGGCAGCAGCACTGGTCAACTACTTCGGCTACGACCAGAGCAGCGTCGACTATGTGTCGCGCTCGGGCTATACCATCAACCAATGGTCAGACCTCATCTACAATGAGTTGAAAAACGGCCGCCCGGTAGTCTACAGCGGCCAGAGCGACGGCGGCGGACATGCCTTCGTGTGCGACGGATTCAGTTACGACGACTACTTCCACATCAACTGGGGGTGGTCGGGCTCGGCCAACGGCTACTTTCTGCTCTCCGTGCTCAACCCCTACGAGAGCGGCAGCGGCGGCAGCAGCACCAGCAACGGATTCAGCTACTCGCAAGGAGCCGTCATCGGCATACAGCCCGGATGCGCACCCGCCGAGGGAGGCACCTTCAGCGGCAGCACCAAGCTCGGCATGACAGGACCACTCACCATATCGGGAACCACAGAGCAGCAGGGTGTCACCACAGCATGGAACATCCCGACAGGGCTTGTCAACTCCACCAACAACGCCGTCACCATCGCAGGCGTAGGATTCAACATCTACAACGCCACCACCGGAGCCTACGTCAACCGAAAGACATTCAGCATCAACAGCACCATCAACTCAGGTTATCTTATCAACTTCACACTGCCCGTATACAATACCGACTACACCAACAACGGCACCTACATCCTGCGCCCATTCTATCGTGTAGGGACACAATACATTGAGCCCATAGGTGCCGAGACAAGCTACATCGTTGCCGTAGTGGCTTCGAATACCATCACCACCCTCACGCCGATGCCCAACCCGGCCAGTCTGGTGGTGGAGGCAGCTACCTACAACGGCGACGCCATCATCGGCATCAACCAAAACATCACCTACACCATACGCAACACTTCGGCCACCGACGAATACAACGGCAAGCTGTACCTCTATGCCAACAGCAGCGACAACAAAATCTCCACCAACGGCGTGGCCATACCGGCAGGCAAGAGCGTAGACGTGGAGATGAACTTCACGGCAGAAGACCTCTCGGCAGGCACATATTCGCTCATACTCTCGCCCGACGACGCATGCAACACACAGCTCCACACACGCTCGCTCACGCTACGCACGGGCAACTTCTCCACCTCGCTCAACAAGCTGCAGGTGACCAATGCCAACGGCACACGCTCGGGCTCATCGACATACACCTTCACATCCTATGGCGAAGACTTCATCAACGCTACCGTGACGGCGACCAACACCAACGCCAACCCCTTCCAGGGACAGATAACACTCATGCTCTACAAGAACAACACCCTCGTCAATCAGTATCATAAGGCAGGAGTTATCGTGCCTGCCAATGGTACGGCCACCGTGCAATTCGACATCACCGGCCTCGACATGGGTTACACCTACCGCATTGTGCCACGCTACTATGCCGGAAGCTGGAGCGGCAACATGACGCAGTCGACCCACGTACTCAACAACGGCTACACCTACTGGACAGCCGACGGCACGCGCACCGGTGTGGCATCGGCCAACAGCATCACCGTGCCCGCCAACGCCGCAGCCATCGACTTATCGACAGTGAACCCCACAACGGTGACGCCCAACAGCAACCCCAACACGCTCTACTACCTGGGCGAAGGACAGACGACACCCACTTCGCTCAACGGCAAAAACGTAATCAAGGGCGACAATGCAGCCGCTATCAAGCTCACCGCTGGCAATGCCTTCTACGCTCCGCGCGACTTCACGGCCAACAGCATCACCTACACACGCACCTTCACCAAAGGACACGGCAACAGCAGCGACGCCAACGACCTGCAACGACGCAGCGGATGGGAGACAATCACACTGCCCTTCGCACCGACAAGTGTCATGGAGAGCACCAACGAACTCACCTTCTTCACTTCCGACGAGGACGAGACAGGTGAATACTGGCTCTACGAATACGGCGCCGACGACCTGTCCACCAACACCGTATACTTCACCTATCCCGAGCAGTTCCTCGCCAACCGCCCATACCTCATCGCCGTGCCGGGCGACAAGTGGGGCGACAAGTGGAACCTCACAGGCAAGGCCATCGTCTTCAGCGCCAACAATGCACAGGTATACGCACAGGCCAAGCCGATGACATCCATCGGCAGCGACTACTACAAGTTTGTGGGCAACTACACCACCACGGCACAGAGCAACATCTATGCGCTCAACACCGCAGGCAACACCTTCGCCCTCTCCAGTTCGGCCACAGTGGCACCCTTCGGAGCCTACTTCATGATAGGCGTGCCCGACATGGCAGTGGCACCGGCCACCATCAACTTCGCCGTGCGAGGCAGCAACGGCAACACCACGGCCATCGCCACAATCAATGTGAATGGCAACGGCAACGCGAACAGCAACTGGTACACCCTCGACGGACGACGCCTCAACAGCCGACCCGCACAGAAGGGCATATACCTGAACAACGGTAAGAAAATCATCATCAAATAATACAGGAGGAGACATACCATGAAAACACGCCAAGCATACATAGCCCCCCGCATCAAGCAACGTCCCCTCCTTCCCGCTCAGCCGCTGATGGGCTCTGGCCCGACTGGCGGCGACGGAGGCGGAACAACACCGGGCTTCGAAACGGAATACAACGACTTCGACGAACCCACCTTCCTGCCACCCGTGCAGACACACGACGTGTGGGACAACGACGACGACATCGCAGAAGAAGAACAGCCCTACACCGAATTCTGACAAAAAGTCAAAAAAAAGGCTTCGGACAGGACAAATGATTCCTGACTGATACATCATTGTTGAGACGTGCCATGGGGTACGTCTCACTTTTTTACTGCCACACGGCAAGCAAACACGCACACGGTTTCCCTCTGTTCGCCTCCGTGTGTTTTCCGTGGCCTTTGGGTTTCCACATCGTCACAGACACCCTTGCCCTTGACTGACAATTCCTGCTATGCAGACCCGTTCGCGACTTTCACCCTACAGCGTGCGCCCATGCCAGGCATACAAAATCGAGTAGGAGGTGAACACTAATCAGAGGTATTCACCCCTTTTCGTGTTCACTTGTCCTCTCACACCACCGTACGTGCGGTTCCGCATACGGCGGTTCCTCAACCTTTCGGTAACGCAGATGCGCTGTAATAACAACCTATCCAGCCATAGCCGTCCTTGTGGAGTTTCTCATCGCCG
>JAGAZE010000047.1 GCA_017940185.1 Bacteroidaceae bacterium | reverse complement strand
TGGTACGTTGTACAACGTAGGTACGAACGGCTACTACTGGTCGTCGTCGCCGAACGCCGGCAACACCGACAACGCCTACAACCTGAACTTCAGCAGTGGCGAAGTGAACGTCAACAACAACAACAACCGCAACAACGGCTATGTGGCCGGCAGCCGCCCCGGTGGCGCTCAGTGGTTCAGGCAGCCCCGAAAACTGATTGGGAAGAGATAACTACGCAACCTGCAATACACACCTCGATGCACATCACACACGAACAACTGCTCTCCGACGTGTTCCGGGCCTACTACGATGCCCGTCGGCACAAGCGCAACACCGCCAGCCAGCAGCGCTTCGAGATGAATCTTGAAGCCAACCTTGTGGCGCTGACCGATGAGATAGAGCACGGGCGCTACAAGCCCGGCCGCTCGGTGTGCTTCATCGTCACCAGGCCCGTGAAGCGCGAGGTGTTTGCTGCCGACTTCCGCGACCGCGTGGTGCACCACCTGCTGTACAACTACCTCTCTCCGATGCTGGAGCGCACGTTCATCGACGACTGCTACTCGTGCCGCAAGGGCAAAGGCACGCTCTACGGCATCCGCCGCACACTGCACCACATGCGCAGCTGTTCACGCAACTTCACACGCAAGGCGTATATACTGAAGATTGACATCAGCGGCTACTTCATGGCCATCGACCGGCGACGCCTGCTTGCCACGCTCGACGACACCATGGACCGGTACCTACATCGTCCCTGCGATGCAGAAGGACACCGCTGGGGAGAGTGCATCGACTACGACATGGTGAAGCATCTGCTTGCAGAAATAGTGATGAACGACCCCACTGCCGGCTGCCTGATGAAAGGCAACCGCCATGAGTGGGACGACCTGCCCAAAGACAAGAGCCTCTTCTGGACGAAGGAGGGTTGCGGCCTGCCTATCGGCAATCTCACCTCGCAGCTGTTCAGCAATGTGTACCTCACCCGCTTCGACCACTGGATGAAGCGACGCTGCCGCCAGCGATGGTACGGCCGCTATGTCGACGACATGATGATAGTGGGGCGCAGCCGGCATACACTGGCGCACCTGGTGCGATGCGCGGAGCACTATCTGAGATGCGAGTACAGCCTGCGCCTGCATCCTCGCAAGCGTGTGCTGCAACCAGTGACCTACGGCATCCACGTGCTGGGCATGCGATTGCGCCATGGCATTATCCTCCCTGGCAAGCGCATAGCGCACAACATGCGCCTGGCAGTGAATGCCTATCTGCTTGATGCTTGCAGGCATCCTCTATACGAAACGATGAGGAAACACAGGGCACGGCTCAACTCCTATCTGGGCCTGCTGCGGCATAGTGCCTCACAGCAGCTGCGAACGAATGTGCAGCAACAGCTGTATACCTCACAACCCGCCTGCCTGCTGGCAGATGCCAATGCTTGCAAGGTGGTGTGGAATCCTTGCTCAGGGATATTGCACGTGCAGCCTATGCCCGATCAGACTGCTGCGTAGACCAGTCATTGCGCAGACACACCTATTTATGTTTTTTTTATTAGTTTCTAAGCATCGTCCTCCTTCGTGAGAAGGGGGGCGATGTGATTTGTGGAGTGGATGTAAAGTTGTGTGGTTTCCGTCAATACTAAGATTCTCGTTTTTTGCATTTGCCTACACCAAACGGCCATTACTCTCTGTCAGTCAGTGTGTTGTAGCGGTGTAAGCGATTTTTCGCCGCTTACACTGCTTACACCGCCTACACCACTTTCGTGCTTCTTTGTGCGCCTTGTGTAGGCGGGTGATGTGAGTTGATTGATGAATATTGCACTTTTTTGCCAAAAGTGTGCAATGGATAAAAACTATTGTCTACCTTTGCGGCGCTTGTAGAGGGGGAGAAACCTATAGGCAAACAATCAAACATCCAAAATAATCATAACTAGTAAGTAATGGAAAAGATTAAGAGTTTCGACGATCTCATTCGTCATCTTTCCGAACGCTCCGACCGCAAGCGCGTGGCTGTGGTATGGGCCAGTGACGACCACACCCAGGAAGCCATCAGCATGGCATTGAAGGGTGGTTTCATGCACGCCATCTGTGTGGGTGCGCGTCAGGAGATAGAACAGAGCGAGTATCTGCGCCCCTACATGGACCACATCGAGATAGTGGATGCCGCCGATAAGGATGCTGCTGCCGCCAAGGCAGTGGAAATCGTGCGCGAGGGCAATGCCGACGTGCTGATGAAAGGACTCATCAACACCGACAACCTGCTCCACGCCGTGCTCAATAAGGAGCATGGCATACTGCCCAAGGGCCGCGTGCTGACACACATCGCCGCCGCCGACATTCCGACTTATCCCAAGCTGCTCTTCTTCACCGATGCAGCCGTGATACCTTATCCCACGCATGAGCAGCGTATCGAGCAGGTGCGCTACGTGAGCGAGCTGTGCCACAGCTTCGGCATCGAGGAACCGCGCATCGCTCTCAACCACTGCACGGAGAAACCCAATGAGAAGTTCTTCCCCTTCACCCTGGGCTATGCCGAGATAAAGGAGAAAGCCGCTGCCGGCGAGTTCGGCAAGTGCATCGTCGACGGACCGCTCGACCTGAAGACCTCGTGCAACCTCGAAGCACTGCAGACCAAAGGACTCGACTCGCCCCTGCAGGGAGAAGCCGATGCTATCATCTTCCCCGACATCGAGGCCGGCAACGTGTTCTACAAGGCCGTGACCACCTTCTGCCCGAGCGAGATGGCAGCCATGCTGAAGGGCCCCCTCGCACCCGTGGTGCTCACATCGAGAGGCGACAGCGTGAAGTCGAAGTTCTACAGCCTCGCACTGGCCATCATCAGCTGCTAATACTGTTGACGAGTTGACAAGTTGACGAGTTTTTGAAAACTTAACATATAGAAGCATCGTAAATTATGAACATATTAGTCATCAATCCCGGCTCCACTTCTACCAAGATAGCCATTTTCCACGACAAGGAACTCATACACAAGCGCAACATCTCCCACTCCACCGACGAGCTGAAGCAGTTTGCCACCATCATTGACCAGTTCGACTACCGCAAGCAGATGGTGCTGGCCGAGTTGGAGCACACCGAGATACCTCTGCAGTTTGATGCTGTGATAGGCCGCGGCGGTCTTACCAAGCCCCTCGACGGCGGTGTCTACGAGGTGAACGAGGCGATGATAGCCGACATCAAGAGCAATGAGCACAGCCACGCCAGCGACTTGGGCTGCATCATCGCAGCAGCCATCGCCGACGAGATAGAGGGCTGTCGGAAGTTTATCGCCGACCCTGTCATCGTCGACGAGTTGTGCGACTATGCCCGCGTGAGCGGCAATCCGCTGCTGCCCCGCATCAGCATCTGGCATGCGCTCAACCAGAAAGCCATCGCGCGTCGCTTTGCTAAGGGTAGAGGCAAGAAGTATGAAGACCTGAACCTCATCGTCTGCCATCTCGGCGGCGGTATCTCCGTGGCTGCCCACATGCACGGCAAGGCTGTTGATGTGAGCAACGCTCTCGACGGCGAAGGCCCCTTCGCACCCGAACGCTGCGGCTCTGTGCCGGCAGGCGCACTCATACGTCTGTGCTTCAGTGGCAAGTACACGCAGGAAGAACTGCTCAAGCAAGTGGCTGGCAACGCCGGATTGGCTGCGCACCTCGGCACCAACGACATGCGCGCCATAGAAGACCGCGTAAACAACGGCGACGAGAAAGCCAAGTTTATGGTCGACGCCATGATATACCACATCGCTAAGGAGATAGCCTCGAAGGGTGCCGTGTTCTGCGGACAGCCCGACGCCATCCTGCTCACCGGCGGCATAGCACACTGGACCTACGTGGTAGACGAGATACGCAAGCGCGTGTCGTATCTGGCTCCTGTCTACAACTTCCCCGGCGAAGACGAGATGCAGGCCCTGGCCGACAATGCCCTGGCCGTGCTGCGTGGCGAACGCGAAGCCAAAGTGTTTGAATAAAAGCATTGCTACCTATGATAAGCTCGGGCAGTTGTGTGTGCGCGCCACGGTGCATGCAACGGTCCGGGCTTTTTTCTTGAATTTCTTTCTACCACACAGCAATCACCATGAGTAAAGGAAAACTACAGAAATTTGCCGAGATGGAGACGTTCCCCAATGTCTTCCAATATCCTTTCGCCGTGCTGAAGGAACAGGGTTTCCCCCTGAAAGGCCGTTGGCATGCCGACTATTTCCGCAACGACAACCCTATCACGCTGGAGCTGGGATGCGGTAAGGGTGAGTACACCGTGGGTCTGGCGCGGCAATATCCCGACCGCAACTTCATCGGCATCGACATCAAAGGGGCGCGGATGTACACCGGTGCTAAGCAGGCCGTCGACGAGGGGCTTACCAACGTGGCGTTCCTGCGCACGCATATAGAATTTGTGGAGCATTTCTTTGCCGCCGACGAGGTGGAGCAGCTGTGGCTCACCTTCTCCGATCCGCAGATGAAGAACCCGCGCAAGCGACTCACCAGCACCTACTTCCTCAACCGCTACCGCCATTTCCTCGTCGACGGCGGACTGATTCATGTGAAGACCGATTCACGCTTTCTCTACACTTACACCCGCCTGATGGCGGAGCACAACCACCTGCCCATGCCGATGCTCACCGACGACCTCTATGCTTCCCACCTGCCCGTGCCGCCCATACAGACCTACTACGAGCAGCAGTGGCTCAGCTGGGGCATCACCATCAAATACCTATGCCTGCAACTGCCTCGAGAGGGTGACCTCACAGAGAGCGGAGCAGAAATACCACTCGACGACTACCGCTCCTACCACCGCAACAAGCGGAGCAGCAAGGATACGGCACGATAAGAGTTGACAAGTTGACGGGTATGTCGTCTTCACATATATTTCCCAGGCGTATGGAAAAAGTGCAATGTGCTGTTTTTCAACAATAAATTAGAGCAGAAGGAAAATTGTACTTACATTTGCAAATAGATTATAACAAGCAAACCACTATATACCCACTATAATATAGGGCAACCGATACCGACTATGAAGAAATACACCGTACTTCTCTTTTTGTTGCTTATCGCTCTCTCGCTACGTGCGCAGATTCCCACTTTTGAGACCTCGTTTCAGGCTGTGAGAAACATGGGCGTGGGCTGGAACTTGGGCAACACGCTCGACAGCCATGCCCTCGGCGTGACCGATGTGACGCAGACCGAGACAATGCGCGGGCAGGCCGTGACCACACCCGAACTCATGGAGATGCTGAAGCAGGCAGGCTTCGGCACTGTGCGCGTGCCCGTGACATGGTATCCCCACCTTGATGCCAATGGCAACATCGACCCCGCCTGGATGGCAAGGGTAAAGCAAGTGGTCGACTATGTGCTGGCACAAGATATGTACTGCATCATCAATGTGCACCACGACACAGGCAAGACCGACCCCAACTCAGGCAAAGCCTGGTTGCGCGCCGACATGACCAACTATGAGAACAACAAAGCGGTGTTCAAGAAAATATGGCAACAGATAGCAGAGACCTTCATCAACTACGGCGAGCGCCTTCTCTTCGAGGGTTTCAACGAGATGCTCGACCCCATTGACTCTTGGGACTATGCTTCGTCGAAAGCTCCAGAAGGGTATGATGAGACGATAGCCACCTCTGCCTACAATGCCATCAACAACTACGCAAGCGACTTTGTCACAACAGTGCGAAGCACAGGTGGAAGAAACGCACAACGCAATCTCATACTCAACACCTATGCCAGTGCCTACAGTAGCGAGGCTACCAGCAAGCTGCAGAACCCTGAACCTAACAAGCGGCACATCATCTTCGGCGTGCACGCCTACCCGCGCATTGTAAATGTGGACGAGCAAGGCAACCGCACCGAACGACCCATGAGCGAGGTGGAAGACCTGATGGACGTCATCATGAACAACCTGAACAACAACCTTGTCAGTAAGGGCGGACCGGTGATTATCGGCGAGTGGGGCACGTCGAATGTTGATGCCAATCCCACCGACTATGCCGCCAACAGAACCCACATGTTCAACTTCGTCGACCTGTTTCTCTCCCGAGTGAAGGCCAACAACATGGCAGCCATGTTCTGGATGGGCGTGACCAACGGCAGCGTGCGCGGCATACCAGCCTTCAACCAAGCCGACCTGGCCGACAGGATGCTGAAGGCATGGCACGGAAGCAGCCATACCGCCCCATTGCCCGTAGCTGCCGACTACAACAGCGAGCAGCAGATAGAATTCAGCCAGCAATACAGTGAGGTGGAACTCGCCTACGATGCCAGTGGACTCAACAACAAATACACCCGCATAGAGCTGACACTTGCCCAACAGCCCAATACCAACGGCGGCAACCTGTCGTTCAGGGTATACAAGAGCGACTCCGAATATTCAAATCTTAACAACATCACTTCCCTCAACCAGACGCTCTACTTCAACAATGTGTCGGCCAACTATAAGCCGATACGGCGCATCACGCTTGTGTGGCGCAGTCCCGGATCGTGCCGGCTGCGACTGCGGAAGGCACAGCTGGTCAATGGCAGCACGGGTGCAACGGCAACACTCACCCCGAAGGTTAAAAACAAAGTGACCATCACCACCCGGTATATGCCCAAGGATGGCAGCAAGGACAACTACGCAACGGTAGGCGACTTCACCTACCTCGTAGACAACACCAGTCTGACAGCCAAGGTGGTGAAGTGCAATAATCCCAATATTTCGGGCACGATAACGCTGAACACCATTAGCTGGGACGGCCGAACCTACACCGTAACAGAAGTGGGCGACAATGTCTTCGCCGTGGAAGGCAGTGCCGGCGACAAGTTCAACAACCTCACCGCCGTCAGTCTGCCCAACGTGAAGACCGTGGGCAACCATGTGTTCGTGGCCGGAGGCACCGGCGCGGCACGCTTCGACAAGCTTACCACCATCAACCTGCCCGAAGCCACGACGATAGGCAACTACGTGTTGTCGCGCACGGGTGGCGACGGAGTCGACCTGAGCGAGCTCACCACCATCAATATGCCGAAGGTGACCGCCATCGGCGACAATGTGCTGCTTTCCACATTGACCGACTTTGGCAGCAAACTCACCACCGTGAGCCTGCCCGCCCTTACCACACTCACGGGCAGCAATGTACTGAGCGCCAATAGTAGCTTCAATGCGCTCACCACACTCAACCTGCCTGCACTGAAGACCATCACGGGCTCGAACAACTTCTACGGCACACAGAGCTTCCCGGCCCTCACCACACTTAACCTCAATGGTCTGGAAGCGGTGAGCGGCAACAATGTGTTCAGCGACGGCGGAGCACGCAATGCCTTCATGGGGCTGAAAAACATCTACCTCTCCATGGCATGCAACGTGAGCGGCACACGATGCTTCGGCGGCGGAGGAAAACCCATCTACCACATTGCCGATGCCCACGTCATCTATCCCGCAGGCGACTACTCCTTCCAAAACCGTTTCGACCGCTTCATAGTGCCGCCGGGCAAGGCATCGCTCATCATCGCGAAGTGGCTGAGCAACAAAAGTATAAACCATGAAATCTATACGCCCGTCACGCTCAGCAAGACAGGCAGCGGCTACGCTACCATGACTATCCCCAGCACTTCAGAAGCAGCGTCGTGCACCTACGAGGGTACAACCTATCCCAACCACTACAACTTCAACCACGCACTCAGCAAGGAAGTGTGCTACACCAATCCCACCTATAGTTCTATATATAATGCCTCCAACTACCCCTACACGTGGTATGCTGCCACAGAGGTGAACGACGGCACGGTGACCATCAGTGCCCCGAGCACGTCGGGCAAGCGCATGGGAATAGCTCCCGACGAGGGATTCCTGCTCAAAGGACCTGCCTTCACCGGCACGGGCGACGACATCATCTACCTGCCCGTACACACCAGTAGGGCTAAGTATGAGGGTACCAACTACTTCAAAGTCGGCACAGGCACTGCCATACCGAAGGAGAGCAACGACTGCTACAATTTCTACTTCTCTGCCAGCATGCAGCAGTTCTATCCGTGCAACAACACGGTGATACCCGTGGGCCGTGCCTATCTGTCGCTGCCCAAATCACTTGTGGCCGATGCCAAGCAGATAAAGTACGTTGTCGACGACGGCGACGACGTTGCCACCGGCATCAACGACACCTGGCTGCAGAAACCGGTAGACACCGATACGGGATGGTTTACCCTCGACGGCCGAAGGCTCAACAGCCGTCCTACGCAGCGTGGTGTCTATCTGCACAACGGAAGAAAGGAGGTGGTGAGATGAACCGCAAACCCTACCTCTCGCCCCGCGTATGCCACGTAGCCGGTAACCACCTCTGCGACGGCATTCCCATCAATTTCACCTCCGGACCTGGCGATGTGGGAGGAAAATACGGGGACTTCGATGAAACAGATGAAGACGAACTCATCGACGAGCACTTTGAAGAAGAGACACAACCGCCATTCGATATCCGCGACTACATCAAGCTACGTAATTTGTGGGAATAACAGGCAAGACTGTCGCATTATCCGATAATCATACAGAAACAACTCCATTCTGAAAAAAAACTCTGCCTTGACTAACCTCAGGCAGAGTTTTTATGTTATATTTGCCAAAGCTAAACAAAACACATTTTTCAGCTGTCCCCCGCGAAATGCCAAGACCATTCCGTGTTTGCTGCCAAAGCACCGTTCCCCCAGAGTAACTTGCTCATCAAACCTTAATAATAATGATAATGAAGAAACAAATTCTCAGTGTGCTTTTTGCCATAGTTATTACTGCCACTGTGGCGAGTGCGCAGACGGTTCCCCAGCTGCGCGCCGACAACATCGACAAGGTCATTGCAGCGATGACCCTTGAAGAAAAGGCCCAACTCCTCGTCGGAGGCAGCGCCATCAAGCGAATCACCAACAGCGACTTCATTGCTCCGCGCCAGTTTGTCAACGGCGTGGCGGGCATCACGGCACCCATACCGCGCCTGGGCATACCCGCCACACTGCTCAGCGACGGCCCTGCCGGCATACGTATCAGCACCCGACGCCCCAATACCGACAAGACATTCTACGCCACCTGCTTCCCCATGTCGACACTGATGGCCGCTACATGGGACATGCCGCTCGTGGAGCGCGTGGCGGCGGCACTGGGTAACGAAGTGCTGGAGTATGGCAGCGACATACAACTTGCACCCGGACTCAACCTGCACCGTAACAGCCTCTGCGGACGACTCTTCGAATACTACTCCGAAGATCCGCTGCTCTCAGGCAAGGCGGCTGCGGCCTACATACGCGGCGTGCAGAGCAACGGCGTGGGAACGAGTGCCAAGCACTTCGCCGTCAACTCGCAAGAGGAAAACCGCACACAGGTAGACGAGAGAGTGAGCCAGCGCGCACTAAGAGAAATATATCTGCGCAACTTCGAATACGCCATACGCGAAGGTAAACCCTGGACGGTGATGTCGAGCTACAATGCCGTCAACGACACACTGGCACAGGAAAGCCACGACCTGCTCACTGCCGTGCTGCGCAACGACTGGGGATACGAAGGCATGGTGATGAGCGACTGGATAGGCCGACGCAACACCATAGCACAAGTGCATGCAGGCAACGACCTGCTCGAACCGGGTGAGCAAGTGCAGGTGAACGACATTGTGGAGGCTGTCAAGAATGGCAAACTAAGCATAAAAGAAGTAGACCGCAATGTGAAGCGCATACTGCAGATGGTGGTGAAGACACCGCGATTCCGTAAGTACAACTACTCGGAGGCACCCGACCTCAAGGCCCATGCACTACTCACACGCCAGGCAGCCACCGAGGGAATGGTGCTGCTGAAAAACCACAACAACACGCTGCCTCTCTCCACCGCCAACAACGGCAAGGTGGCACTCTTCGGAGTCAACGCCTACGACATGATAGTGGGCGGCGATGGCAGCGGGGTGGTATACACCTCCTATCAGGTAAACCTCGACGAAGGACTCAAAAACGCAGGATTCCAACTCAACGACGACCTCAGCGAACTCTACACCAGCTATGTCGACTTCCTCAACAAGCAGTATAAAGACTACAGCCGCGCCGCCCGCTACATCGACGAGGAAATCAACGGAAACCTCCCCGGAGTGGAGATAACCAAGAAACGCCTCGACAAAGTGGTGAAAGAGACCGACATCGCCATCATCACCATCGGCCGACAGTCGACAGAAGGCATGGACAGAAGAGCCAACACCGGATTCAACCTCACCGACAAAGAGCAGCGACAGCTCACAAGCATCGCCGAAGCCTTCCACAAAGAAGGAAAGAAAGTGGTGGTGGTGCTCAATGTGTGCGGCGCCATCGAGACAGCATCGTGGCGCGACAAGGCTGATGCCATACTCGTGGCATGGCTGCCCGGACTTGAGGCCGGCAACTCTGTCGCCGACGTGCTCACAGGAAAGGTAAACCCCTCGGGACGACTCAGCAAGACGTGGGAGATGAACTACAACGACGACCCCGCCTCGCGCAACTTCCCACAGAGAGAGTACAACAGCACACAGGATAAGAAAGCACTCGCCGAGGGCAAACCCGTGAAAGACATACACTACACCAATCACGAAGAAGACATATACGTGGGCTATCGCTACTACGACACATTCGGCAAACCCGTGAGCTACCCCTTCGGCTACGGACTGAGCTACACCACCTTCCAGTTCTCGCAGCTCACAGCCAAGGTGAAAGGAAAGACGGTGGAGGTGAGTGTCATCGTGAAGAACACCGGCAACACCCCGGGCAAGCAGGTGGCACAGATCTATGTGACAGCGCCCGACGGCAAGCTGCCGCATCCCGCCAAAGAGCTGAAAGCCTTTGCCAAGACCCGCGAGCTGAAACCCGGTGAGCAGCAGACTCTCACCATGACTATCCCCGTGCGCGAACTGGCAAGCTTCGACACCGACAACAGCCAGTGGCTCACAGAAGCGGGAGTTTATACCTTCCAAGTGGCAGAAAACGTCAGCGACGTGAAGGCTGTCGCCACGTGCAAGGTGTCCAAGTATACCGAGAAAGTGAGCGACGTGCTCAAGCCGCACCACAACATCAATGTGATGAAGAAGTAAGCGGTAAGAATTAACGAAAACGACCATAAGTATTCAAAGGAGTGCCGAGAATTTCCTGACGGCACTCCTTTTTTGTGGATGGCGGGTTTGATGCAATGCATACAAGAGCAGTCGCATGTCTGTTGTAAACAGATGTGTTTCAGTGGGTAATGGCAATGTGTGCAGGGGCGTGTGCACAATTCAAGACACACCTTCGCCACCCCCGGATTCCAACTGTTGCCCAATTGCATCGCAACTGTTGCCCAATTGCATCGCAACTGTTGCCCAATTGCATCGCAACTGTTGCCCAATTGCATCGCAACTGTTGCCCAATCACCGACCAAGTATTGCCCAATCACAGACCAATCGGGCAACAGTTGCGATGCAATTGGGCAACAGTTGGAAACGGATGCCGTTTAATGGATTACAAGAGTACTTGTGGAGGAGAATATCTTATATTCTTCCCGACACAATTCCAATCCTCAATACTTGTGTCGGGCGAATGGTCATTCAGCTATCATCAATTGTCAATCAATAATTTCTGATACAGTTCGGCATACTGCTGCGCCACGCGCAGGTGGTCGTGGTGTTTGGCTACGAATGCGATGCTCTCTGCCTTGCGTCGTTGCACCTCGTCGGGGTGTGTGATGAGGTGTAGCAATGCCTGTCGCACGCTGTCTGCCGTGGGCTCTACATTGACTACGGGGCGCAGTGCGGGCTCTCCCAGCAGGTCGTAGATTTCTTCCTCGCCGCCGCCCACGCACACCAACCCTTTCTGCATGGCCAGCAACGTGTTCATTGAGGGGGAGTAGCTGTAGAGCTGGTCGAGCAGGATGTCGCTGCCGTCCATCAGGCGCTGGTATTCGGCAAAGGGCACGTTTTCGGCTTTCACCAGTCGGAAGAGGGTAGGGTGCTCCTGTAGCAGCTGTACTGCCACATGCTCCATCACGTCGGTGCCCTTGTAGGCATGGCGCGTGCGCTGTATGCCGATGAAGATGTGCAGGGGCGAGGCTTTGGGAAGAGCAGAGATGCGCGTCTGACGCGGACATGCTTTACAGTCCGTACTTGTGTTACTTTCTTCCCTTTCCTCGCGGCTTGTTTCCCGCTTTATCGGCAGGGGGATGTAAGTTGTCTTCTCGGGAAAGGCGGGCTGATAGCAGCGGTGGTATTCGTAGAGCCCAGCCACAATGGCGTCGGCATCGGCGGCGATAAGTTTATTGAGTCTCTCTTTCGGTGTCCCTATCCAGTCGTGGCGTTCCGTTTCAGCCTCGATGTTGTGGCGTTGTTGCGTGCCGATGTTGAAGTCGCTGTATTTGAATGGCGGTGTGGGTGCCGAGCAGGTGCTCACCCAGTAGTGGTCCATTCCGAATGCTCCGAGCACCACGCGGCGGTTGTGGCGGCGCAGGTAGCGATAGACGGGCAGTATGCGTTGGGCTTTCAGCTCGAGAAACATCGGGTTGATGAGTTGCACGATGTCGTAGCCTCTCATCCGCGGCAGGTGGCGCATCAGTTTGGCGAGCAGTCGCAGTCCGCTCCAGCGGCGCGAGGTGTCGCGTGCCAGGTCGATGTCGCGCGGGTAGTCTTTCCAGAAGTCGCCGTTGCTGGCCACCACCACCTCGTGCCCCAGCTGCCGCAGTCCGTCGGCAAGCGTGGCGTGCACATTGCTGTATTCTCCGAGCAGAAGTATTTTCATGAGTGTGGCTGAAATGGCGATGATGAAAGTCAGTGGGCGAGGTGTTTGAGCAGGAAGAAGAGGACACCACGGAGTGGTTTGCGGTTGCATAGGCTGCGGAAGAGGGCATACTTCCAGGTGTAGCGTCCGTTGGGTAGGGGCAGCAGGTGCAGTTGGTGCAGCCGGTCGAGACAGCGGCGGAACGCCTGCCGGTCGCGGGTGAGCGCCACCACATTGTATATATAGTCGGTGGTGAGTTGTGCCACGCGTCGTTGCAGCGCATGGCGTTCGTCGTCGGGCAGTGTGGTGCACAGCTCCTTGAGGCGTGTGAGCACCCCTTCGGTGTCGCTGAAGCGTCGCTGCAGGGCTTCGGGCGAGATGTTGCGTGTGACCGACTGCGCATTCTGCCGGTATTCGTACACTGCTTCGGGGAAGATGTGCAGACACTGTGCGCGCAGAAACAGGCGTGCCGTGAACTCCTCGTCTTCAGCATATGCCACACCCGGTGTGAAGCGCAGCCCCTCGGCCAGCGTGCGCCTGAACAGATAGCCCCACGCCGCACCATGCAGGTTGTGGTACCGCATGAAGCAGGTGCCTTTCTGGCAGTTGTCGGCAGCCACATTGTGCGAGGGCAGGGCAAGGATAATGTCGAATTTGTCGGTCACCGCCCGTCGCAGCATATTGCAGTATGCGTACAGCAGCACGTCGTCGGCATCGACAAACTGTATGTAGGTGCCACGCGCTCGGTCGAGTCCGGCATTGCGTGCTGCGCTCACCCCTTCGTGCTGCCGTTGCAGCAGGGTGACCGCCGTGCCGTAGACCTCTTCCACCCACACGGGCGGCACATCGGAGCCGTCGTCGACGACGATGACTTCGACAGGCAGGCTGCTGATGCCATGGTCGACGACGGACTGCAGGCAGCGGTGCAGCACCTCCTGCTCCACATTGTAGCAGGGGATGATGAACGACACCAGAGGCTCGTGCTTCGATGAGGTATGAAGGGTGGAGGCTTCTACAGTCATAGCGTGCGGAATGGGTGCGTGCAGGGCTGCAAAGATATAGAATAATTGCCTAATCAGCTACAGGCAGCCACAAGTATTTACCAGATAGAAGTGTGCACTATTTTGAGAACGAATAGGGTGCAGCCTTCTCGTATGTGGCGCGCTGGCGGTTGGGCCGGTCGGAAAGCAGATATTCAATGTCGGCGCCCCTTAGCAGCTGCTCGTGTGTGAGGTAGTTGCGGTCGTAAGCCTTGCCGTTGACCCGCATCGACTGTATATACCTGTTCTCTCGGCTGTTGCCTGTGGCAGAAATCACAATGTCGCGCCCGTTCTCCAGATGCAGCGTCATGCGGTCGAAGTAAGGCGTGCCCAGTACATACTCGTTGCTGCCGGGGCACACAGGGTAGAAACCCATGGCAGAGAACACATACCATGCCGATGTCTGTCCGTTGTCCTCATCGCCGCAGTAGCCGTCGGGATGAGCACTGTACAGACGGTCCATCACCTCGCGAACCCAATACTGCGTCTTCCACGGTTGCAGACCATAGGCATAGAGATATATCATGTGCTGTATAGGCTGGTTGCCGTGCGCATAGTTGCCCATGTTCATTATCTGCATCTCGCGTATCTCGTGAATGGTCTTGCCGTAGTAGCTGTCGTCGAATACAGGCGGCACGACAAACACCGAGTCGAGCATGGCATTGAACTTGTCGCGTCCGCCCATCAGGCGTATCAGTCCCAGCGGGTCGTGGAACACCGACCAGGTATAGTGCCAGGCGTTGCCCTCGGTGTAGGCGTCGCCCCACTTATAGGGCGAGAACGGGCTCTGGAATGTACCGTTGCTGTTGCGCCCGCGCATCAGGCATGTGGTGCTGTCGAACACATTGCGATAGTTCAGCGCATGCCGCTTATATTGTTGCAGCTCGCTCTCGCTCTTGCCCAGCGCCTTGCCGAAGCGATAGATGCACCAATCGTCGTAGGCATACTCCAGTGTGCGCGCCACGTTCTCGTTGATGCCTGCATCGTAGGGCACGTAGCCCAGCCGCTTGTAGTGTTCCACGCCATAGCGTCCCACCGACTTTATCGTGGGGTGCGCCGTGTTGGCACCGTGCGTCACCGCCTTCCACAGCATCTCGGCATCGTAGCCGCGGATGCCCTTCAGGTAAGCATCGGCCACCACCGAGGCAGAGTTGTTGCCCACCATGCAGTTGCGATGTCCCGGACTGGCCCACTCAGGCAGAAAACCACTCTCAAGATAGGTGTTGACCAACCCCTCTTGCATCAGTGCGCTCATAGAGGGATAGAGCAGGTTGAGCAGGGGGAAGAGGCTGCGGAAGGTATCCCAGAAGCCCGTGTCGGTGAAGAGCGGTCCGCGCTCTATGCGCCCGTTGAAGGGACTGTAGTGGATGGTGTCGCCGTGAGCGTCCACCTCGTGCAGCATGCGGGGAAAGAGCAGGGCACGGTAGAGGCACGAGTAGAACGTGCGCAGATGGTCGGCATCGGCATCGTCAATCTCTATGCGTCCCAGCACATCGTTCCATCGCTGGCGTGCCTTGTCCCTGATGGCGTCGAAGTCGGCATCGCCCAGTTCGCGCAGATTGAGCTGTGCCTGCTCTGCCGACACAAACGACGATGCCATGCGCACACACACCTGCTCGCCACGCTGCGTGCTGAAGCCTACGATGGCTCCGGCGTGGTTGCATGTGGCAGAGAGTGACGTGCTGTCAATCTGCCCGTCGCCCACTGCGGCAGTGAAGGCAAAAGGCTTGTCGAACACCAGGACGAAGTAGTTGCGGAAATTGGCAGTCACGCCGCCGCTGTTCTTCGTCGTGTAACCTGTTATCATGCGTCGTTCGGGGTCAATCTCTATGCTCGATCCCTTGTCGAGCGCGTCGACGATGAAGCGTGCCGAGTGGCTCTTGGGATAGGTGAGGCGCACCATGGCAGCGCGTTCGGTGGGCGACAGCTCCATGCTCACGTCGTGGTCGGCCAGATACACCCTATAATAATAGGGAGTGGCCGTCTCCGCCTTATGCGAGAAGTGCGAGGCACGTCTGTCTTCGTCGAACACCGTTGTCCCTGTTGTAGGCATGAAGGCAAACTGTCCGTAGTCGTTAATCCACGGCGAGGGCTGGTGTGTCTGCTTCATGCCGCGCAGTTTGCTGTCAGTGTACACGTAGCACCAACCGTTGCCCATCTTTCCCGTCTGCGGGGTCCAGAAGTTCATGCCCCAGGGCAGCGCCACGGCGGGATATGTGTTGCCTGTAGAGAGAGCATACGACGACTGCGTGCCCACCAATGTCGACACATAGTCGACGGGAGAGCGCTTATGCGTTGCTGAAGCGTGGACAATTACCAGAGTGCAGAGCAGGAAGAGAAAAACTATACGGCGCATGGTGTGAAAGTTGGGGGCGGAAAAACTCGGGGGGTAGGAAAGAGCGACAGCCATTCCTACCCCCCCGATATAATAATCAATACTATGCCATCTCTTCAAAAGTCTTCTTGATGATGGCCACAGCTTTCTTTATCTCTGTTTCGTTGATGCAGAGTGGCGGTGCAAAGCGTATGATGTCGTCGTGCGTGGGCTTGGCCAACAGGCCGTTGTCGCGCATCTTCAGGCAGATGTCCCATGCCGTCTTCTTGCCAATGGGCTTGGTAACGATGGCGTTGAGCAGTCCGCGGCCACGCACTTGTACGATGAAGGGTGACTTGATCTTTTTGACCTCCTCGCGGAACAGTCGTCCCATCTTCTCTGCGTTTTGCACGAGCTTTTCTTCCTTCACCACCTCAAGGGCAGCCATGGCCACCTTGGCAGCGAGTGGGAAACCGCCGAAGGTAGAACCATGCTCGCCAGGTTTGATGTTGAGCATGATATCGTCATCGGCCAGGCAGGCACTCACAGGCAGCACACCACCGCCGAGGGCCTTGCCCAGGATGACGATGTCGGGGCGTATGCCGTCGTGCTGCGAGCACAGCATCTTGCCTGTGCGGGCGATACCTGTCTGCACCTCGTCGGCGATGAACAGCACGTTGTGCGCCTTGCACAGGTCGTAGCACTTCTTCAGATATCCCTCGTCGGGCACAAACACGCCTGCTTCACCCTGTATGGGTTCGGCGATGAAGGCACACACCTCGTCACCCTGCTTCTTCAGCACCTTCTCCAATGCCTTGGTGTCGTTGTAGGGTATGCGGATGAAGCCAGGAGTAAGCGGACCATAGTCGGCAAAGCTACTCGGGTCGTCGCTCATGGTGATGACGGTGACGGTGCGTCCGTGGAAGTTGCCACTGCAGCAGATAATCTTTACCTTGTCGTTGGGTATGCCTTTCTTGGCAACGCCCCAGCGGCGAGCCAGTTTCAGTGCTGTCTCCACGCCCTCAGCACCAGTGTTCATAGGCAGCACGCGGTCGTAGCCGAAGTATTGGTGCATAAACTTCTCATACTCGCACAACGCCTCGCTGTAGAAGGCGCGCGAGGTGAGACACAGCTTGCCGGCCTGATCCTTCAGTGCCTTCACAATCTTGGGATGGCAGTGGCCCTGGTTCACGGCGGAGTAGGATGAGAGGAAGTCGAAATACTTCTTGCCTTCCACGTCCCACACGTAGATGCCTTTACCCTTCTGCAGCACTACGGGCAGGGGGTGGTAGTTGTGGGCGCCGTACTTTTCTTCCATTGCCATCAGTTTCTTACTGGTGTTTTGCGTTGCGACAGGTGCCTTCGCCTTGCTGGCAGCAGCCTTCGTCGGCTTTTTTGAGGTCTTTGTTGCCATAGATCTAAAAGGTTGATGATAAATATAGGGCAAAGATAATAAAAACAATCTGATATCCGTGCAAGAATATCAGACGATTTTTCAAGGAAGGATTTACAAGTTGACAGGCTGACACTCTTGCATGAGCGGCATACTCACAACACCAGTTCTCTCCACCAGCAGTCGCCAAACAAGTGGCACAAGTCATGTGCCTCGCTCAAAGACCGGCGGCTCAGAGCAAACATTGTGCTGCCACTGCCTGACAGTTGTATGTAGTTGGCATGGAGTTGCTTCATCCGTCTACGTACATCGGCTATGCGTGGATGCTGTGGCAATACCGACAACTCGAAGTCATTACGCAAGCAGGCATGCCATTCTTCAACAGGCCGAGCCACAGCATCACGACAGCACACAGCAGGATGCACACTACTCACACCGGCATAAGCCTCGCGCGTGCTCACAGCATCGTCGGGCTTCACCAGCAGCAGATGCCAGCCACTCAGGTTGAGGGAGATGGGAGTCAGCACATCGCCGATGCCTGTGGCAAAGGCAGGTTCGCTCGTGATGAAAAAGGCGCAGTCGGCACCCAGACGTGCAGCATAGCACTGCAATGTGTCGTGGCTGAGGTGAAGGTTGAACAGGCTGTTAAGAGCGTTGAGCATGGCGGCGGCATCGCTTGAACCGCCACCGAGCCCTGCCTGCGTAGGGATTACCTTGCGGAGGGTGACGTGGACGGGCGGCAGAGGCATGTCATCAGCCAGCAGATGATAGGCGCGCACCACAAGATTGTCGGACGTCTTGCCTTCTATGGGACGTCCTTCCATCGTGAGATGGCATGCCGGCATACCTGCGTCGGACGATGACTGTAAGGCAACAGTAAGCTCGTCACAGAGCGGAATGGGGTAGAACACCGTCTCGATGTCGTGGTATCCGTCCTGGCGGATGCCGACGATGTTGAGTCCGAGGTTTACCTTTGCGCAGGGATGCAGTTGTATGTGTGTCGTCATGGTGTCGGGAATAGGGTAGGTAGGTGAGTGTGACGGGCAGTGGTTCACCAGTCGTTGATGTCTGCCTCGTTTTCTATCAGGGCGCGGATGTCACTGTCAAGACCACTGAAGAAGTGTATCTTCGTAATGCGTTCCACCTCTCGCAGGCTATTCACATAGTCGCCCTTGGGACGGTTTCCCTCCTTGTTGCGGTATATAAAGGCAATACATGCAGGCTCGTCGCCAAGACGCAGTACTACCTTGAAGAACGCTTCGGGGACAACTACACGGTTGCGACCTATGGTCTTGTGCTTCTGGCGATATAGCACAGGACCGCACACAATGTAAATCCTTCCATAGCGCTTTGCCCATCGGCGGCATTGTATCTCCAGTTCGTTCCAGTCGCCGGTGTTGAGGTCGTGGTTCTGCGGGCATACATTGGTCAGCAGAAATGATTGCTCCTGCGCCTCGGCGTCCCACTTGTTGTCGCCTGAGGGGCACATGTGGCCACGGTCGTAGCCAGAGCGCATGTAGTCGTAGTGCGTAGCGCGCGGCGTGGCCACCTCCTCGTCTTCGTGAAACTGCTGTCCGCGACGACTATAGCGCCCGTCGGTGTGGTCGGCCGTCAGCGTCCACTGCACCCAGTTGGGCAGACGTGTGGTGCAGTTGTAGCTCACGCTGTAGGCCTTGCGCATCAGGCGCTGCTCAGGACGGTCGGTGAGCGGGGCCGGCAGCAGGTCGGCATCTTCTTCCAACACAGCGTCATCCAGGGCATCCTCCTCCAAGGCATCCTCCCCGTCTTCCGTCGAAGAGGTGGTGCGCATGCTGCCGGAGACATCATAGCTGCCACCGACGAGAGGCCGGTCGCCATTGCCCACACGACAACTTACAAGAAGCAAGGCATAGAGAGGGACAAGAAAGAGAAAATGACGGGAAAACATAGCTGAACGGTTCTAAAATAATGATAGCAAGATGCAGTGAAGCACTGCTGCTGCCGATTGCAAAAGTAGTGATTTGTTTATAGAAAGAAAACAAACCAGTTGCGTTTTTGCGCGCACTTTGTGCATCATCTCGCTTTTTGTACGTAAATTTGCCGCCAGGAGTGGCAACAAAGCCCCTCCTCCTCGAACATTTGCCATGCCAACCATTAATCAACAACGCCGTATGCCCGCCGAATGGGAACCGCAGCAAGCAGTGTTGCTGGCATGGCCACACCAGAATAGCGATTGGCGACCCTACCTCAACGATATACAAGCCACCTATGTTGACCTCATACGTGCAATCACGGCCTACGAGGCAGTGCACATCGTGGCACCCGACACGACCTGGCTGCATGACTATCTCGCCTCGCGTCTGCCCAAGAAGCACCTGCAGCGTGTCAGCATGTCAGCCTACACGACCGATGACACCTGGGCACGCGACTTCGCACATGTTACCGTGGTAGACGGCAACTCCTCCACAAAGGCACTCGCCTTCCGCTTCAATGGATGGGGAGGGAAGTTTGCCGCCGAAAGAGACAATAAGGTGACACTCCACCTGGAGCAAGATACCGACCTGCTCCGATTCTGTGAAGACCACGGCGACTTCGTGCTCGAAGGAGGTAGTATAGAAAGCGACGGCAAAGGCACTGTGATGACCACCAGCCAATGTCTGTTGGCACCCCATCGCAATCAACCGCTCACCCAACGGCAGATAACAGCCCGGCTGAAACGCTGGCTGGGAGCAAAGAGAGTGGTGTGGCTGCAACACGGACAACTCATAGGCGACGATACCGACGGACATATCGACACGCTCGCCCGCCTCGCACCCGACGACACCATTATATATATAGCGTGTGACGACAGCAAAGACGCACACTATGCCGAACTCAAGGCCATGGAAAAAGAGCTGCGCAAGCTACGTACCCTTGACGGCAAGCCCTATCGTCTGCTGCCCTTGCCGCTGCCCGATGCCATTGAGTACGACGGAGAGCGACTGCCAGCCACCTATGCCAACTACCTTGTGATAAACGGTGCGGTGCTCTGTCCCACCTATGGGCAACCAGAAAAGGACGCACAAGCCTTGGCAACGCTGCAACAAGCATTCCCCGAAAGAGAGGTGATAGGCATCGACAGCACCGTCATCATCCGACAACACGGATCAATACACTGCCTCACCATGCAATACTATCCACCTAAAGCAAATGGTTGACGAGTTGACAAGTAGATGAGTTGACAAGTAGACAAATTGCTCCTAAACGCCCAAACGACTAAACGCCCAAACGACTAATATGAAGCCCGTAAAATTCTTCTTTCGTTTCCTCAGCCGCTTCAAATACGGCATCGTCATAGTGGTAGGCATACTGCTCGTAGTGTTCATCGACAAGAATAGTATGATGAAACGTTTAGCCTATAGCTCAGAAATCCAAAATCTGAAAGAAGAGATACAGAAGTTTACTGCACAGTTCCGGGCCGACTCCGCCATGGTGGTGAAACTGAAGACCGACCCAAAGGCTATACGCGATATTGCGCGCAAGAAATACTTCATGAAGCAAGATGACGAAACCATCTTCGTGCTCAGCACCGACCTCAACAACGAGCAAGAATAACACTCCCAAATGACCAAACGCCATGCAACGACTCTCTCCCTTGCAAACCATCATCATGCTTGTCGGCGGCCTGCTGTTGGTAGCCGGTACAGGCTGCTATGTCTTTCTTCTCCATCAGCAGATAGCCTGCTGGGTGGCACTGGCCGGTGCCTTGGCCTTCAGTCTCGTACAGATGTGCCAACGGTACGAAGGGGCCAACTTCGTCGTGCGCCGACTGCGCCGCATCATGCTGCTCGCCGATGTGCTCTTCATCGTGGCAGCACTCATGATGATAGAAAGCAGCTACGGATTCCTGAAACAGTATTTCACCGACCCACACGACTACTACACATGGCTCTATAATAAGTGGATTATCGCACTGCTCGTGGCAGCACTGCTTGAGATTTATACCACCCACCGCATCGACCACGAACTGAGAAAGAACAATACACCCAAAGAACAAGACGAGTAGACCAGCAGACCAGTTGAGAGCACCGACGTTCCCCTTTTTCTCAATGCCCCCCATTCCATATTGTAAAAAATGTAAAAAAACACCGTGGCTTACTTAAACTAAGTAAAAAAGTTCGCCATTTGCCCTAGAGGCTTTACTTTTGCTCTACCAAAGGCACTTGGCAGCACCACGTGGCCTGTCAGATAGTGAAAAACAAAGTTATCAGCACAGTGTGAAAAGATTGTTTTCGTCATGAAGCATTCTCTATTCCTTCTACTCTTATCCCTACTGTTGCTCACCTCGTGTGCCAGCAGTTTCCAAATCAGCGGCACCTCCGATGTGGCCACACTCGATGGACAGCGATTGTTCCTGAAAGTGGTGAAGCAGCAAGCACCGCACAATGTCGACTCTTGCGATGTAGTGCATGGCAAGTTCACCTTCGCAGGCACCGTCGACTCTGCCGCTATGGCGACGATAAGCACCGAGCAGGAAAACATGATGCCCGTGGTGATAGAGAGTGGCGACATTAAAGTGCAGATATCGGCCCGGGGTGCCGCACAAGCCAGCGGAACACCCATGAACGACAAACTCTACGACTTCCTCAGCAGATACGACCAACTGCAGATGCAGTCGATGGAACTCATACGCAAACACGACCAAGCCATTATGGACGGAAACGATATGAATGTCGTAGAACAACAGATAAGTCAAGAATACCTGCTCATCAATCAGCGACTCGACAGTCTCATTACAACATTTATCAGCGACAACTTCAACAACGTGTTAGGACCCGGCGTGTTTATGATGATGACAAGCTCGTACGACTATCCTGTATTCACACCGTGGATTGACGACCTGATAAGCAAGGCTACCACCTATTTTAAGAATGACCCCTATGTGAAAGCCTATATACACGACGCACAGCGAATACAGAACATTCAGAACGGAATGGAAGAGCTGCCGCAGCAACCCTCTGCATCAGCAACAACGCCCGCACAGCCTGCCGCCACCACAGAGCAGCAAGCGGAAGCAATAGGCCAGCAAACCATACCAGGCACCCCACTACAATAACACACTTACAACTCGTAATCAGCAAAGCGTCGTGATAGCACGTCACATCATCTTCTTTCTGCTCATACTTCTACTGCCCGACCTGTATTTCTACGTGCGCTACCTGCGTCGTACACGCCGAGGCAGACGGGTGAAGTGGATGGTGATGAGTGTGCCCACGGTAGCAATGCTGGTCTACACGGCAATACTCTATTTCCAACCACACTTCCAACCCGACAACCCCGATATACTCGAAGTATACTTGTGGCTCATAGGACTCGTGGTAGTGCCCAAGGCTGTCTACGCGCTCTGCTCAATCCTCGGACATGTGCTGCGACGACTCACACACCGACGGCGGAACTATGGCAACTTGGTGGGAATACCCGCCGCCCTAGGGTGCGTGTATATCACCATCTACGGTTTCACTGTCGGCGTGCGTCAACTGGAGGTGAAACAGGTGGACCTTTACTTCGCCGACCTGCCGAAAGCCTACGACGGATACCGCATTGCGCTGTTCTCCGACCTGCATGTGGGCAGCTACAGAGGTAGCCGACAACAAGTGCTCGACCGTGCACTACACACACTGCAGCAACAGAAAGCCAACCTTATCGTCTTCGCCGGAGACCTGCAAAACCTGCGGCCGCAAGAGATATACCCCTATCGCCACCTGCTGGCAGCACTGAAAGCCACCGATGGTGTGGTGTCGGTGTTGGGCAACCACGACTACGCCGAATACATACACGCCGACAGCAACATAGTGCGCGCCAACGAGCAAGAGACACAACGCCTGCAGCGACAGATGGGGTGGCAGCTGCTGAAAAACGAACATATCGTGCTGCACAGAGGAAAAAACGACTCTATAGTGGTAGTGGGACTCGACGACAACGGCAATATCACCGAGCACAAACGAGCAGATATCGAAAAAGCCATGACAGGCATAGAAGGCACACCCTTTACCATCGTGGTAGAGCATGAGCCACCCACATGGCGTGACCTCATACTGCCACAGTCGCACGCGCAACTCACACTCAGCGGACACACCCATGGCGGACAGATAGCACTCTTCGGATTCACACCGCTGAAGTGGATACGAAAAGAGATACACGGACTCTACGAAGACAACGGAAGATACCTATATGTGACATCAGGCATCGGCGGACTTATTCCATTGCGCTTCGGTGTGCCGCCAGAGATAGTGACCATCACTCTCCACCGCAAAAAATAACTCTTACCCATTCTCATCCTTATCACCATGAAGTGGCTCTACCGCATCTACCAACTTTGCATCGCTTTGCCTTTAGGTCTGCTTGCCACAGTGCTTGCCGCCGTGGTGACCATCGTGGGCTGCGCACTGGGCGGAGCACGTGTGTGGGGATACTATCCCGGACGCCTATGGGCTAGATGTATCGTGCGACTGCTGCTACTGCCCATACACGTAGAAGGACGGGAACTGCTGCAGAAAGGACAATCCTACATCTTCGTGGCCAACCACCAGGGAGCGTTCGACATCTTCCTGATCTACGGCTACCTCAATCGTAACTTCAAGTGGATGATGAAGCAGTCGCTGCGCCGTCTGCCTTTTGTGGGAGCCGCCTGTGCTGCAGCGCGCCACATCTTCATCGACCGGTCGAGCAAGGAGAGTATCATCCGTAGCCACGAGGCGGCGCGCAATCGCCTGACTGACGGTATGTCGCTGGTGGTTTTTCCCGAAGGTTCACGCACACGCAACGGACACTTGCAACCCTTCAAGCGAGGTGCCTTTCTGCTGGCCGATGAACTACGCCTGCCCATAGTGCCCCTCACCATTGAAGGTTCGTACCAGGTAATGCCGCGACAGCGCGACGGACGATGGGCAACGTGGCACCCCCTGCGACTCACCATACACCAACCCATACCTGTAGGCGACGAAAAGGGCAACGACAATGCACGACGCCTATTGCAGCAGAGTCGCAACATCATTGTCGAACATCTAGGCGACAATACCGAGACGACAGCCTGAGTACACTGCCCGACGATAGAACGGAGAAGTACGTGATAGCCTATAGCACCATATACAATAAGATGACTGCATCATTAGTACCAGTCATCTTAATTTTTTCAGTAAGACTTTGTTTTCAGTTTACAGAGCAAACTGCAGGTGGTGCATGGGATGTCCACCCCATGATGTGTCGTCCACATGTCGGAACCCGATGCGTTTGTATAGTTTTTCCGCCCCTGGGTTGCCTGCATCCACAAGCAGTCCTACGGCAGGCAGGTGCAATTGTCGGGCACGTTCTATGCCCGCGCGCAACAGTGTTGTGGCAATGCCTTGACAACGGTGTTCGGGATGCACGGCAAGAGAGTCGAGATAGAGCTCGCCGCCTTGTGTCTCTGCGTCCATAAGGGAAAAGTCGCGTTGTAGATGACGCTGGGCTGCATCGATAAAAGTCCGACGCAATGCCAACAGGTCGTCGCCGTTGTAGCTGACAAGAATGCCCGCCACATTGCCGCACTCAGTACGCACGACAATGGTGTTGCGATAACTGTACTGCGAGTGTTCATGCTCTATGAGTTCGATGAGCATGATTCTGAAATCATCCAAGCTGTGTTGTTCGCCAGCAAACCACTGGCAACAGTCGTGGTTCATGGCAAGCATGATGAGTTCAGCTATGGCAGGGGCTTCGTGATGCTGTGCCGGCTGTGGAAGCGAATACATGATGGACGATGGTATAGGTGATGCAAGGAGTGGAGAATAAGTGTGTAAAGTAGAAAAACGCTCCCTTTCGTACAATGGAAAGGGAGCGTTGTCAGATTATCAGCATTGTGCTAACTTGTTGTCGGAGCCGAGTACATCAGTAATTTTGTGTTTGTACATCTTTTCCATCTCATCGCGTGCCGGTCCGCAATATTTGCGCGGGTCAAACTCTCCCGGTTTCTCATCGAACACACGGCGTACAGCAGCGGTGAATGCCAGACGCGAGTCGCTGTCGATGTTTATTTTGCACACGGCGCTCTTGGCAGCCTTGCGCAGCTGTTCTTCGGGAATGCCTACTGCATCGGGCAGCTTGCCGCCGTGCTCGTTGATCATGTCGACATATTCCTGAGGCACCGACGAACTGCCGTGGAGCACGATGGGGAATCCCGGCAACTTCTCCATGATGGCATCGAGCACGTCGAAGGCCAATGGGGGAGGTACGAGCTTGCCTGTCTGCGGGTCGCGCGTGCACTGTTCGGGCTTAAACTTGTAAGCGCCGTGGCTGGTGCCGATGCTGATGGCCAATGAGTCGACGCCCGTCTTAGTCACGAAGTCAATCACCTCTTCGGGCTTGGTGTAGTGCGATTCTTCGGCCTGCACTTCGTCTTCCACGCCTGCCAGCACGCCCAGCTCGCCTTCGACGGTGACATCGAACTGATGGGCATACTCCACAACGCGCTTCGTCAGAGCCACATTCTCGTCGTAGGGCAGAGAACTGCCATCGATCATCACCGACGAGAAACCGAAGTCGACGCAACTCTTGCATATCTCGAAGCTGTCGCCATGGTCAAGGTGGAGGGCAATCTCAGGATGCTGGCAACCCAACTCCTTGGCATACTCCACAGCACCCTGTGCCATATAGCGCAGCAGTGTCTGGTTGGCATAGTTGCGAGCGCCTTTCGACACTTGCAGAATGACGGGCGAACGAAGGTCGCTCGAAGCCTTGATAATGGCTTGGAGCTGTTCCATGTTGTTGAAGTTGAATGCCGGAATGGCATAGCCGCCGTTGATGGCGCGACTGAACATCTCGCGTGTGTTGACGAGACCTAATGATTTGTAGTCTACCATAAGTTTGTGATGGTTTTTATGCTTTACAATAGTTAGTCTTTATCAGCTGGTTCGATAGCTTTCCATACCAGTGCGGCAGCACAAGCACCCACGAAGGGGCCTACGATGAACACCCAAAGGTTGGCCAGAGCTGTGCCACCTTGGAACACTGCGGGAGCGATGGACCGGGCGGGGTTGACAGATGTACCGGTGTAGCGGATGCAAACCAGGTGAACGAGGATAAGTGTCAGACCGATGGCCAGACCGGCGAAGTTGTTGGTAGCGCCGTTGGTCTTATGCGTAGCGCCGAGCACTACAAGCACGAAGACGCAGGTGAACACCATTTCGGCAATCAGTCCACCCACGAGCGACACACCTTCTTGCAAGTCGTTGGCTCCCGTGCCCGAGATTGCACCGTCGATGCTCGACGAGGTGAGCAGATAGAGCAGCAGCGAACCGATGAATGCACCGATGACCTGGAAAATCATGTACATGGCACAGTCTTTCGTGCTGATGCGTCCTGTGAGCCATACGCCCAGCGTGATGGCTGGATTGATGTGGCAGCCCGATACGCCGCCAATGGTGTAGGCCATGCCCACTACGGCAAGACCAAAGGCCATCGAAGTGCCTACCACAGCGGGGATGTTGCTGACGGGGTCGCAACCCAGACTGACGGCGGCACCGCAACCCATGAGCACCAAGACCATGGTGCCGAACATTTCTGCTAAATACTTTTTCATATTGGTTGAAGATTGAATGGTGAATAATCGAGCATAGCACGTTTAGCATGCCAAAGGTACACGATTTCTTATAAAAGTGAAAAAGTCTTAACTTTTTTCTTTCACTTCGAGCAACGCTCTACCTATATCTAGGTATTTTTACTCATTCCATTGCACAAGTTCGGCCTTTTGGATGCTTGCCTAGGCAAAAGTGATTACATTTGCAGCGTCTATATGACTATTGAAGACGTGCAACAATGAAGTTATCCGAACTACATACCGGCAGCAACGCCTATATTGTGAAAGTGCTTGGTCATGGCGGTTTCCGCAAGCGCATCGTAGAGATGGGCTTTGTGCGAGGCCAACAGGTGGAAGTGCTGCTCAATGCGCCCTTGCAGGATCCTGTGAAGTATCGTGTGATGGGCTATGAGGTGTCGTTGCGTCGCAGCGAGGCTGCCATGATAGAGGTTACCCATGAGGCGCATGAGCCTAAGCCTGCGATGTCGACGGCAGCAGCGGCACACGCAACCGAAAGAAATACAGACAATGCGGCGGTTGCCATGGTTTCCACATCTGCCGAGGTGACTACAGACCATGGAAAGCCGTCGCCCTATCGTACCATCAATGTAGCATTGGTGGGCAATCCCAACTGCGGCAAGACTTCGCTGTTCAATTTTGTGTCGGGGGCACACGAGCGTGTGGGCAACTACTCGGGCGTGACCGTCGATGCCAAACAGGGACATGCCGACTTTGAGGGCTATCGGTTCAATATCGTTGACCTGCCCGGCACCTATTCGCTCTCGGCTTACAGTCCTGAAGAACGATACGTGCGCCACGAACTGAGCGAACACACCCCCGACGTGGTGCTCAATGTAATCGACACAGGCAACATAGAGCGCAACCTGTTCCTCACCACTCAACTCATCGACATGCACCTACGCATGGTGTGCGCCCTCAACATGTTTGACGAGGCCGAGCAACGAGGCGACCACATCAATGTGGAGCAGCTCAGTCAGCTCTTCGGCGTGCCCATGCAGCCAACGGTGTTCACCAAGGGCAAGGGCGTGAAGGAACTGTTCCGTAATATAATAAAGGTATACGAGCAGCAGGAAGATACATTGCCCGAATATCGGCACATACACATCGACAACGGGCATGAAGTGGAAGACGGCATCAGCGCCATACAGGATTTGTTGAAGCAGGAGTCGGACTTGCGTACACGCTTCTCCACACGCTTTCTGGCCATCAAGGTGCTGGAAGGCGACAGCGAAGTGACCAAGATGGTAGCATCCCTGCCCTGCGCCAAGGCTGTGGAGCAGGCACGGGAGAAGGCCAACCAGCGAATAGAGGAGGAGATGCACACCACGGCGGAGACCGTTATCATGGATGCCAAGTATGGTTTCATCAGCGGCGCGCTCAAGGAGAGCGGCTATTCCATAGGCTCTAACGACGACCACTACCGCACCACACACTGGCTCGACCGACTTGTCACCCACAAGTGGTTGGGATTTCCAGTGTTTATCTTGTTGCTCTTCCTCATGTTTGAAGCCACCTTCCGCCTCGGGCAGTATCCCGCCGATTGGATCGAGGCAGGTTTCGGTTGGCTGGGTGAGTGGCTGCAGTCCGTAATGCCCGCGAGCACGCTGCGCGATATGCTGGTAGATGGCATCGTGGCAGGCGTAGGAGCGGTTATTGTCTTCTTGCCGCAGATACTCATCCTCTATACGTTCATCTCTTTCATGGAAGACTCAGGCTACATGGCGCGAGCAGCATTCATCATGGACAAACTGATGCACAAGATGGGCCTGCACGGCAAGTCGTTCATCCCATTGGTGATGGGCTTTGGCTGCAATGTGCCTGCCATCATGGCCACACGCACCATAGAGAGTAGGCGCGCACGACTCGTGACCATGCTCATCCTGCCATTGATGAGCTGCTCGGCACGGCTGCCCATCTACATCATGATAGTGGGCACATTCTTCGCTGTTGGTATGCGTGCACCCATTCTCATCTCGCTCTATGTCATTGGCATCGTACTGGCCGTGGTGATGAGTCGTCTCTTCAGCCGTTTCTTGGTGAAGGGCGACGACACTCCCTTTGTCATGGAGCTGCCGCCCTACCGCATGCCCACACGCAAAGCCATCGTGCGCCACACATGGGAGAAGGGAAAGCAGTATCTGAAGAAGATGGGCACCATCATCCTCGTCGCCAGTGTGGCAGTGTGGATGCTGGGATACTTCCCCCACGACGACAGCCTGCCCCGTCAGCAGCAGCAAGAGCAGAGCTACATTGGGCGGATTGGAAAGGCCGTGGAACCCATCTTCCGACCGCAGGGCTTCAACTGGAAACTCGACGTGGGACTCATTTCCGGCGTGGGAGCCAAGGAGATAGTGGCATCGACGATGGGTGTACTCTATGTCGACGATGAGAGCTACGCCGACGACGAGGATTTCGGCGAGGAAGACAACGACAAATATTCGCGTCTCTACCGACAGATGTCGCGCGAGGGCATCACGCCGCTGGCAGCATTCTGCTTCCTGCTCTTTGTGCTCATCTACTTCCCATGCATTGCCACCATTGCTGCCATACGTTCGGAGACGGGCAGCTGGCGCTGGGCACTCTTTGTCGCACTCTACACCACAGTGCTGGCGTGGATAGTATCGGCGGCGGTTTATCAGATAGGATCCATACTGCAATAGTCTGGCTCATTCCTCTAACTCTCCCTCCGTTCCGTATGTAGCATTGCCAACGCGACCCTCCCTGAACCCTCCCACTACAAACTCACCCTCCCCACTTACTATGAACCACGACATCCGCCCTGCTACTCTCAACGACCTCACATGCATGCTCGGCCTGTGCAAAGCTGCACGAGGCATCATGAAGCAAAGTGGCAATCCCAATCAATGGACAGACGGCTATCCCTCCGCCGACACGCTCCGCCACGATATTGAGTTGCAGCAGGCTTATCTGCTCACTACGCCTACTGGCACCGCCGTGGGCATGTTTGTGCTCATGGATGGGCCCGATCCTACCTACTCGCGTATCTACAACGGGCAGTGGCTTGACGACACCACGCCCTATAAGGTGATACATCGTATAGCGAGCACTCCCGAAAGCCACGGAGTGTTTGCCGACATCATCGCCTATGCGCTCAGCCAGACGCCCAACCTGCGTATTGACACGCACCGCGACAACCGCATTATGCAACAACTCATTCTGCGTCATGGTTTCATCTATTGCGGCATCATTCATCTGCTCAATGGCGATGAGCGCCTGGCCTATCAGCAACTGAGATAGGATGTGCACTCGGTGACACAAACACTACACCATTATAAATATAAGACGAACCGCCACGTGATAGTGACGGTTCGTCGTTTTCATATCAGCATCGGGCTGGCATGCTCTTGCTAGCCGTGCCTTGCAGGCTGCATGATGCTATTCCACTTCGGGTACCTCTATCTGCGAGCCATAGCGGTGGTATTCGTTGGCTATGGATTGCTCCTTGATGTAGTGCACCAGTTCGATGCGGCCGTTCTTCACGGGTGCTGCCTGAGCGATATACATGTCGCATTGTGCTGCAGCCTCATACACTTCATCGGGCACATTGGCGGCAATAGTGCGCACGCGCTCATAGTATTTCATGCCGGCGCAGAAGGCTTCCAGGCTTTCTTGCTTCATTCCGCTTATCTGTGTTGCCAGCGGATGGTCGGCATCGGCCGAGATGGTGAGTGGTGTGCCCACCGTCTGTGCTGCCAGTTGCACCATCTGTACCTGTTCAAGGGTCTCTTCACCGAAGAGACGGAGCACCATGCCCTGCTGCAAGGGCAGATAGCGGAACACGTTCTGCTCGCCGCGAATGTTGGGTTGTATGTTGCGTGCGTGCTTAAATTCCTTCTCATACCACTCGGCATACGATTTCTTGTAGTCGGTGTCGGAGCCGGCCTTGTCGGTGATAGTCATCAGTTGTCCGCAGTAGTTGGGTCCTCCTGCTTTCAGTCCGGGTCCGAAGGCTGAGAGCTTCATGCCGCCGAAGGGCTGGCGGTTGACGATAGCGCCGGTGATGCCGCGGTTGATGTAGAGATTGCCTGCCTGTATGTGCGCCTTCCAATACTTCTGCTCCTGTTCGTCGAGCGATTGCAGTCCGGAGGTCAAGCCATAGTCGAGTCCGTTTACCAGTGCCACGGCTTCTTCCAGTGTGTCGTATGGTGCTACGGCGAGCAGCGGTGCAAACAGCTCGGTGCGGAAGGTGAATGAGCCGGGTTTCACGTCGTACTTTATGCAGGGCTTGAGTATGTATTTCTTTTCGTCGATGAACTCGGGCTCGATGAGCCATTTCTCGCCAGGCTCCAACGTCATGGCTTGTTGCAGCTTGTCGTTGTGGTTGTCGATCATGGGTCCTACGATGTTGCCGGCGTTCCACACTCCGCCCACCTTCAGCGATGAGGCGCAGTCCTTCAGTTTCTCGAGGAAGTCGGGTTGGTTGTACACCGAGCGCTCCACCAGCAGCAGCGAGCATGCCGAGCACTTCTGTCCGGCGTTGCCGAAGGCCGAGCGGCAGGCGTTCATGATGGCGTGGTCGCGGTCGCCCATGGCAGAGAGTATCATCACATTCTTTCCTCCCGTCTCTGCCGAGAGCGGTTTGCGCGGGTTGGTGTGTGCAATGTTTTGTGCTGTTTCTGTGCCGCCTGTGAGGATGATATGTTTCACTATGGGTGATGAGGTGAGCAGTGGTGTGGCTTCGCGGTCGGTGATGACCACTTGCAGTGCTTCTTTCGGTACGCCTGCCTCCCAGAAGGCTTTGGCGAAGAGCCATGCCACGGGTGCTGCCACGGTGGCCGGCTTCAGTATGCAGGTGTTGCCCGATGCCAAGGCTGCCACAACGCCGCCGCAGGGAATGGCGCAGGGGAAGTTCCATGGCGAGAGCACGAGCACGGTGCCCTTGGCTTTCATCTCGATGTCGGGCAGCTGGGCATACTTCTTCATGGTGGTGGTGTAATAGCGGCAGTAGTCGATGGCTTCCGATACCTCTACGTCGCCTTCCTCCACGGTTTTTCCCGTGATGGCGCACATGGAACCGTTGAGGTCGCCGCGCATGGCGCCGAGGATGTTGGCGGCCTTGTACATGATGCGGTGGCGTTCTTCTATCGACGTGTTGCGCCATCCGCCGGCATCCTGCTCAGCGACGGCGAGTATGCGCTCGGTCTGCTCCTTGTTGGCTCTCGACATCTCGCACACCAGCACGTCGCCGTCTTGCGAGCGGTCGTAGTAGCGGGCGTGGTCGTCATTGTACACCAGTTCGCCGCCTATCTGTGTGGGCAGCACGTCGCCGGGCTTCCAGTCGCCCCATTCCGACTTGTTGCCGGTGAGTTGGCCGTTGCTCTTCCACTTGGCGAAGATTTTCTCCACCCACTGCTGATTGCATTCGCGGTCGAAGTCGGTGTCGGGCTCGTTGATCATCTCGTCCTGCGGTTCCTGTCCCTGATAGGGTTGGTTGCGGTCTTGTGTGCGTGTGGGCGTGGTCGACACGGTGTCCTTCATGTTGTAGGCGTCGATAAACTGCTGCTCCAGTTCTTTCCATTCCTGCGTGTCGGGTTCTAGGGTGAACGAGTGTGTGAGGAAGTTGTCGGGTGCGGTGTTTTCGTCCATGCGGCGCACCAGGTAGGAGATGGCGTTGAGGAAGTGTTCCTTCTTCACCACGGGTGTGTAGAGTATAACGTGGTTGCCAAACTTCTTCTGCGCTCTCCACACGTGGTTGGCCATGCCCTCGAGCATCTCGAAGCAGAAGCAGTCTTTCGGTGTCTGATAGCGCTCGGTGAGCAGGTAGGCGTAGGAGATGGTGAAGAGGTTGTGCGATGCCATGCCAATGTGCAGCGCCTTAGCGTTTTCGGGTTTCAGTCCGCGCTCGATGATGCGCAGGTAGTTGGCATCCACCTCTGTCTTAGTGGGTAGCACGGGATTGGGCCATCCGCGCATGTCGCTCACAATGTTTTCCATGTCGAGGTTGCAGCCTTTCACGATACGCATCTTGATGGGCGAGCCACCTTCGGCTACGCGCTGCTTGGCAAACTCCAGCAGCTCGGTCTGGAAGTTCCATGCGTCGGGCAGATACGACTGCACCACAATGCCCGCCTCGTAGTTCTTAAACTGTGGCAGCGACAGCACGGCCTTGAAGAGTTTCATCGTGAGGTGTGCGTCTTTGTATTCCTCCATGTCGAGGTTGATAAACTTGGGCTTCGTCACGCCTTCGGCATCGGTGTAGGGATGGTCGATAGCTGCCTGATAGAGTGTCGACATGCGGTGGATGAGTTCGGGAAAACTCTCCTTATAGTTCAGCGCATGGGTCTGGGCGTAGATGCCAGATATCTTTACGGAGATATAGTTGATGTCGGGTTCTTTGAGTGCCTCAAGATATTTCTCATAGCGCTTGTCAGCTTCGCCATCGCCCACTACGACTTCGCCAAGCAGATTGACATTCTGTCCTATATCTTCCTTGAAGCGCGTGGCCAGGTGGTCGGTGAGGTTGGGGCGTGCGGCGTTGATGATTACGCGACTGGTGTCGCGACGCAGGCGCCATTTGATGATGGGCACCGACACCCAGTTGAACAATGGGAGATAGGCAAACTTCTGGTACATCCAGAACAGGCAATGGTCGGTGGTGCCCAGAAATTGCGGAATGCCGTATTGGTCGATAAGGTCTTTCACTCGGCGTGCCAGCTTCTGCCGGTCGCGCACCTGACTGGTCTCGTCGAGCATGCGCACCATAAACTTTTTGTCGTTGGGTGTGGTCACCATGGTGCCATACATGCGCTGCTCACCTTTCTCTACCTTGGTGAGCCCTGAATAGCTCTCGTCGTAGAGTTTGCGCATCCAGGAAAAAACCTCCTGGATAGTGGGTAAGTTCTGTTCTGACATAATACTATATATAAGGATTTAACAAGTTGCTGATGCGCTTTTGTGCCAGTTCCAACGGCACGCTTTCGCTTACAAAGATAGCAAAACAAAAATACTTCCAACATCTTTGCGCAAAAAAAGTAGTAGCGCCGTTGCCCAAGACAATGTCATCGGTGTGCGGCGAGGCTGCTGTCGGACAACAGTCGCAGGCTAATATCAGTGATTTTGCATGATGAGTGGAGCCCAGTGGCAGACAGAAAGAAACGTGCAAAGCGCAAAATAGTGGGCAAAACATGGTGTGTTTGTTGAATATCCGTACATTTGCAGGGCAATATATCAAAATCATATGACCCCACAGCATACACATACCGAGGCGCAGTTTGCTCAGGCCTTCGCACAATGTAGGCAACTCTTTGCCGACAAGCTGCACGACTATGGCCCCTCATGGCGATTGCTGCGACCCACATCGCTCACCGACCAGATGGCCATCAAGGCACGCCGCATACGCACATTGGAAACTACAAGCGAGGCTATGGTAGACGAGGGCATACTGCCCGAATTCATAGGACTCGTCAACTATGGCATCATCGGGCTCATACAGCTGCAGTTAGGCTATGCAGACCAGGTGGACAAGAGCAACGACGAGGTGCTAAGTCTGTACGATGGATTCGCTGCCGATACCCTCGAGCTGATGAAGAAGAAGAATCACGACTACGACGAGGCGTGGCGACAAATGCGCGTGAGCAGCTACACCGATTTTATACTTACCAAGCTGCAGCGCGTCAAAGAGATGGAAGACAATCCCGAGGAAGCCAAGGTGTCGGAAGGTATTGATGCCAACTATATGGACATCATCAACTATGCCATCTTCGGCATCATACGCCTCACAGAGTAATATGACCCATAGGCTGTTTCCGTTGTTGCTGGGCTGCGCTCGCGGTCTGTTGGGAGCCACGCTCATGGTGTCGGGGTTCACCAAAGCCATCGACCCGGCGGGCACGCTCTACAAGCTGCAGGAATATGCGGCAGCAATAGGGTGGGGGAGTGCACTGAGCGCCACGCTGCTCACCATAGCTGCCATAGCGTTGGCTGCCACCGAGTGGATGCTGGGACTGTCGCTGCTGCTTGGCACGTGCCGCCGTCTCACCACCACGCTCGCCATGGCACTCATGGCGCTGATGACTCTCGTGGCACTGTGGCTCACCATTGCCAATCCGGTGAGCGACTGCGGATGCTTTGGCGACGCTGTGCGCCTCAGCAATACACAGACCTTACTGAAAAACGTGCTGCTACTTGCTGCCTCACTTCTGTTGTGGCGCCGTGCCGACAGCATCACGCCACACCCGTCGCCCTTTGCCCGACGCATAGCCACTCATCTGTCGCTGCTTTATGTGCTGGCCATCGCCGCATGGGGACTCTACCGATTGCCGCTCGTCGACTTCCGTCCCTACCACGCTGGTGTCAACATTCCGCAGGCCATGCAGATACCCGAAGGAGAGACGCCGCCAAAGTTTGAAACTACCTTCATCCTGCAAAAAGACGGCGAGCAGCGGGAGTTTACTCTCGACAACTACCCCGACAGCACGTGGACGTTTGTCGACAGCCGCACACGTCAGGTGGAAGAGGGCTACACACCGCCGATACACGACTTGAGCTTCACCCTCGCCGACACGCAGGAAGACATCACACAACAGGTGCTCACCCATAGCGGCAACACGGTGTTGCTCGTCATCCGCGACCTTGCCACTGCCCCGCAGACACACTACGGAGAGCTCAATGCCCTCTACGAAGCCGCACAGCACCAGCACATGCCCTTCTACGCACTCACAGCAGGCACACCGCAGCAGATAGCACAGTGGCGGAAGACCACAGCAGCGGCCTATCCCTTTGCATTCACCGACGCCACGACGCTGAAGACCATGCTGCGCAGCAATCTCGGCGTGGTGCTGCTACGACAGGGAACCGTACTCGCCAAGTGGAGCAACAACAACCTGCCACAACCCAGCGACCTGAAAGCAACGCATCCCACACAACCCACACCGCAACAACAACTGGCAATGCTCATACTGCCCTACCTGCTCGCCATGCTGCTGCTGTTGGCGTTACCCTATATCAGAAAACACCAAAAACAACATACATCATGAGAAAAAACATTGTAGCCGGCAACTGGAAGATGAACCTCACACTGCAAGAAGGTATTGATCTGGCCAGCGAAATCAACGACGCCCTCGAACAACAACCCACACCGCACACCGTCGTTGTGTGTGCACCGTTCATCCATCTGGTAGCCCTGCATGCCGTGGCCGCCCCCAAGCACATGGCCATAGGAGCGCAAAACTGCTCCGAGCATACGGCAGGTGCCTACACAGGTGAGGTGGCTGCCGATATGGTGAAGAGCACGGGAGCACAATATGTGATACTCGGACACTCCGAACGCCGGCAGTACTTTGGCGAAACTCACCAACAGCTGAAAGAAAAAGTGCAACAAGCGTTGCAACAGCAGCTGGAAGTGATATTCTGCGTGGGCGAGCCGTTGGAGGTGCGCGAGGCAGGAAAGCAAAACGCCTATGTGGCCGAGCAGCTGCAGGCATCGCTCTTCGACTTCAGCGAAGACGAGATGCGACACATCACCATCGCCTACGAGCCCATCTGGGCTATCGGCACGGGTAAGACCGCCACTACACAGCAGGCACAAGAGATGCACGCCCACATACGCCAGCTCATAGCACAGCACTACGGAGCACCGCTGGCCGACGACACCACCATCCTCTATGGTGGCAGCTGCAAACCCTCGAATGCAGAGCAGTTGTTCCAGCAGCCTGATATCGACGGAGGTCTCATCGGCGGAGCATCGCTCAAGGCCGACGACTTCATGCAGATAGTGGCTGCCCTTGACAAGGCCAAGCAATAACCGACACCCCCAAATCAACACCATCATGACCCTACGCACCATCCTCGCCTGCTGCACCCTCACCCTGGCAGTGGGCACTACAAAGGCACAGACCTACACCGAGCATCTGCAAAATCAGCAGAACGGCACCGGAAAGGTCACCGTCAACCAGAGCAAAGAGCTGGAAGCACTCATCAACGGTTCGGCATCGACAGGAAAACCGTCGACCAACAAACCATCGACAAGCAAACCTTCCACGTCGACAAGCAAACCTTCCACGTCGACAAGCAAACCTTCCACGTCGACAAACAAACCTTCCACGTCGACGTCGGCAAGCAAGCCTTCCACATCTTCGTCGTCTTCATCAGCCAGCAAATCGTCGTCGGCCAGCTCCGACCACCACGCTTCCACATCGGAAAGCAACCGCGAAGAGCGCCGCGCCACGACGAGCAGCAGTCGGCCTCGCACCAACAGCGAAAGCGAAAACAAAAACATTGTTCGCCGCGAACGCACCACAGAGAAGTCGAACTCGGAGACCACCTCGCGCACCACAGACTCGCGCAAGAAGGTGATGAAAGGCTCGCGCAAGGTGGTGGGCTACCGTATACAGGTGTATGCCGGCGGCAACACACGTGCCGACAGGGAGAAAGCACAGCAGGCAGGCAACAGAATAAAGTCGCACTTCCCCAGCTATCCCATCTACGTGCACTTCTACTCGCCCAGCTGGAAGTGCCGAGTGGGCAACTTTGTAGAATACAAAGAGGCTGAGCAAGCCCTGCGACGCATCCGCTCACTGGGATTTAAGCAGGCCGTGATAGTGAAAGGAAAAATCAGCGTGCAGTAATCGCCCCCAGCGACGCGATGGAGCATAGCCGACACAACACCATACCCATTACTCACATAATGAATCCAGAGACAGAATTCCGCGACGGCCTCGACCAGTTGGCCGTACACTATAAAGAGATACTCAAGTTGCTTGGCGAGGATGCTGAGCGCGAAGGACTGCTGAAGACACCTATGCGCGTGGCAAAGGCCATGCAGATACTCACCCGAGGCTATACGCAAGACCCACACAAGGTGCTCACCGATGCACTCTTCGAGGAGAAATACAGTCAGATGGTGATAGTGAAAGACATCGACTTCTTCTCCATGTGCGAGCACCACCTCATACCCTTCTACGGCAAGGCTCACGTGGCGTATATCCCCAACGGCTACATCACCGGACTGAGCAAGATAGCACGTGTGGTCGACATCTTCTCCCATCGTCTGCAAGTGCAGGAGCGCATGACACAGCAGATAAAAGACTGCATACAAGACACCCTGCATCCGCTAGGCGTGATGGTGGTGATAGAAGCGCAGCACATGTGCATGCAGATGCGAGGTGTGGAAAAGCAAAACGCCATCACCACAACGAGCGACTTCAGCGGAGCATTCAATCAGGCCAAGACACGCCAAGAGTTTATGAACCTCATACAAGGGGGATAACCACATGGCCACACTCAACATTTCATCACACTAATATTGAATGATATGAAAAAGACAGTATTCTTCGGCATGTTGGCGGCTGCCTTCGCCGTAGTGTTCGCCTTTACCGCCTGTCTGGGCGATGACGACGAAAACAAGACAAAAAACATGTCTGACCACGAGAAGCGCCTAGCGCTGGGTAACATAGCCGGCAACTACAAGGGTAAGCTCCACTTCTACAATCCACGACACCTCGACAAGAGAGATTCGCTGACGTGCGACTGGAATCTCTCTACCTACGGAGAATTCAGCACCAACAACCTGCCCGTGGCTTTTCTGGCCAACTATGTGGTGGAAGGCTCTAAGGTGCAGGAGGCCCTCGACAAGGCTGCAGCCCGTCCCTTCCTTGCCACATTGTCGCCACAGCAGAAGCAGTCGGGAGAAGGGGTGTCGATGCTCATGTGCACGTTCCTGCCGCAGAGCTACACGCTGTCGTTCACCACAGAGTATGAGGACGTGCAGTACAACGTCAGCCTCAATCTGCTGAGCAGCCTCTCACGCCAAGAGACAAGCGGCAGTGCCAATTACGCTGCTATCTCCGAGCATGTGGAATACAACACGAATGTCGGACGCCTCCAGCGCATGTCAGCTTTCCTGCTGCTCGACAAGATGACAGTCAACGACCAGACCTACCCCATCAACGACTATGCTCGACTGGTGGGAACAAAGTATTGATGCCCTGATTCCTAGCTCATAATCTGCGTTCGTCTTATGAAACTCGTATCCTGGAATGTCAACGGTCTGCGTGCTGTGGCAGGCAAAGGTTTTGCCGATATCTTCGCTCAACTCGACGCCGACTGCGTGTGCCTGCAGGAGACAAAACTGCAGGAAGGACAAATCAGTATGCAATTCGATGGCTACCGGTCGTACTGGAACTATGCCGACAAGAAGGGCTACTCGGGCACCGTCGTTTTCACACGCCGTGAGCCGCTGAGCGTCAGCTACGGCATGGGTATTGATGAGCACGACCACGAGGGACGCATCGTGACGCTCGACATGGGCGACTGCTTCCTGGTGAATGTCTATACGCCCAATGCGCAGGACGGACTGAAGCGACTCGACTACCGCATGAAGTGGGAACGCGACTTCCGCAACTACCTCCTCAACCTCGACAGGCAGAAACCTGTCATCGTGTGCGGCGATATGAACGTGGCACATCAGGAGATAGACCTGCGCAACCCGAAGACCAACCACAACAACCCTGGCTTCACCGACGAAGAGCGCGGTCAGTTTCAGCAACTGCTCGACAGCGGATTTGCCGACACCTTCCGACAGTTGCACCCCGACGAGCAGGTGTTCTCGTGGTGGTCGTACCGCTTTCAGGCAAGAAGCAAAAACATCGGCTGGCGCATCGACTACTTCCTCGTGTCGCAACGGCTGCTGCCACAGGTGAAGGCGGCGGAAATCTATACCGACATACTCGGCTCCGACCATTGCCCGGTAATGCTCACAATTGACAGCTGAAATTAGTGTAGTCATTACGAGAAGAGAACAGGCCCGCTAATATATACACTGTCCGGTAAGAATCAAAACAGCATAACATTGCTCCCGAAGCCCATTAACAATGGGTTTCGGGCTGTCTTTTCTACAAAGTAAGCCCTCCTCTTACTCAATTCGTCAGGAGAATCTTTGGTTCATCCGAGAAATGACGTGATGCCTTTGTTATGCAGGTCATATAGTCTGAGTTTAAAGTATCGTTCATCCCTGAATCCATAGGCCTCTCTTTTAAGGACCTTGATTTTATTGTTGATTCCTTCCACTTTGGCTGTTG
>JAGAZE010000007.1 GCA_017940185.1 Bacteroidaceae bacterium | reverse complement strand
CGACCCCGCGCGCGGCCACGAAAACTAAAACAAACTAAGAAATTGCACTTCGTATTTTAATTTAGGGTTTCGCTCCCAATCGGGGATCGAAACCGGTGTTGTTCTAAAACCCACATCGTTCTTCAGAACGCTATCTTACTGTTTTTCCGATTTGCTTACACCAACGGCGTTCGATACGTTGTGTATCAGAGCGTTGCGAGGTGTAAGCGATTTTTTGTCGCTTACACCGCTTACACACGCCGTCTGCTTTTCCGCTGTAAATCAGAATATTGCGATGGTGCAAGCATTTTGTTCGCTTACACCTTGCTTACACCCATTCGAGAATGGGGCGGCGAGAAGGAGTGCAAGCGAGTGTAAGCGACAAAAATCGCTTACACTCTCTATGACACTGTGTATCAGTACGATATGCGCGCGAGTGCAAGCGTGCAGGCATTTTTGCAAAAAAAGTTTTAGATGACTATGACAAGAAGTGGGCGTGTATCATCCAAGCATTCACAACAATGTGTGTAGACAAGGCCTTTTGTTCTCGGAATTGCAAGTATTGCCTGATTGGAATGCAAGTATTGCCTGATTGCAGTGTGATTGGACAATAGTTGCAGTGTGATTGGGCAATAGTTGCAGTGTGATTGAGGCTCAATGCGAGCACTGGTATGCTTACTGTCGGCGAACGGTGCCGCAGAGTTTTAGGCAGCAAGGGTTGTTCTTGTTGATATTTGTATTACCTTTGCAGTGCCATTTATACGAATATTAACCAACATGAAGAAAATCAACAACATACCCGACCTACGCTACCTGCAGCTGCTGGCCCACTCTTTTCCCACCATTGCTCAGGCAAGCACCGAGGTAATCAACCTGCAGGCCATCCTCAACCTGCCCAAGGGCACGGAGCACTTCCTGGCTGACATACACGGCGAGTACGAAGCCTTCCTGCATGTGCTGAAGAATGCATCGGGCAACATCAAGCGCAAGGTCAACGAGATATTCGGCAACGAGTTGCGCGAATCGGAGAAGCGCGAACTGTGCACGCTCATCTACTATCCGGAGCAGAAGCTGGAACTGGTGAAGAGCAGCGAGGGCGACATGGACGACTGGTATCACATAGCGCTCAACCGCCTGGTGCGCGTGTGCCGCGACGTGTCGAGCAAGTACACCCGCTCCAAGGTGCGCAAGACGCTGCCCACAGAGTTCTCCTACATCATTCAGGAACTGCTGCACGAGCGCACCGACGACCCCAACAAGGCTGCGTACTTCCGCGGCATCATCGACACCATCATCGACACGGGGCGCGCCGACGACTTCATCACCACGCTCGCCAACGTCATACAACGCCTGGCCATCGACTATCTGCACATACTCGGCGACATCTACGACCGTGGTCCGGGTGCGCACATCATCATGGACACCATGGCGCAATACAAGAACTGGGACATACAGTGGGGCAACCACGACATTCTGTGGATGGGTGCCTGTGCGGGCAACGAGGCGTGTATATGCAATGTCATCCGCCTGTCGCTGCGCTATGCCAACCTCGCCACGCTGGAGGAGGGCTACGGCATCAACCTCATGCCGCTGGCCACCTTCGCGCTGGAGACCTACGGCGACGACCCGTGCGAAGAGTTCAAGCCGCGCATGCAAGGCAACGACAGCCACAACGACGAGCAGAACACACGGCTCATAGCACTCATGCACAAGGCCATCACGGTGATACAGTTCAAGAAGGAAGCCGAAATCATCCGCCGCCATCCCGAATGGGGCATGACCGACCGCTGCCTGCTGGGCAACGTGGACTATGCCGCCGGCACCTGCCGCATCGCCGGCACCGACTACGCGATGCGCAGCTGCCACTTCCCCACCATCGACCCCGCAGCACCCGAGCTGCTCACACCCGCCGAAGAAAACATCATGCAGCGTCTGGCACACTCTTTCCGCATCAGTGAGAAACTGCAGAAGCACATACGCATGCTGCTCGGCCACGGATGCATGTATGCCATCTACAACAACAACCTGCTGTTCCACGCTTCGGTGCCGCTCAACGACGACGGCACGCTGAAGGAGGTGGAACTCTACGGCGGCAAGCGCTACAAAGGCATGCAGCTCATGCACAATACCGGCATGCTCCTGCGCTCGGCGTTCCAGAACGACACACCCGACAAGGAACGGCAATTTGCTATCGACTACTTCCTCTACCTGTGGTGCGGACCCGACTCCATCCTGTTCGACAAGTCGAAGATGGCAACCTTCGAACGCTACTTCCTCAGCGACAAGTCGACACACAAGGAGGAGAAGGGCAACTTCTTCAAACTGCGCGACAACGAGCAGGTGGTGGACACCATCCTCGATGCTTTCAATGTGCAGGGACCCAACCGCCACATCATCAACGGCCATGTGCCGGTGCACGCCGCCGAGGGAGAAAACCCCATCAAGGCCAACGGCAAGCTCATGGTCATCGACGGAGGCTTCTCGCAAGCATACCACAAGGAGACGGGCATAGCAGGCTACACCCTGGTGTACCACAGCCGTGGGTTCCAACTCGTGCAGCACGAGCCGTTCAGCAGCACCAAGGATGCCATATTGCGCGGCACCGACATCGTCAGCACCACACAGATAGTGGAGATGGCTAACAGGCGTATGCTCGTGGGCGACACCGACCAGGGAAAGGAGATACAGCAACAGGTGGACGACCTCAAGGCATTGCTCTACGCCTACCGCCACGGACTGATAAAGGAGAAACGCCCCTGAACCGCTACCCCACTCTACACCGGCAAGCCCTGCACCATGATGGTGCAGGGCTTGCCGTGTGTATGTCGGCTACTTGTCGGCCGACTATTTCTTATAGTACTTCAGCGCCTCGGGCATCCACTTCTGAATGGCTTTGATGCGGTTGGCGTCGGAAGGATGGCTGCTGAGAAATTCAGCAGACTTGCCTCCGCCCTGTGCGGCCATGCGTTGCCACAATCCGACAGCCACCTGCGGGTCGTAGCCTGCCATGGCGGCGAAGATGAGCCCTATGTGGTCGGCTTCGTACTCATGGTCGCGCGAATACTTCAGGTTGCGCAGCTGTATGCCTTGTGCGATGAGCGAGCCTACCACATTGGTGGTGGCACTGCCCACACCCAACGCTCCTGCTACGGCGGCGCCTATCTGCAGACCTGTCTGCTGGCGCTGCTGCTTGCTTATCTGCTCGGCGGAGTGGCGTGCCACGGCATGGGCTATCTCATGCCCCAGCACTACGGCAAGGCAAGCCTCGTTCTGAGTGACGGGCAACAGCCCCTCATAGACTACGATTTTGCCTCCAGGCATGCAGAAGGCATTTACCTGCTGGTCGGCAACGAGATTGAACTCCCACTTGTAGTTGGCCAGATCGGCGGCCATGCCGTTCTGGCGCAGATAGTTCTCAACGGCAGTGGCGAGTTTCTGGCCCACACGTTTTACCATGGCAGTGTTGGTGCTGTTGGTAGAAGCCTTGGCACTGGCCATGAATTTGGAATATTCCTGTGAGCTGAGACTCAACATGTCGGCATCGCTCACGGAGATAGTCTGCTTACGACCGGTGATGGGCACGGTACGAGTGGTGCCGCAGGCGGCAAGCAAGGCCACGACAAAGATGAGAAGAAGACTTTTTGCTTGTTTCATAGCTTATGGATTATTGTATAGTGATATGCAGTGTGTGCAGCTCTGTTGAAGGGCAAAAGTAAAGGTTTTCAGCAAAACGCAACGTCCTTTCCCGATTTTTTCTTTTCTTTGCACTCTTCAACACCTCTCTCACCCTTATAATATATATCACCATGATTCGTCAGTTTTCCCTCCGCCTTCGTTTGTTGTTGCTGTTGCCGCTGCTGCTCTTCTTGCTGCCCACAGAAGGAGTCGCACAACAGCCGCACTATGGCAAGATGTCGGCATGGGTGCGGCAGATAGTAAAGGGGGAAGAGGGGAGAATGGAAGGCAAAGGGGCGAGGAGAGAGGCTTCCGATGTTGCCGCTGCCCTACCCTCTTCCGCCTCGCTGTGCGCCTTTGTACGCTTAGAGGGCGATGCCGAGGCCGTGATGGCACGACACGGCATGCGGAGTCTGGCACACTGGGGCAACATACACATTGCCGACATCCCCCTGAGCCGGCTTGCAGCATTGAGTTGCGAGCCGCAGGTGCTGCGCATCGAGGCGAAGCAGAGCCACAGCCTCTGCAACGATTCGTGCGCCGTCTACCTGCGCACGCTGCCGGCATGGCAGGGCTACAGCCTGCCACAGCCCTACACAGGACAGGGCGTGGTGGTGGGCGTGATGGACGTAGGCTTCGACCTCACACATCCCACCTTCTATGCTGCCGACATGCAGCGCTACCGCATACATCGATTCTGGGACCAGCTGTCGGCCGACACGCTGGCAAGCTCCCTCTACGTGGGCCGCGACTGGACCACAAGCGAGGAAATACTGGCGCAGGCGCATTCCACCGACGGCAGCATGCTGTCGCATGGCACACACACGCTTGCCACAGCAGCAGGAAGCGGATACACCTCGCCCTACAGAGGCATGGCACCCGACGCCGACCTGTGCGTGGTGGCCAATGCAGTGTCGAACAACATCGGACTGGTAGACAGCACACAGATTTATAAGTTCACCTACGCCACCGACGCGCTGGGATTTAAGTATATGTTCGACTATGCGCAGTCGGTAGGCAAGCCTTGTGTGATATCGTTCAGCGAAGGGTCGGCGCAAGACTTCCGCGGCGACGATGTGCTCTTCTACGAGGTACTCGACAGCCTCACCGGTCCGGGACGCATCATCGTGGCGGCGGCAGGCAACGATGCACTGCTGCCCACCTATATACACAAGCCCCACGGGCAACAGCGCGCGGGCAATTTCCTCTTTGCACACGGCCAACGCGTGATGTTCACTGCCAAGAGCCGCGACCCCTTCGGCATCGACATCACCTTCTACCACGATGCCACCACCACCGAGAGTCCGCGCACGCTATGGCAAGTGCACACCAGGGAGGTGCTCGCAAAGTCTGACTCGACACTGACCGACACCGTGCACACTGCCAACAGGCAACACACCATTGCTATTGCAGCCTTCCCCTCCTGCTACAACAGCGAGGAGATGTGCTACGAGGTCGTCATCGGATGCGACAGCAACGCCATCGGAGTGACACAGCCGCTGTCGGTGGAGCTCACAGGCAGCAATGCCGATGTAGAACTGTTCAAGCAAGCGGGATACATCTCTCCCCACCCCATCAACCCAAGCCTCAACGACGGCGAGGCGACGCATTGCATCAACTCGCCCGCCTCGGCACCGAGCGTTATCAGTGTGGGAGCTACGGGCTATCGCAAAGGTGCATACAACTACAAAGGGGAATGGGGCGAGACCGACTATGCCACCGGCGGGCTGCGCAGCTACTACTCATCGGTGGGGCCCACCTTCGACGGACGGCTCAAACCCGACGTGACGGCACCGGGCAGCAATGTCATCTCGGCATATAGCAGCTACTACATTGAGGCGCACCCCGAGGCACGCGATGTGCTTGAAGACGTGGAGCATTTCGACTACGGCGGACGCACCTACGCCTGGAATCGCAACAGCGGCACATCGATGGCATGCCCGGCAGCAGCAGGCGTCGTGGCACTCTGGCTGCAGGCGTGTCCTACGCTCTCTCCCGCAGACGTGCTCGACATCATCGCACACACATCGCAACACAACGACCCCGTACTGTCGTACCCCAACCAACAATACGGCTACGGACAGATTGATGCCTACGCCGGTCTGCTCTATCTGTTGTCGTCCACAGCCATCCCCTCGCTACCAGTCAATCCCACCAGGGCGCAAATAAGCATCACACCCGATGCCACCCTCCACATCATCCTCCCACACACGCCCACACAACCCACCACACTCACCATCTACACCACTCAGGGAGTGAAGTGTCTGACCATCACCCTGCCGGCGCAACAGCGCGAGCATCGCATCAGCCTCGCACAGCTGCCACGAGGCATCTATGCCCTACAATTCGATGGCAATGCGGAGACAGTGGGAGCGGCACTCTTCAGATGGTAGGAATGCAAATACCTGCTTTTAGGTATTGCACCACTGCACATACCTCCCTACCTTTGCCTTGCAATTATGCCACTGGTGGCAGCGAAAGAATAATTCATAATGTTTTTGTATAGTAAGCAAGCGGGCCGGCTGTGAAGCCGACCCGCTATTGTGTTGCTTTCTGGCAAACGTTGCCAGGCAAACGTGGCGATTATTTCAGTATTTCATCGTAAGGCATCTGCACCTTGATGTCATCGAGGCAGATATAAGCCGGTGTATTGAGTCCATATTCGCCTGTACGTGAACCCGTCATCACAAAGTCGAGGGCTACAATCTTGCCCAGCGGACGAAGGTTCACCTTCTTCCACTCTTTCACATACTTGCCGTTGCTGGCCAGGTCGACCTCGACAGATGTCTTCGTGCCATCTGCGTGATGTCCCACGAAGGTGCAGGTGAGCCAGTCTTCATTAGTGAAGGGACCGCCGCTGTAGTTATCGCCGTTGACGATGGAGTTGACGGTGTAGCTGGAGTTGGTATAGTAGAGGCTTTCTATCACGAGGCCTTCTTCCAACAACACCTCTATATTCTCACCATAGAGTGTGGCCACGATGAAGTTGTTGCCGCTGTGAGCCTTACCCGTCACGTTGTTGTATTGGTCGGGGGTGAGGCTATTGAAGCCTGTCTCGGTGCGTGAGGAGAGAGCAAAGCCGCTCCAGTAGGAAGATGTATAGGTCTGACCTTCCCATTCAGTAGTACTTTCCGAATAGGTGAGGTTGAATGCCAGCGGACCGTCTGTGTAGGTGTGATACCAGCTTTTCGTGCCATAGCCCATGTCGGTGCCAGGTCCGTCAACACCACCAATCCAGTAGCCGTTTTCATTGGTCACCAGGTTGTCCAATGTGGCGGTGTAGGTCGGGGTTTTGTCTTTGTCATCATCGTTACTGCACGATGTCAGCACTGCGGGAGCTGCCAGCAAGGCAACTGCCATCAGCCAATAGTTGATTTTTTTCATTGCCGTAAATTATTATTTGTGATTATGTAAAGCCTTTCTTAACAACGGCAAAGGTACGAAGATGATTGGATTGTGAAAATAATCGTGCAACATTTCACGCTGTTTGGGCGATGTTTTTTAACTTTGCAGCCTATATACGCCACGGGAGTTTATCCGACTGAAAAAAAAAGAAAAAACATGAGTTACCCATTTCCCGAATACAAGGGTCTGAACCTCACACAGACCAATAACGACGTGCTGCAACGCTGGTTGCGTGACGACATCTTCCACCGCTCGCTGCGCCTGCGCGAGGGCTGCCCGGAGTTTGTCTTCTACGAAGGACCACCCTCCGCCAACGGACACCCTGGCATACACCACGTGCTGGCACGAACCATAAAGGATGCCTTCAACCGATACAAGACCATGCAAGGCTACCACGTCAGCCGCAAGGCCGGATGGGACACACACGGACTGCCGGTGGAACTGAGCGTGGAGAAAGAACTAGGTATCACAAAAGTGGACATCGGTACCACCATATCGATAGAAGACTACAACCGCAAGTGCCGCGAGAACGTGATGAAATACACCGCCGAATGGCAGGAACTCACTGAGAAGATCGGCTACTGGGTAGACATGGAGCATCCCTACATCACCTACGACAACAAGTACATTGAGACGCTATGGTGGCTACTCCGTCAGCTCTACGACAAGGGACTGCTCTACAAGGGCTACACCATTCAGCCCTACTCGCCCGCTGCCGGCACCGGACTGTCGAGCCACGAGCTCAACCTTCCGGGTTGCTATCGCGACGTGAAGGACACCACCGCCACCGTGCAGTTCCGCATCAACGAGGCCGACCGCCCGCAGTTGGCACAGATGCTCAACATCAGCGACGACACACTGCCCGTCTTCTTCCTGGCATGGACCACCACTCCATGGACACTGGCTGCCAACAGCGCATTGTGCGTGGGAGAGAAATACAACTACGTGGCCGTGCAGACCTTCAATCCCTATACTGCAGAACGCGAAGTGGTACTCCTCGCAGAAGACCGTCTCAACGCCTACTTCGACGAGAAAGGATGCACCGACGACATTGCTGCTGCGACCTATCAGCGCGGCGACAAGGTACTACCGTGGCAACAACTGGGCACATGCACCGGAAAACAACTGCTCGGAATGGGCTACCGACAGCTCATGCCGATGATACGCCCCATGAGCGAAGGTGCCTTCCGCGTCATCAGCGGCGACTATGTCACCACCGACGATGGTACCGGCATCGTACACATAGCACCCAACTTCGGTGCCGACGACGCACTTGTGGCTAAGAAGGCAGGCGTGCCGCCCATCGTGCTCATCGACAAAAAGGGAGCAACACGACCTGTGGTCGACCTCGAAGGAAAATACTACCGCACGGAAGACCTCGACCCCGCCTTCGTAAGCCAATATGTCGACAGCGAACTGTGGAACCGCTATGCCGGCCGCTATGTGAAAAACGCCTACGACGACACGCTCACCGACAAAGATGAGACGCTCGATATCAGCATATGCCTCGACCTGCGCAACGAGAACAAAGCTTTCCGCATTGAGAAACACACACACAACTACCCCCACTGCTGGCGCACCGACAAACCCGTGCTCTACTACCCGCTCGACAGCTGGTTCATACGCTCCACAGCCAAGAAGGAACGCATGATGGAGCTCAACCACAACATCAATTGGAAACCCGCTGCCACAGGCACAGGACGCTTCGGAAAATGGCTGGAAAACCTTAACGACTGGAACCTGTCGCGCTCACGCTTCTGGGGCACGCCGCTACCCATCTGGCGCGACGAAGACGGCAATACCAAGTGTATAGGCTCGCTCGAAGAACTCTACAATGAGATAGAACAAGCCGTGGCGGCAGGCGTCATGACAGCCAATCCGCTGAAGGAAAAAGGCTTCGTGCCTGGCAACTACTCCGACGACAACTACAAGCGCATCGACATGCACCGTCCCTACGTCGACGACATCATCCTCGTCGGCCCCACCGGAAAGCCCATGAAGCGCGAAACCGACCTCATCGACGTGTGGTTCGACTCCGGCGCCATGCCTTATGCTCAGATACACTACCCCTTCGAAAACCGAGAGGCCGTAGACAACCAGAAAGCATTCCCGTGCGACTTCATCAGCGAAGGCGTCGACCAGACACGCGGATGGTTCTTCACACTCCATGCCATCGCCACCATGCTCTTCGACAACGTGGCCTACCGCAACGTCATCTCCACCGGACTGGTGCTCGACGCCCACGGCAACAAGATGAGCAAGCGCCTGGGCAACTCCGTCGACCCCTTCGAGGCCATAGAGAAATACGGCACCGACGCACTGCGATTCTACATACTCACCAACTCGCAACCGTGGGATAACCTCAAGTTCGACCCACAGGGCGTGGAAGAGGTGCGGCGCAAGTTCTTCGGAACTCTCTACAACACCTATTCCTTCTTCGCTCTCTACGCCAACGTCGACCACTTCGACCCCAATGCCGATGCCATACCTCTGGCAGAGCGACCGGAGATTGACCGATGGATACTCTCCGAGCTGCACTCGCTCACCAAGAAGGTGGCAGAAAGCCTCGACGACTACGAGCCCACGCGCGCCGGACGACTCATCGACGCCTTCGTCAGCGACGACCTCAGCAACTGGTACGTGCGACTCAACCGCAAACGCTTCTGGGGAAAAGAGATGAGTCACGACAAACTCAGTGCCTATCAGACACTCTACACCTGCCTCACCACTGTTGCACAGCTGCTCGCGCCTTTCGCTCCCTTCTATGCCGACCAACTCTACAACGACCTCACACAAGGGAAAGAGAAGAGCGAAAACATCAGCTCCGTACATCTCACACACTTTCCCAAGGCAGACGAGACACACATCGACACCGAGCTGGAACAGCGCATGAAGATAGCACAGAAAATCACATCTATGACGCTGGCCCTGCGACGCAAGGTCAACATCAAGGTGCGACAGCCGCTGCAGAAGATTATGATACCTGCCGTCGACGAACAACAGCGCCGGCTCATTGAGGCCGTGAGCAACATCATACTCAGCGAGGTAAACGTCAAGCAGTTGCAGTTTGCCGAAGGCAGCTCGCTGCTCGTCAAGAAGGTGAAGTGCAACTTCCGCACCATGGGCAAGAAATTCGGCAAGCTGATGAAAGCCGTAGCTGCATCTGTCGATGCCCTTAGCCAAGAGCAAATAGCACTGCTTGAGAAGCAAGGCACACTACCACTCACTGCCGACGGGCAGAACGTCAACATTGAGCTGGCCGACGTTGAAATCATCAATGAAGACATACCCGGATGGCTCGTGGCCAACGAAGGCAACCTCACCGTGGCACTCGAGGTAAACCTCACCGACGAACTGCGACGCGAAGGCATGGCACGCGAACTCATCAACCGCATACAAAACCTGCGCAAAGACAACGGATTGGAAATCACCGACCGCATCAACGTGAGCATCACACCACACGACGAGGTGGAAGCGGCGCTGCACGACTTCAACGAATACATACGCACTCAGGTGCTGGCCGACAACATCACATTGACTGACAACGATGGCACCTGCATTGACATGGACACCTTTAATATATATATAAAGATCGAGAAGGTGTGATACCTACCTATCAGCCAATAACCTAACACTAAACACTATAGCTATGGCAGAAAAGACACGTTACAGCGATGAGGAGCTTGAAGAGTTTCGCTCCATCATCAATGAGAAACTGGCTTTGGCTCGCCGCGACTACAACGCCATGATGAGCCAACTGGCCAACCGCGATGGCAACAGCACCGAGGACACCGCCTCCACCTATAAGTCGCTCGAAGAGGGCAGCATGCTGCAAAGCCGCGAAGAACTCATACAACTGGCAGGACGCCAGCAGAAGTTCATCACCGGATTGGAGGCTGCCCTGGTGCGCATAGAAAACAAAACCTACGGCATCGACCGCATCACAGGCGAACTCATTCCCAAAGAGCGCCTGCGCGCAGTGCCACATGCCACACTGAGCGTGGCATCGAAGCAGGCAAGAAGATAACACACTACACACACATGAAGGCCACACTACAACGCAGACAAGGACTGATAGCAGCACTGTTGGTCGTTGTCCTGCTTATTGTCGACCAAATCATTAAGATTGAGGTAAAGACAAACATGTGTCTGCACGAAAGCATACACATCACCGACTGGTTTCAGCTGTCGTTCATCGAGAACAACGGCATGGCCTATGGCATGACGTTTGTCAACAAGGTGGTGCTCAGCCTCTTCCGTATTGTGGCCGTGGGTGTCATAGGCTACTACCTCTTCCGCCTCGCACGCAAGGCAACAGCACGCACAGGCTACATCGTGTGCCTCGCACTCATACTGGCAGGAGCGGCAGGCAACATCTTCGACTGCCTGTTTTACGGACTCATCTTCAGCGCCTCCACACCCTTCGACGTGGCGCACTTCGTGCCCTTCGGCGATGGCTATGCACCCTTCCTGCAAGGACGTGTGGTCGACATGTTCTATTTCCCCATCATCGACACCACTCTACCCGACTGGCTGCCTATATGGGGGGGAGACCACTTCGTCTTCTTCAGTCCTATATTCAACTTCGCCGATGCTTGCATCAGCGTGGGTGTCATCGCACTGCTGCTCTTCTACCGCAAGGAACTGAGCCAGCTGTCATTCTCCTGGCCAAAACGGAAACACGGCAACGAGAGCCAATGGTCGTCGGCCGAAGAAGAAGAAGGCAACGATAATGGGAACGCCAACAACAACGCCCACGATGACGAGACGTAGCAGCCTCTTCCCGATACTGCTGCTGACCACACTGTTGTTGTTGGTCGGCTGCAAGCCCACCGTGCCGCGACGCTATCTGCAGCCCGACGACATGGAAGACCTGCTCTACGACTACCACCTGGCCATGGCCACCGCCGCCACGGAATATCAGCGCAGCATCGACATTCGTCAGCTGCAGGACGAATACCGGCGTAAGGTGTTGGCCAAGCACGGCATCACGCAGGCGCAGTTCGACGAGTCGATGGTGTACTACTTCCGACATGCCGACCGTCTCAACGACATCTACAAGCGCCTCGGCCAACGCTTTGCCGACGACGGAGCAGCCCTCGGCGTCAACATCGCACGCAAAGGGACCGACCTGCCCGCCACAGGCGATACCGCCAACGTGTGGAAGGGTGACAACACGTGCACACTGCTGCCCTATAAGCCGCACAACGTCTACACCTTCAGCATCAAGGCCGATACCACCTATCACCCTGGCGACCAGCTGTCGCTCAACTTCGACGTGGCATTCATCTATCAAGACGGACCGCGCGACGCCACAGCCTACTTCATCGTGCGCTTTGCAAACGACAGCACTGCCACACAGATGCGACGCATCAACACCACGAGTCACTACTCTCTCACCGTCACCGACCAATTCAAGGCGGGCATTAAGGAGGTGAAAGGCTACTTCATCATGCCACAGTCGCTCGCTGACCTCGGAAGCAGCACATACCGCGTGATAAGCCTCTACGACATTCACCTCGTGCGCACACATCCGGGCAGCAAGCCGCCCGCCAACGAGGCTAACGGCAACGGTGCCGCCACCAACCTCTCATCACCCGACGACTCGCCCGTCCTACAACAGGCCGAAGAGGGCGCAGGCGAGCAGTCGGTGGTGCCCGTCGGCAACCAAAACATCGACCGCAGCCAGCCCCACCGCTCACAGGGCGACAACCATTGGGGAGAGGGAATACGACGCCCTGCCAACAAGAACCATGACAACAGCGGAGCACACGACGGCATGCTGCCTGTCAACGACAGACACACACGCACGCCCGTGCACACACGCAAGCCGCACACCAACAGCGCGCCGAAGACAACGCCGGCAGAAAACAACCCGCAAAACCATAGTCTCACTCAATAGCCACCCTACTTTCACCCTTCAATCACACACCACCATGCTTACCGTAAACCAACTTGAAGACAGACTCATAGACCTCGCCTTTTCGGAAGACATCGGCGACGGCGATCATACCACCCTTTGCTGCATCCCGGCAGATGCCATGGGACAGTCGCGCCTGCTCATCAAGGAGGAAGGCATCCTGGCAGGCGTGGAAGTAGCCAAACGCGTGTTCGCCACCTTCGACCCTGACCTCAAGATGGACATCATGCTGCACGACGGAGCCCATGTCCGCCCCGGCGACGTGGCATTCATCGTCAGCGGAAAGATACAAAGCCTGCTGCAGACGGAGCGCCTCATGCTCAACATCATGCAGCGCATGAGCGGCATCGCCACACAGACACGCCGCTATGTGCAGCGCCTCGAAGGAACACATACACACGTTCTCGACACCCGTAAGACCACACCGGGGCTGCGTATGCTCGAGAAACAGGCAGTGAAGATAGGCGGCGGCATGAACCACCGCATCGGACTCTTCGACATGATACTGCTCAAAGACAACCATGTCGACTTCGCCGGCGGCATAGAAAACGCCATCGACCGCTGCCATAAGTACCTGAAGGAGAAAGGCCTCGACCTGAAGATAGAGATTGAAGTACGCTCGTTCGACGAACTCGACCGCGTACTGCGCCATGGCGGTGTCGACCGCATCATGCTCGACAACTTCAGCGTGGCAGACACAAAGAAGGCTGTCGGCATCATCAACCACCGCTATGAGACTGAGTCTTCGGGAGGTATCACCCTCGATACCATCCGCGACTACGCCCTCTGCGGCGTCGACTTCGTCAGCGTGGGAGCACTCACACACTCCGTCAAAGGACTCGACATGAGCTTCAAGGCAGTGAGAGAATAAAAGTGCTGTATACGGATGATATAGACATTCATGTCACAAAATTGTTCGTTAACATATATATAGGGTGTTGTTAGTTCCATATCAGAAAAATCTACATCCTCATTTGTCTCAAGAAGATGAGTCTTTCATTTGATTCGTGGGCGTAATCACAAATTGTAATATGATTGCAACATGAAGAAACGAAGCCGTAACCATACCGTTAAGACGCTTGTTCTTGTGGCGTGTGTCAGCATTTCTGTTGTTTCTCATGCACAGACAATGCCTACATATCGCCAAGTGTGTGAGGATATAGACTCAATGGTCTCCCTTATCGAGCAAGTGCATCCTGCTCCTTATGGTCGTCTTAGTAAGAAAACATTCTACAATGAAGTAAAAAAGTCGAAGAAACAACTGCAAAAAGGTGATATCTCCCGCCTTCGGGCATACATGGAACTGTCCCGTTTGGCAGCACTTTTTAAGGAGGGACACTTCAGTGTCTACTCGCGAAATGCATTGTTTTCAGCTGAGGAAAAAGGTTTTCCATATCTATCACTGTTTCATATAGAGCCCCAAACACATCGGCTTATACTCAAATGTGATACGGTCTTGGGCGATATCCCATTTTTTAAAGGTGATGAATTGCTGAAAATTGATCATTTAAAGGCAAAGAAAATCGTAGAACAGAGCCTGAAATATACTTTTGGTGAACGCGATTTCTATCGTTGTATGCGAGCAGAAGACGATGGGACGCTTCAGGAATGGCTTTATCTGAATATGCCAAAGAATTATTATCGCATCGTAATGAAAACGAGTAGTGGTACAAAAACACTCACGTTGAAAGCGCTGAATAAAAAAGAGATAAAGGCAATACAGGCAAAACGACCTAAGGAAAAAGGTGCAGAAGCGGAGGAAGATAAAGCATGGAGTTACGAAATGTACAACGACTCCGTGATGATTCTCCATTTCAATGAGTGCGTGATAGAAGGATTTCCTGAATTCCTGAGTGAAATGTTCCGTCAAGCCCGTACGAAAAATGTGCGCCATCTCGTAATTGATAACCGTTATAATGATGGCGGAAACTCTAATGCTTCTGATGAGATATGTCGTTATTTGGCAGATAAACCTTTTAGTGGTTTTTATAAAGTTGTGATGCGTATGTCTGAACCTGTGCGTGAGTTCTATCGTCCTTATTTAAAAGAATATCCACAATTAAGCGAGAGCATAGCATTGCCTGATACCATTATTAATGAAGTGATTTCTTCAGATGATTACTGCCAACCTTATGCAGACAGTCTTCGTTTTACAGGAAAAGTGTATTTACTCAATAGCCACAAAACCTTCTCTTCTGCAAGCGACTTAGCACAAGTTTTCAAATATTACAACTTGGGTGTGATTGTTGGTGAAGAAACCGGTGGAATGACCATTTCTTCAGGTGATATCATTGATATAATTCTTCCACATACAAAAATGGACTTGATGCTTCCTTACAAAATGTTTTATAATATAGGTGCTGAAGATGGCAGTGAGATTCATGGTGTTTTGCCTGATGTTCCTCAGCCGTCAGAAAAGGCAATGGATTGGGTTTTGAAAAAAATCTGTAATAAATAGAGAGCCTATCAAATAGCGCAAGTGTTATAGATGCAGAGTGGAAAATGAATTAAGTTATCTTTTGCTCTGCGTTTATATTTCTGTATCTACTACCGCTTTACTATTTTACAAATTACCACTTACTATTTTCTTCTTTCCATGGGTTATTCCCAACATATTGACTATCTTTGCACACACATGAGGCTAACTGCAGCCAGCAATTTTCGCACTCATACACAATATTATATCTTATGAAAAAACTCCTTCTTCTCCTTCTGCTCGGCATGGGCACAGCCGCCATGGCATGCACCAACTTCATCGCCGGCAAGAAAGCTACCGTCGACGGCTCGGTGCTATGCACCTACAGTGCCGACGACTACGGCATGTTCATCAACCTTGCACACTATCCTGCAGGCAAACACGCTCCGGGAACGATGCGAAAGATTATCGACTGGGACGATGGCACATACCACGGCGACATTCCCGAGGCACCTGTCACCTACAATGTGATAGGTAACATCAACGAATGGCAGGTCACCATCGGCGAGACGACCTACGGCGGACGCGACGAGATGACCGACCCCACAGGACTCATCGACTACGGCTCGCTCATCTACCTGGCACTGCAGCGCTCGAAGACGGCACGCGAGGCCATACAGGTGATGACCACGCTGGCAGAGACCTACGGTTTCCGCTCCAGCGGCGAGACTTTCACGATATGCGACCCCAACGAGGCGTGGATTATGGAAATGATGGGCAAGGGCCCCGGCGGCAAAGGTGCCGTATGGGTGGCACTGCGCATTCCCGACGAGGCCATCTGCGGACACGCCAACCAGAGCCGCATACGCACTTTCAACCAGAAGGACAAGAAGAACGTACTCTTCTCCAAGGACTGCATCAAGTTCGCCCGAGAGAAAGGCTGGTTCAACGGCAAGGATGCCGACTTCAACTGGTGCGAGACCTACGCCCCGGCCGACTTCGGCGGACGCCGCTTCTGCGACGCACGCGTATGGAGCTTCTTCCGCAAGTATAACAAGGACTTCGACCGCTACCTGCCTTGGGCCATGGGAAAGGACAAGGATGCCGAGCCCATGCCGCTGTGGATCATCCCCGACCGCAAGCTCAGCGTTGCCGACATGCGCGAAGCCATGCGCGACCACTATGAAGGTACACCGCTCTCCGTCGACAGCGACCTCGGCGGCGGCGTATGGAACATGCCCTACCGTCCCACGCCCCTGCGCTTCAAGGTAGACGGCAAGGACTACTTCAACGAGCGTCCCATCAGCACACAGCAGTCGGCCTTCGTCTATGTGTCGCAGATGCGCTCATGGCTGCCGCGACAGATTGGCGGCTGCTTCTGGTTTGCCAACGACGAAGGCAACATGTGCGCCTTCGTGCCTATCTACTGCGGCAACCCCACACAGCCCGAATGCTTCAACACTCCCGGCGCCGATGCCGTGACATTCTCCGACAAGAATGCCTTCTGGGTGTGCAACTGGGTGAGCAACATGGTCTACCCGCGCTACGCACAGATGTTCCCCTCGCTGAAAGCCGTGCGCGACAGCCTCGACAACAGCTACGCCCGCTTGCAGGAGAGCATTGAGAAGCGCGCCCTCGACATCCTCAACAGCCAGGGCGAGCAAGCTGCCGTGAAATATCTCACCGACTACAGCGCAGAGAAAGGCAGTCAGATGCTCAGCCGCTGGCGCCAACTCGCCACCTACCTCATCGTGAAATACAACGACATGGTCATAAAGCCGGAGAAAGACGGTAAGTTCGAGCGCACCGAGACCGGCATGGGAGCGCGCCCCGCACGCCCCGGCTATCCCGAGAGCGTAGCACGACAGCTAGTGAAGCAGACAGGCGACAAGTTTGCTGTACCTGAAGAATAACACACTCTTCCACACCTTACACCCATGCGCGGCAGCTTTCCCACCAAAGGAAAGCTGCCGCGCATGCCATCACAGCCAAGGCCGAACACTGAATTTTTATGGGTTGAACTATGGCGCATACCGCATTTTCTGCGTACCTTTCGGCCGAGTTTATAAGTTACGACTATTATTCCTTTCGTTCCAACTATGCAGACACAGCCTCTCATCAGCATCATCATGGCTGCCTACAACATTGAGAAATGGGTTGGCGAGTGCATAGAGTCGGTATTGGCGCAGACCTATACGCACTGGCAGCTCATTGCCGTCGACGACGGGAGCACCGACAAGAGCGGCGCCGTCATCGACAGCTTCGCGGCGGCCGACAAGCGCATCGTCCCCCTGCACCTGCAGAACGGCGGACTGAGCACCGCACGCAACGAGGGCGTGAAGCATGCCGAGGGAGAACTCATCTACTTCCTCGACGGCGACGACCGCATGCTGCCCGACTTGCTCGCCACGCTCGTCAGACACATGCAACAGACCGACAGCGACATCGTGGTGTGCGGATACTATGACGACTACACCGACCATCGCACCCAATGCCCTCCCTGCAAGGGCGAGCCAGGCACTTTCGAGCACAACGAAGCACTCGCGAAGATACTGCGCGACGAGGTCAACTCGGCAGTGTGGAACAAGCTGTTGAAGCGCCACACCGTAGTAAAGGAATTCCCTCCCAACCTCTACCACGAAGACCATGCCGTGATGGCAGCCTACTTTGCCGCGGCAAAGCGCGTGACCTTCATCCCCGACCCGCTCTACCTCTACCGTCAGCGACGCGGATCGATTATGAACAACAACGCCAACGCACGCAGACACCACGACGTGTTCATTGCCGAGAAGATGCGCTACGCTGTGGCTGAAGCCAACGGCATGCATGACATCGGTGTGCAGCAGATGGTGATGCGCGCCTACCGCTGCAAACAGAAGCTGCTGAAGAGCAGCGCGCCGCTGGGCGAACGCCAACGCTACCTGCGCGACATCATCGACGAGATACGCCCACTCTACGCCGAAGGAAAGCGTGTGCTCAAACCGTCCAAGCGCCGTAAGATGTGGCTGTGGCTGCACCTGCCCATCACACCTGCCGTAGTGGCGATGTTCTCCATCACCCGACATAAGCGCGCCCGAAAAGTGAAGGAAGAGCAACTCTACAACTGACACCCACCCCTAATCCACACCATGCAACCCCTTGTCAGCATCGTCATACCTATATACAACACGGCACGCTATCTGCCACAGTGTCTCGACTCACTGCTCTCCCAAACCGAACAGGCATGGGAAGCCATCTTGGTGGACGACGGCAGCAGCGACGACAGCGCCGACGTGGCACAAAGCTATGCTGCACGCGACAGCCGTTTCAGCCTCTTGCGCCTCAGGCATAAGGGCGTGGCAGAAGCACGCAACAGAGGAATAGCCGCCGCCAAAGCCGAATTCATGTGCTACGTAGACAGCGACGACTGGGTGGAACCCACATTTCTGCACACATTGCTGGAGGCACAGCGACAAAGCAACGCCGACATCGTGGCATGCGGGTTCTACAGAGAGTATACCGACCACAGCGAGCCCTATGCCGAGCGTGTGCGGCTCGGCACCTACAGCCATGACGACATCATGCCGCTGCTCGTCGACAACACCGTCAACTCCAGTCTGTGCAACAAGCTCTTCCGCCGCACACTGTGCACAACGCCCCTGCCACCGGAGATGGTGTATGAAGACCACGCCGTCATCGCCGCATGGTTCCACCGTTGCAGCAGTGTCACCTTCCTGTCGCAACCACTCTACCACTACCGGCAGCGCGAAGCATCCATCACACACCCCGACAACAAAACTATCGACTCCTTCTACCAGTGTTTCCTTGCCGACGACTTCCGCCTGCGTGCCCTGAGCGACACCCCTTGGGCCATGGACGCACGATGCAACCTTTTCCGTTGTGCCAAGACCATGCTGCGCAGCATCAACACCAGTCGGGCAACCTTCGCCAGGCGAAAACACTACAACACCCTTATCGGCCAACGGCTGAAAGCCGAGCGAGAAGCGCTGCCACAGGCACTCAACGCCAAAAACCGACAACGCATACGCCTGTTGTGGGCATCGCCAGCCCTCTACACATTTGTAATGTCGCTCAGCCGACCATTCAGAAAAACACAATCATGGAAGAAAGAATCCCTCTTCTCTCCATCATAGTACCTGCCTACAACGCCGAGGCATACATCGACGAGTGTCTGGACAGCTTGCTGCGACAGACACTCCGCGACATCGAGGTGATTGTCGTCGACGACGGCAGCACCGATGCCACCCTCGCCATACTCAAAAAACACGCCGAGGCCGACCACCGCCTGCGCATTGTGCACACCGACAACGGGGGCCCCGCCCGGGCACGGCTCACAGCACTGCAACAGGCACGGGCAGAGCTGATAGGATTCGTCGATGCCGACGACAAGATTGACCCCGACATGTACCAGCGACTCACACAGGCAATGCAGCAGCACCACGCCGACATGGCGATATGCACCTTCTATAAGTGGTACCGCAACACCTGCCACCCCTACCGATACACCTTCAGCGACACGCTCATTGACCACGACACGCTGATGCGCCACGTGCTGCACAACAGCATACAGAGCTACCTGTGCAACAAGCTCTTCCGCAAAAGCCTCATACCGCTCAACGGTACCACGACACGCTTCTACGAAGACAACGCACAGTTCTACATGTATGCCGAAAAGTGCCGGCACGCCGTCGTCATACACCAACCGCTCTACTACTACCGCCAGCGCCAGAGCTCGACGACGAAAAAAGTGGACAACGTGCAGGCACTGTCCTACTTCTACGAATCGGAAAAACAGAAATATCGCTACTATCTCAACCACAACCTGACCACCCTCTCCGACCCACACCTGCTACAACAGGCCCTGCGCACCGCCAAACGCATCGCCCGCGGCTCGTCGCCCCGCAGCCGCAAGCTGGCACTGCTGCGCACCATGAAAGCCGACATCAGCGCATTGCCGCACATCGACACACACGCACTGTCGGCAAAGTCGCGCCTGAGGCTCTTCCTATGGCAGCACGCACCCAACCTGTTCATCACGGCAGAGCGAATCCTACACCAACCGTTCCGACTCTACAAGAGCTGCACCTGCAAGATGTTTGCGTAGGTGCGCAGGAACTTGGGACAATTGCTATGCCAGCAACCGATACAACGCAGAAACAGAATAGGACAGAGGGCTGATAACGATGTGAAATGCGTTGCATCGCTCTCGCATACTTCAACATTCCGATACCCCTTGAGCCACGATGAGAGAGCAAAGTCGACGAGATTGGTCACCAAAGTCGACGAGATTGGTCACCAAAGTCGACGAGATTGGTCACCAAAGTCGACGAGATTGCTGTGCGAAAGGCTTGCAATCGGCAGCAAAATGTTGTATCTTTGCATCGCCGATGGGGCTGACTTTTCGGCTGAACATTATTACTTACTCACTAAAACTAACATTATGGCAATCTTTATCAAACTGTATCGCAACGCTTTCGGTCGTGTGCAGCACCGCGGGAAGTGGTTTGCCAAGTCTATGAAACTGCAGGACACCGACCTCTGGGTTCTTGCCGAGCGCATTGAGCGCAACACCACCTTCAAGCGCGGCGAGGTGCACGGCTTGCTCATCGAGCTGGTAGAGCAGGTGCACGCGAGTCTGCTCAATGGCGAAACGGTGGTCATCGACGGGCTGGGACGGTTCCACCTGTCGGTGAAAAGCAGGCATGTCGACACGCCAACGGATTTCCGAGTGGGGCGTGACGTGGAGGATGTGGTATGTCGTTTCGTTCCTGCCGGACGCCGCCGGAGCGACGGCACCATCTGCCAGCGGCTCGCCGAGGGTGCGAGGGTGGAACTGTGGGACGACGAGCGCTCCACGCAGCCACACACGACGGGATAGGCAGACGGCGGCACGACATGAGGCGGCGTGGCATGGGGGCGGCAAAGCCCACTGTCCTGCTCTGCCACGACGGGAAAGAGGAGAGAGAGAGCGAAAGGTCGCTGCCGAGCACAGAAGGAGGAGGAGAAAGCAAAAGGGAGAAAAGAGTATGAAAAAAGGGTGCGCCGACGGTATGTCGGCGCACCCTTTACTATGCTATGGTGCTATGGGAGCACTGTGGGATGACGTTACTTCACGGGCACTTCTTCGAGGGCCTTCTTCAGCAGTGTCCAGAAGGGTTCTACTGTGGGTATGTAGGCGCGCTCGATAGTGGTGTGCGGCGACTTCATTGTGGGTCCGAACGAGACGACGTCCATGCCCGGATACTTGCTCAGGATGATGGAGCACTCCAGTCCGGCGTGGTCTACCTGTATGATGCCGTCTTCGCCGAAGAGGTCTTTGTAGACTTTGAGCAGCAGATGCAGTGCGGGGCTGTCGGGGTTGGGGTCCCATCCCACGTAGGAGCCGCTGGTCTCCACCTTCATGCCTGCCATGTTGAAACCTGCCGTGAGGGTGTCGGTGATGTATTGCTTCATGTCTTCGCGTGCCGAGCGTGCGAGAATCTTGATGCTTGCCTTTCCCTCTGCGATGTTGATGATGGCGAGGTTGGACGATGTCTCCACCACGTGCGGATAGGCGGGTATCATGCGCAGCACGCCGTTGTGGCATGCCAGGATGGCGCCGATGAGGTTGTCCTGTATCTCTTCGGGCACTTGTGTGGCTGGGGTGGGCACCTCTTCGCAACGGAACTCAATGCCCTCCTCAATGCCCTTGAACTCGTCGATGAAGAGAGCTTTGTACTCTTCCATGCATGCTTTGATGTCGTTGACATTCTCTTTCGGCATGGTGAGTATGGTCTCTGCCTTGAACGGTATGGCGTTGCGCATGTTGCCTCCCTGCCAGCACACGAGGCGTGCCTCGAGGTTTTGTATGGCATCGTATACGAAGCGCGCCATGAGTTTGTTGGCGTTGCCGCGTCCTTCGTTGATTTCGAGTCCGGAGTGTCCGCCCTTCAGTCCTTGCAGCGTGAAGTGGAGTGCCACATCTTCCGGGTCGGTCTCCACAGGCTTGTAGTCGAGTGTGGCAGTAATGTCGATGCCACCTGCGCTGCCGATGACGAACTTGCCCCATGTCTCAGAGTCGAGATTGAAGAGTATGTCGCCGTGCAGCACATCGGTGGGCAGTGCGTTGGCGCCGAACATGCCTGTTTCTTCGTCGGCGGTGATGAGCGCCTCAATGGGTCCGTGCTTCAGGTCGTTGGCCTCCATGACGGCCATGATGGCAGCCACGCCGAGTCCGTTGTCGGCCCCGAGCGTGGTGTTGCGTGCGCGTACCCAATCGCCATCGATGTATGCCTCGATGGGGTCGGTCTCGAAGTTGTGGCTGGAGTCGGGTGTCTTCTGCGGCACCATGTCCATGTGCGCTTGCAGCACTACGGCTTTGCGATTTTCCATGCCGGGTGTGGCAGGTTTGCGCATGATGATGTTGTCGGCACTGTCCTTGAATGCTTCTACGCCAATGCGGGCAGCGAAGTCGAGCAGGAACTGTTGTACTTTCTCGAGGTGACCGGAAGGACGGGGCACCTGCGTGAGTGCGTGGAAGTTGTTCCAGATGCACTGCGGGTTAAGATTTTGAATCATAAGAGACACTTTTTAAGAGGAGAGAGGAAAGAGTATGGGGTGAGAGAGGGTTGTTTCGCTTGCCTGACATACCTTAGTCCTCGTCGCCTGATGTTAATAATTTATGGTGTTGTTGTTGATTATGTCTTGCGGTGGCCATCGCTGCTCCGGCACTGGGGTCGGTGCACGGCATCGTTGCCCACGCGATGATGCCAAGCAGCACTACGAGCGCTGTCTGTACGGTGTGGACGATGAGCACGAAGTAGAGTGCCCGCTCGTCGGCGACGCCGTAGAGGATGAGCATGGTCTTCACCGCGAAGTGCCAAGGGCCTGCCCCGTTGGGCGTGGGCACGATGACGGCTATGCTTCCCACTACGAAACTCACCAGCGCGCACTGCAGACTTAGGCTCTCGGTGAAATCGAAGCAGAAGAAGGTGAGATAGTAGTGGAAGAAGTAGCTCAGCCATATGGCGAGGGTGTAGGCTGCGAAGGTGGTTTTGCTGCGCACGTTGCGCACGGAAGCGATTCCTTTCCAGAGGTTGCGCAGCGTGTCTTTCACACGCTCGTAGACAGCCAGTCGTCGCAGCAGCCACCACACGAAGACGAGAGCTATGAGTGCGCAGGCTGCTGTGACAAGCCATCCAGCGGTGGTGAAGCGTGAGAGAAATCCTGTGAAGCTGGTACCCGTCTGCGAGAAGAAGGAGGAGAAGACAGGAAGCTGTATCAGGATGGCAGCCAAGGCGAGGACGGCAATGAGCAACGTGTCGATGACGCGTTCGGTGACGACGGTGCCGAGTGCCTTGGCATAGTTGACATTGTCGTAGCGTCGTAGCACGCCGCAGCGCACGAACTCTCCCACGCGGGGCACGACGAGGCTTGTGGCATAGCTGAGAAAGATGGCGTTGATGCGCACTCGCGAGCGCGACCGCTCGCCCATAGGATCGAGCATCTGCCGCCAACGCAGGGCGCGAAACACCTGTGCCAGCACGCCGAAAGGCAGGGAGAGCAGCATCCAGGTCCAGTCCATCTCACGTTGCATGAACGTCCACATGCGCAAGAAGTCCATACCGCGATACATCCAGTAGAGGATGGCTGCGGCAAGAAGCAGGGGAAAGGCGATGCGCAGGATGTGACGGAGGGGTGAGGTGAGTGACATGGGACTGGCTGTATACCAATGAGAGGGTTACTAAATATGGAAGGAGGAGCGACGAGTAATCATGTCAGCGGCATTATTGTCCACGAATGATGCATACCGGCAGGAGTCATCATACTAAAGGCATCGGTTGGGCAGGAATATGCCGCAACATAGCCTACTCAGCCTTCGGCAGTTTAGGATACTTGCGGAACCATCCGTCCCATCGGAGGCGCATCACGCCGAAAAAGGCTTCGCCGAAAATGCCGCCACTCATCTTGCTGGTGCCCTCGCGGCGGTTGACAAACACTACCGACACCTCCTTGATCCTGCCGCCGATCTTCTTGGTGGTGAACTTCATTTCAATCTGGAAGGCATATCCCTTGAAGCGTATCTTGTCGAGTTCAATGGTCTCGAGCACGCGGCGCCGGTAGCACTTGAAGCCAGCTGTGGTGTCGTGCACCTTGAAGCCTGTGACGATGCGCACGTACTTTGAGGCGAAGTAGCTCATCAGCACACGCCCCATGGGCCAGTTCACCACGTTGACACCGTTGATGTAGCGTGAGCCGATGGCCAGGTCGTAGCCCTCGTCGGCACAGGCGCTATAGAGACGCGGCAGGTCGTTGGGGTCGTGGGAGAAGTCGGCATCCATCTCAAAGACATACTGATAGTCGCGCTCCAAGGCCCAGCGGAAGCCGGCGATATAGGCGGTGCCGAGCCCTTGTTTGCCTTCGCGCTCCACCAGGAAGAGCTGCCCGGCAAACTCTTCGCCTTGCAGGTGCTTGACGATGTCGGCGGTGCCGTCGGGGCTGCCGTCGTCGATGACGAGGATGTGGAAAGCCTTCTCCAGACCGAAGACGGCGCGGATGATTTTCTCTATGTTCTCTTTCTCATTGTAGGTGGGGATGATGACAATGCTGTCGCTCGGTTTCATAGTCGGTGAATGAAGTGTGATGATGGTATGGCGCACGCATGGCGGCAACCTGCACCATATTATATTATAAGGGGTTTGAGTGGCAAATGTAGCGATTATATATGTATTGCAAGCGTGGTAGGCTCTATTTTTTGCCTGCACCATTTTTTTTGCTCATCGTTATACGGAGATTAAAAAAATCAGCGTAACTTTGCTCGGCAAGTAATGTAACACCATAAATTCAAACTTCAACAATCATACTAACCTCGTCTGTGTTGCACAGGTTGCCTCTGGTGCCTGCGCCACAGCACAAAACAGAAAGCATTATGAGTAAAATCAAAGGTGCCATCGTGGTCAACACCGACCGTTGCAAGGGTTGTCAGCTTTGTGCTATTGCCTGCCCGCAGAAGGTGATTGGCCTGGCCAACAAGGTGAACGTGCACGGCTATCCGTACGTTGAGCCCGTAAATCAGGACGCATGCATCGGCTGCCGTTCGTGCGCTATCGTATGCCCCGACGGGTGTATTACCGTTTATCGTAAAAAAATGGAGGACTAATCATTATGGCAGAACAAGAAGTAAAACTGATGAAAGGCAACGAAGCGATAGCTCACGCTGCCATCCGTTGCGGATGCGACGGGTACTTTGGCTACCCTATCACCCCGCAGAGTGAAGTACTGGAGACCCTCGCAGAGCTCAAGCCTTGGGAGACTACCGGCATGGTGGTGCTGCAAGCTGAGAGCGAGACCTCATCTATCAACATGATCTACGGTGCTGCTGCCGCCGGCAAGCGCGCCTTCACCTCCTCGTCGAGCCCCGGCATCGCACTGATGCAGGAAGGTATTGCCTACATGGCAGGAGCCGAGCTGCCCGGTGTGTTTGTCAACGTGCAGCGCGGCGGCCCCGGACTGGGAACCATCCAGCCTTCGCAGGGCGACTACTTCCAGGCCACACGCGGCGGCGGCAATGGCGACTACTATGTAATAACGCTCTGCCCCAACTCCGTACAAGAGATGGCCGACTTCATGGACCTCGCCTTCGAGCTGGCTTTCAAATACCGCAACCCTGCCATGATACTCTCCGACGGTGTCATCGGACAGATGATGGAAAAGGTGGTGCTGCCCCCACAGAAACCCCGCCGCACAGAAGAGGAAATCATCAAGGAGTGTCCGTGGGCTACCACAGGCCGCACCAAAGGCCGCGAGCCCAACATCATCACCTCGCTCGAACTGCAGTCGGAAGTGATGGAGCAGCGCAACCTGCACCTGCAAGCCAAGTATGAAGAGATACGCCAAAAGGAAGTGCGCTTCGAGACACAGTTCTGCGACGATGCCGACTACATCATCGTAAGTTTCGGCAGCGCCTCGCGTATTGCTCTGCAGGCCATAGAGAATGCCCGTGCAGAAGGCATCAAGGTGGGACTGTTCCGCCCCATCACCGTATGGCCCTTCCCCACCAAGCAGATAGCAGAGATGGCACGCGGCAAGAAAGGCGTGCTCGTAAGCGAAATCAACGCCGGACAGATGGTAGAAGACGTACGCCTGGCCATCAACGGCGAAGTACCTGTAGCGCATTTCGGTCGCCTCGGCGGCATGGTTCCCGAACCGGAAGAAATAGTAGAAGCACTGAAAACTAAACTGATGAAATAATGGCAAACAATAATATCATATCACCGGAGAACCTGGTGTACAAGAAACCGACGTTGATGAACGACGTGATGATGCACTACTGCCCTGGTTGCTCACACGGAGTTGTTCACAAGCTCGTCGCAGAAGTTATCGAAGAGATGGGCATGGAAGAGAAGAGCATCGGCGTTTCGCCCGTAGGTTGCTCCGTCTTCGCCTACCGTTACATAGACATCGACTGGCAAGAAGCCGCCCACGGACGCGCTCCCGCCGTGGCAACAGCCATCAAGCGCCTGTGGCCCGACCGCCTGGTGTTCACCTATCAGGGCGACGGCGACCTGGCATGTATCGGTACTGCCGAGTCTATCCACGCACTCAACCGTGGCGAGAACATCACCATCATCTTCATCAACAATGCCATCTACGGTATGACTGGCGGACAGATGGCCCCCACCACGCTGCTCGGTCAGAAGACAGCCACCTGCCCCTACGGCCGCCAACCCGACCTGCACGGATACCCCCTGAAGATTACTGAGATGGCAGCCATGATGCAAGGCACATGCTACGTCACACGCCAGAGCGTAGAGAGCGTACCCTCTATCCTCAAAGCCAAGAAGGCTATACGAAAAGCTTTCGAAGCATCGATGGCAGGCAAGGGCTCAAGCCTCGTAGAAATTGTCAGCACCTGCAACAGCGGATGGAAACTCTCACCCGCAAAGGCCAACGAGTGGATGAAAGAGAACATGTTCGCCTTCTACGAGAAGGGAGACCTCAAGGACACCACCGAAGAGTAATGACACACTGAACGCTCAGGCTGACACACGCCTATACTATATATTGTGTGCAGCCGGCATAAGAGTATTCTCATTCATAGAAAATAAAACAGCATTGCAATATGAAAAAAGAAATTATCATTTCCGGTTTCGGCGGTCAGGGTGTGCTCTCCATGGGTAAGATACTGGCTTATTCGGGACTGATGGAAGACAAAGAAGTGACTTGGATGCCTGCCTACGGCCCCGAGCAGCGCGGCGGCACATGCAACGTCACCGTTATCGTGAGCGACGACCGCGTGTCGTCGCCTATCCTGTCGAAGTACGACGTGGCTATCGTGCTCAACCAGCCTTCGCTTGACAAGTTCCAGGACCGCATCAAGCCAGGCGGAGTGCTCATCTACGAAGAGTCGCTCATCATCAACCCGCCGACACGTAAAGACATTGAGGTGTATGCCATCAATGCCACAGGCAAAGCCGAAGAGCTGCAGAACTCGAAGGTATTCAACATGATTGTGCTGGGCGGTCTGCTCAAGGTGTGCCCCGTGGTGACACTCAACGGACTGGAGAAGGCACTCTACAAGACTCTGCCCGAACGCCACCACAAGCTCATACCGCTCAACATGCAAGCGGTGGCAGAAGGCGAGAAAATCATGAAGCAGATGTAAGACACTGCACGCTCGCTTACAACACAACGACAGCCATATTGCCTTAGAGCAATATGGCTGTCGTGTATGTAAAATGTAGCCTCTTGGCCGCGTCGGCAGCAGGCTCAACCACTACCAGAGTTGTGGGGCAAGAAATGTCTGTTGTCTGTCTGCTCACCAGTCTTCTTCGGCCTGTTTCCGAGCAATGTGCTTATTGAAGAAGTTGAGGAACTCTCCTGCATAGTTGAGCATCTTGCCATTGGAGTTGAGAAACGCCTTGGAGTAGCTGTCCTTATGGTCTGAGCGCTTGTTGAGCGGATAGGCATCCTTCACGCGCACGGTCTTGTCTTGCGTGATGCGGCGGTCGGAAGTCTGCACAACGCGAAACTCGGCTATCGTCACCTTAAAGCGTACCCGATTGCTCTTGAAGCGGATGTCGAACTGTATCTGCGTGTCGATATAGTTTTCGTCGGTGAGGCTATAGAAGGTGCCAATCTTCTTGAGCAGCCCGGTGAAGAATATGGCATCGGTGGGACTGCGGCGGGCTATTTCGGCCCGCAACTGTGCCGACACCTTAAATTGCGCGGCGAGATAGTCGAGGGCGAGTTCGCGCATGGCATTGAGGTCCACGTCGCGGTCGGCAGTCATCACATACACATACTCCAACGCACCGGCGGCATTGGTCTTATACACGTGGTCGGCCTTCACACTCCGGGCCCACTCCAGATAGTTGTTGGGTTGCTGATACTCGTTCCAGATGCGTATGTCCTGTATCAGTTCGGGGCAGGAAAACCGCTGTGCCATGAGAGCTGCACTGCCGCAGAGCAAAAGAAAAAGGAGGCAAAGTCTTTTCATGGTTAGGGGTGTTTGTTAGTTACTATAAAGAGGAAGCCCGCTTCAGGATTACTCCTTCTGCGGGCTAATGAAAGGAGGGGTGGTACCTCCAGGAATCGAACCGGGGACACACGGATTTTCAGTCCGATGCTCTACCAACTGAGCTAAGGCACCATTCTCTTCGCAAATCAACTGCTCGCCCAACGGGCGTTGAGAAGAATTGTGTTTGCAAAGGTATAGCTATTTTTGATTTCCACAAATTATTTGCGTTGTTTTTTCTCCTTTCCTTTTTTCACAGATGTAAGGCTGATGGCATCAGGGATTGTAATAGTCCTTGCAGTAGTAGCCCATGATGTTGTCTATCATCTCCTTGGCATGCACTGCGGGGCTCTTCGGATCCAGTTCTATGGCTGCCATGTAGCAGTTGAGGGCTTCCTTGTAGTTGCCCTGCTTGCGGTATTCGTTGCCTTTTTGGTAATATTCTTCTGCTGTCATAGGCTGACGGGGTGTTGGTGTTGCATTCCGTTTAACGGGAAGTGTCTTATTGTTTATATATGGTGTGCCTGGCAGCTGCCAGTGTGTTCTTCATCAGTGAGCATACTGTCATGGGACCCACGCCGCCGGGCACGGGGGTGATGTAGGCGCACTGGTCTTTCACCGCTTCGAAGTCGACGTCGCCCGCCAGACGGTAGCCCTTCGGTATGCTCTCGTCGACGATGCGTGTGGTGCCCACGTCGATGACGATGGCACCGGGCTTCACCATGTCGGCGGTGACAAAGCCGGGACGTCCCACAGCTGCGATGATGACATCGGCCTGGCGGCACTCTTCCTTCAGCGTGGGCGACTGGCTGTGGCACACGGTCACTGTGGCGTTGCCGTATTGCTTCTGCATCATGAGTTGTGCCATGGGTTTGCCCACAATGTTGGAGCGTCCGAGCACAACGCATTTCTTGCCGCTGGTGTCAATCCGGTAATGCTTAAGCAGCGTGATGATGCCCAGCGGCGTGGCAGAGATGAAGCAGGGCAGTCCTATTGCCATGCGTCCCACGTTGATGGGGTGGAATCCGTCCACGTCTTTTCTGTAGTCAACAGCCATTATCACTTTCTGCTCGTCGATATGCTTCGGCAATGGCAGTTGTATGATGTATCCGTCGACGTCGGGATCGTCGTTGAGTCGCTGCACTTGTGCGAGCACTTCGTCTTCGGTGGCAGTTTCGTCAAGTCTGACAAGCGACGACTTGATACCGCAGGCTTCGCAGGCGAGCATCTTGTTCTTCATATACGATTCCGAGCCTCCGTCGTGGCCTACGAGTATGGCAGAGAGGTGCGGGCGCTTCATGCCTGAGGCCACCATCTGCTCTACTTCAAGTGCTATCTCTTTCTTTATGCTTTGTGCTGTAAGTTTTCCGTCTATCAGGGTCATATTGGTCGTTTGGGAGATTGGACGTTTAGTCGTTTGGGAGATTGGTGGTTTGGAGGTTTAGGTTCAACTTGTCAACTCGTCAACTTGTCAACTATTGCGGCATTCCTTTGCGCATCTGCATCATGTTTTTCATCATTCCCAACTTGGATTGTCCTGCCACCATGCGCATCATCTTGCGTGTCTGGTCAAACTGTTTGAGCAGGCGGTTCACCTCCTGTATGTTGGTGCCTGATCCTTTTGCTATGCGCATCTTGCGGCTGGGGTTGAGCACTTCCGGGTGTGCGCGCTCCTTCGGTGTCATGCTCTGAATGATAGCTTCAATGCCTTTGAAGGCGTTGTCGTCGATGTCGACATCCTTCATGGCCTTGCCCACACCGGGTATCATTGCGGCCAGGTCTTTGATGTTGCCCATCTTCTTTATCTGCTGTATCTGCTTGTAGAAGTCGTCGAAGTCGAATTTGTTCTGCCGTATCTTCTTTTCAAGCTTCTTGGCTTCTGCTTCGTCGAACTGTTCCTGCGCGCGTTCCACGAGGGAGACGATGTCGCCCATGCCCAGTATGCGGTCGGCCATGCGCTCGGGATGGAACACGTCGATGGCTTCCATCTTCTCGCCCGTGCCGACGAACTTGATAGGCTTTGTGACTACGGTGCGTATCGACAGTGCGGCACCGCCACGGGTGTCGCCGTCTAGCTTGGTGAGCACCACGCCGTCGAAGTCCAGACGGTCGTTGAATTCCTTGGCGGTGTTCACGGCATCCTGACCTGTCATACTGTCGACCACAAACAATGTCTCGTCGGGCTGCAGGGCCTGTTTGAGCGATGCTATCTCGTTCATCATCTCCTCGTCCACTGCCAGTCGTCCGGCGGTGTCGACGATGACGGTGTCGTAACTACGTGCCTTTGCTTCCTGTATGGCATTGCGTGCTATCTGCACCACGTCCTTACTGCCTTCCTCTGTGTAGACAGGCACGTCGATGCTGGCCGCCACCACCTTCAGCTGCTCTATGGCAGCGGGGCGGTACACATCGCATGCCACAAGCAGGGGCTTACGGCGCTGCTTGCTCTTGAGCATGTTGGCGAGCTTGCCGCTGAACGTCGTCTTACCCGAACCCTGCAAGCCCGACATGAGGATGATGGCTGGCCTGTTTTCGAGCTTCAGTCCTACTGCCTCTCCGCCCATGAGTTGTGCCAGTTCGTCGTGGACGAGCTTCACCATGAGCTGTCCGGGCTTGACGGCAGTGAGCACGTTCATGCCCAGGGCTTTTTCCTTCACCTGATCGGTAAAGGTCTTTGCCACCTTGTAGTTGACGTCGGCATCCAACAGGGCACGACGCACATCCTTCAGGGTCTCGGCGATGTTGATCTCGGTGATTTTCCCTTCACCTTTCAGTATCTTGAATGAGCGTTCCAGCCGCTCGCTGAGATTTTCAAACATGTTACGGGTTATTATATAATGGTGTGCAAAGGTATGTATTATCTTGCGAGTGGCAAAAGTAAAACGATGAAAACCTGTTCCTTTGCATAAAAACAAACTGTAATGTTTGCATAATCGGGCATATACCTCTAACTTTGGCACACGGTAAATCACTAAAATTCTTCATATATGGACTACTACATTCTCGTCAATGGTCAGCAGACAGGGCCATTCTCAGTTGACCAATTGGGTGTTACGGGCGTTGAGCCCGACACCATGGTATGGACAGAAGGCATGACCGACTGGCAACCCGCCGTGCAGGTGGCCGAGTTGGCTGCCGTAGTGAACTGGAACCAGGCACAGCCGCCAAGCCAACAACCCGCCTATGCCTCGGGCACAACACAGCAGCAAGCCTCGCGATGGCCCGAACAACCGCCAAAAAAGAAAAAGCGCACAGGACTCTGGGTGACGCTGGCCATACTGGCAGTGCTGCTCATCGTCGGTGGTGTGTTTGCCGCCACCAATCCCTCGAAGGAGAAGCACATGGAGGAGCTGAAAGCCATCATGACAGATGCCATGAAAAGCAGCAACATGGACGACGACACCAAGATGGGCATGCAACTGGCAATGAGCATGATGTCGAAAGTGTTCGACCAAGCGTTTGATTATCACAATTACTTCGTTTTCTCCACCGTGACCGAGAGAAAATCGGGTGAGAAAGTGTCAACAGGATTCCTCGGCTCGGTCAAGATTACCAACGAAGACAAGATAAGGAGCGCTATGGATGGTTTCAACAAACTGACCAACAGTGACGACACCGACACAGACGATGACTTTGGCAACGACTCCACAAGTCCTGGAGAAGAAGATTTCTCCAACGACTACACCGACGAACAGCCTGTCGACGAACAACCTGCCGACTTCAACTTCTGATGCCGTCACCCACCGCCCATCACCCGCCACCCATCACTCACATACCCATTACCCTCCCCCTGCCCCAACGGCTCACCGCCAGCTCGGCATGGGGAGAGGTGGGGTGTTGCGTGCAGATGCACGGCGTGGCAGTAGATGCGGTCTGCTATGAGGAGCGCTACCGCGATGTGGAGCGTTTCCTGCAGTGTTGCCGTGCCTGTCACAACTACGCACACACCTGGGCATGCCCGCCCTTTGAGCCGCACTGCCCCACCCTCTTCACCCCTGGCGACACACTGTGGCTCGTAGGCACCAGGCTCACACCCGACGATGCCACGCGACAGCTGTCAGCCACCACAGCGCAACGCGATGCCATACTGCACGCACTCATCCACGAAGCCATAGGCATGGTGGAAAGCCTGCACCGGCAATGGGAAGCCGACGTGCCCGGCAGCCGGGCATACCTGTTCAGTGCCTGTCAGCTGTGCGAGCCGCTGCCCTGTACCCGCAGCGAGGGAAAACCCTGCCGGCATCCCGACAAAGTGCGCCCGTCGCTCGAGGCGCTCGGCTTCAATCTGGCACAGACCGCCGACGAGCTGCTGGACATGCCGCTGCTGTGGAGCACCGACCACAGCCTGCCTGCCTACACACTGCTGCTCACCGCGCAGCGCATACCCCACAACGACGCTACCGACAGACAACAATGACAACATGAAAAGGCTTACTCCAGATGCCAATATCACTGATTGTGGTCTGCAATCTCGACGACTTTGGTCTGCAATCTCGACGACTTTGGTCTGCAATATCGACGATTTTGGTCTGTCACTGTTCCCCGATATTCTTTCTTATTGCTTACCTTTGTACCACTGACGGAACTTATCGACGAGCCTCAACACTTGAAGTGGACGTCAATGGTTGAGGCGAGAGGCAGTCGAATGAAATTCAACCTAATACCAATATGAAAAGACTACTGTTGCTATCGCTTCTCGCCCTGCCGCTGCTGGCATGGGCACAGAAACGCCCCCTCGACCACAGCGTGTACGACAGCTGGGAGAGCGTGGCCACACCCTACATCTCGCCCAACGGCAACGTCATCGGCTATGCCGTCAACCCACAGGAGGGCGACGGCAGACTGGTGTTGCGCGCCTTCGGCAACGAGCTCACCGTGCCGCGAGGCTACCGGCTGAGCGTCACACCCGATGAACGGTACGCCCTCTGTCTCGTCAAGCCGCTCTTCCGGCAGACACGGCAGGCGAAGATAAAGAAGAAGAAAGACCTCGACATGCCGCACGACACACTGCTCGTCATACACCTCAGTGACATGTCGGTGAAACGCATACCCCACGTCAGCTCCTACACCATTGGCAAGAAGGCCACCGATGCCATCGCCTTTCTCTCTGCCGACACGGCACTCATACCCAAGAAGGAGCGCAGCAACAAAGACATCGGGCGCCCGTGCATCGTCTACCATCTCGACAACGGCGAGCAAGACACGCTCCGGCATGTGAAGGAATATGCCTTCGACAAGTCGGGATACACCCTTTCCTTCACCCAACAGCTGAAGAAGCAGAAGTTCACCGCCGGACTCTTCGACCTCAAGCGCCGCCGCACACAGATGCTCACCGATACCGTGCCCTTTGTGTCGCGACCCAATTTCGACGACAACGGAGCGCAGATACTCTACGTGATGAGCACCGACACCGTGGCGAGCGGCAGCAAGCGGGCGGCGCTCTACTATGCCACCACCCACACCTACGCACTGGCCGACAAGTATGGCAAAAACAAGGGTAAGGGCAAGGCCGACAAAGAACTGCTCTACAGTTTCACGCAGCCACGCTGCCTCGTCACTACCAACGACACCCTCACCTTCCCTGCCGGATGGAGCCTTAACCAATACACCACGCCCTCGTTCAGCCACGACGGCAAGCGCATCTTTGCGGGCATAGCACCCGTCATACCCCCCAACGACACCACGCTGGTGCCTTTCGAGACTGCCGGTCTCGACCTGTGGCGCTGGGACGACCCGGAAACACCCACTATGCAGAACAACAACGTGCAGCGCGAGCTGAAACGCACCTACACAGCCGTCTACGACCGCAAGAGCGGACGCCTCACACCACTCTCCACAGAGAAATACGAGAGCATAAGTCTGCTAAGCCGAGGCAACGCCGACTACGCCATCGTCAGCGACCGCTCAAAGACAGCCATAGAGAGCCAGTGGGACGAGCATATACCCGTACAGCTGTCACTCGTCAACCTCAGCAACGGACAACGTACACCTATCACACAGGCACGCATATCAAACACTACCACCTCGCCTGAAGGACGCTTCGTGGCATGGTATAGTTTCGACGACAGCCAATGGCATCTCTACGAAGTGGCCACAGGCAAACTCCGACAGCTCACCGACAAGACAATGGGCGTCAACTTCTGGGACGAACAGTACGACTGCCCGCAAGAACCCTTCCCCTACGGAATAGCCGGATGGACCGAAGACGACAGCGACATCATCGTCTACGACCGCTACGACCTGTGGCGCATACCCACCAAGGCAGGAGGCAAACCCCTGCGACTCACACAGGGACGACAGCAAAAACGCACCTATCGCTACATTAACCTCAAGAAAGACGACGCCGCACGCTTCATCGCAAAAGAAGAGACCCTGCTGCTCAGCGTCTTCGACAACACCACCAAGGAAAACGGCATCGCCTCGCTGCCGCTGCAACACCCTGACAAGGTCAAACTCCTGGCCTTTGGCGGATACACTTACGCACAACCGCAGAAGGCAGAGAAGGCAGAGCAATATCTCTTCACCCGAGGCAACTTCCAGGAACCCATGGACCTCTACCACGCAGGTGCCGACCTGAGCCGGCCCGAGCGACTCACGGCCATCAACCCGCAACAGAAGGACTACAACTGGGGCACGGCAGAGCTGTACCACTGGACCGCCTACGACGGCACACAGCTCGACGGCATACTCTATAAGCCCGAAGACTTCGACCCGGCAAAGAAATATCCGGTGATGATCTACTTCTACGAACGCAACTCGGAGACGCTCTACAACTACGTGATGCCGCAACCCAGCTGGTCTACCGTCAACAAGACATTCTACACCAGCCGCGGCTACATCGTCTTTGTGCCCGACATTGTCTATCCCCTCGACGGCATGCCGGGCGAAGCAGCCTACAACTGCATCGTGAGCGGAGCCGAAAGCCTCAAGCAATACCCATGGATTGATGCCGACCGCATGGCCATACAGGGACAGTCGTGGGGCGGCTACCAGGTGGCCTACCTCATCACACGCACCAACATGTTCCGAGCCGCCGGAGCAGGAGCACCCGTCAGCAACATGACCAGCGCCTACGGAGGCATACGATGGGAGAGCGGCATGAGCCGACAGTTTCAGTACGAACACACGCAGAGCCGCATAGGCAAGACATTGTGGGAGGCACCCGACCTCTACCTGAAAAACTCCTGCCTCTTCACACTCCCCAACGTGCAGACACCCGTGCTCATCATGCACAACGACAAGGACGGAGCCGTGCCTTGGTATCAGGGCATTGAGATGTTTATGGGACTGAAGCGCTTGCAGAAACCGGCTTGGATGCTGCAATATAACGGCGAAGCACACAACCTCAAAGAACGACGCAACCGGAAAGACCTCACTATACGCATGCAGCAGTTCTTCGACCACTACCTCAAAGATGCCCCCATGCCCGCATGGATGAAGAGCGGCATACCGGCAACAAGGAAGGGACAGTACTTCGGACTCGAAGAATAAGCCGATGCGAAGAGCAAAAACAGAGCAGAGCCAAAGCACCACACCTCTGAAATAGTAGCAATCAAATGAGTAGTTGTCGCTAAGAATGTCAGACTTCTGACTTTCATAGCGACAACTTTTCCTTCTTCGCCCACTGTCACATTCCCTTGATAAAAGTGTCCCAATTGGAGGAAGTCACCCTGTCAAGGCAAAACTTCTTGCACAAACGTGTGCGCACCGATGATATTGTATTAGTTTCTTTACACAATAGTTTGGCAATGTCGGAGGGGCGCATTTCTATCTTCAGCAGCATGCACACACGCTTCTCCGTCACATTGAGCGGACGCACATATTCCAGTCTGGGAATGAAATTGTCGAAGTGGTGGTTTAGAGTCTGCTCCAGCTGCTGCCATTGTGCCTCAGAAGGAATGGTACCATTATCCACCATGGCATGAAAGGCTTGGCATATCTCTGTCGAGCGTATTGCTTCGGTTTGCTGCTGGAGCATTTTCAGGTGTTGTCGTGAGTCGGTGTTTTCTTTTTCTATCAAGTCTTCCGCCTGATGTATTCTTGTCAGCTCCAATGTGTTTTCCTTGCTGGTGTATTTTAGTTGTTCCTGCAATTCTGCCATTTTTTCTTCATTGTGGAGCAACATTTTGTTGTAGGTCTCCTTGTTGCGCTGGTATATCTGCAGCATATGTTCATAGCGTAGTTGCATCAACAAGCGCTCGCGTTTATGATTGACAAACCACACCACCACGGTTGCTATCACTGCCAGCAGAATGATGATGACAGTCAACCCTGTTATACGCCAAGCTTTATTCTTCAGCCGTAGATTATTGTTTTCCTGTTGTTGGCGATGCTGAGCGAACAACTCTTTAGCGCGCGCAATGGCCTCGGTGCTTGTCTGCATATCAGCAGTATCCTCCAGCATATAGTGTTGGAGTATATGAGCCTTGGCATTATTGGCATCGCCATGTTGCAACTCATAAAGTGCTAATATTTTATGTGCCTTATTTCTCACTAACACGGAGGGCATCTCTAATAGCATTCTTGCATAATAAGCCGCGGAGTCCATCTTATTTTGCTGCTGATATATCGTTGCCACAAGCGGCAATGTTTGCTCCTTATCTACCAAATCAGGGCGTTGGATGGGACGATGGATATAGTATAATGCCGAATCATAAACGTGCTGATTCTTATAACTGTATGCAATATCTTTCTCCACCTGTGCCATCATATATAATGATCCAGCTTGCCGAGCCAGAGCATGCGCCTCACGGAGCAAACGCATACTCTCCTTCTCATTTTCATCCCAAGAATAAGACACTGCCATGTCGCGCAAGTCGCTCACCATAGAAAAAGTGTCACGCGCAACACTGTCAATTACATAAGCTTTACGCAAATACGCACGTGCGTCGTCAAACATGTAGCGGTGACTATATATGTCGGCTATCTGCGAACAAAGCACTGTGTAGAGACGGTCGTCTTCTCCGTGCATGAGCAAATCTTCAGCTTTCAGAAAGTAGGTCAGTGCCTCCAAGGCTTCTTTATTTTCAATAAACGTGCGCCCTGCATAATAATATGCCATCGGAAGGCGATCTGAATTCTCATTCTGCTCAAAGTAGGAAACAATACGCTCTATACCATCTGTATCCTTTAATGGCATATACGCTTTATCCATGGCTCTGATGAGGAGCAGCTTTGCATACATCTCATCGTCTTGCGACATGTTCTTCACACTATCCAGCAACTGACTCAAGTGGCTAACTGCCTGACAAGGGTCGTGGGCAATCATTTCCTCAGCCTGATGCAAAGGGGATGACACATCGTCGTGATGGCAACCATACACCAACCCTGTCAAAAGAAGGAGGAGGGGGAGATATACTTTGTATTTCATTCGTCCTTTTTTCGGGGCTTATTAAAAACTTACATTTGGATTATCATTACCGCAAAGGTAGCATTTTGTCTTGAAGCGTGATTCCACAGATGGTAGAAATTGTCTTTTCAGCCATCCACAGCATGCTTCTTTCGCTTGCAGCTAAAGGAATACCTTAAGAATCGCCTTCGTAAACCTCTGGAACTGTGACATTTGTAATTTGCGAACTTTTTGCGAACAAAATAATTTGGAATTATATCTGCTATCATAGCACCTTTGCAGCAAACAAACTACAAAAGGCTATGATTAGGAAAATCTTTGTGCTACTCTCACTCATATCATGCACAACAGTATCTTCACAGACAACAGGAGATGATGGCATAGGAATAGAACCTGATGCTCCATATTTTCTACAAGAAATAGAACTAAGCATTGTCGAAGGGAACCAGAATAGCACTGTCAAAAGGGCTCCACGAATGATACCCCGTGTATATATGGGCGACACGTTCTTGGTTATCTATTGTCCAAGTAACACTGAAATGGTATTATTGCAGATTCTCAATAAAGATGAGCAACTCATTTTTGAGGCTAATTATCTTGTTGCCAATTATTACACCGTTCATCTACCCGCAAGCATCATAAGCCTCATGGCACACTTATATATTGGGATAGGAGAGGTAATGTACTACGCCGAACCATAACTGTACACACAGACAGGAAACTTCACAACTATGTTCACATCAATACTTATTAACTTAACAACTTTACAACAATGAAAAAAATTATTTTCACCCTCATCATTATTGCTTTGGCGACAAGCTGTTCGCATGAAGAACAGCAGCTGCAATTCAACGACAATGTTCATATTGAACAAAAGAGAGCTCTATTAGACTTACGCTCCAAGATTAAAACACTCAACAACCATTTCGAAAAGACTTATGGGATATCAAAGGAGATTGCGCAGCGAAGAAAATCACTGAAAAGCTTCTTTACACGAATTCTAAATGTTGTCGTTTCGGATGTGGGCGGTGCTTTAAAAGGGGCTATTAATGGGCAAAACGTTCTTCGCTCGGCTGGAGAAGCTTCTGCAAGAGCAGGTGCAAAGGCGATTATAGATACGGCTAACGAATTGGTAAATGGGCCTAGTCCTATCCTTAGGAAAATGAAAAAAAATCATCCAACCGATACTATTGGGATGACTGACTTTATCTGCACTTCAGGAGATGCCTTAATAGGGGTAGTGCCCACACCATCCGCTGACACTATAGCCAACACTAATATGGTCACACTTGACAGTATTGGATTCTATCATAACCAGGTTATTATCAATCTGTTTTCCGAACACAATTCTATCTCGTATTGGGCAAATCTATCTACGACAGAGATTTTTAACTTAATAGATAGTGCTGTGGCAGAAACTACACTAAACAGCATATACATTGATAATAGGAGCGATAATGAACTACAGACGATGGCCTCATTTTGTGATAACTTAAGCGAGATGTTAGACACATATAATTCCACTACCGATTTTTGCTCTGCAATTTCTTCATTCTATCCTGAATTGGGAGATGCTTTCTGTGTCATGACGGTTTATATTGAAGGACTCATTAATCAACATGGAACAGAAAACCTCATGCCCTACACCAATGAAGTGCTGACACTGATAGACGCATCAGATATTCTTAGTGAACTGAAAAGTGCATTACGCTCTGCAGCAATCATTGCATTAGCAAGTGCAAAACTTTGGATAGTGTAAAAAAATGTCTACATTTGCGGATAAAATCCAAAACCTATTTGTTATGAAACGTACTCTATTTATTATTTTCTCTTTGTTTAGCCTTACCTGCATCAGTAGTGGTCAAACAACGTTGAGCTACGCCACAGACGATGCCCCCGTTATCGATGCACTACTCTTCAATGCCAGCGGCCAGCTACTCGGCCTCACTGCCACCGATGGGATTGTACCACAAGGCATTACTGAAGGCACAACGCTTTATGCAAAGCATTTCCTATGTAACGATGTCGCCTTACAAACACAAACGCAGCAGCCTACGACTGTAACTATGCCGGCTCTACAGTGGCACTTCAACGTCAAGAATGCAGCTGCAGGCAAAACACATATCAAACTTGCCACCTTCTTTCGTCTCTACGAATTTGTAGACGGCGAACTGAGTTACATCAAGGAAGGCACTGCCGATTATGTCATTCCGCTAAAAGGCAACGGCAAAGCAAAAAAACACATCACCCAACTGCAAAGCTACGCCTCTGAAAAGGTCGACGATGCTTATGACGACTTGTGCCGACTGCCACAGCTTTACACAAGACAACTGGTGATGAACACCAACAATGCCGAAGCAAAGCTACACAACGGCTACATACGCACACTGCAACACAACGGCACACTACGCTATGTGACGACCAACAGCGAGTTCAAGCCTGTGAGAGCTAACTTCTTTGGAGCACGCACAGCTGCCAATAGTGCTACAATAGCTGCATACTACGACAACGACACACAACTCATCAAAGCTTTACACCAAACAACAGAGCTGACTACCACAATAAAACAACAGTCACGCAACTACATATTGGTGAGCGATGTGTATGTCACTGATGCCGAATATCTAACTGCCAAGGAAGCAAAAGTACAACTCAAACAATCAAACGGCCATACCACATTACACACCCTCACTGCAGCCGACAAAGACAATGCTGCGCTACAGGCCGCACGCAAACAGCTCAAAGCGCAAACGCCTACCGACAAGATGCGCAAAGCACTGCAATAGGCAAAAAGCCACACACATATCACGCACCGCCCTGCATCAAGGAGATGCAGGGCGGTGGCGTATCATAATAGGACAAGCGTACCCGCAGATGCAAAAGGCTGAAAACGTAAAAATGAACTCGTTCGTTTTGTGCTACGCTCGCCTTGTGCTATCTTTGCACCGCTTATTATTAGTAGTAGATTTACAACATCATAGCACATGAAACAATATAAGACCATCAACAACGTGCTCGGCTGGGTGGTGTTTGCCATCGCAGCCTTCGTGTATTGCTCCACTGTGGAGCCTACAGCATCGTTCTGGGACTGCCCGGAATTTATCGTCACCGGACACAAGCTCGAAGTAGGCCACCCGCCGGGGGCTCCCTTCTTCATGCTGGCAGCCAATTTCTTCTCACACTTTGCCGGCGATGCCAGTCAGGTGGCATTGATGGTCAACATTATGAACGCGTTGCTCAGTGCTTTCTGCATACTGTTCCTCTTCTGGACTATCACACACCTGGCACGACGTCTGGTGCTCAAAGGTTTCAACACCGCTCCCACCACCGGACAGCTCATCGCCATAGAAGGCAGCGGATTGGTCGGCGCACTCATCTACACATTCAGCGACACCTTCTGGTACAGTGCCGTAGAAGGCGAGGTGTATGCCTTCTCATCGGCATTCACCGCCGTGGTGTTCTGGCTCATTCTGAAATGGGAAGAGCATGCCGACGAGCCCCATAGCGACCGCTGGCTTGTGCTCATAGCCTACCTCGTCGGACTCAGCATCGGCGTTCACCTGCTCAACCTGCTCTGCGTGCCCGCCATCGTGCTGGTGTTCTACTACCGCCGCTGGCCCAACAGCACTGCAAAAGGCTCACTGCTCGCACTGCTCGTCTCCTTCGCCGTCATCTTCGCCGTGCTCTACGGCATCGTGCCGGGCATCATCACTGTAGGAGGATGGTTCGAACTGCTTTTTGTCAACACCATGGGTATGCCGTTCAACACCGGACTCATCGTCTACATCATCCTGCTCGTCGGCGTGGTGGTGTGGGCCATATGGGAAACCATGCGTGAGCAAGGCAACATCTCACGACAGAACATCGCCTTCGTGCTCGCTGTAGCACTGCTCGGCATTCCCTTCTACGGCTATGGGCTCACAGCAGTGGTGATAGGACTCATCGCCATCGCTGCGCTGACCTACGTGGTATTCGTACGAAAGAAAAACAAGCAGCTGCTCGTCACCGCACGACTGAAAAACACCATACTGCTCTGCTTGCTCATGATCATGATAGGCTACTCCTCGTATGCCGTCATCGTGATACGCTCGAGCGCCAACACACCGATGGACCAGAACTCGCCCGAAGACATCTTCACACTGGGCAGCTATCTCAGCCGCGACCAGTACGGCTATCGCCCGCTGCTCTACGGACAGGCCTACACATCGGAATACAAGCTCAACCCCGACGGACAAGGCGTGGAGATGAGCACCGGAGCACCCATCTATCAACGCAAAGAAAAGGCCTCGCCCAACGAGCCCGACAGCTACTTCATAGTAGCCACCAACGACAAACCGAAGTATGCGCAGAATATGTTCTTCCCGCGCATGTACTCGCAGCAGCACGAAGCAGCCTACGAACAATGGTTTGGCGGACAACAGACGGAAGACGGACACTGGGTAGGAGGTGTCGAAGGCTCGCTGCACCCATCCAACTACCAGCCCGGAGGCATGGTGAAGATGCCCACATTTGTCGAAAACCTCAAGTTCTTCATCTCCTATCAGTGCAACTTCATGTACTGGCGCTACTTCCTTTGGAACTTTGCCGGACGGCAAAACGACATACAAGGGCATGGCGAATACGAGCATGGCAACTGGCTCTCGGGCATACCCTTCATCGACAACGCACGCCTGGGCGACCAAAGCCAGCTGCCCGACGACCTGAAGGCCAACAAGGGACATAACGTGTTCTACTGTCTGCCGCTGCTGCTCGGCATCATAGGCCTCACATGGCAGGCATTCCGCGGACGGAGAGGAATCAGACAGTTCTGGGTAGTGTTCTTCCTCTTCTTCATGACAGGACTCGCCATCGTCGTCTACCTCAACCAGACACCGCTGCAGCCGCGCGAACGCGACTACGCCTATGCCGGCTCCTTCTATGCCTTCGCCATCTGGTGCGGACTCGGAGTTCTCGCCATCATAGAGATGATACGCACACAATTCCTGAAGAAAAAAGCTGCCGGCAACGAGAAAAAGAAAAATGCTACCGACGAACAGCGATTCTTCAATCCCGACGACGAAAGCATTGCCCATCCTCGCTTCGCAACCATAGCAGCCAACGTCACCCTACTCGCTCTGCTCGTGCCCATACAGATGGCCACGCAGACATGGGACGACCACGACCGCAGCGCACGATACACCTGCCGCGACTTCGGACGCAACTACCTCATGTCAATGCAAGACCAAGGCAATCCCATCATCTTCACCAACGGCGACAACGACACCTTCCCGCTCTGGTACAACCAAGAAACAGAAGGCCAGCGCACCGACGCACGAGTGTGCAACCTCAGCTACATACAGACCGACTGGTATATCGACCAGATGAGACGCCCGGCATACAACTCACCGGCGCTGCCCATCAACCTGCCAAGGCTCTTCTACTGCGAGGGAACCAACAACACCATCGATGTGCACCCGGAACTCAAGCAGGAAATACGCGACCTGTACCAGACTGACCCCGCAATGGCTAAACAACGCTGGGGAAACAACCCCTTCGAAGTCAACAACGTGGTGAAATACTGGATTTGCGGCGACGATCCAAGGCTGCGCGTCATCCCCACCGACACACTCTACATCCCCATCGACAAGGAAGCCGTAAGAAAAAGCGGTGTGATGAATGCCAACGACTCCCTGCCCGACAAGATGGTAATCAGCCTTGCCGGACAACGATACATCACCAAGGGGCAACTCATGACACTCATGATTCTGGCCGGAAGCAACTGGACAAGACCCGTCTACATGGCACAGACAGTAGGAGAAGAAAACTACCTCCGCTCATTCAACGACTACTTCATACAGGAAGGTCTCGCCAACCGCATTTCGCCCTACAACACCACAGCCGACAACGCCAAAAACTTCGACACCGAGAAGACCTACGACGCAGTGATGAACCGATTCCGCTACGGCAACGTGAAAGAAAAAGGTATCTACCTCGACGAGACGGTGCTCAGACTGTGCTACACGCATCGATCGCTCTTCGCCAAACTCGCCCTCAACCTCATAGCCGAAAACAAAAAGCAACAGGCACGCAAAGTGCTCGACAAGATGGAAACGGAACTGCCCACCTACAACGTCCCCGTCGACATCTTCGGAAGCACACTCGAAATCATCACCGCATACGGAGAACTCGGCAACAAGAAGATGATGCGACAGTGGGCAGAAGCACTGTGGCATAAGGCTGAACAGTACATGCACTGGTATACGCAGCTGCCGCCCAGAAAGTTCCAAAACTCCATCAGCGACAGCCAACGACAACTGTTCATCATGGGGAACATCGAGAGAATCGTTGCGCAATACGACATGGCATGGGCAAAGCAGCTCGATAAAAAACTGCTCAACATCGAACAACAATACCAACAGAAAGGAGGACCCGCGTTCAGCGCACAGTAACAACTCTCAACAACACCAGCAATGTTCATTGAGCATCCCTCCTTCTGGGTGAGATGGATTTACCCCAGAGCTGTGTGGAGAATGGATAAGCACGAAAAGGCCGTCTATCTCACATTCGACGACGGACCCATACCCGAAGCCACGCCATTCATACTCGACACGCTCGCACAATATGGTGTGAAAGCCACATTCTTCATGGTGGGACAAAACGTCGAACGACATCCACAACTCTATCAGCGCATCGTAGAAGAAGGTCACCAGATAGGCAATCACACCCACACACACATGGGAGCGCTCAAACACTGGACCATCACCTATGCCATGGACACCCACCGCGCCAACGAACTGATACGCGCCGACCTCTTCCGCCCGCCACACGGACTCATGCGACCATCCGAATACTGGTGGCTCCGACACCGATTCAAAGTAATCATGTGGGACGTCATCACACGCGACTACTCACAATGGGTAACGGCAGAAGACGTGGTCAACAACGTCAAACGCTACACACGCAACGGATCCATCATCACATTCCACGACTCGCTGAAGAGCATCGACAAGCTGCGCACCGCACTGCCGCAATGCCTGCAATGGCTCAAGGACGAAGGTTACGAGTGCAAAATTTTTACCTGAGCTGACCATGCCCGACACACACAAGCTCACACAAATGATAAAATCCGAGGCACAACGTCTCGGATTTTTTGCCTGCGGCATGGCGAAAGCACAACCCGTCAGCCAACAAGCACAGCTGAAACTCACCCAATGGCTCGAGCAACACGGACAGGCATCCATGCAATACATGGAAAACTACACCGAACTGCGTCTCGACCCGCGACGGCTGCTACCACAAGCAAAAACCGTAGTCAGCCTCGCACTCAACTACACACCGGCACAACGACTGCCTGACAACACTTACCAGATAGCAGCCTACGCATACGGCAAAGACTATCACGACATCATGCGCCAACGGCTCTACAGCCTGCTGGCATTCATACAACAGCAAGAGCCCACAGCGCAAGGGCGCGTATGCTGCGACACCGCACCCATTCTCGAACGCTACTGGGCACAACAGGCAGGAATAGGATGGATAGGCAAAAACCATCAGCTCATCATTCCACCGACGACCAACCCCGACGGACAACAGCAAGGAGGAGGCACCATGTGCTTCCTCGGAGAACTGCTACTTAATATCGACCTGGACTACGACCATCCCATTCCTGACCGCTGCGGAACATGCCGCCGATGCATCGACGCATGCCCAACAAAAGCACTCGCACACAACGTCTTCCTGGCCGAACAATGCCTGTCCTACCAACTCATAGAAAACCGCAACCAACTCTCTTCGCACGCTCAACAACACATGGGAAACAACATCTACGGATGCGACCAATGCCAGCAAGCATGCCCGTGGAACCAATTCGCCACTCCCACACACATCGAAGAACTTCAACCGTCACCATCGCTGCTCAACATGACTGACGAAAAATGGGAACAACTCGACGAAGACACCTACCGCACACTCTTCAAAGGCAGCGCCGTGAAAAGAGCTAAATACCATGGACTCATGCGAAACATACAGGCAGCAAAACAACAAAAAAACTAAACAACCTGACAACCATAATTACACCTACATTTTGCTTTATCGCAGAATTATAGTATATTTGCAACAACCGAACTGCCTACAACACGGCAGCATTTCCTCCTTTGTCCATTGCTGCGCAATGCTATTGTGCTCCCAACACACAGCCCCCAACTCCCGACACTATGAACCCTTTCCGCTCCTTTTCCATCCTCATCGCACTGCTCCTGACGCTCGCACTGCCCACAAAGGCGCAAAACATGCCCAATGCCGACGGAGTAATCTTGCCACAATATCCCGGAGGCATCAGCGCACTCACAGCATTCATCAGCCGACACATGCAGTATCCGCCCTACTGCCAGCAACACTACATCGAGGGACGCGTCATCGTCAACCTCATCGTAGAGGCCGACGGAACGGTGCAGCACACCGAAGTGCTGCGCTCCGCACACCCGTTGCTTGACGCAGAGGCACTGCGCATCATTGGATACATACCGCGATGGATTCCCGGAACAAAAGAAGGAAAACCTGTGCGAGTGCAATTTCAGCAACCCGTAACATTCAGAATTCCCAATAAGATTATCGCCCACCGCGGACTATGGGACGCACCGGGCAGCGCACAAAACTCCATTGCAGCACTCACCAAAGCCGACGAAGCCGGAGTGTACGGCTCGGAGTTCGACGTGCAAATCACCGCCGACGGAGTGGCAGTGGTCAACCACGACGCCACAATCTTCGGACTCAGAATAGAAGACACAACCTACCAACAGCTGCGAAAGCTGCGACTGCTCAACGGAGAACCGCTGCCCACCCTAGAGCAATACCTCAAACACGCCCAAAAACTGAAGAACAACACACGCCTCATCCTCGAGATAAAACCCCACCGCAGTGCCGACAACGAGCAACGCTGCGTTGACGAAGTGCTGCGACTGGTGAAGAAATACCGGCTCGAAGAGCGTACCGACTATATCTCGTTCTCTAAGAATATATGCCAAATGCTGCCCGCGCGCATCGTGCAGGAAGCTAAGGTGGCATACCTCGGCGGAGACCTCACACCACAGCAAGTCGCCGACATGGGACTTGACGGCATCGACTACGAACAGAGCGTGCTGCGCAAACACCCGGAATGGATTGATGAGGCGCGGCAACTACGGCTCACCGTCAACGTGTGGACAGTGAACGACGACAACGACCTGCGCTACTTCATCAACAAAGAAGTAGACTACATCACCACCAACCGACCCGTAGAAGCCATGCAACTCGCCAGATAGGCGCACAGGACAAACAGACCCTATAACCACGTTAACCAATAACTGAGCCCCCATGAAATCCATCATCTTCTCCGTGCTGGCAGCCACCATGCTGTGGCTCGCCCCCACCACCGCCGATGCTCAAAGCCGCGCAGGCAGAGGCCAAAGCACCCGCACCAGCATCAAGGCACCCACCGCACCCACACCACTCGACATCAAAGAGCGAACAGCCAAAGACATCCTCTTCTTCCCCTATGCCACACTGTCGGCAGACGTCTGCGATGCCGAAAGTGCAAAAGAAGCACTGCAACAGGCCTTCGGCTCGTGGGAGGCCGTCAACATCCTGTCAGTCGGGCTCCATCGCAACGACCGCTACGACTACACCTATCTCGGCGCACCCATCGACCTCTGCTATGTCGACTGGATAGACAACCGCCACTGGTACACCTTCTACTTCGACACACAAGCCGAGGCCGTAGCCTTCTACAACAAGGCTGCCGCCGACCTGCGCAAGGCAGGGCTGCCCATGACGACCGACAAGGTATATGGCGGTGTGTCTACCCGACGACGTCCCGACGCCTACTTCAAGCAGGTGTATATATTCTACCCACAGAAGGTGAAACAAGCCGATGAGTCCAACATCGACAGAGCCGACGTCGTGGGAAAATACAGAATAGAACTCGGCGTCTACAAGCGCAAGGCAAGACGATAGGCCGGCGCCACCACAAGTTTGATATCTTGTGCAGCTGTTTACCGATTTAGGTTCATTGTTCCCTACGCCAATCCACTTTTTCTATTTGCTTACACTCATCGCGTGCTACGCACTGTCTGTCAGAGCGTTGCGAGCGTGTAAGCGATTTTTGCCGCTTACACGCGCTTACACACACCATCTGTTTCGCGCTGGTGGTCAGCACGTTGCGAGTGCAGGCAATTTTTGCCGCTTACACACACTAAACCACCCATTGTCAGTCTCGCACCATATATCAGAATGCTGCGAGGGTGCAAGCAGGGTGTAAGCGGCAAAAATCGCTTACACCACAGCCACCATCGTTATTTCGCGCTGTCTACCAGAAAGTTGTGATGATGCAAGCAGATGCAGACGCGTGTAAGCGCGTGTAAGCGCCAAAAATCACTTACACGCACTATCGCGTTGTGTGCCAGCGCGATACACCCGCGAGTGCAAGCGTGTAGGCATTTTTGCAAAAAACTTTTCAGAGTGGTAATGAATATGCTCAAAGCAGGCACGACAACGTGTGTAGACGAGGCCATTTGCGCTAAGAATTGCAACTAT
>JAGAZE010000046.1 GCA_017940185.1 Bacteroidaceae bacterium | reverse complement strand
TTTCGTCGCAGCGCGCTGCGACGAAAACTAAAACAAAAACAGGAACGGTTTCATGTAGCAACACAAAAAAAGAACGGGAAGACCACTGTAATTAATTTTGTGTTGATATGAAATACAATCAATTCACCTATAAGCAAAGATACGTCATTGAGTGCGGTCTGAAAAATAAAATAAAGAAAAAGGATATTGCCTACATGAATCTGCACAAGGCGCAATAAGAATAAAAAGTACATGTACATTTTGTGCTTTTCCAGTCTTGTCGTAACTTTGCAGGCTGTTAGTAAGTGCGGGGTGTTTCCGTCGGCGAGCACCGCACCGTTCCGACACATAACAACGTAATTTAACATCAAAAGACCATAACATGAACTCAACATTGTTTGTCACCGTCATCCTGACGGCCGTCACTCTGGTGCTGGCAGCCTTTGTCATTGCCAAACTGATTGGTCCGCGGTCGTACAACAAGACGAAGGATGAGCCGTATGAGTGTGGTATTCCCACCAAGGGGTCGTCATGGCTTCCTGTGTCGATCGGCTTCTACCTCTTCGCCATCCTCTTCCTGATGTTCGACATCGAGACAGTGTTCCTCTATCCGTGGGCAGTGGCAGTGCACACGTTCGGCTCAGCCGCCATCGTGAGCATAGGCTTCTTCCTCGTAGTATTAGTATTTGGCCTGGCTTACGCCTGGCGGAAAGGAGCGTTGGAATGGAAATAAAGAAACCGAAGATAAAGAGTATTCCCTACGAGGAATTCAAAGACAACGAGAGCCTGGAGGCACTCATCGATCAGCTCAACGAGGACGGCACCAATGTGGTGGTGGGCTCGTTGGACAAACTCATCAACTGGGGACGCAGCAACTCGCTCTGGTCGCTCACCTTCGCCACCTCGTGCTGCGGCATTGAGTTTATGGCAGTGGGCTGCGCACGCTACGACTTCTCACGCTTCGGATTCGAGGTGACACGCAACTCACCCCGACAGGCCGACCTCATCATGTGCGCAGGCACCATCACACACAAGATGGCACCCGTATTCAAACGCCTCTACGACCAGATGGCAGAGCCTAAGTACGTCATTGCTGTGGGCGGATGCGCCATCAGCGGAGGACCGTTCAAGTCGAGCTACCACGTGGTGAAGGGCATCGACGAGATAGTACCCGTCGACGTCTACATCCCCGGCTGTCCGCCACGGCCCGAAGCCATACTCTATGGCATGATGCAGCTGCAGCGCAAGGTGAAAGTGGAGAAATTCTTCGGCGGCGCCAACCACAAGCAGACCGAAGAGGAGCGCGAACTCGGTGTCAGCAACGAAGAACTGACCTACGGCAAGCGCGAGACCATCGTCGTGAAAGACGTGCCGCAGGACTTCGTCGAGGAACTGAAGGCAGAACAGAAGAAGCCTGCTGCAGAAACCACAAGTCAACCAAACGACCAAACGACTAAACCACAGGAGGACGCACAATGAAATTAGACAGCAAACAGTTTGCATTCGAGCGTTTCTCCGCCGAGATGCAGGCACTGAAAGAACAACAGGGCTACGACTATCTCGTAACCATCATCGGCGAGGACTTCGGCGAAGAAGGACTCGGATGTGTGTATATTATGGAGAACACGCGCACGCACGCACGTGAGAGCGTGAAGATGATAGCCCGTCAGGAAGGCGATACCTACTACCTGCCCAGCGTGATAGGTCTGTGGAAGGCCGCCGACCTGCTCGAACGCGAAGTCTTCGACTTCCTCGGCATCGTCTTCCTCGGACATCCCGACATGCGACGTCTCTTCCTGCGCCACGACTTCAAAGGCTATCCCCTGCGCAAAGACTTCAAGAGCGATGACTCCTATTCGCTGGAAGACGATGTGGAACAGCCCTACGGATTGGAATACTGGCTTGACGAAGACGGCAAACTGCGCTGCAAGCAGAACGCACTCTTCGGCGACGACGACTACGTGGTGAACATCGGCCCCCAACACCCCTCTACACACGGCGTACTACGCCTGCAGACAGTACTCGACGGAGAAACGGTGAAACGCATCTATCCTCACCTCGGATACATACACCGCGGCGTGGAGAAGATGTGCGAGAGCTATACCTATCCGCAGACACTGGCACTCACCGACCGACTCAACTACCTCTCAGCCATGATGCACCGCCACGCACTGGTGGGCGTCATTGAGGAAGGCCTGGGCGTGGAGCTCACCGACCGCATCCGCTACATACGCACCATCATGGACGAGCTGCAGCGCATCGACAACCACCTGCTCTACTGCGGCTGCTGCGCACAGGACCTCGGTGCACTGACGGCGTTCCTCTATTGCATGCGCGACCGCGAGCATGTGCTCAACGCCATGGAGGAGACGACAGGCGGACGACTCATACAGAACTACTACCGCATCGGCGGACTGCAGGACGACATCGATCCCAACTTCGTGAAGAACGTGAAGGACCTGTGCCGCTATCTGCGCCCGATGATACAAGAATATATCGACGTCTTCGGCGACAACGTCATCACGCACAACCGCTTTGAGAAGGTGGGCGTGATGGATGAGGCCGACTGCATCAACTATGCCGTGACGGGCCCGGCCGGTCGTGCCGCCGGATGGCAGAACGACGTGCGCAAGAACCATCCGTACGACATGTACGACAAGGTGGAATGGAAGCAGATAACCTTCCGCACCGCCGACAGCATGGCGCGTTACGATGTGCACATACAGGAGATATACCAGAGCCTCGACATCATAGAGCAACTCATCGACAACATCCCCGAGGGCGACTTCTACGTGAAGCAGAAGCCCATCATCAAGGTGCCCGAAGGACAGTGGTACTTCTCCGTGGAAGGAGCCAGCGGAGAATTCGGAGTATATCTCGACTCACGCGGCGACAAGAGTCCCTACCGACTCAAGATGCGCCCCATGGGACTGACACTCACCGGTGCCCTCGACAAGATGCTGCGCGGACAGAAACTGGCCGACCTCATCACGACAGGAGCCGCCATCGACTTCGTCATACCGGATATTGATAGGTAGTTGACAAGTTGACGAGTTGACAAGTTGACGAGTTTTGCCACGCAAGCATCAATGGTCGAAATCGTGAATCATCAAATAAATCGTAATCAGTAAATCGTAAAATAGTCAATATGTTCGATTTTTCAATAGTAGCCAATTGGTTTGACGGACTTCTCCGCAATACGTTAGGATTGGGAGACTTCCTCACCATCCTCATAGAGTGTGTCGTGGTGGGCGTCATCATCCTCGTTGCCTACGCACTCATCGCCATTGCGCTCATCTTCATGGAGCGTAAGGTGTGTGCCTACTTCCAATGCCGTCTGGGCCCGATGCGTGTGGGTCCGTGGGGCTTGCTGCAGGTGTTTGCCGACGTGCTGAAGATGCTCATCAAGGAAATCTTCACCGTGGCAAAGGCCGACAAACTGCTCTATGCCCTGGCACCGTTCCTCGTGCTGATAGCCTCCGTGGGAACGTTCTCGTTCCTCCCGTGGAACAAGGGCGCACAAATCCTCGACTTCAACGTCGGCATCTTCCTCATCACCGCCATATCCTCCATTGGCGTCGTGGGCGTGTTCCTGGCTGGATGGAGCTCCAACAACAAGTACTCCGTAGTGTCGGCCATGCGCGCTGCCGTGCAGATGATATCGTATGAGATGTCGCTCTGCCTCTGTCTCATCGCCGCTGTCATACTGCTCGGCACCATGCAGATGTCGGAGATGGTTGAAGCACAGAGCGGTCCCTGGGGATGGCTCATCGTGAAAGGACACGTACCGGCTGTCATAGCCTTCATCATCTTCCTCATAGCAGGCAACGCCGAAGCCAACCGCGGACCGTTCGACATGGCAGAAGCCGAGAGCGAGCTCACCGCAGGACACCACACAGAATACTCCGGCATGGGATTCGGATACTTCTACCTCGCCGAATATCTCAACCTCTTTGTAATAGCAGGCATCGCCTCTGCCGTCTTCCTCGGCGGATGGGCACCGATACAGATAGGCATAGAGGGCTTCGACAAGGTGATGGCATACATCCCCGGAGTGGTATGGTTCTTCGGCAAGACCTTCTTCCTCGTCTGGGTGCTGATGTGGATTCGCTGGACATTCCCGCGTCTGCGTATCGACCAGATACTGGCCCTCGAATGGAAATACCTCATGCCGCTGGCACTCATCAACATCATACTCATGACTGTCATAGTAGCCTTTGGATGGCACTTCTAAAGTTGACAAGTAAATTGAAAATCGAGATTTCATGGAAAACAAACAATCATATTTCGGCGAGATAGCACACGCTGCCAAGACCCTCGCCACCGGACTGAAGGTTACCTTTAAGGAATACCTCACTCCGAAGTCGACCGAGCAGTATCCCGAGAACCGCAAGACGACGCTGCACGTAGCCCAACGCCATCGCGGACGCCTCGTCTTCAAGCGTAACGAAGACGGCAGCTACAAGTGTACCGCATGCACATTGTGCGAGAAGACTTGCCCCAACGGAACCATCAAGATTGTTTCCAAGATGGTGGAAGATGCAGAGACAGGCAAGAAGAAACGCGTGCTCGTCGACTATCAGTACGACCTGGGCGACTGCATGTTCTGTCAGCTCTGCACCAACGCTTGCAACTTCGACGCCATCGAGTTCACCAACGACTTCGAGAACGCTGTCTTCAATCGCGAGAAACTTGTGCTGCACCTCGACAAGGAAACCTACGAAGGCGGCAGCCTGCCCAATCTTATCGACGGAGGAGCGCCACTGGAAATAGGTAAGTTTAACACCAAGAAGAAATAAGAAGGAGGAATCAATATGTCACAACAAATCATGTTCGCCATTTTGTCGGTAGTAATACTCGGTGCTGCCGTGCTCAGCGTGCTCACCAACCGCATTATGCGTGCCGCTACTTTCCTGTTGTTCGTGCTGTTTGGTGTAGCAGGTATTTACTTCCTGCTCGACTACACCTTCCTCGGTGCGGCGCAGATCAGTGTCTACGCTGGCGGTGTGACGATGATATACATCTTCGCCATACAGCTCGTGTCCAAGCGCACGCTGCAAGGTCTGCACGAGCGTCCGCAACTCAAGCGCATACTGCCCGGAGCTCTCGCTGCACTGGCAGGACTGGCAACGGTAGCGGTCATCATCCTCAAGACCAAGTTCGTCACACAGAGTGTTGAGCATGGCGAGGTGCCCATGAATGTCATCGGCAACTCCCTTGTAGGAGCCGGCGAAAACGGCTACGTGCTGCCCTTTGAGTTCATTTCCATCTTCCTGCTGGCATGCATCATCGGAGGCATCGTCATAGCACGCAAGGACAAGTAACAGAAAAAAGCAAACAAACTATGATACCCGTACACTTTTATCTCATCCTGAGCACGTTGCTGTTCTTCATCGGTGTATATGGCTTCGTCACGCGCCGTAACCTTATCGCCATGCTCATCTCCGTGGAACTGGTGCTCAACGCCGTCGACATCAACTTCGCTGTGTTCAACCGCCTGCTCTTCCCCGGACAGCTGGAGGGCATGTTCTTCACCCTGTTCGCCATCGGCGTGGCAGCAGCAGAGACAGCAGTGGCAGTAGCCATCATCATCAACGTCTACCGACGCTTCCACAGCGACCAGGTAAACAGCATCGAAAACATGAAATTGTAAAAGCCTTATGGAATACAGCTATACCATTCTCATTCTTCTTCTGCCCGCCTTGGCATTTCTTGTGTTAGGTCTGGCAGGCCCGAAGTTGTCGCACCGCACATCGGGTATCATCGGCACAACGTCGATGGCTGCCGTGGCGGTGCTGTCGTACATTACTGCGTTCAACTACTTCACTGCTGCACGCACCGCTGAGGGAGTATTTGCCACGCTCGTGCCCTACAACATCACCTGGCTGCCGCTCGGCAACCTGCACTTCGACATGGGTATCATGCTCGATCCCATCTCGGTGATGATGCTCATAGTAATCTCCACCGTGAGTCTTATGGTGCACATCTATTCCTTCGGCTACATGCACGGCGAACGCGGCTTCCAGCGTTACTATGCCTTCCTGTCGCTATTCTCCATGTCGATGCTCGGACTGGTAGTCGCCACCAACATCTTCCAGATGTATCTGTTCTGGGAGCTTGTAGGTGTGTCGTCGTATCTGCTCATAGGCTTCTACTACACTACCAAGCCTGCCATCGCAGCATCAAAGAAGGCGTTCATCGTTACACGCTTTGCCGACCTCTTCTTCCTCATCGGCATCCTCATCTTCGGCTATACCACGGGTTCGTTCAGCTTCTCGTTCGTCAACGGTGGCGAACAGCTGCTCAACGGTGCTACGCCGTTCATTCCTGCCGATGCTGCCAAAGCCGTTGCAATGGGAGGATGGATACTTCCCACCGCCCTTGTGCTGATGTTTGTCGGCGGTGCCGGTAAGAGTGCGATGTTCCCCCTGCACATCTGGCTGCCCGATGCCATGGAAGGTCCGACGCCCGTCAGTGCTCTCATCCATGCTGCCACGATGGTTGTAGCCGGCGTGTTCCAAGTGGCACGTATGTTCCCACTGTGGATTGACTATGCACAAGGTGCCATGCCCATTGTCGTGTGGGTGGGTGTGTTCACTGCCTTCTACGCTGCCGCCGTGGCGTGTGCGCAGAGCGACATCAAGCGTGTACTCGCTTTCTCTACCATCTCGCAGATAGCCTTTATGATAGTTGCCCTTGGTGTGTGCACCGAGATGGTGACAGGACATGAGCACCATGGCAGCCTCGGATATATGGCTTCCATGTTCCATCTGTTCACACACGCCATGTTCAAGGCTTGTCTCTTCCTCGGTGCCGGATGTATCATCCACGCCGTGCACTCCAACGAGATGTCGATGATGGGCGGCTTGCGTAAGTACATGCCTATCACCCATATCACATTCCTTATCTCCTGCCTTGCCATTGCCGGCATCCCTCCGTTCTCGGGCTTCTTCTCCAAGGACGAGATACTCACTGCCTGCATGCACTACAGTCCTGCAGTGGGATGGATTATGACCGGTGTGGCAGCCATGACGGCATTCTACATGTTCCGCCTCTACTACGGCATCTTCTGGGGCACTGAAAACAAGGAGGCTCACGAGCACCACACCCCGCATGAGGCTCCGGTGTCGATGACATTCCCGCTGATATTCCTCTCGCTGGTAACCATCGGCGCAGGTTTCATCCCCTTCGGCCACTTTGTGAGCGCCGACGGAAAGGCCTACGACATACACCTCGATTGGAGTGTGGCCACCGTAAGCATTATCGTTGCAGTGTGTGCCATAGCCCTCGCCACCTTTATATATATAAAAGACCGTCAGCCCCTCGCCGACCGGTTGCAGAAGACTTTCCCTCGTCTGCACCAGGCAGCCTACAAGCGCTTCTATATGGACGAGGTGTGGCAGTTTGTCACCCATAAGATTATCTTCCGCTGTATCTCCAAGCCCATCGCATGGTTCGACCGCCACGTCATCGACGGCACGTTCAACTTCATGGCATGGGGTGCCAACGAGGCAGGCGAGAGCATCCGCGGATGGCAGAGCGGCGACGTGCGCCAGTATGCAGTATGGTTCCTCACCGGAACCGTGGGCATAGCACTGCTGCTGATATGCCTGCTGTAAGCCACGCCTTTTCAACATACACCATACATTAATAATAAGGAATAACACATACGGTCATGAACATACTATCGTTTTTTGTCCTCATTCCCCTTCTGATGCTGTTGTGCCTGTGGTTGTCGCGCAACCTCAACCAGGTACGCACAGTGATGGTAGCCGGCTCCTCCTTGCTGCTGGCATTGTCTGTCTACCTCACTTTCGCCTTCATTGCCGAGCGCAATGCCGGCAATGATGCCGAGATGCTCTTCACCTATAGCATAGACTGGTTTAAGCCCCTCAACATTGCCTACGCCATCGGCGTTGACGGCATCTCCGTTGTCATGCTCCTGCTGTCGAGCATCATCGTCTTCACAGGCACCTTCGCCTCATGGAAGCTCAAGCCCATGACGAAGGAGTACTTCCTGTGGTTCACCCTGCTCTCGACGGGTGTCTACGGATTCTTCATCTGCACTGACCTCTTCACCATGTTCATGTTCTACGAGGTGGCGCTCATCCCTATGTATCTGCTCATCGGCGTATGGGGCAGCGGCAAGAAGGAGTACTCTGCCATGAAGCTCACGCTCATGCTCATGGGCGGCTCGGCACTGCTCATCCTCGGCATCGTAGGCATCTACTTCGGCAACGGAGCCACGACGATGAACGTCGTGGAGATAGCACACAACAATAACATCCCGCACACTCTGCAGAACATCCTCTTTCCCTTTGTGTTCATCGGTTTCGGCGTGCTGGGTGCCCTGTTCCCCTTCCACACATGGTCGCCCGACGGTCACGCTTCGGCGCCCACAGCGGTGTCGATGCTCCATGCCGGCGTGCTGATGAAGCTCGGAGGCTACGGCTGCTTCCGCATTGCCATGTACCTGCTGCCCCACGCTGCCAACGAACTGTCGTGGATATTCCTCATCCTCACCACCATCTCCGTGGTCTACGGAGCCTTCTCTGCCTGCGTGCAGACCGACCTGAAGTACATCAACGCCTACTCCTCGGTGAGCCACTGCGGCCTCGTGCTCTTCGCCATCCTCATGCTCAACAAGACGGCGTGCACCGGTGCTATCCTGCAGATGCTCTCCCACGGACTCATGACAGCCCTCTTCTTCGCCCTCATCGGTATGATCTACGGTCGTACCCACACGCGTGACATCCGTGAGCTGGCCGGCTTGATGAAGATTATGCCCTTCCTCGCTGTAGGCTATGTCATCGCCGGTCTGGCCAACCTCGGCTTGCCGGGCTTCTCGGGCTTCATTGCAGAGATGACCATCTTCGTCGGTTCCTTCGGTGCCGAACCCGTGAGCGGCGACCCCAACGCGTCGTTCCGCATGGTGGCTACCATCATTGCCTGCACATCCATCGTCGTGACAGCCGTCTACATCCTCCGCGTGGTAGGAAAGATTCTCTACGGCACAGTGGAGAACAAGCACTTCCTCGAGCTCACCGATGCCACATGGGACGAGCGCGTGGCAGTCATCTGCCTCATCTTCTGTGTTGCCGGACTGGGACTCGCTCCCATGTGGGCAAGCAATGTTATCAACGGAGCTGTAGAACCTATACTGAAAGTGATAGCAGCTGTATAGTTTAAGGTGTAAAAAAGATACAACAATGACATATTCACAATTTCTACAGATGATTCCCGAAGCCGTTCTCGTGCTTCTGCTTATCGTAGTATTCATCGCCGACTTCGCCACCTCGAAGCAGGAAGAGCGTCGGTGGTTCAATCCCTTTGTGGGCGTACTCATGCTGGCAGCCTTTGTTGTCAGTGCCGTGCCATGGGAGCCGCAGTCGCTCTTTGGCGGCATGTACGTCACCACGGCAGCCACCAACGTGATGAAAGCCATCCTCACAGGTGCCACGCTCATCGTCATCATCATGAGCCGTCAGTGGCTGTACAACACCGAGACGAAGGTGCGCGAGGGCGAGTTCTACCTCCTCACCCTCTCCACGCTGCTCGGTATGTACACCATGATGTCGGCCGGACATTTCCTCATGTTCTTCCTCGGACTGGAGATGGCAAGTATCCCCATGGCATGTCTCGTAGCATTAGATAAGTGGCGCAACGACTCTGCCGAGGGCGCAGCCAAGTATATCCTCACCGCCACATTCTCTTCGGGCGTGATGCTCATGGGACTGTCGCTGATTTACGGCGCCTGCGGCACCCTCTACTTCACCGGCGTGGCCGCAGCCATCAAACCCTCGCTGCTCACCATCGTAGGCGTAGTGTTCTTCCTCAGCGGACTGGGCTTCAAGATTTCGCTCGTGCCATTCCACTTCTGGACCGCCGACACCTATCAGGGAGCACCCACCGTCGTTACCGGTTATCTCAGCGTCGTCTCCAAAGGTGCCGCAGCCTTCACACTCATGGTCATCCTACTGAAGGTGTTCGCCTCCATGGCGTTCTTCTCGCAGTATTTCCTCTATGTGGTCATCGTGCTCAGCATTACCGTCGCCAACCTCTTCGCCATCCGTCAGAGCGAGCTGAAGCGCTTTATGGCATTCAGTAGCATCTCACAGGCGGGCTACATCATGCTGGCACTGGTGGGCAACGACGCCACATCGCCCACGGCACTGATGTACTATATCCTTGTCTACGTGGTGGCCAACCTCAGCGTGTTCAGCATCATCAGCGTAGTGGAGCAGAACAACGGCGGGCGCACCGACATCGATGCCTACAACGGTTTCTACAAGACCAACCCCAAGCTGTCGTTCCTCATGACCTTGGCACTGTTCTCGCTGGCAGGCATACCGCCCTTCGCCGGCATGTTCTCCAAGTTCTTCGTCTTCATGGCAGCCGGTAAGATGATGGACACCACCTCCTATATAGTGCTCTTCATCGCACTGGTCAACACCGTGGTGAGCCTGTACTACTACCTGCTCATCGTCAAGGCCATGTACATTAAGGATGCCGAGAATCCCCTGCCCACGTTCAAGAGCGACTGGAACACGCGCTTAGCACTATGCCTTTGCACGGCAGGCGTGTTCCTCTTCGGCATCGTAAGCTGCCTGTACGACTACCTCTACCGCGCAGCAGAAATGTCATTCTGAGATTATTAAACGATTCTAACACCAAGCGGATGTGCATACGAGCACATCCGCTTGGTGTTTTTTCCGAGAACCGGAACGGCGAGAGGGGAGAAGCGTGTCGGAAAGTGCTGCAATGGCTTGCCGGTAGTTGTCCGAACGGTTTCCGTTCGGGCTACGGTCAGTAGAAGCGCATGCCGTCCCAGCGGTACTTCCGCACGGTTTTCCTGTTGCCAAGGTATGTCTCTTGTATGATGTTCTTTCCCGTGCGCGGCAGTCTTATGACGTGTATGGGGTATTCGTCGCCTTGGCTGTCATAGCTTAGGGTGACGCCCATGTCCTCAGTCGGCACCTGATACATCTTGCGTGTGGCGTTGTCGTATATGTAGAGCGTCATGCCGTCGTACTGTCCGCCGACATACTTGCCGTGTTCCATGCCGTAGAGCGAGATGCCGAACACCTTGTACCTGTTGTCGGTGCAGTTCCAGTAGCACATCTCTACGGTGTACACGTCCTTATCGTTCCAGTCGTCGCCGTAGGTTTCGCCCAGGTTCTGTGTGAAGCGCATATATCCGTTCTTGGTGTCGAGCAGTATGGCAGAGCCTTTGGACAGTTTGCTGCCTTGCTTGTAGGCGTTCCATGCCATCATGCAGTCGCCCCATATCTCCGGGTATCCGTCGTCGCCGCTGAAGTAGGCTGTGACGAAGTCGCTGATGGTGGGCCGGGTGCCGGTGAATGCCACAGGGCAAGCCATCTCGGCGGAGAACATCTCGGGGGGATATGTCTCTTGTGCCGACAGGGTGGTGCAGCAGAGCCATGTTGCGAGGGCGGTGGCGAACAGTCGTGTAGTGTTCATATCGTTTTAGTTATTTATAGTGTCTGTTGTCAGTGCAGTATGTAGAAGAGGAGTTCGCGCATGAGGTCGCCGTGTGTTGCCGAGCGGTTGTCGATGCCGTTGCCGCGTGCTGCTGTTTCGTGCAGTTTGTGTATGATGCCGAGCGTCTTCTTGGCATTGTAGTGTCGCAGGCCGTCGCTGTATTCGTAGACCTGCCAGGGCGACTTCAGTCCCAGGTAGGTTTGCAGGTTGCGCTTGTCGGGAGCGAAGTGTGCTATGAAGAGCGTCTCGAAGTAGTTGAAGAGGGTAGGGATGAGAATCATGAAGTGGCGCGAGGGGTCGTTGTTCTCGAAGTACTTCCATATCTTGTTGGCTTGCAACACATTGTGCTGTACGATGGCCTTGCGCAGTTCGAAGACATTGTACTCGCGGTTGATGCCGATGTTGTCTGCCACCATCTGCACGGTGACGTTCTTCTCGTCGTGCATCGTTCCCACGAGTTTGTTCAGTTCCGACGTGATGCGCGTCAGGTCGGTGCCTATGTGATCAGTGATGAGCTGTGTGGCAGCATGGTCGATGCTGATGTCGCGTTCGCGCAGGAATTGTTCTATGAATGGCGGTATATCCTTGTCGAATCGTTTTTTGCTGTCGAAGCACACTCCTTTCTCTTCGGCGAGCCGCTGCATCTTGATCCATCCCGTTTTTTTGCCTGTGCCGCCCGTGCCGGGTTTGTCTTTGCAGCACAGCACGAGCAGCGTGCCGGGCGCGGGATGCTCCAGGTAGTCGGCCATCGGCTCCCAGTTTTTGATGCTCTGTGCCTCGCGCACCACCACCACGCGGTGCTGCGCCATCATGGGCAGCTGCCGTGCCATGTCGGCAATCTGTGCGGCGGTGTAGTCGGCACCGTACACCACCTGCTGGTTGAAGTCCTGTTCTACCTCGTCGAGCACGTTTTCCACAATGTAGTCGGCAATGCGGTCGATGAAGTAGGGCTCTTCGCCTTTCAGGAGGTAGACAGGCAGGTATTGTTGCTTCTTCAGTCCTGCCATGATGCTGTCGTAGGTGATGCTCTTTTTTGCTGCCATGCTTTTCAGTGTCGCTAAGGATGTGTACTTTTGCGTGCAGGCAAAGTTACACAATATGGAGCAATTGAACCTCCCTTCGTATGCAATAAATGTTCGTGAGCACGGTGGTCGTCGGCAGATCTACGATGTGTTGCGGCGTCGCTATGTGGCGCTCACTCCCGAGGAGTGGGTGCGCCAGCATTTTGTGCACTATCTCACCGGGCATCTGGGCTATCCGTTGTCGCTGATGGGCAATGAGGTGCGCATCAGCGTCGGCGCCAAGCTGCTGCGCGCCGACACCGTGGTCTACAATCGGCAGTTGCAGCCCGAGGTGGTGGTGGAGTACAAGGCACCGGCGATAGCACTTACCCGCAAGGTGTTCGACCAAGTGGCCGCTTACAATCAGCAGTTGCGTGTGCGTTGCCTGATGCTGAGCAACGGCGTGCAGCACATGTGTTTCCTTCTCGACATCGACAGCATGGCCTATCGCCAGCTGAAAGACATACCGACGTACGAGCAGCTGAAGAGGCTGATAGACAACGGATAGCCGTGTCACGCCGTGTGGACCCGGAAAGGTTCGATATGGGCATTCGTCACGGTATAGACTACGCCACAATTTTGTAACAGGACTGAAAACCCGTGCCGAGGGTGTTAGCCTCTGCCGACGATGAGCGGACAGGCTGTGCTGTATGATAGTGGAAAAAGACGGAAAATGATGGGGTGAAAAATTAGTTGATTTTCTGTGCTTCATTTTTTTGTACATCCCCATTCTGTCAGTATCTTTGCACTTTAGTGAAACAACCCCCACTTCCACACTCCCGAAATACCTATTGACATAGTATGAATACTGGTACTAAACGCACCTTTCAATTGGTGGCTATCACCATAGCTATACTGCTTCTGCTGCATTTTCTTCCCAAGATCACTTTGTTTGGCACCGAACTGCGCGAAGTAAACATCCTCTCCGACCTGTTCGGCTCGGGCGAGGAGAGTTCTGTGGTGACCGACACCGCCAAGGCGGCTACCGAAGTGGTGGACGACGACGACAACTACTATGTGGACGTGCCCAAGAACATGACGCTGATAGACGACTACGGCGGCGCGTCGGGCATGGGCATGGCACCACTCTATAAAGCCATCTTCCTCAACAAGACCATGGCGCGCCCCGTGCGCATTGCCTACTTCGGCGACTCGTTCATCGAGGGCGATATCTTCACCTGCGACCTGCGCGAACAGCTGCAGGCACATTTCGGCGGCGAAGGACCGGGATGGATAGATGCGGGCAGCACGTTCAACAAGGGTTTCCGCCAGAGCATCGTGCAGAGCTATAGCGGCATCACCGAGTATTCGGTGGTGAAGAGCCCGTTCGACGGTGCGCTGCAAGGTCTCAACCAGCGCTACTTCCTGCCCACCGAGGGCGCCACGCTCGACACCAAGGGCACCGAGCGCTATCCCCATGCCAGGCAATGGACACGCACACAGCTGCTGCTGCGCACCTCGGGAGGCATACAGGTGACGACGACACTGGGAGAAGGCGAGGCACGTAGCAACAGCCTGTCGGCAGCCGACAAGGTGCAGGCGTTCACCATAGAAGGCCAGGCCACACGCGTGCGCCACTCCTTCAACGGACTGCAAGGCAAAAACGTGCTCTATGGCATGGCGCTGGAGGGGGCACGAGGCATAGTGCTCGACAACTACAGCATGCGCGGCTCGGCAGGATTCACCATCGCCAATGTGCCGATGGCCACGCTGAAGGACTTTGCGCAGCTGCGGCCCATCGACCTCTTTGTGATACATTTCGGGCTTAACGTCGCCAACAAGAACGGCACCAAAGCCAGCTACGATGCCTATATGAAGAAGATGCAGGGCGTGGTAGACCACCTGCATGAGGCCTATCCCGACGCCGGCTTCCTTATCGTGAGCGTGAGCGACCGCGACCAGAAGACCGCCAACGGCATCACCACGATGAAGGGCGTGGAAGAACTCATCGTCAGCCAGCAGCAGATGGCAGCCGACGGAAAGATAGCCTTCTTCAATCTCTTCAAAGCCATGGGAGGACGTGGCAGCATGGCAAAGCTGGTAGAGAAAAAGTTGGCAGCCAAAGACTTCACACACATCAACTTCGACGGAGGAAAGCATCTGTCGAAATACCTCTTCGACGCCATACGCGTAGGATACGAAAACTACGAAAAGTGGCTCGGCAGAAAGTCAAAGAAAGACTAACATCAACGCTATAACTATAAGAGTCCTATTAGCAAACCTTGTCCACCCGTCAATTCACACATAATGTCCGACTTCTTCCATAACTTCTTCCATCAGTTTGTCTACGATCCCACGCAGCCCATGATATTCAGCAGCGGGTTGTTTCTGTGGCTTTTCTTCGGTTTCGCCTTTGTGTACATGAAGTTGCGCCGTCGCCCTGTGGCACGCCTGCTGTTTGTGACCCTGTTCTCCTACTTCTTCTACTACAAGAGCAGCGGACACTACTTCTACCTGCTGGCACTGGTGACGGTGAGCGACTATCTGCTCGCCAAGATGATAGCGCGATGCCGTGGCGACAAGGGCGAGGGCGAAGAGATGGAACAGGGACAACGCCGCAAGGCCAAACTCTTTGTGGCGCTCTCGCTCATCATCGACCTCGGACTGCTCTTCTACTTCAAGTACACCAACTTCTTCGCCGGCATGTGGTCGGCCATGGTGGGCAACAACTTCCAGCCGTGGGACATCTTCCTGCCCGTGGGCATCTCGTTCTTCACCTTCCAGAGCCTGAGCTACACCATCGACGTCTACCGCGGCAAGCTCAAACCGCTCGACTCGCTGTTGGACTATGCCTTCTACGTGTCGTTCTTCCCGCAGCTTGTGGCAGGCCCTATCGTGCGCGCCACCGACTTTATTCCGCAGATACGCCAGCCGCTGCGTATCACCAAGGAGATGTTCTCGCGCGGACTCTACTTCATCATCATCGGCCTGCTGAAGAAAGCCGTCATCTCCGACTATATATCGCTCAACTTCGTCGACCGCATCTTCGACGACCCCAGCCTCTACACAGGCATTGAGAACCTGCTCGGACTCTACGGCTACGCCATACAGATATACTGCGACTTCTCCGGCTACAGCGACATGGCCATAGGCATCGCCCTGCTGCTGGGATTCCGCTTCCCTATGAACTTCAACGCGCCCTACAAGGCCGAGAGCATCTCCGACTTCTGGCGCCGCTGGCACATCTCGCTCTCGTCGTGGATACGCGACTATGTGTATATCTCGCTGGGCGGCAACCGCTGCAAGAAGTGGCGGCAGTATTTCAACCAGTGGTTCACCATGACGCTTTGCGGCCTGTGGCACGGCGCGGCGCTCAACTACGTCATCTGGGGCATGACCCACGGCTTTGCCACCGCATTCCATAAGTATTGGCGCTCCGAGCACTGCCACCACGACAAGCACTACCGCAGCCGCGGATGGAAACGCGTGGGAGCAGCATTGCTCACCTTCCACTTCGTGCTGCTCACATGGATACTCTTCCGCAACACGTCCTACGACAACATCATGGCACAGTTCCACCAGCTCTTCACACAGCTGCATCCCGAGCTGTTCTTCCAGGTTATCGCAGGCTATCCCGTGGTGTTTGCCTTTATCGGTATCGGCATGCTGAGCCATTTCCTGCCCGACAGTTGGCAAGAAGCCCTCATACGCATGATCAGCAAGTGCGGCATCGTGGTGTGCGCACTCATGCTCACAGCAGTGATTTACCTCATCATTCAGGTGAAGAGCAGCGACATTCAGCCGTTCATCTACTTCCAGTTCTGACAGATGGTGCAGGCAGGTGCAGGCACCGGAAATTGCCTGCACTCATTATCTCCCGTTATGTCAGACGGTTATCGGCGTTGGTGCAAGCGTGCAGGCAAAATAGCCATCAACATCTGGAACGGGCAGTGGACAGGCCGGACAACAACTCTGCTTACAGCCCGCGGGGAGCTGCACAGACAGACGGAAAACGAAGAATGGAATCCGATTTTTTTCCCTTTTTTTTTGCAGATTGCCGCAAAGTCCTTACCTTTGCACCATCCATTTCCCCTTTTTAGTATAAATAGGAAAACACCAAGAATACACCTATAGCTCCGACTGCCCCACGATAGCGTCGCTTTCCCCACTACCATGAAACAGCCCCGCCATATCTGCCTTCTTCCAGTATCTGCAAAGCAGCAATCTGACCGTGCTGTTTTAACATTTATTATCC
>JAGAZE010000045.1 GCA_017940185.1 Bacteroidaceae bacterium | reverse complement strand
TGCCTGGCAACAGAAGCTGGCAGAATAGCAAGGACTTGAGTAAGATTTTGAACGGTTTCATAACATATAGGTTTCTTAATGATTTACATAAAAACATACTTTTTGCGTTGTAAAGATATTAACAAAATCCGGTTAATGCAAACAAATAAGCAATTAATTTGTTTTTTTTTCTTTTTTTTTGACACGACGGCTGTAAGCGGATGCAAGTGATAGTGGCATATGCCGCATCGACAGAGGCAAGGATATATAAAACGCCCGACAGCGGAAAGACGCTGTGGGGCGCTGCTTTCCGCTGTCGGGGGAGAGGGGACTCAGAGCAAGTCTCTGAGCGTGGTGATGCTGCTATGTAGTCTCCTTAGATTCCTTGCGAGCAAAGAAGAGGTAGGCTATCGGTGCGGCGATGAATATGGACGAGAGTGTACCGAACACTACACCCAATATCATGGCAAAGGAGAATGAGCGTATGCTGTCGCCACCGAAGATGAAGATACAGAGCAGTACTATCAATGTGGAGAGCGACGTGTTGATGGTACGCGCCAGCGTCTGGTTGATAGAGTCGTTGAAGAGTGTGAACTTGTCGCGCTTGGCGAAGAGGCGAAGGTTTTCACGTATGCGGTCGAAGACCACCACCTTGTCGTTGATGGAATAACCGATAACGGTCAGTATGGCGCCGATGAACACCTGGTCTATCTCCAGTGAGAAGGGTACGATGCCCCACAGTGCGCTGTAGAAGCCCACCACGATGAGTGTATCGAGTGCCAGGGCCAGGATGGAGCCAACCGAGAATGCCACATTGCGGAAGCGCAGCAGGATGTAGAGGAAGATGGCGATGAGCGCCACGATGACGGAGATGATGGCCTTGTTGGTCACGTCGCGTGCGATGCTCGGTCCCACCTTGGTGCTGCTGATGATAGAGCCTCCCTTGCGGTCGTCGGGATCCTTGAAGGTCTTGATATCTTTCTGGGTGACGAGTCCTGCTTGGCTCAGTGCTTTGAAGAGCTTCTCCTCTGCCTCGTCGTCGACGGTGGGACTGTTGCTCTCTATCTTATAGTTGGTAGACACACGGATGGTCTGTCCGTCGGTGCCCAGTGCCAACGCATTGGCACTATAGCCTTGGAACTCGGTGGAGAGGGCCTTGTTGACCTCCTCGGGCTGCACGGGCTTCTCAAACTTAAGCACATAGTTGCGACCACCCGTGAAGTCGATGCTGCGGCTGAGGCCACGCACGGCAAAGAAGCCGATGAAGATGATGGCGAAGATGCCCCACAGCAGGAAGGTCTTCCGGTGTGCGCCGATGATGTTGAAGTGCTTGTTCTGCATGAAGTTGCGCGACACAGGTGTGGTAAACGTGAGGTTGAGCCACTTGTCTTTCTTCATGCGGCTTTCGTAGACCAGACGTGTGAGGAACACTGCGGTGAAGAACGAGCAGCAGATGCCGATGATGAGCGTGATGGCAAAGCCGCGTACGGGGCCTGTGCCTATCACTGCCAGGATGACACCGGTGATGATACTCGTGAGGTTGGAGTCGAAGATAGCCGAGAAGGCATTGCTATATCCTGATTGCAGGGCTTGTTTCACGTTCTTGCCTGCCTTGAGCTCTTCCTTCGTGCGCTCGTAGATAAGCACGTTGGCGTCAACGGCCATACCCAGCGTGAGCACGATACCTGCGATACCAGGCATGGTGAGTGCCGACTGGAACGAGGCCATGATGCCGAGCGTGAAGAACAGGTTGAGCAGCAGTGCGCAGTTGGCCACCATGCCGGGGATGAAGCCGTACATCGTCACCATATAGAGCATGAGCAGTATGAAGGCTACGATGAAGGAGATGATACCCTGCTTGATGGACTGTGCTCCGAGCGACGGGCCTACCACCTCTTCCTGTACGATGCGCACGGGTGCCTTCATGCGTCCCGACTTCAGCGTGTTGGCCAGGTCTTTGGTGTCTTCTACTGTGAAGTTGCCGCTTATCTCAGAGCTTCCGCCCGAAATCTCGCCGTTGACGCGCGGTGCGCTGTATACCACGCCGTCGAGCACGATGGCGATGGCCTTGCCCACATTGACGCGGGTGAGCTGTGCCCAGCGGCGGGCACCCTCATCGTTCATCGTCATGTTGACGGAGGGCTTGCCGGTGAACTGGTTGAACTCGTCTTTTGCCGACTCTATCACATCGCCTTCCAGCGGTGCACGACCATCGGCGGTGGTCACCTTCAGGGCGTAGAGCTCAAACACGCGCTTGTTGTTCTTGATCATGTCCGACGGCTTGGCACCCCACAGCAGTTTGAGGTCCTGCGGCAGTATCTGCTTTGCCACGTCGGAGCGCAACAGCTTGTTGATGTATGCGGTGTCGCGCATGTGTGCCATGCCCACGATGGCCAGTTGTCCGTCCATGGGTTGCAGCACGGCGAGCAGCGGGTTTTTCTTCTTTGCTTCTGCCAGTGCCTTGGCGTCGCTGGCCTTAGCCTTGGTGGGGTCGGCGCTGTTGAGCTTCAGCTGTGGCTCGGTAGATTTTTTAGCGGCCGAGTCGCCCTTGGCAGCTGCCTTTTCGTCGGTAGCAGCTGTGGTGTCGGCAGTGTGGCCGCCACCAGCCAGGCGCTGGTCGAGCTGGGTGAAGAAGGGCAGCACGTCGTTGCTGTTCCATGTCTCCCAGAACTCCAGGTTGGCACTACCCTGCAACAGCTTACGCATGCGCTCGGGTTCCTTCACTCCAGGCATTTCCACCATGATGCGTCCCTGTTGTCCTTCGAGCATCTGTATGTTGGGTTGTACCACGCCGAATTGGTCGATACGGTTGGTGATGACGTTTTTGGCGTCTGCCACGCTCTCGCTCACCTTCTCGCGCAGTATGCGCTCCACTTCGTCGTCGCTGCTGTTGGTCTTCACATCGCTGAGTTGCTGTGTGGCGAACACCGATGCCAGTGGCTTGCCGGGAGCGTTGCGGTGGTAGGCATTGATGAAGAGGCTGATAAAGTCTTTCTGTGTCTGCTCTTCTTCGGTGCGTGCTTCTTGCATGGCCTTGGTGAAGGCGGGGTCGGTCTTGTGGCCGGCAAAGTTTTCCACCATGTCGGGCACGCTCACCTCAAGGATGACGTTCATGCCGCCCTTCAGGTCGAGGCCGAGGCCCACCTGTGTCTCCAGACACTTCTGATAAGAGTAGATGCCGAGGTATTTCACCGAGTCCCGATAGTCTTGGGCTGCGGCTTCACCTGAGCCTTTTTCGATTTTCTCTGCTGCGGCGGCTATCTCGGCAGCCTTGCCATCGTAGTAGCTCGTGGCTGCCGAAAACGACAGATAGAACAAGCTGGCGAGTGTAAGCAGCACCGCAGTGAAGATTACAATTCCTTTGTTTTGCATTGTGTGTTATGATTGTTGTTGATTGTTATTTTCCGTTCTTGTTTTTCAGGCACTATTTCTTCGCCGTTGCACAGCTGTGATGAGATGACACACTGCGCACGGCACGCCGAAAACGTGCACTTTAGCGTGCAAAGTTATGTATTTCTTTTATGCTGCAAAAATCTTTGAGTCTATTCTTTACTATATGCTATTGTGGCAGCCCCAATGTATGTCACCTGTCGTTGGCCTTGAGATAGGTGACTACGGGGTAGTGGTCGCTGTCGGCTATGCGTCGGTCGACACTGCAGGCATAAGGGGTGAATGTTTTAGAGCATAGCAGGTGGTCAATGCGCACGTTGATGTTGCTTTGGTGGTAGGTGTAGCCCTTTCCGTTGCCCGTGGCTACGAAACAGTCGGTCAGCCCTCGGGCGATGGTGCGATAGGCATAGGAGAGAGGATGGTCGTTGAAGTCGCCACACACGATGACGTAGCGTCGCCTATTATCCTTTATATATTGTGCCACTGCTCTGGCTTGCGGTGCGCGTATGCGTGCCGCTGCTGCCAGTTTGCTGTGGAGAACGCGCGCACTGCGCCACTTGCTGCGTGGGGCACGCGGACTGTCGTTGGTTATAGTCTGCATGCGCGTGCGGTCGGCCTCGGTAATGGCATTGGTCTCCAAGTGGTTGTTCACCACCAGGATGGTGTCGCTGCCCCATGCCAGTTCGTAGGCCATGGAGAGGTTGGCATCCGAGTGGTAGTCTATCTGTTCGGCATGGATGATGGGCAACTTGGAGAGCAGCATGAGCTGTGTGTCGCTATGGTTTTCGCGCAGCACGTGCCGATAGGGATACACCGCTGCCATAGGGCGCATGAGGGCTACGCTGTCGAAGTCTTGAAAGCATGCTTCCTGCACACACACAATGTCGGCCTGGCTCTCGCTGATGTAGCGCACGATGGCGTTGTCGGTGGTCTGCGGGTACTCCCATTTGTCAAAGAGCCACACATTGTAGGTCAGCACCTTGAGCGCATCGGTAGGTGGCGCGTGCTTGAAGTTGACTGGCATTGTGGTGCGCAGTGCAGGGAGTGCTGCCACCAGTGCCACGAGACTGATGAGCATGAAGCGCCGCCGCAGCACTAACCACACAGGCAGAAACACCACGACAGGCAATACCGTGTAGGCAAATACGATGCTGAATGTCGACAGATGGGGATGCCGGGTAGGGTCTACATAGCCGGCATAAGCCGAAATGAGCATGCCCACAACGGCCAGACCGTTGAGCAGCAGCAAGATGCCGACGATGATTTTCTTCATATATCAGATGCTCGGTTATTTAGTGGTGTGGCACAGCATGGTGGCGTGGCGGTGAGTGGTGTCCGGTTATTGTCGGTTGCGCCGGTTTCCGGCCTCAAAGAGGTAGCGTTTCTCCTCGCTGGTGAGGCTGTCGTAGCCGTTTTGCTTTATCTTGTCGAGTATGCGGTCTATCTCCTTCTCCTCTGGTGTGACGGCCTTTTTCTGTTTCTTCTCCTGTTGGGGCGGGGCGGAATGTATCACCGTGTCGCCAGGCTGTTGTGTGGATGTGGTGCGGCGCTGGTTGTGTTGCTCCCATGTGCGTCGCATGCGTTCGAGCACCGTGTCGTGTGTGGCATTGCTGTCGAAATACTGCGACGACGGATGCTTGCGCCAATAGCGTATGAGCAGAAATCCGAAGAGCATGCCGCCCAGATGCGCAAAGTGGGCTACCTGCGAGTGCTGCGTGGCGAGTGCTGAGAAGAGCTCAATAGCAATGTAGAAGGTGATAAACCACTTCGCCTTGATGGGTATGGGCAGTGGGAAGATGAAAATGCGCTCGTTGGGGAATGTCATGCCGAATGCTAGCAGCACGGCGTAGATGGCACCCGAGGCACCCACCATATTGAGGGCGTTGAGCGCTGTGCGTTCGACAGGACTCAGCTGCGTGAGCAGTTGGCCCAGCGACACCTGCTGACTGCCGTTGTTGACGCTGAAGTAGAGGTCGGCCAGTTGTGTCAGCTCCTGAAGCAGTCCCGCCCCAATGCCGCACACCATATAGTAAAACAGGAAGCGCTTGCCGCCCCACACGCGCTCCATCACGCAGCCAAACATCCACAGGCCAAACATGTTGAAGAAGATGTGCTCCAGATTGGCATGCAGAAACATGTAGGTCAGAAACTGGTAGATGTGGAAGTCGGACGCCAAGAAGAAGTGGAGCCCGAACATCTGGTTGATGTCGATATCCTGTCCGCGCAACACCAGATAGGCCACGAAGGCCAAAAGGTTGATGAGCAACAGGTGCTTGGTGATGGGAGGAATGCTCTTAAACATAGCGATGATGCCTGTGTGGTTTTAGGCTGCAAATGTAGGAAAAATATGCTATAGCAAGGCAATATCATCCCAATTTAAGGTGTAAAAGGGAGGGAAAGCACATTTTTTTTTAAGAAATGTTTGGCGTATCGTTCAAAACTTTTACATTTGCCCATGCAAATACATTGACAACCAATATTTTCTTACTTTAATAACCTTATTCATTATGAACAAAACCGAATTGATCAACAAGATTGCTGAGAAGGCTGACCTGACAAAGGTTGACGCCAAGAAAGCACTCGAGGCTACCCTCGAAGCAGTGAAAGAAGCTCTGGTAAAGAAGGATAAGCTGGCTCTCGTTGGCTTTGGTACTTTCCGTGTTGATGTTCGTCCGGCACGTACAGGTATCAACCCCCTTACCAAGAAAAAGATTAAGATTGCCAAGAAGAACGTTGTGAAGTTTAAGGCTGGTGCCGACCTTGCCAACGCTGTGAAGTAATCTCACTGCTTTTGACAACTCGAAACAAAAGAAGCCGTTCCGAAAGGAATGGCTTCTTTGATGTTCGCCCGACATGGGCATAATCTAACGGGTGTAAGTCCCGAGCGCGGCCTAATAGCGGCAAGCGCACAGCCAACGACAAGGTGCCAATGGCGACATTGGGTCTGAAGGAAGTCAGCGGCAAATCACTGGCCTGACG
>JAGAZE010000044.1 GCA_017940185.1 Bacteroidaceae bacterium | reverse complement strand
TGTGCCCATCTTCATGCCAAGCCTTTGCATCGTCAGCATGGAAGACAATCTGACCACATCCGGCACCCGGAGAAGCGGGCAGACCTTGTGCAATCACTTTTGCCTGAGAGAGTGCCACCTTGTCAAATACAGGGTGCAACAGCTCATCGAGCTTGTTAGGCTCACAACGCATGATGGCAGTCTTCTCATCAATCATACCTTCATGGAGCAGGTCGATTGCGATTTTCACCATAGCAGCACCTGTGCGCTTGCCGTTACGTGTCTGGAGGAACCAGAGTTTGCCTTCCTGTACGGTAAACTCCATATCCTGCATATCGTGATAGTGGTGCTCCAGTTTGTCCTGCAGCGCGTTCAGCTGTGCATAAATCTCGGGCATAGCCTCTTCCATTGACGGGAATTTTGCCACGCGCTCTTCTTCCGAGATACCTGCACGCTCTGCCCATTGCTTCGAGCCGAGTTTTGTAATCTGCTGCGGTGTGCGGATGCCTGCCACCACGTCTTCACCCTGTGCGTTGACGAGATATTCGCCGTTGAACACGTTGTCGCCGTTGGCAGCGTCGCGGCTGAAGCATACACCCGTTGCCGAGGTGTCGCCCATGTTGCCAAACACCATTGCCATCACAGATACGGCTGTACCCCATTCGTCGGGTATGCCTTCCATCTTGCGATAGAGTATGGCGCGTTCGTTCATCCAACTGCGGAACACGGCGCAGATGGCACCCCACAGCTGCTCGATGGGATCGTTGGGGAAGTCCTTGCCAGTGCGCTCTTTGATAGCGGCCTTAAACAGCTTGACGAGCTTCTGCAGGTCGGCTACGGAGAGGTCTTTGTCGAGAACAACGCCGCTCTCTTTCTTCACCTTCTCGATGATCTCCTCAAACGGGTCGATATCTTCCTTGTTCACAGGCTTCATCTCGAGCACCACGTCGCCATACATCTGCACGAAACGACGGTAGGAGTCGTACACGAAGTGAGGGTTGTTGGTCTTGCGCACCATTCCTTCAGCCACTTCGTCATTGAGTCCGAGGTTGAGGATGGTATCCATCATGCCGGGCATGGAGGCACGGGCACCCGAGCGCACGCTGACGAGAAGCGGATTCTGCACGTCGCCAAACTTCGAGTTCATCAGTACCTCGATGTGCTTTACGGCGGCGTTCACCTCGTCTTGCAGCAGTTCCTTAATCTTCTCTTGTCCTACTTCGTAGTATTCATTGCAGCAGTCGGTGGTGATGGTGAATCCTGGAGGCACGGGCACTCCGATGAGATTCATCTCTGCAAGGTTGGCACCCTTGCCACCCAGTTGTTCGCGCATAGACGCGTTACCCTCAGCCTTACCATTGCCGAAGGTGTAAACTCTTTTTTGGTTCATAAACTAATTAGGGTTATTAATTGGATTAATTGAAATATGTGTTCACGTGTGTTGTTTATCACTATCGTTGTGGCTACATTGCTGCAAATGTAGAATAAAAAATATTGCCAGACAAATAATAGTAAACTTTTGTGTTAATTTTGCACCGAGAAATCGTTTTTCGCAATGAAAGCCGTGTATTCCACCTTGGGCTGCAAGCTCAATTTTGCCGAGACCTCCTCGCTTGCCGACCAGCTGTCGTCGTGGGGCATTGTGCGCGCCGTGAAGGGCGAGTGCGCCGACCTGTGCGTTGTCAACACCTGTGCCGTCACCGCCATGGCAGAGAACAAGTGTCGTCAGATGATTCGCCATCTGGTGCGCACGCATCCTGGTGCTGCGGTGGTGGTGATGGGCTGCTATGCCCAATTGGATGCCGAGCGGCTGGCAGCCATGCCGGGCGTGAGTCTCGTGCTAGGCGCCGAGGAGAAGTCCACGGCGGCAGATGCCATACGCCAATTGCTTCAACGCCAACACCACACTGCAGCAAAGGAAGCAAAGGGGCGCATCGTGCGCAGCAATCGCATAGAGAGCTTCACTCCCAGCTGCTCGCGAGGCAACCGCACACGCTATTTCCTCAAAGTGCAAGACGGATGCAACTACTTCTGCACCTACTGCACCATACCCTTTGCACGCGGGCGCAGCCGCAATCCCGACATCGCCTCACTGGTGGCACAGGCTCGCCAGGTGGTGCAAGAGGGAGGAAAGGAGATAGTGCTCACCGGCGTCAACATCGGACATTTCGGCTACGCTGGCAACGAAACATTCTTCGACTTGGTGCGTGCCCTCGACGACGTGGAGGGCATAGCGCGCTATCGCATCAGCAGCATCGAGCCCGATTTGCTGTCGGATGCGCTCATCGACTACTGCGCATCCAGTCGTGCCTTCATGCCCCACTTCCACCTGCCCCTGCAGAGCGGTTCCGATGCCGTGCTGCGCCTCATGCACCGACGCTACGACACACAGCTCTTCGCCGACAAGGTGGCACACATCAAGGCCGCGATGCCCCATGCCTTCATCGGCGTGGATGTCATGGTGGGCATGCGTGGCGAGACACCAGAACTCTATCAGGCGTCGGAAGACTTCATCAGTAGCCTGCCCGTCACACAGCTGCACGTGTTCCCCTACAGCGAACGCCCTGGAACTGCAGCACTGCGCATACCGCACATCGTAGCCGAAGAGGAGAAGAAGCACCGCGTACATCGCCTCATCACCCTCTCCGAAGAAAAGCGCAAAGCGTTCTACCACGGTCATATCGGCCAGCAGGCACGCGTGTTGCTGGAAGGCACGGCGAAAAACGGGGGGCTACATGGATTCACGGAAAATTATATTCGCGTGGAGTTCCCCGCCGAAATGCAACTGCAAAACAAGGACAACACATTGTTGAATGTCACGCTGGGCGCTTTCAACAACGATGAGACAGCACTCGTGGGAATTCAGAATGAAGAATTTGCTACGCACTGATGCGGCCCCCATCACGAAGCAATAGACAATGCCTACAGTGTTAACACGAAAAATGCCTGCACGCTTGCACTAACGCTCCTAACGCGCTGTCCAAAAGGGAGATAGAGTGTGCAAGCGACAAAAAACTGCTTACACGCGCTTGCACTACCCTACACCACCCTTCATCACGCTCTATCACTATCCGGCAATCAGGCAATACTTGCAGTGTCATTGAGGCCCAATCACACTGCAATCAGGCAACACTCACACTGCAATCAGGCAACACTTGCACTGCAATCAGGCAACACTCGCATCTGGGAGCGCAGACGTCCCCATCTGCATCATAAAGAAAGCTCACACCGATAACGCATCCCAATCCCTACCTTCTTACGCTACGTCCTCACACTTTGCCTCTCCGCTAATGTGCCGATACCCTTCAGCTCCTATCTTCTTCTTTTTGGTGTAGGCAGAGTGTAAGCGACACAAATCGCTTGTACATCGCAACAGCCTGACACTCAGAACAAAAACAAACGACGGGTGTAAGCGGTGTAAGCGCCGAAAAACTGCTTACACCCTACAACCGACTGACAATCAGGGCGATACTCGCGATTGGTGTAAGCAAATGCGAAAATGAGCAATTTCAACCCAAATCGGTCATTAGACTTTATGTCATAGCAGTATTACTGCAGACGGGGACGTCTGCGCTCCCAGTTGGTTTTCTGCATTTGGGTTGTGACTCTATTACACAATATGAACTTCAGGCATTCGTGGCATGCGGGACCCCATGCACCCACACAAAAAAAGAAGCCATTTCCGTGACTTCTTTATGCTTAATTGCGGAGAGAGAGGGATTCGAACCCCCGGCACCTCTCGGTGCGCCGGTTTTCAAGACCGGTGTAATCGACCACTCTACCATCTCTCCTAGTTGTGTTGCAGACTCTATGTCTTCCTAAGTGCTTTGAAGTGCACTGATGAAGAATGAAAGGCAGATGAGAATTGCATCTTGCGGTGCAAAGGAAAGCATTTTCAAAGATATGACCAAATTATCTACCGACTTTGCTACCTTTGTCGGCGTTTGCATTACTCAATACTTACTACCATGCTCTTATTTCGCTCTACATCGCTCTACTCTATCGTGTTGCTGTTAACAGGTTGGCTGCTATGCTGCTGTTTGCCGTGTGTTGCGCAGACGGCGGACGACTATGTGGTGATTGGCGATCAGCTTGACTTGCATGCTGGCGACACGGTAATCATTGTCAACCCGGGCTGCACCTACGCGCTGGGTGTGGAGCAGAACAGCAACAACCGCGCGGCAGTGCCAGTGACGATGGTGGACGGCAGGCTAATGCCTGACAACGATGTGCAGCGGGTAGTGTTGGAGCAGTGGGACCGTTTCTGGCTGTTGCGCGTGGGTGAGGGACTGTATCTGCACGCTGCCGGAACGGCCGCCAACAACTTTCTACGCACCACGGCAACGGCGGAGGCACAGCGCAGCGGCATTTGCACCATCTCGCTTGAGCAGGGGGAAGCGGTGGTGGAATTTCAACGCACGGAGAAGAGCGAGTCGACGAAGTTTCTTGCTTTCAACCCTGGTTCGTCGTTCAACGCGCCGCTGTTTGCATGCTATGACGGCGAAAATGTGGTGTACCTGTTCCGCAAGGCACGCTACACGAGTGCTGGAATTTCCACTACCACGGCAAGGGATGGCACAGTGCATCTGCCTGTCTACGACTTGCAGGGAAGGCGCTATGGCACCGACAAAACACTTCGACGAGGCATCTACCTGCGCGGAGGAAAGAAGATGGTGGTGGAATGAAGTATGTGGAGATAGCCCTAACGATTAACAGAGTTGACAAGTTGACAAGTTGACAAGTTGACGAGTTGCTCCTAAACGACCAAAACAGGCAACGCATAATCGAGTAGGAGGTGAACACTAATCAGAGGTGTTCACCCCTTTTCGTGTTCACTTGTCCTCTCACACCACCGTACGTGCGGTTCCGCATACGGCGGTTCCTCAACCTTTCGGTAACGCAGATGCGCTGTAATAACAAC
>JAGAZE010000043.1 GCA_017940185.1 Bacteroidaceae bacterium | reverse complement strand
TCAACAGCCAAAGTGGAAGGAATCAACAATAAAATCAAGGTCCTTAAAAGAGAGGCCTATGGATTCAGGGATGAACGATACTTTAAACTCAGACTATATGACCTTCATAACAAAGGCATCACGTCATTTCTCGGATGAACCGAAAATATTCTATCTTTGCAACATCAGAAATCAATAAGCTGAAAACAGAAAGAATTTTATTAACCTAAAAACCAATGAAGATATGAAACGAGCAATTATGATTCTAGCAGTTGTCATCACAGGCACGATGTCGATGATGGCACATCATGACGACGAGTGTAGAACATGTGGAGGCAAAGGTGTTATTACTTGTCCAGATTGTAATGGTAATCCTCCTATTTGCCAGATTTGTAAGGGACTGGGTAATGTTATTTGTGACTATTGTCACGGAGATTCATATACCTGTCCGGTATGTCACGGTTCAAAGTACTACAACAACGCTACCTGCTCAGCGTGCAAGGGCGTGGGAAAGGTAAGAGACTGCAGTCATTGTGATCGCAAAGGCTATGTGAAGTGTCCTGGCATCCCTAAGGATTGCTTTAATGGCAATCAGGTTTGCCGTCGTTGTGACGGACTGAACAAAGTGCTTTGTCCGGATTGCCAGTAGTTGGCCATCGGAAACAAAAAGAGAATAAACAGTTAGAATAATTACAAAAACCTATTCATTATGAAAAAGTCAGCATTCAGATCATTTGTTGTTGTAGCAATAGCAATGATAGCCATGAGTTTTACGATAACAGGCGAACGTACCTGTGATAGTTGTGGCGGTAGCGGAAGTCTGTCATGTCCGAACTGTAACGGCAACCCCCGTTGTGCATGTATCAAGTGTGGTGGCTCTGGTGTAGTAGATTATAAAGGAAGTACATACACTTGCGGTATTTGTGACGGCACAGGTTATAATGAGTGCCGAGTATGTGATGGTAAGGGCCGCGTGCTCTGTACACGCTGTCTCGGTCGCGGAACCATTCATACGAATGATTGACCCCACCCTCATCCCCTCCCAAGAGGAGGGGCATTTAAAGGAGTAAGGAGTAAAGGAGAGGAAGTAACATTCCTAAACGACCAAACGACCAATTTCCCAAACGACCAATCATTATGAAAAAATATATTTTAACCGCAACAGTTGCCGCTTTTGGCTTGATGACTGTACAGGCACAAGACGCCAACGACGTCTTTATTAAAATAGAGAACGAGAATTTCTTCTCTCATTGTTTTGAAATTTGCGATACTAATAAAGACGGTATCGTTACCTACGCTGAGGCTGCTGCAGCTACAAAACTGGGTCTCGATCGTGGCGGACGCTCGAACGTGATTGAGAACTATGACTTCCTGAAGTATTTCCCCAACCTGGAGATGTTCTCGGTAGGCAACACGCCGTTGGAGGTTGTCGATCTGCATATGCTGAAGAAACTCAAGCTGGTGAACGTGAGCAGCGCCCTCTGGTTGAAGAAGATCATCGTAGGCTGCGAAACGGCTCCAGAAATCACTGGTGAAGATCCTTCCAGAGAAGCCATCAAGGTGGAGTTCTGGGTGGATGACCCAGTTTCCCGTCAGCTGTTCCAGGATGGTTATCAGTATGTGGAGCCGATTCAGCAGGACGGCGATACTTATTATATCGTCAGCGAGAACGATGGGGTAGGACCTTACGGACTCTGGCATAACGGCAATTTGGAAGTAGCGTGCAACTATAGTCTCGATGTGTTGAAGCAGAACTATTTCACGGCACAGTTGACGGAACCAACAGACATCATCGTGTTCAAGGACAATGGTGTCCGCGATTTCTGCATCGAGTGGCTGAAGGATGTTGATGCTGACAAAGACGGTCAGGTGTCTGTAGAGGAAGCCAAGGCTGTGAAAAACCTCAGTCTGATGTGCTTCAAGAGCTTCATCCGCATCATCAAGAACTACGACGACCTGAAGTATTTCCCCAATCTGGAGTATTTCGACGCAGGTACTTCGTATGCCGAAACAGTTGACCTGAGCGCTTGCAAGAAACTGAAGGAAGTGGATCTGAGCGACTGCCGCATGTTGAAGAAGATCATCTTGGCTAAAGGTTGCAAGCCGACAATCAAATACCCCGTAGCCTATAAGGGTGAGCAGGCGAAGGTGGAGTATAAATAAAGACCCCTCCCTAACCCTCCCAAGGGGAGGGAACATGGAATAAAGGAGTATGGAGAGAAGGAAGAAAGAAGTATGAGGAAGATCATCATTTGGACCACCATCGTGGTAGTGGGACTTTTCATCGGAGTAATGATTGAGCCGCAAAGGAAGCCTAATGTCGTGGAGAAAGACCCTGTTACGAAGGGTTTGGAGGAAGGCAAGTCTTCAATGGAGATATATGAGGAAATGATGAAAGAAATGCTAAAAGAGAATAACGACACGCTATGAAAAGATTCTTATTAACCACAGCAATAGCCGTAACTTGTATGCTGACCATTCAGGCACAGAAATACAAGTCGTGGCACTCGTCGGTAACCGGTAGGGATTATGGCGTGTTGGTAGAGAATGTTAAGGGAAAGTCTTTCGACTGTCTCATCTATGGCCAGTCGCTTAACAAGCATATCCCAATCGTTGGAATACGTTTATCGAGTAAGCACATCCCAGCATTTGTCAAGGAACTGCGTTCTCTTGCTGACAAGGCAGGGCTGTGGTGGGAGACGAAAGCACCTGTTACAGGCATCGAGGATGCAGCAGTCCTGTTCGATACAAATTTCAAGAACGTGACGGCATGGTTTGATATAGGTACACCACCAGAACCGGAGTATCACAACATGAAGGATGCCCATGTGGAGGCTTATACGCAGATGATGTTCGTGGGTGATGATGCTGTATATCTTAGTGTGTCACCTATCGTCGACAAGGATAAAAACCGTCATCCCGGCTTCATCCTGCCTTTCGGCTCCAAACAGGAGATTGAAGCGTTTATCACGGCTATTGAAAGCCTGAATCCGAATGTGGAAGAAGCCTATTGCATCTTTTGCGATGTAAACCTGACTGCAGGTGAAGCCCATCAAGCGAACTGTCCGTATGCTCAAGATTCGGAAGTGAACGACAGTTTGCCGTCGTCGCAAAGTACAAAACCGGTACAGCCCCCGCATGATATTCATATCACTTGTCCGCAATGTGGTGCCGAGTTCACCGGCAAGTCGGCAAGCCTTGCTTTCAAGAACGGTCGTAACCACAACAAAGGCTGTCCGCTGTTCAATCAAGTTCCTGAGGTTCCACAAGTACCACAAACCCCCAAAATACAATAAGACTATGAAACGTATAGCCCTTTTGATACCAATGGCACTTGCTGCAGTGGTATCTGTACATGCACAGATTCCTACAGTGTCTGGCGGTGTTTGTGCCTACTGTGAAAAGGCTCGCTTTGAGAAAAAGGGCGGGCAGTGGGTTGAGGTGACACCCCACGCCTCCAGTTGCCCCTATTACTCGGCACCGTCTAGCGAGGAGTCATCATCAAGCAGTTCGTCGTCGAGTTCAGGCTCAACCCATTTGCATGACTACAAGCCGCTTCCCGAAGTCAAAAGCCGATTGAAGATTTCGTCTGGTAAATATCACTGTATGTATAATGCCGGTGATGGAGATCACATGATTACCTGCCCCGCATGCGGCAGCGTGGCTCATGAACGCTGGTGTGCTTTTGTTCTGCTGCAGAAGATGGCTATTGAAGCGAAGGCCAAAGCACTTGCCGCAACCACACCCGAAGAACGACGTAAGGCGATAATAGATTTTCATGTTTGCGAGGATAACTTGCTTAATTCCTTTGATTGGCATTTGGCCGAATTTAATAGGAAACGTGAAGAAGCCGAGCGTAAGGCTCAATCAACACAGCAGGACAATGCCACATATACGCACACTGTCGCCCCAGGGACGTATATTGCACAACACTACGACAAGGAGCTGACTTTCGGTGGCTACTTCGCACGTGCCATCGGAGCCACAATGCCCAATGGTGAGGAACGCTGGTTGCTTTATACAACCGACGGTAAGGAGGTGGGGCAGTTCTCCAAGGTGGAATTTGTCGAGGCCAATGGCATCAACCAGTATATTCTTGTCCGTGACGATAACGGCAAGTGGGGCATCTACAACCGTGGCGGCGCCAAGATGTGCGAGCCTAAGTTTGAGAGCGTCAAGATGTTATCAACTGTTGTCAATGAGGTCGGAGGGAAGATAGTTGTCTTTGATGTTACCATGAGAAATAATAGTGGCGTACTCCAGCATGGTATTTACAACCCCGACATCGAAGACATGAACCAGGGGCTTAATGATAATAATAATCCCATGACTATTCCATGCGAGTATGACTATGTGGAACTGATTGACCGCAGCGGCACGTATGACGGCATACTGGCAAAGGTGAGAAAAAATGGGTTGTCGGGTGTTATCGGCACTTTCAACGGTACGGTGGAGATTCCCGTCGCTTATTCTTATATCAACACTTACTTCACCCTCAAGGGCGGCATGTATCTGCTTGTGGGCGACGGCAACCGCATGGGTGCCTATCATGTGGACGATGAGGTGGTAGAGGTGGTGCCCGTTACCGATGGTTACACACTTGACAAAGTAAAAAGTCTTATCGCTGAAAAAGAAAAGGAATGAAAACGTGAGCCTCACTGCGGCTGGCGCGACTATCATCCATAACAAGAATAACTAATAAAACAATACCATTATGAAACGATTTATTTTAACTTTAGCAATTATCCTGACGGCAGGTCTCTCTGCTCAGGCTCAGACAAAGGAATGTGACAACTGTCACGGTTCTGGTTTGGAGTATCGCGACTGCGCTTTCTGTAAAGGTGAAGGCTACCGCGAGTGCGACTTCTGCTTGGGCAAGAAGATGGTGCGCTGTAACGACTGTGGTGGTGAAGGCAAAATCTTTTGCGCCCATTGTCGTGGTAAAGGTGGCGTGCAGGTCAAGGATAATTGGCGTGAGTGCCAATGGTGTGGCGGCAAGGGAACACCCGAATGCGAGAAGTGTAAGACAACCGGTCAGATTGTCTGTTGGAAGTGTGAAGGTGCTGGCAAATATGTTTGCAACCAGTGCAATGGCAACAAGGTGACCAAATGGCAGTGTCATGTTTGCAGCGGTACAGGTAAAGTAAAGGCGCAATCACAAACAGTCACTTCCACCTACACCGACGATAACGGCTATTCAGGAACGGTACAGGTACAAATTGATCCCAACGATAGTGAACAGGAGAGAATGCGCAAGCTGGCGAAAGCTCGTGTGAACCATCGTTTGCAACAGATGAAGAAGAACGGCGTGAAGGTTCCTTCACAGCAATAGTCAAAATAGAGTTGAACTTAAAAAACGGATAAAACCATGAAACGAAACAACCGACAACTGACTGTCCGGACGATGGTGTTGTGTCTTTTAGGCCTTATGATGATGATGTCGCAGAATGTTTTTGCCGGTGCGGATATTAAATTTACCTTTAAAGAAGGTAAGATGGGAGATGGTTTCTGTGAAGTGCGTGGGTATTTCACAAACAATGGCGATATGGCCGGTGAAATCACCAAGGCTGAAATTACGATTGATGTAAAGCGCAATGGAACGATCCTGTATTCTGTGAAGAAGACTTTTGATATGGGGCATTTGTATGTATGGAATGGAGCCCCCTATCATACCTTTACTGTCTATGACAGCCGATTCAAGGAAGGAACGGAGTGCCTCTTAAATTGGTACTTGTGGTGGGACAATGTCAAGCCGATAGGCAACTGACAGCATCGGCACCGTGATTACGAACAACACATCGGGCGCACCGATATTTCGGTGTGCCCAATGTGTGTTTACAGCCCCCCTCACAGCAGAGGTTTACTGTGGAGCTGCTCATTGCGCCATGAAGGCTTCCACGTCTTTCGGGTGGTAGGGGATTCGTTTTTCTCCGAGGAAACGGCAGCCATCCTTGGTGATGAGCACATCGTCCTCGATACGGATGCCACCAAAGTCCTTGTAGGTTTCCAACAGGCCGAAGTTCAGGAACTCCGCACAGTGGCCGCTCTTGCGCCAGTCGTCGATAAGGGCAGGGATGAAGTAGATGCCTGGCTCATCGGTAACGACGAAGCCCTCCTGTAGGCGGCGACCCATACGCAGGCAGTTGGTACCGAACTGTTCCAGGTTAGGTCGTATCTCCTCGTCGAAGCCGACATAAATCTGTCCCAATCCTTCCATATCGTGCACGTCCATACCCATCATGTGACCCAGTCCGTGAGGCAGGAACATGGCATGAGCACCTGCTGCAACAGCTTCGTCAACATCGCCCTTCATCAGTCCGAGTTCTTTCAGTCGTTCTGTCATCAAGCGGCAGACGGCAAAGTGTACGTCCATATATTTCACCCCAGGCTTCGCCATACTACAATCCATTCATCATACTTGCAAGCGCGCTATTCTGTTCTTCCGATTTCTCTTCGGATAACTCTTGCAGAGTTCTATCCACATCTACGCTCTTTCCGTACCGCGCGATACTCTCACGGTGGATCTTAAGCGGTTTGCCGCCGTTTGCTTTAAGTCGCTTGTCTATTTCGTAACTTTCCGTTTTAATTGACATGACAATGACAGATGTTGTCCGCTTAATCCCAATTTATCAGACATTATACGAAATAAGATAAGGTTTATGACAAAGAATCCACTCGACATCACATTATCACGAAATATAAGCTATACAACTACGACAGGTTGGCACAATTATTATTATTAGCAATACCTATTTCTTACTAATCTGCTTTTGTTGGTCACCATAGGCGTGCAATCTTTGAAAATACTCATTTTTAGGTATTGCACACCTTGTTTGTTTGCTGCACCTTCGCACCGTAATTTGAAAAATGATGAGAGCAAAGACGATTCCCACAGAGATGAAGGTGTTGATGAACCACATCTACGAGCTGAGCAAGGGTGTTCGCCACATGGTGCTGTTCACCTGCAACAAGAAGTACAGTGAACAAGCCATACAGCGACTGGAGAGTCAGGGTATTCCTTATCTGCTGCAGCCTGCCGGACGACAGAACCTTAACGTGTATTTCGGTCGGCGTGAGTGTCTGGATGCCATCAGGCTCATCGTCACACGCCCGTTGAACCAGCTTACGCCTGAGGAGGATTTCATCCTTGGCGCCATGCTGGGCTACGACCTCTGTGCACAGTGCGAAAGGTACTGCAAACGCAAGAGTCAGTGTGAGGGGAAGTGCCAAGTGAAGTGCGAAGCATGTATGAATAGTATTTAATAACTTCTTTTGAATAAATCACAAAATGAACGCAACAATTGTAATCTATGGTTCCTCAACGGGGACCTGCGAGGCTATCGCAGAGAAGATTGCCTCGAAACTGGGCTGTGAGGCCTTGAATGTACAGGAACTGACTGCCGACATCGTGTCTGCTAACCAAAACCTGATTCTCGGTACCTCGACATGGGGCGCAGGAGAATTGCAGGATGACTGGTACGACGGTCTGAAAACCCTGCAAAGTGCTGACTTGACGGGTAAGACTATTGCTCTCTTTGGCTGTGGCGACTGCTCGTCATACAGCGACACCTTCGTAGGCGGCATGGGCGAACTCTACAACGGTATCAAAGACAGCGGTGCCAAGTTCATCGGCTCGGTAGAGACCGACGACTACACCTTCGATGACTCTGAGGCCGTGATTGACGGTAAGTTCATTGGCCTGCCCCTCGATGACATCAACGAGGATGACAAGACGGATACCCGCATCAAGGCATGGATAGCCGCCATCTCTCCTGAATTGTAATCACAGGATAATATTTCATAAAGTATTTGTTTAGTAATGAGGTGGTTTGTCGGTTACGATTAACCACCTTTTCAGTAGAATCAGTAACAATAAGATATCGACTATGACGTTTTAATTGACTTTAATAACAGGTGTTTCAAACTATTCGTCATCGAAAAATTTTCTGCACCCATATGATAGTGAAAGCTTATCTCCGTGCATCATAATTATTTCGGTATTATTATCTTGAAAAAAGGGCGCAGGATAATCTGCTGAAATAAGATACCTCGCATATTTCTTTTTCAAAGAAGCGAATATTTTATTATATGTTTCTCTTGAAGCTACTTTTGAAAATATAATCGAAGCAAATTTTCCATTAATAAAACGTATTCTTGCATCATCCCAAATAATACCTCCAAAAGAAACACCATCTTTAATGTCATAGAAAGTAACACCTTCTAACAAATCGATTGCATTACTCTTTTCTATGTTTAGTCCTTTGGACTTTAATACTCGCTCAACTGTAGCTTTACTTGACACTCCTAACTTACATCCGAGTATATTTGTATTTATTTGGGCATAAACATTACTTATAAATAATGCCAACAACAACGTTAATGTATTTTTTTTCATACGTCACTTTATGTTTTAATTGACTTTACATAACAGGCGTTTCAAACTAATGGCAGAAAGTTCCTTGTAAAATTGGAAAGAATGACATTTGGTAAAGAACAATTCTACTCTATTATGGAAGAATAAAAAATGTCCCCAGAGTGCTGTTCCGAGACAGAACTTAATGTCGCACCCAAAGGGACACTGCAAAGATAACAATAATTTTCAAAACACAAAAAAAATATGAAAGAAAAAATCAAAACATGGATTTTCAACATCCGCATGAAGCGTGCCGTCACACACGCCGTCACACACGCCGACAAGCTCGCAAATCAACTGCGCTGCAAAGTAATCATCCTCAACATCAACGGCAAGCCAGTCATCACCACCATGCAGCGCATACGAGCTCATCAAGCAAAAGACCATCAAAGGCACATTAGACTACTACCGCGACAAAGCGCTCTACACCACCATGCCACAAAAAAAAGTAACAACAAACATGAATGTGAAACAATTCGCAAACGAACTCGCTGCACACCGGACGCAAATAGAACAGCTCATGCGCCGTCGGCTGCCGGTCATCGTAGGACGTATGGCAAAAGACCACTACCAGCAGAACTTCCGCAAAGGGGGCTTCCAGAACAGGGGACTGCAAAAATGGCACCCCACGTTTTAATTGACTTTACATAACAGGCGTTTCAAACAAGGGGCAAAAGAATATATGAGGGGTGCGAAATGGTTTGGAGAATTGAACATCAAAGACAAGGCGAAATCCCAAACCTTCATAGAATATTTATTTGGAAAGTGATAGCCAAAAGGTCTTATATTTCATAGCCTGCTCCCATGTTATTCCATATACTTTACATAAACGGAGCTGATCACTCTTTGGCGCGTCTTTGAAATTATTCCAAATATTGCCAGCGCGTAGTCTCATTTCAGTTTCTTCAGAAACAGAAAACTCGGAGTGCATTTTTGTTGTCAGTTCTTCTTTCATGCCACAAAGGTACGAAGGTTTTAATTGACTTTACATAACAGGCGTTTCAAACCCGTATTTCTCAAACTCCTCGTGCAAAGGTAGTTATTCGACAATAGTTGCAAAAAAAAACAGACATTATATTTATAGCGACTGGGGTGTTACCTTTTTCTCTACCTTTGCGTTAAAAATGGCAAAGCAAGTTATTGTAATTGAATCTGCAAAAGAACTATCCTTACGGGGTGGCATGATGGTGATAACTGACAGTAGAACAGGCGAAGTTGCATTGCGACCCATAGAGGATATAAAGATGATTATGATAGACCACCATTCTGCCAAACTTACCGTTCCTCTCATCATCCAGCTCGTTGCCAACAATGTAGGTATCGTCTATTGTGACAGCAAACACATGCCAACTGCAATGATGAAAGGCACACCTGCCATGCTTTACACCGCAGAGGAAGTCGGCTCAAGACAAACATTAAGCCTTCTTTGATAGAATTCTTCTGAACATGTGTCTACGCACACTATTGCCTGCCTTGTTCAGGAAGGGCTGCATATCGTATTATTGTCTCTTTTTCTTACCTTTGCGGCGCCTTGGCAGGAGACGCCGGCGCAGTGCTGCAGCCCTCGGAAAAGGCACTCTCTCATTATGAACTGGATTATCTTAATCATTGCGGGACTGTGCGAGGTGGGATTCACCTTTTGTCTTGGACGTGCCAAAGGGTGCGAAGGCACTGCATGGTGGGCATGGATGGGGGGCTTTGCAGCCTTCACCTGCCTGAGTATGTATCTGCTGGCCAAAGCCACACAGACACTGCCTCTCGGAACGGCTTACCCCGTGTGGACGGGCATAGGTGCCGTGGGGACAGTGGTGATGGGCATCGCAGTGTTTCACGAGCCGGCCACCTTCTGGCGACTCTTCTTCATCACCACGCTCATCGCTTCGGTGATAGGACTGAAACTGCTGTCGTGACAGAAGGTAATACCGGATAGCCTGTTTCACCAATCAGCTGGTAATACCCACCTCCCATTGAAACGGAATGGCGGAGGCACTAATCGGCTGGTGCATTCCCGAGTCCTGCATCGAGGGCGGCGTTGAGGAAATGCTGCGCCAGACTGCCGGAGCGAATGTGTGCGCGTGCCTCGTCAGGTGTGAACCAGCAACCCTCGTCAATCTCTTCGTTGGGCGCATAGTCGTCGGCATCGGACACCCAGGCGGTGAAGTTGCACATCAGCGTATTGCTGGGCGCGAAGAACTGCGAGCGGTTGTAGCACAAGCGGCTCACCGTCATGCCCGTCTCTTCCAGCACCTCGCGCGCCACGGCATGCTCCAGCGCCTCGCCGCGGTTGACATAGCCCGCCACGAGAATATACGAAGGCCGACCATACTGCTTCACCAGAAGGATGCGCCCGTCGGTCTCGCGCACCACGAGCATGCTCACAGCCACATTATACAAAGGAAAATGCCACGCCTCGCAGCGCGGACACCAGGGCACCAGACCCTCGCCAGGCAGCGGACGCTCAACAAGAGCAGTACCGCAATCGGGACAGTAAGACATGGGGAGATTATGTTTTGAGTGCTTCGCACTGTTCAGCACAGCTGGGTTACTAATGGGAGAGGGGATTGTCATTCCAGCGTAAGGGGGGTATGGCTATTTCAATGTGAGGGCTATTTCTTCATCGCTCAGCGTGTAGTCGATAAGGTCGCCGTTGAGGTATTGCTCATACGCTGTCATGTCAAGCAGTCCATGGCCGGAAAGGGTGAACAATATCACTTTCTCCTCTCCCGTCTGGCGGCATTGTCTTGCGATGTCGGCGACGGCCGCGATGGCATGCGACGACTCGGGTGCCGGGATGATACCCTCTGTGCGTGCAAAGAGCAGGGCTGCCTCGAAACTCTTCAGCTGTGGGATGTCGACGCCATGCATCAGCCCATCCTTCAGCAGTTGTGAGACGATGACGCCTGCACCATGGTAGCGCAGTCCACCGGCATGGATATTGGCGGGCTTGAAGGTGTGACCCAAGGTGTACATCGGCAGCAAGGGCGTGTAACCCGCCTCATCGCCAAAGTCGTAACGGAACTGTCCCCGCGTGAGTTTCGGGCAGCTGGCAGGCTCGGCCGCGATGTACTCGGTAGTGCGCCCCTCGAGAATATTGTGACGCATGAACGGGAATGCCAGGCCGCCGAAATTGCTGCCGCCACCGAAACAGGCCACCACTACATCGGGATATTCGCCTGCCAACGCCATCTGTTTCTCTGCCTCCAGACCGATGACGGTCTGGTGCAAAGCCACATGGTTGAGCACCGATCCCAGAGTGTACTTGCATCCTGGCGTGGTCTGTGCCAGCTCTACCGCCTCGCTGATGGCCGTTGCCAATGAACCCGGGTGATGGGCATCGCGCGTGATGATGTCCTTACCGGCACGCGTCGACATGGAGGGCGACCCTGTTACGGCCGCACCAAACGTGCGCATGATGCTGGAACGATAGGGCTTCTGGCGCATCGACACCTTCACCTGATAGACTGCAGCTTCCAACCCGAACACCGTGGCGGCATAGCTCAACGCTGCCCCCCACTGACCGGCACCCGTCTCCGTGGTGACATTCGTGGTGCCTTCCTCCTTGGCATAATAGCACTGCGCCAAGGCGGAGTTCACCTTATGGGAGCCGAGCGGGTTGACCGACTCATTCTTGAAGTAGATGTGTGCCGGGGTGTGCAAAGCCTCTTCCAAGGCATAGGCGCGTACCAAGGGGGTGGAACGGTAGTAGCGGTACTTGTCGGCTACGGCATCGGGAATAGGTATCCAGGCGTGTTGCGTGTCCAACTCCTGCACACAGCACTCACGGGGGAATATCTGTGCCAGGTCGTCGACCGACAGGGGCTCATGCGTGGTAGGATGGATGAGGGGCAGGGGCTTCACAGGCATGTCGGCCTGGATGTTGTACCAGGCAGTGGGTAACTCTTGTTCAGTAAGCAGGTAGCGTTTTTGTTTCATCGTAAGGATTGTTTTGGCATATTTCGCGTGCAAGGTTATTACAATCCGGATAATCCTGCAAACTTTTCAGATGTTTTTGTCAAATCTGTCGTCAACCACGGCACTCGAACGGCGGATGCGACTGCGATTCAGGATGATGACAACTCCCGCCACCAATCCAATCATAGTATATAGCAGCCACGTCTGCATGGTGGAGAGTTGTATGTCGTTGATGGTGGCGCCTGGCCATGCGGCGATGGTGCCGAGGGCTTGGTTCTGTGCGTTGACGACGGCAGAGAGGGCTGCGGCCACCACGTGTTGTGCTGCTGGCAGCGGGGTGAGCAGCATGAGTAGCAGCGTACCTCCGATGAGCAGGGTGGCCAGCGGCACGGCGATGAGATTGGCTGGCAGGAAGTAGACAGCAAAGGTGCCGAAGTGGTGCATCACCAGCGGTGCCGTGCCCACCTGTGCCACCACCGACATCACCACCATCGACCAGAGCCAGCGCAGCAGCCTCCACCGCAGCCAACGCTCAGGCAACAGACCATAGACGGGTTGGAAGAACAGCAGGATGAACAGCACCGCAGTGAACGACAGTTGGAAACCGACGTCGTAGATGCACAGCGGGTTGGCCACCATGAGCAGGATGGCTGCCAGTGCCAGTGTGTTGAGCGGCTGACTGCGACGCTGGAGCAGGTGTGTGAAGGCGTAGACGCTGATCATCGTCGCGGCGCGCACCACCGACGAGGGCATGCCCACCAGCAACACATAGGCCCAGATGGCACTGAGCAACAACAGCTGCCGCAATACCTCGAAGCGCCGACGGGGAAGCAGAAAGGTGAGCAGCATATAGATGATGCCGAGGTGCATGCCACTCAGTGCCAGCAAGTGCGACACTCCCGTAGCCTGATACACCTCGCGCACCGCAGTGTCAAGGTCGCCTTTATGTCCGAGTGTCATCGCCGTGAGCATGCCGAAGGCCTGTGTGTCGAGTCCTGACGCCTCGCAGCGGCGCAGCAAGCCATCGCGCCATTGCAGCATACGCAGTCGCACCCGGGCAACAGCCGACAGCTCCTCAGTGCTCACCGATGCCTTCTGCCAATTGCGGTAATATATAAAGGTGGTGCCCACGTAGCCGTGCACATGCAGATAGCGGGGCCAGTCCATGCGCGAGGGCCACACCTGCCGTGGCGGTTCCACAATACTTGTCGCCTCCAGACCGTCGCCACGATGCAGGCGCAGGTAGCGTTGCTGCACCGTGTCGCGCAGCAACGACGCCTTCACCTTATGTCCGCGATAGACTCCGGAGACCATCATCATGTCGAACTGCACCACCTTGCCGCGTTGCACGGGCTCGGTAAGCACCACTCCCTGATAGGCCACGGGGGCATCGACATAGTCTGCCTGCAAGTGCTTCTCTGCCTGCACCATCAGCATACTGCCAGCCAAGAGGATGGCAAGCAGCATGCACACCGACTGCGCCACAGGCCAGCGGCGGCAGAGGAGTGCGGCGAGCAGCGCGACACCGAAGACCGACAGCCATGCCACAAAAGACACCTGCTGCCACAGCGCCTCGCCCAGCAGCATGCCGGCAAGGAGAAACAGCGCCACACGCAGCAGGGGGAAGAGTTGCCAACGACTGGAACCTAACGACACGTAGGACGACGGCATAGGGAGTGGGATGCTGATGGCACTACTTGCGTGGCGAGAACGACTCGTAGGTCTGGTCGTCGTAGAACACGCGAATCTCGGTTATCGTCCGCTTGGGTGGCGGTGGTGCAGGAATCTCGCGACGTGGGGCATCCTTGGCAGAGGATGGTGCAGCAGGTTGCAGCAGCAAAGCCCCCTGCCGCAGAGGTTGCGATGCCTCGTCGGCAGCAAAGGGCAAACCTGGCTCGATGACGGCTGACGATGATGTCAGACCCTCGTCGGATGAGGGTGAGGGAGTAGAAGCTTCGCCATACATCTCACCGACCCCAAACACCAACCAGTCGGTGTTCAGCGTGGGAAAGCGGCGCTTGATGGCTTCCACTATGTTTAACGTGGGCTTGGTGCGGCCGTTGAAGATGCTGCTCATAGAGGCAGCGGAGATGCCGAGATATTCAGCAAAGGTCTGTTGTGTCATCTCGGTAGACTCCATCAGTTGTCGTATTCGTTCGCGCATGATATATTAAAGGAGTTAAGAAGTTAACGAATTATTGAGTGGACATGGGGTGCAGGGGAGTGGCAGTGGAAGTACAGGAAGGCGGAGGGGTGTTATGTGTTGTCATTTTTGTGTCTGTGGTTGCGATATTTTCCATCAAGGGGTTGATTAAGCCTGAAAATCGGCTTCTATTTCACTGAAAACCTGTGAGAAAAAATTTTTCCGGAAATTTACATCGTTTAATATTTGGCACCTCATGAGGACGGCTCGGCCCGTGACAGCTTTTTTTTCATGAAAAGGTGCAGCTACCTGGGCTGACAGTGCTGACTACTTCGAATGGATTGCACCCATCTGGCTGTTGTCGCCATGAGGAGTAGCTGACACTGTTCGGATATGAGTGCCGCACAACACCCTGACCAGGATGGCATGTGCTCCGATAGGATGGCTGACGGTACAAAAGTAGGGCAAAATCGGGAGTTCACAAATTAAAACCGAGATTTTGTCATCCGAAACACGTTAACACATTTACAAATCAACAAAACCGAAGCGTTTACAAAACTACAATTGAAGAATCCGAAACACTCTCCGCTTCACTCTTTCACAAACCCACATTCATCAGGTGGTTTTGCAGACTGTCGCACCCTTCGCTTTTCTTGAACGTTTGAATGCAGCATACTGGCTTTATGTAAGTTAGTTAATCATCTTACAGTCAAAAGACGGCTAATATTCACCGGCTGGCCGAAAATCAAGGAAAATATCCGCAGAAATACTTTTAACACTGCTTGTATCTTTCTGGTTTTTAATCACATACACACAACTGTACATTTTGCACGTTTATTCGTTTACAACTTCAATCTTGTTGTTTTGATTTTCAAACACAAATACAACAAAAGTAAACTTCATCCGTGTTTTAACAACAGGTTCTCAACGGTTGTTTAGATTTGTGTTTCTGCGCTCGTTCTTCAATCTTTTGATTTACAATTAAAAATCTTAAATAGTGCTAATGGTTGGTTGTGGTGCTGTGGCGAACTAAAAAACCTGCGTAATTCTCCTATTTGCGACGTCGGGGAGGAGCATCCGTATTCGGCAACATTCTCAGAGGGGAAAAAAGAGTCGTTTCTCCCCTGTCCATCGTTGTCGAGAGCACTTTTTTTCCATCGTCGGCGGGTTGCATTCTAGATACTGGCGGTGCCGTATCATCCCCCAAGTTGCCCCTTTTCCGCTTCTTTGGCAGTATTGTTTTGCGGTATTGTTGCGTCTATTTATGTTAAAAAGTTTGAAAATTGTCTCTGGTTTACATTTGTTTCCTGCTAATATTTCTCAGTGCCCTGTCCTCTCCCCCACTCTACGCCATTCTCAGAGGGCAATGAGAGAAGCCGTGTTTTGACTCTCCGGCAAATGAGGCACACCGCGAGACGACAGCCTCATTGCAAAGGACACAGTGACATGCCCTCCCCCACAAATGGGATATATAGCGATGACGGCAATAACACTGGGAAGGTCGTTGCCCCACCCCACCGCTGAGTCATAATGCCAAACAAACGCCAGCCCCTGCTACGGCAACGCACCGACGACGTGAGGGAGACTCATGTGGTCGGTGCGTTGCCGTAGCAGGGGCTGCAGGGTAGCTACTGTGCCAGGTGCATGTGTTGCGACCTGTGGGTAGCATCTATATATGTCGGTGTGTGTCTATGCGCTTTCTGTGAACGTTGATGGCATTCAGGCTGTTTCGTCGTTATTCTTTCGCAGGTGTCGTCGCAGCGTCACCCCTACGCGTCGCGGTATGAGACAGAGGATGTCCCACCATGCCAGCGGCATGTATTGCAGGCAATGACGCATGGCCACTCGTGCCGTGTTGAGGCTCTTCTGCCGCGATGTCTCATCGGCATGTCGGTCGTTGGCTCCGAAGTTGCCGCGTTGTGCTGCCTCTTCAAGCAGGCGTCGTGCCCATGGAGTGTCGCGCTGTTCGCTGAGTGGCAGCGGACTGTCAGCCTCAGGCATTCCGAGTTTCTTTACGAGCAGCATCGTCGTAGCCAGGAAGGCCCGTCGATAGCCCATGCCGCGCAGGTGGCGTTGCAGTGCGTCGGCAGGCATAGCATCGTGATAGTGGTGCAGCAGCATGGCCATATCGCAGAACTGTCGCAGCCCCACTCCCTCCACCAGGAAGTGGTTGAAGAGGTGTTTGAACACCACGAGCGTGTGCACCATGGGCGAGAACGTGCGCACCCCTACCCCACCGATGTCGATGCGTGTGGGCGAGGGTGTGCAGATGTCGGCATCTACCATTCGGTCGAAGTAGCGTTGGTGTCGGCTTGAGCCGAAGGTCTCCACCCGATAGTGCAGCTCTATACGCACATCGTCGAGTTCGCAGTCGTAGTGTTTGTCGAGTTCTTCGCGGTGTACGCTGATGCCGAGACGTTGCTCTATGCGTTCCACCCCCCCTTGGAAGTGTTCCTTCGGGAAGTAGATGTCGATGTCGCCCAGTGTACGGCAGTGTGGTGTGGGATAGAGCACTGCCACGGCCTGTCCTTTGAACACGGCATAGGGTATGGGTGGCTGCCCGTTGTTGTCTGCTGTTGCTCTTCCCTCCAGTGCCTCTGCTATCTGCACCATCACGCTTTGCATCTTCTGTGCTGTGCGCTGGTGGGTGATGGTGGTTCCCATGGCTTCCATGGCGTTGTCGTCGCCCGTCTTCACATTGTTGCGCACGATGCTGTTGCTCACCAGTCCCCATACGGTCTGCTGCCGGGCAAACCGCTGCACACAGCTGAAAAGCGGCAGCGACAACGCTGTGGGCACGGTACCCTGTTGCCACAACTCGTTGCGTAGCAGTTGGAAGAAAGGTTTTACGTAGTTCACAGAGATATTTACTATTTCTTGCGCTCCGTTGGTGCTCAGGCGGGCAGAGCTCAGAGTCACGGTTTACTCTTTGTGTGGCTTGGTAAAGAGATATTGCGGCACTTTGTGCGCCATCTTCATCAGTTTCATCAGCGTGCCGGGCATGCGGTGGCGGCGGTATATGTCCACATCTTCGCGCCACATCTTTTTGCGTCGTGCGCTGTCGGTACTCATTCCGCCCATCAGCATGCGCACGATGTAGCGCGGATAGTAGCCCACGCATATATTCTTGTTGCCTATATATCTCAGCAGCAGGTCGGTGTCGGCAGCTATCTTGTAGCGTTCGTCGTAGAGTCCGTGCTCCATCATTGTCTGTCGTCGTATGAAGCATGTGGTGTGCAGTGGCAGCCAGCCCGTGCGTAGCTTCCATCGGTGGAAGGTGTGTCCGCGCCAGTTGCGCACGACGTGCTGCGGGTTGTCGGCACTGACGTAGATGCCGTCGGCGTAGAGCAGGTCGGTCTGCGGATGTTGTGCGAGCCATGCTGCCACGTCGCTGAGCACATGCGCGTCGTACATCACGTCGTCGCTATGCAGCAGCAGTATGTAGTCGCCGCTGGCCATGCGTATGCCTTTGTTGATGGCTTGGTACATGCCGTCATCCGGTTCCGACACCATCTTATCTATCCTGCTGCCGTAGCTTTGTATCTTCTCCCACGACCCGTCGGCAGACGCTCCGTCTACTACGATGTATTCCACGTCGTTGCACGTCTGGGCGAGCAGGCTCTCAATGGTCTTCCCTACCGTGCCGGCACGGTTGTAGCAAGTGGTGATGACGGAAAAAAGGGGCATGGAGATGTTTACGCTTTGATGGTTTCCTGTGCTCTGCCGGTGCTGCTTGCCGGTATGGCATTCTTTGTATCCGACGGTGCGGCAGCGTTTCTGCTTGCTTCTACCCGTTGTTGCAGATACTGTCGTATGCATTGCGGGTCGTGTTTCAGGTTCTTCTCTATCTCGTAAGCCTTGGCATCGGCCAATGTGCGATACCAGAATCCTTGCAGGAAGTGCCACAGGAATCCCTCCTTACCATCGAGGAATCCCAGTCGCAGGAAGTAGCGGTAGCAGAAGAAGGCGAACGCCCGCCAGAAGAGTGGCAATCGGGTGTAGCGCAGTTTCTTCTTTCGCACCTTTTGTGCATGCGCTCCCGAGTTGACCACCTCCGCATCGTGCATGCCATACTTGGTGAGCAACAGTTCTATTGCTTCTTTGTCAGCATATCCGTTGTGTTTCTGTGTCCACCATGCCAGGTTGTTGCGGTTGTCGTCGTAGAAGGGATGCTGCAGGGCTGCCGTTGTTCCTTGACTGAGCACGACATGCTCGTCCATCATTTTTTTCTCAACATGGGCATATTCGCGTCTGAAGAGTCGCAGCAATATGAGCGGTACGATACCATGCTTGATATGCCGTCCCATGAAGATACGTTCGCAGCGAGCCGTATAGCCATTGATGTCGGGTGACATTGTCGGCACAGTGTGTTGCAGTTCATCGATGAGCTCGTCCGACAGGTACTCGTCGGCATCCTGTTTCCACACCCATTCGGTGTGCAGGGGCAGGTGTTGCAATGCCCAGTTGAGCTGGTCGGCATGTGTGGTAAAGGCATGCTGCACCACGTGTGCTCCCATGCGCCGGGCTATCGCCACCGTGTCGTCGGTGGAGAAGCTGTCGACCACAAACACCTCCTGCGCATAGCGTTGCGCATTGCTGATGCAACGCTCTATGTGGAGCTGTTCGTTGTAGGTCAGGATGATGGTTGAAATATCAAGCATTATTATAGTGTCGTCTGTCGTGTTTTTTTCATCACATCGGTGTACACTTGCATCATCTGTTGAGCCATGTTGGTTGTCGAATAGTGTTCTTCGATGAGTCTGCGTCCGTTGCGTCCCATCTCTTCCAATTCTGTTTCGCTCTTGTCGATGAAGCTGCGCAGAGCCTCTTTGGTGGGTTCGGTGCCTATCTCCGTCCACCATCCGCAGTGGTGGGTTTCTATTTCCTGCCACGGTGTACCCTTGGTGGTGACGACGGGTGTGCCCGATGCCAACGCCTCAGCCACGGCAATGCCGAAGTTCTCACTGTGGGTGGGCAGCACAAAGAGGTCGGCCTCGCGCAAGGCACGCCACTTGTCGTCGCCCTGCACACTGCCGGCAAACACCACCTTGTCTGCCACTCCCAGTTGCTGCGCCTGCTGACGGAGCAGGTCGGTATAGGCTTCATCGCCCATACCATATATATATATGGTGTACCCGTTCAGTTCTTCTTTCATGTCGGCAGCCGCCTGCAGCAGGAAGTCGATGCCTTTCTTTTCGTGTATGCGCGATAGGAATACAATCTTTCCTGTGCGTTGCCACGATTTTTTCATGGCGATGGTGTCGGTGTCGAGCCCTATGGGCACCACCTCTACTCTATTCTTAGGCCGGAAGTTGAGAATATTCCTTCGTTCTTCTTCCGCCGTTGCTACGAGTGCGTCGACTTTTTGCAGTGCGCGCCGCTGATAAAGCAGCCATGCGGGCAGCTTTCTGCTCCAGTAGTGCCGACGGCGGATATAGGGTTCAAGCATGCCGTGGGGGGTACATACCACGGGATAGCCTTTCTTTTTAGCCCAGAGCAGCGTCATGGCATCTACTGGCAGCCAGCAGCCGTGGGTGTGGACAAGGTCGGGCTTCACCGTGTCGAGTGCATATTCAAAGATATGTCTGCAGCGCTTGCCTGTGATGGTGAGCAAGGGTATGTATATCACCCGAGCATTGTCGATGGGCAGCTCGTCGCACGAGGCGTACGTGATAATCGTGAGTCGCACCTGCCGGCCCAATTCCTTGGCCAGCAGTTGCATATACCGTCCTATGCCCCCCGAGCGGAACGACAGTGAGGGAATGAAGTGGAGAATGCGTAAGGGTCGGTCAGTCATTCGGCGTCAATGTCGGGGTGTGGTATTGTTTTGATTACCCTTGCGGGATTGCCCCCCACGATGGTGTAGGGTTCTACGTCTTTAAACACCGCTGCCGCGGCTCCTACAATGGCTCGCTCGCCCACTTCCACGCCTAGATTGACGAAGCTGTTGGATGTCACCCATGCGTGGGGACGCAGCGTGATGGGTGCTATGATTACCTCGGAGTGTGCCCCTTTGCCTGTGGTGTAGTCGTGTCCGGCGGTGCAGAGCACTGAGTACTGCGACACGGTGGCTCCTTCCATGAGCTTCACCATGGCATGGTTGTAGCATACGACATGCGGTGCCAGACACGTGTCGCGCTCCATGCGCAGATTCCAGGGTGCCGTGATGCGGACCGAGCTGTAGACATGCGCCGTGCGATGCACCTTGGCTCCGAAGGCAATAAGAATCCATCGGCGCCACCACCATAGCAATGGCGTGCCGAAAGGTCGAAACAAAAGTGCATAAGCCACGTTCCAACACGTGCGACACAACTTGTCTTTTTTGGAGAAATGTCCTATAGTCTGTATGTCATTCATTGCAGTATGCTATTATAAAGTTGCAGCATTCCCTCTGCCATGGCTTTGGTGGAATACTTCTCTTCTATCAGTTGTCGTGCCCTGCGCCCCATCTGTTCGCGCTCTGCTGTTGTCGTCTGCAGCAGCGCATGGAGTGCTTCCTTGAGTGGTTCTTTTCCCACGGGCACCCACCACCCACACTGTCGTCTTTGCAGGTCTTGCCATGGTGTGCCCTGTGTGGTGATGACGGGGGTGCCCGATGCCATGGCCTCGGCAGCGGCTATGCCGAAGTTCTCGGTGTAGGAGGGCAGCAGCAGCACATCGGCCTGACGCAACAGCCGCCATTTCTCTTCTCCTTCTGCCAAGCCCTGAAAACGCACGATGTCGGCAATGCCCAATTGTTTTACTCTTTCGCGCAGTGATTGTATATAGGTCTCGTTGCCCATACCATATATATATATGGTGTAGCCTGCCAGTGCATCCTTCATTTCGCCCACCGCATCGATGAGAAATTCTATTCCCTTCACCCTATTCACACGCGAGAGAAAGAGCATACTTCTCTGCGATGTCCAGTCGGTGCGCATGGCTATATCGTTGACATCAACCCCGATGGGTACCACAGCACAAGGGGGATGCAGCTTCAGTTGTTCCACATCGGCGCGTTCTTTCTCTGAGGTGACGTGTATGACGTCGGCCGTGTTGAGCGCTTTCCGTTGATAGAGCATCATGGCAGGCAGTTTGCGTGTGAAGCGGTGTTGCTGCAAGGCATAGGGTGCCAGCATGCCATGGGGTGTGTACACCGTGCGGTATCCTCTCTGTCGTGCCCACTTCTGTGCAAAAGCCGACAGGGGTTCCCAACAGCTGTGTATGTGTACGAGGTCGGGGCGTATGACATCAAGTGCATATTCAAACACATGCCGACAACGGGTGCCTACAAGCTTCATGGGCGGCAGGTTGATGAGTGTGCAGTTGTCGATGGGCAAGTCGTGGTCGGTGCGGTGTGTCACGATAGTGAGCCGCGCCTTCTTGCTCAAGTCCTTTGCGAGCAACTGCATGCACATCCCCACGCCGGCAGAGTGGAACGAGATGCTGGGTGTGTAGTGGAGTACGTTCACGTGCGGTATTGCTATGTGGTTAGTGTTGCATTTCTCTCAATCCATCTACCAGTCGTCTGGCCACGGCTTGTGGTGCTATGTGGCGTCGTGCGTAGTCGATGCGCGTGGCAATGGTATTGGTGATAGCCTCCTGCGTGGGCATGGTGGTGAGCACCTGCTGCAGACTGCGCGGACTGCCGGCGCGGAAGACACGTCCGACGGTGTCGTTGCCTACCACCATCCTGGCACCACACTTGTCGCTCACCACGATGTAGAGTCCCAGTGTGAGTGCTTCGTTGACCACGGCTCCCCAGCCGTCGTGGGTAGATGGCAACACCAAAGCATCGTATTGCTGCATGATGCCTGTCACCTTGTCGTGTGGCTGTGTGCCGTGCCACATCACCTTCGACGGCGTGGCGCGGAAGCGTTCTTCCAGTTGTCGGCGCAGCGGTCCGTCGCCCACGATGCCCACTTCTATCCTGTAGGCTTCGGCCGTTGGCATCAGTTGCAGGGCATTGGCCAGCGTTGCCACACTCTTCCTTTTGAAAAGCCCGCCCACGAAGAGCAGTCGGATATTGCGTGCGGGGTCGGCAAGGGGGAAATGCTGTCGCTCTGTCCATTCCGTGCAATAGAGGAAGGGGTGTACGCGCCATTGGCTGCTGCTGCGGCGGTAGTAGTCCACAAAGTCGTCGCCCATGACGAAGACATCGCTGAACAGCGGTGCCAACGGTCTATCTTTCAGCCAGAAGCGCGCCCTGTGCATCCACAGCGGATGGCGGTGAAGGTTGGGGCGTTCGGTGATGATGGCCCTGCGCACGGCAAACGGCACCGACAGGTCTATCCAGTGTCTCACCTCGGGAAAGGCGTTGATGCCGCTGAAGAGGCACACCGTGTCGGCAGGGTTGTGCTGCAAGAGCTGCTGCACCTCTGCATCAGTGGGAGCAATGCGCACCTCCACGCCAGCCGTGTGCAGATATTTATCCGCATCCCAGCCCATGGCCTTGCGCTCGTCCATATCTACGAGCGGTGCCACCACCACTACCCTACCCACTTCGGGCATGGCGGGCAGACAGGCGATGTAGGGCATCTGGTGGGGAGAGATGCAGTTTTGGAAGAAGATAAGATTCATGGAATAGTAATAGATGGTCTTTATCTGGCTCTCGAGTAGAAATCGAGGGCTCACCTCTGTCTGTTTTTCAGTATGGGCCTTACCCATTCGTCGAGCTGTTGTGCGCGTGCTTTCCATTCGTGCTGCTCAGGGTCGATGTCGAGTGTCCAGTCTTCATGCTCGGCCATGTGCAGGATGGCCTGCGCCAAGGCATGACTGTCGGAGGGCGTGAAATAAGTTCCCTTCTCTCCGAGCACGGCATAGGGCTCGCCCACCTTGCAGGTCACCACGGGCTTCTTGTAGGGCAGGTACATATACAGTTTGCTCGGGCAGCGCGCCTTGTCCTTCACCGTGTCGTTGAGCGGCAGCAGAAAGGCATCGGCCAGAGAGAAGTAGACGGGTATGTCTTCTTCGGCTATGTAGCCCATCATGCGCACCACCTTCCGTAGTTGATGTTGTTCAATATAGTCGCGCACCCGGTAGTAGTCGCGTCCTCTTCCGAGTAGCAGCAGTTTGAGGTCGGTGCGCTGCCGGGCTATCTCTTCAAAGGCTTCGAGCATGGTGAAGGCGCCATAGTCTTCCACCAGGCTGCCCATGAAGACAAAGTAGCGGTGGTGCGGGCTCTTTTCAAAGCGCTGCTGTGCCAGCCCGGTGTCTACGCGGCACACATCTTTGTTGTAGGCATAGGGCAGATAGAGCATGGGCAGGCGGGGACGGAGCATGCGCTTGCTGCGTCGACGGAAGAAAGTCTGCAAATATTGACTGGCGTTGACCACGCCATCGGCATAGCGCAGGGAGTAGTATTCGGTGAGATAGTAATATATGCGTCGTTTCCACGACACATTGCTAAACGTTGACTGCAGCTCGCTGTGCTCCACCAGTTTGAGGCTCCGATGGCGGCTTGCCACGATGTTGCGCCCCACGAAGGCGCACAGGTAGAGCACGTCGGGATCGAGCTCGCGTATCTTCTGCGTTTTCCACCGCTGCTCCTTGCGACCGCTCATCCAAGGGAAGTAACACACCTGCACCTGCGGGCCACACTCCATCTCGGCGCGGTGGTGGTTTTCATCGGCGTCTTCCATGAGTATGCTGACCCGCCATCCCAGGTCGACAAGGTGGTTGGCCAAGCCCAAGGCACGCTTGGCGGTGGCTATACTGACGATGTCGCCAGTGGTGACAAAACAGATGTGTGGTGCTTTCATATAATGTATTATTCTTCGTGTCGTGATACCACGTCGCCGAGTGCTACTACAGGATTGCCCCGACGCGTATTGCCCATGCTGCCGAACTTCAGCTCCCAGCTAGCCAAGATGAACGACATGACGATGGGAAGGTCCAACCGGAAGTGAGAGATAGGACTGAAGAGGACATTCCAAGCGAAGTAAGCGAGCAAGAAGGTTACGATGAGTGTTTCTTCCTCGCCATACCGCAGCAGAAGAATGCCCTTGCGCATAATCCACACTGCCAAAGTGATAACCAACAGCATAGCAAAGATACCATTCTGCATGCCGTAGCCGATAATGACCGAGTGACTGGGAATCACCTGTTCGTCATTGAGTTCTCTGAAATCCTCATCGCGCAGGTCCATTTCCATATATCTAAAGCGGTTGTCGGGATCTATGGTCCAGGCTCCCCATCCCGTGATGGGTTGCTCGGTCATTGCCATATAACCGACCCACACCTCAGTGCGCCCCATCATTAAGAGATTGACAGGATTGTAGGGATCTTCCACTTTCATGAGTTGGCTGCTATTACCCGAATCGATTTTGCCTTCCAAAACCTGGTCTACATACACGCGATACCCGCCATAGAGCAGCAGCAAAGCCACAATGATATAGGTCTTGAAGTGTGGAATACGCAAACCTTTTCGGCGTTTGATAAGGAAGGTTATCACACCCGATATGATACATATCACACCGAAGCTGCGCGCACCCATGATAACAAAAGCTATACCTGCCACGATGACGAGCACATGGAATAGGCGTATACGCAGATAGGTACCCAAGAAGAGGATGGCGCCAAACATCATCGGTGCCAACTGAAACTTCAAAAACACCGACTCGAAAGTATCTTCCCCTACGACATCTTCCAAAAATTCACTGGGGAAGAACAGATTACGCAGAAAATATCCCAAAGCCACCCAAGCCAGGCAATGGCGGTCTTTGCGGAAAAACAGATACAGGAAACACGTGTGCAACAACGACACGATGCTCACCGCTATGCCACGCATCGAGTTTTCCACCTCGTTGCCCACTATCGACTCCATCAGCACCTGCACGGCGATGAGTGCCAGATAGAACTTCAAGAAGGTGCCCATCTGCTTGTTGCGGAAGGGGTGGATGCGATAGAGTATCACGGGCGACAGGCCTATCAGCACCAACTCCGACATGGAGATATCGCCTACAATCTCAAAACGCCATGCAAAGCCGAGGGAAAAGAGTATGAGGAAGATAGCCTTCATTCTATATCATTGTTGTGCTTTTTCTTTGACAGCAAGCGAGCGGGCGGCTGCTACGACTTATGATGACAGAAGCGGTGGCCTATCATTGAGCGGACGAACGTCCGCTCGCCGACGGTGAGACCCACCACATATACTATGGCGATAAACAACAAGGCGTGCACGGCCAGACAGAGCAGCAGTCCCGGCAGCGTGTCGGCGGTGAGCTGCGCCATCCCCCAACAGCAACTTGCCGAAAGCAGCAGCACCATGCCCACGGGCAGCAGCACCTGTCGCAGTGTATCCCCCACACGCAGCACGGTCACCTTCGTAGCGAGCCATATGCGCAACGCACATACCGAAAGGTCGACAACCACCATGCACACCACCATGGCCACCGGACTGCCCGTCAACCGACTGACAAGATAGCACAACGGCAGCACCGTGAGCAGATACACCGCCTCGGGAACTATCAGGAAGCGTCGAATGCGCCGTGTGGCGTACACTGCCGTGCGAAAGGGCTCGGAGAGCGCATACGAAATGCCCAGCAACAGTATGCAACGCACAAACTCTACCGTATAGGGCGGCACATCGCCCAGCCACAAGTGCAACACATAGTCGGCCTTGATGAAACAGGGAATGGCCAGCAACAGTATCATAAACAGCTCAGCCTTGCAACTGGCATACACCAGCTGCTGATGGCGCTCAAGGTCGCCGTCGGCATACGTCTTGGTCACTTGCGGCGAGGCGGCCTTGAAGATGTTCATGCCAAACGATGTGATGGTGTTCTTCAGCTGTATGGCGATGGTATACACGGCATTGACCGCTGTGCCGAAGGTCAGATTGATGACGAGTACGAGCCCCTCGGAGTAGGCCACATACAGGGCGTTGGAGGCTGTGGTGTAGCCCGTGAACGACAGCATATCGCGAAACAACGCCTTGTCCCATCGCCAGCGGTAGCGTGCCGTGGGTATTTGCCAACGGCAGTAGCACCAGTGAGCCAGCAGCACCGCAGCGTTGGCACCAAGCAACAAAATGGCATACCACAAGAGGCGCGAGCCCTCAGCCATAAAGCCGATGAGATAGGCCGCCAACCAATTGAGCACCACCTGCACGACTGCCATGATGGCGAAAAACGACATGCGCTCGTAGGCAATGATGACGGCTTGCAGCGGGATGCACAGCATCAGCAGCAGCGATGCCAGCACCGAATAGCGGAACACGCTTACGGCAGCAGGCAGCATGCCCTCGGGGATGACAATAAATGTACGCAGCACCCATTCGCCCACAATGCCGAGCAGCAGCAACAAGACCAATGCCAATGCCGCAACGATGCTCACCGCGGCACTGTAGACACGCGGCACATCGCCATCCTCGCGCCCTAACTCAAAGGTGATGAAGCGCTGAATGGTGGGGGTGGTGGCAATGCTCACAAAGGAGAAGAAGAATATCAGGCTGCCCACCACGTTGTACACGCCCATACTCTCCACGCCCAGATTGGCCAGCACCAACCGTGTAGCCCACAGATTGAGCCACACCGTAAGCAGCATGCGCACATACAGATAGGCCGTATTCTTAGCTATACGGCGGGGATTGTAGTGAGTAGACGTGGTAGTCAACGGATGATATGGATTGGCGAGTTACACTCGGAAGCTTTTGCTCTAAATGGCTGGTGTTCTTCATCGTACTAGCAGGAACTTACCTCATATATGCACACAAACACCCCCTTCCCTTCATAGCCATCGTTCTGCCATGAAGGGACTGGTGGAATGCCGTCGTTGCAACATGATGAAGAGCCGCTTGGAGCTTGTCCCGCGCCAAGAGCCATACACTACGATGTGCAGGCTAAAGCGCCGAGCCATGCCGCAGTACTTTGAATTGCTGCCACTATATCTGCGCAAAGATACGGGGTTTTAGGTAAATAAAGAAAAAACAAAACTATATCTGTGCTGTGGCACGTGCCAGCAGGCAGCTGTCGGCGAGCACCAGAGCCGCCATGGCTTCTACCACGGGCACGGCGCGCAGCACGGGGGTGACGTCGTGGCGACCGCGCGGCTGCAACACGACATCGTCGCCCTGCATGTTCACCGTCGGCTGGGGCTGCATAAGCGTGGGGATGGGCTTGAAGGCAACGCGGAACACGATGTCCTGACCGTTGCTGATGCCGCCCTGTATGCCGCCGTCGTGGTTGGTGAGGAAGTGAAAATGCTCTTCGTCCTCCTTTAATATATCATTGTATTGAGCTCCGCGCTGTGCGGCAGCGGCAAAGCCTTCGCCATATTCGAAGCCTTTCGCTGCCGGTATGCTGAGCATGGCGCTGCCGAGCATGGCGTGGAGCTTGCCGAACTCAGGTTCGCCCCACCCTACGGGCACTCCACGCACCACCCCACTGACGATGCCGCCAGTGGTGTCGCCCGTTGCCCGCAGCTCGCCAAGCAACAGGTCGATGGCCGCCGCATCGGCGTAAGGTACTCCGCCAACCGATTCCACATGCGCCGTCACACTCACGCCTATCTCTCGCAGGGCGAGTTTTGCCAATGCCCCCGCCACCACACGGCTCAGCGTGGTGCGCGCCGAGGCACGCCCGCCGCCGCGATGGTCGCGCACACCATACTTCTGCTGATAGGTGAAGTCGGCATGCGACGGGCGGTAGACGTTGCGCAGGTGGGCGTAGTCGTCGGGGCGTGCATCGTGGTTGTCCACCACGAAGGCGATGGGGGTGCCTGTCGTTCGACCTTCGAAGATGCCGCTCAGGAAGCGCACCTCATCGGCCTCGCTACGCTGCGATGTGCCCACTCCCTGTGCAGGGCGGCGACGGTCGACTTCTGCCTGCACGAAAGCACTGTCGACAACGATGCCCGGGGGCATGCCGTCGACGATGCCGCCGATGGCGGTGCCGTGGCTCTCGCCGAAGGTGGTGAGGCGGAAGAGGGTGCCGAAGGTGTTGGACATAAAAGATTTATCGTTGGATTTCATCCTTCATTTTCTCGCCTCAACAATTGAAATCCACTTCATTGTTTTCGGCTTATCGAAAATGTTCCCGTTAGCAATGTCCGCAGCCGCAATGCTCGCCGTGCTTATGGTCGTGGCTGCACTCGTCGCCGCAGCCGTCGCCGCAGTGGTCGCAGCCACAGCCGCAGCCTTCGCCTGCCAGATGACGGACGAGGTGGTTGACTTCGTCGGCTGTGGCGAGTCGTGTCTCGCTCACATGTCCGGTGAAGTGCAGCGTCTTGCCTGCCAGAGGATGGTTGAGGTCTACGCGTACCGTGTCGCTGCCGATGCTTACCACCTCGGCGGGAAACACCTGTCCCTCCTGGTTTTGCAGCGGGATGACGGCACCTTCCTTCACGTGCTCGTCGTCGAACTTGCCATCGTCGCAGAACATATCTTTGGCCAGGTCGAGCACGCGTTCTTCTTCGTATGCGCCATAGCCCTGCTCGGGGGTGAGGGTGAAGTCGAAGGTATCGCCCTGCGACAGGTCTTTCACGGCATCTTCAAAGGGCAGCAAAGCCACGCCGAAGCCAGTGATGAAACTGAAGGGGAGCTCCTCGGTGGTCTTCTCAATGAGCTGTTCGCCATCGGTCTCCACGCTGTGGAGGTTGTAGACCACGCTGATGAATTTGTTGTCGTCCATAGTGAGTTTATTCTTTATTGTTTGCTGTTTCTTTTTCCATGATCTCTCTGAAGCGTCTTGCCCACGCTTCCCACGACAGCTGGTCGCGGTTGAGCCGCATGGCACCTTCGGCCAGGGCTGCAAGTCGGTGGTGGGTCACGTCGTCGTATATCTGCTGTGCGAAGGCTTCGGGTCCGCTGCTCAGTGGCAGTGTGTGGCCGTTGATGCCGTCCTGCACATAGCTGCCGGTGCCGCCGGTGAGATAGGTGTAAGCGGGCAGCCCGAAAGCCGATGCCTCGCTGAACACTATTCCGGCACACTCGGCGCGGGTGGGGAGGAGGAAGAGATGGGACGTCTCGTACAACGACAGATACTTGCGGTATTCTTCGTCATGATTTTTATTGAGCAGGCCGTAGAACTCTACGTATTCTTTTCCCTCGCATATTGCGGGTTTCTCTGCAGGTCCTGCGATGATGAGGCGTGCGTCGAGGCCTCGCCTGCGCAACAGTTCCACAGTTCTTACCGCCACATCGCCGCCCTTGCGCTCCCAAGCCACGCCCGAGAAGAGAATGCGCAGCGGTCCGTTGCCGCTGTAGGGGGTGATGGGATGGATGTGCTCGGTGTCGAGGTTAGGCCCGAACTGCAGCACATGGCACTTGTCGGGCTGTCCGCCGCCATCGGCTATCACGCTGTCGATGCACCATTGCGAGGCACGCAGGTTGAGCGCTGCACGGCGGATGGCTTCGCCCTCCATTTCGCAGGCCATACGCTGCGACTTACGGCAGATGTCGAACCAATAGTAGTCTATCATCTGGTAGGCCGTGGCGTCGGTATAATATATATAGGGTGTGGTGATGCCCGAGTAGAGCATATTCTGTGCCGAGCCGGGAAAGAACAGATAGTCGCACTCCTCCACTGCCTTGTTGCGGCGCAGCTCCTTGCCATAGAGCTTCACGATGGGGCGAAAGTGGCACTCGCTGACCCATCGCTTGCCGAAGCAGCGGGCCGACAGACGCAGCAGCAGCTTCCACGCCAGCACACGATAGTACATCGGGCGCGTGCCGTAGCGTATCCACCGCACCTCGAAACCTGCCTTCTCTATGCCTTCGCGAATCTTGTAGATAGTGCCGCTCCACGCCATCTTGTCGGTAAAAGGATCGTAGCGCGACACATAGCCTATCACGGGTCGTTTGCTTTCGGTCATTGTCTGTAGCCTAACAGATGATTGCCCCACACGGGGAAATTGCTCCCCTACTCCGCCACAAAGGTAGAAACTTTTACCATTAAACCCAAATCGGTAATCAGACTTTATGTCATAGTGGTGCTTGTTTTGTGCAGATTGGCAAAGGGGGCATAGAAGGCGTAGCGGGCTACGTCGAGATGCACGCTTTGACAAGATGCCGAATGAAATGCTGCTATGCACAAAGAGCATGATTACAGTAGACAGATAGCAACAAAGCGTTCTAATTACCGATTTGGGTTAAAAGTGAAATTCAACCACAAATCTTGCGATATACATAAAAACCACATACCTTTGCCATATCGTTTACATCAACAAAACTTAAAATACAGACACATATGGAACTACCTTTTGCTGAATCGTGGAAGATCAAGATGATCGAACCGCTGCGCAAGAGCACCCGCGCCGAGCGCGAGCAGTGGCTGAAAGAAGCCCACTACAACGTTTTCCAGCTCAAGAGCGAGCAAGTATACATCGACCTGCTGACCGACAGCGGCACCGGAGCCATGAGCGACCGCCAATGGAGCGCACTGATGCTCGGCGACGAGAGCTACGCCGGAGCCACATCGTTCTATAAGTTTGAAGAGGTGGTGAAGCGCATCTTCGGCATGACCTACGTCATCCCCACCCATCAGGGCCGCGCCGCCGAGAACGTGCTTTTCTCCTATCTGGTGAAGGAAGGCAACGTGGTGCCGGGCAACGCACACTTCGACACTACCAAGGGACACATCGAGAGCCGCAAGGCAAAAGCCATCGACGTGACAACCGACGATGCCAAAGACACGCAGCTGGAAGTGCCCTTCAAAGGCAATGTCAGCCTGGAGAAGCTGGAGAAGGTGCTCAAAGAGAACCAGGGCAACGTGCCCTTCATGGTGCTCACCGTCACCAACAACACCGTGGGCGGACAGCCCGTGTCGATGGAGAACATCAAGGCCACCTGCAAGCTGTGCCACCAGTATGGCGTGCCCGTGGTGATGGACTCCGCACGCTTTGCCGAGAATGCCTACTTCATCAAGACGCGCGAGGCAGGCTATGCCGACAAGACCATCAAGGAGATAGCCCTCGAGATGTATGCCGACGCCGACGCCATGACCATGTCGGCCAAGAAGGACGGCATCGTCAACATGGGCGGATTCATCGCCACACGCAACAAGGAATGGTACGAGGGCGCCAAACTCTTCTGCATACCCTTCGAAGGCTACATCACCTACGGCGGCATGAACGGACGCGACCTCAATGCCCTGGCAGTGGGACTTGACGAGAACACGGAGTTTGAGATGCTGGAGACACGCATCCACCAAGTGGCCTACCTCGCCAGCCTGCTCGACGAATACGGCATCCCCTATCAGCGCCCCGCCGGAGGACACGCCATCTTCGTCGATGCCGACAAGGTGCTCACACAGATACCGAAAGAGGAGTTCCCCGCACAGACACTCACCTGCGAACTCTATCTGGAGGCCGGCATCCGTGCCTGCGAGATTGGCTACATGCTCGCCGACCGCGACCCCGTGACGCGCGAAAACCGCTTCGGAGGACTCGACCTGCTGCGCCTGTGCATACCGCGCCGCGTATACACCGACAACCACATGAAGGTGATAGCAGCCGCACTGAAAAACGTCTACGATCGCCGCATGGACATTACACGCGGAGTGGCTATAGAGTGGGAAGCTCCCCTCATGCGACACTTCACCGTGCAGCTCCGCCGTCTGGAGCAGTAACCGACAATTGTGTTGGCACCGTCGGTAATCATTGACAATTGTGCCTGAGCATCGCCCCTCACTGGGAGCGACGACGTAGCCGTCGGCAGCACTGCCATGGGGCACTGCCGGCCGCAACGCGAAAGCAAAAAGAAGCAAAGAGTCCTGACAACGCCGTCAGGGCTCTTTGCTGTCCCTATATTGTATATGGTGCAAGCGAAGGCGTGTGTCTTTATTGTAATGGCAGGCATATAGCAGCAAAGCATTCCAGGACCGATTGGGGATAAAGAAATCCACTTTTTCCGATTTGCCTGCACCAACCCACGCTATGCATTGTCTGTCAGAGCGTTGCGAGGTGCAAGCGATTTTCTGCCGCTTACACTGCTTACACTCGTCTTCTGTTTTTCCGCTGTAGGCCAGGATGTTGCGAGGGTGCAAGCATTTTTGTCGCTTACACTCTGCTTACACCTATTTGAGAAGGGGGGCGACGAGAAGGAGTGCAGGCGAGTGCAGGCGAGTGTAAGCGACAAAAATCGCTTGCACTCGTTATCACACTGTGGGTCAGGACGATATAGGCATGAGTGCAAGCGTGCAGGCATTTTTGCAAAAAAACTTTTCAGAAGGCTGTGACAAACAGTGGTCGCGTATGCCCAAAGCATGCACAACAATACGTGTAAACAGGTCATCTGCACTCCGAAATTGCAACTGTTGCCCAATTGGTGTGCAAGTATTGCCTAATTGCAGCGTGATTGGGCAATAGTTGCAGTGTGATTAGGCAACAGTTGCAGCGTGATTAGGCAACAGTTGCAGTGTGATTAAGGCTCAATTGCAACATTGTCGTTAAGCCGAAGACAATGCCAAGCTTGCTTGAGCATTGTTGAAACGAGAACCGAAGGTCGCTGGCGCGAAGCGGAAAAGCAAAACGAAGAATGAAATTCAACATTGTCGTTAAGCCGAATGAGCAGAGCAGGGCGATGTTGATGTCATAGTGCGCCCGTCGGCACTACCCGCACAGCTATGACCTAAAGACAAATGACCAATTTCGGGATAAAAAAAGAGCGTAAAGAGGGATGTAACAGCCTGTGTTTCAGCAGAAAAGCAAAAGCGGAACTTTCACAAGCTCCGCTTTCTCATTTAACCTTAAATCTAATACTATGAAAAACACTAGTGCAAAAATAGTGGTATTATATGACTTATGCAAGCGAATTTGAAAGAAAAATGGCCACACCCCTCGATTTCTTGACATAAATCAATCTTTTAACAATTGTTTAGGAGTTATTTTTGTCCTTTTTGATGACCTTGAAAAAAATACGCAAAATTACTTTGCCGTTCCGATTATAGTCTATATTTTTGCGGTGCAAATGGCGTTCAGGTCTCAGCAGAGGCGGGCAGCGCGCCTCAAAGGCCGATGGCAGGTAGCGCGGGCAGCCCCGCGCGCCGGGACAGAGCGCCGAAACAGCAACGATCTATTACAATTTATCACTCATTCATTTCAATCATTAAACTATGAACGTTGAGAAAATCATGCAACACTTGGAGGCTAAGCATCCAGGTGAAAGCGAGTACCTGCAAGCAGTTCGCGAAGTGCTCGAGTCAGTAGAAGAAGTGTACAACCAGCATCCCGAATTCGAGAAGGCTAAGATTATCGAGCGCATCGTTGAGCCCGACCGCATCTTCACTTTCCGCGTTACTTGGGTAGACGACAAGGGTGAGGTTCAGACCAACCTCGGCTATCGTGTACAGTTCAACAGCGCCATTGGCCCGTACAAAGGCGGTCTGCGTTTCCACAAGGCTGTTACTCCCTCAATGCTGAAGTTCCTCGGTTTCGAGCAGATGTTCAAGAACGCCCTCACCACTCTTCCCATGGGCGGTGGCAAAGGCGGCAGCGACTTCGACCCCGTAGGCAAGAGCGACGCTGAAATCATGCGTTTCTGCCAGGCCTTCATGATGGAGCTGTGGCGCTGCATCGGTCCCGATCAGGACATCCCCGCCGGCGACGTAGGTGTAGGCGGCCGTGAGATCGGCTTCCTCAATGGTATGTACCAGAAGCTGGCCCGTCAGTACCACACTGGCGTGCTCACCGGCAAGGGCGAGACATGGGGTGGCTCCATCCTGCGTCCTGAGGCTACCGGTTTCGGTGCTCTCTACTTCACCCAGCACCTGCTGCACAAGGCCGGCAAGGACATTAAGGACAAGACCATCGCTCTCTCCGGCTTCGGCAACGTAGCATGGGGTGCCGCCAAGAAGGCTAAGGAGCTCGGTGCCAAGGTTGTGGCTATCTCTGGTCCCGACGGTGTTTGCCACATTCCCGAAGGCATCACCGACGAGATGATCGACTACATGCTCGACATGCGCGCTTCCAACCGCAACAAGGTGGAAGACATGGCTACCAAGTTCCCCGGCAAGGCTCAGTTCACCGCTGGCAAGAAGGCATGGAGCATTCCTTGCGACATCGCTCTGCCCTGCGCATTCCAGAATGAGCTCAGCGAAGACGACGCTAAGGAACTGAAGGCTAACGGCTGCTGGTGCTGCTGCGAAGTGTCGAACATGGGTTGCCAGCCCGGCGCCATCCACTTCTTCCAGAACAACGGCATGCTCTTCGCTCCCGGTAAGGCTGTCAACGCCGGTGGTGTTGCCACCTCGGGTCTGGAGATGACACAGAATGCTGCCCACCTCAACTGGAGCGGCAAGGAAGTGGACGACAAGCTGCACTGGATCATGGAGAACATTCACGAGCAGTGCGTGAAGTTCGGCACCAAGGCCGACGGCACCATCGACTACGTGAAGGGCGCCAACATCGCCGGCTTCATGAAGGTGGCTACCGCTATGCTCGAGCAAGGCACTATCTAAGCTGCAGGCTCACAAGCTACACTCACATTACAGCCCTTCTCCCCCCGCGGGAGAGGGGCTGTTGCCATTTGCAGCGGGCAAAGGAAACACTGTGCATGCAGCAGAGGGAGAAAGCAGACAAGATAAATATGGGTTGCCGCTTGCACAACATCTGACAAAATGCTACCTTTGCAAGGAACGAAACGACGGCTCAGCTAAGCCGTGGCCGAGCAAAACGACTGTAGAAGAAAACACACGCAGCACTATGCATATCGCAATAGCAGGCAACATGGGCAGTGGCAAGACCACCCTCACCACCCTTCTGGCCAATCACTATGGCTGGACACCACGCTTCGAGGCCGTGGACGACAACCCCTATCTCGACGACTACTATAAGGACATCGCACGATGGTCGTTCAATCTGGAGGTATTCTTCCTGCGCCACCGCTTCGCCGACATGCTCAGCATTGCACACAGCGACACACCCGTGATACAAGACCGCAGCATCTATGAAGGGGTGTACGTGTTTACAGCCAACAACTATGCCATGGGCAACCTCACCGACCGCGACTATCAGACCTACATGGAGCTCTTCGAGTCGATGATGAGCGTGCTGCAACTGCCCGACCTGATGATCTACCTGCGCGCATCGGTGCCCCACCTCGTGGCAAACATACAGCAGCGCGGACGCACATACGAACAGACCATACCGCTCGACTATCTGAAAAACCTCAACGAGCGATACGAAGACTTCATCTACAACAAATATCCCGGCCGCGTGCTCACCGTCAATGTCGACCATCTCGACTTCCAACACCGACCGCAAGACTTGGCATCCATCATCGACAGCATCGACGCAGAACTGTTCGGACTCTTTGCACACAACGACAAATCCTGAACACAACACACATACACACTATAAAAAAACACCACTACCATGCACATCGCAATAGCAGGCAACATCGGAAGCGGCAAGACCACACTCACCAACCTTCTGGCCAAACACTACGGCTGGAGCCCACGCTTCGAACCCGTTGACAACAATCCTTATCTCGACGACTTCTATGCCGACATGCCGCGCTGGTCGTTCAACCTACAGGTGTACTTCCTCAACAAGCGCTTCAAAGAGGTGGTGGAAATAAGTCGCAGCAACGACACCATCGTGCAAGACCGCACCATCTTCGAAGACGCACGCATCTTTGCTCCCAACCTGCACGAGATGGGCATGATGAGCGACCGCGACTTTGCCAACTACTCCGACCTGTTCGACCTCATGATGTCGCTCGTAAAGTTGCCCGACCTGATGATTTACATCCGCAGCAGCATCCCCACGCTCGTGGCACAGATACAGAAACGCGGACGCGAGTTTGAAAAGTCGATACGTATCGACTACCTGCAAGGCCTGGCACAGCGCTACGAGAGCTGGATAGCCACCTACAAGGGACCGCTCATCATCATCGACGGCGATAACAATAAGTTCGGCAGCGAGCCGAAAGACTTTGAACAGGTGTGCGACATGATTGATGCCAAACTTTTCGGACTCTTCCCATTAGGAAGCGAATAAGGTGCCGGCAGCGCAGCACTACATGTCGGGAGCTACACCCCGGCAGACAACATACTTTGGAAAGCGAAGAGTGCAACCGTCGTAATGAACGTCACTGATTGTGGACAGCAAGGACATTGTCTTTGCATACCGACATCGACGAGATGGCTTCCGAGCGGGCCACCGACGCACTGGCATACACCAACAGCAAGCCGATGCCCATCGTGAGACGACATCGGCTTGCTTGCTGGTGGCGGAAGGTGAGGGATTCAAACCCCCGATACCCGAAAAGGGTATACCGGATTTCGAGTCCAGCGCGATCGATCACTCTGCCAACCTTCCTTATGGCCCAACGGCCAACTGCTTGCGGCGTATGCCTATTGAGCCGACACTCCGGCTCCGGCACTGCGGAAAGCGGGTGCAAAGGTAGGAAAGAAAATCTATTGTGCAAACAATCGGCGAAAATCTTTCACTCTCGGGCTGTGGTGGCAGCAACTCTTGGTGCACCCTTTGCCAGAGCATCAACTCAGAAGGGGAGGTCGTCGTCGCTATCGGCGGGAGCAGCGGCAGGAGCAGGTGCTGCGGGAGTAGGTGTGCCGGCGGGTTGGGCAGCGGGAGCACTGGCAGCAGGGAAGGGAGCCTGCTCGGTGGCGGGGCGCACATCGAAGGCACGCACACTGTTGAACCAACGGCCGTTGTACTCGTGGGCATCGATGTCGAACGACACCAAAGCCTCCATGCCTACTTGTATGTTGAAGCGAGCGAGCCTGTCTTCGCCAAACACTTCAAAAGCCAACTTGCGCGGATAGGCATCGTGCGTTTCCAAAACAAAAGTCTGCACCTTCCACGGGCCGCGAGCCGACTCGCCGGTGCGAGGCTCAAGCGCTGCAATAATCTTTCCTTGTATGTCCATATAATATATAAAGGTGTATAAAATGAGTGTCCCCCGGTCTGACGACCGACGACACAGAAAGCGGTAGTGCTTTTCCGCAGGCGAAGGTACAAAAGATGTTGGTGGCGGCGAAACTTTTTCTTTGCTTTTTTTGTCGGTGATGCGCAAAAAGCGTATTTTTGTGCTCAGAAAAGAAACACACCAAGTAATATCACCCTAACGTAAAGCATTCGTTTATGAAATTCACTGTCTCCAGCACCGCGCTCAATGCCCGTCTGTCTGAGCTTGCCAAAGTGATTTCCGGCAAGGCCTCCATCCTCATCCTCGACTCTTTCCTCTTCGATCTGAAGGGCAATCAGCTCATCGTAACCGCTTCCGACGGCGAGAACGCCATTGTTGCCGACATGGAAATAACCGACAGTGCTGCCGACGGCTCCTTCTGCGTGCCCGCAGCATCCATGCTGGGATATATCAAAGAGATACCCGAGCAGCCCATCACCTTCGAAATAGACATGGCCAGCTACAACGTGAAGGGAACATACCAGAATGGCGAATTCACCTTTGTAGCACAGAATGCCGAAGAGTATCCCGTGCTGCAAGGCGTAGAGGGCGAGCTCACCACAATCACGCTGCCCGCCAGCCTGCTGGTGCGCAACATCTCGCGCTCGCTCTTTGCCACAGCTGTCGACGAGTTGCGCCCGGTGATGAACGGACTGCTCTTCGACCAGACACCCGACGGACTGATGGTGGTGGCAAGCGACGGACATAAACTCGTGCTCAACACCAACAAAGAGTATGCTACAGAGACACCCTCACAGTTTATACTCCCCAAGAAGCCTGCCACGCTGCTCAAGGCTATGCTGCCCAACGACGACGAGCCCGTGAGCATCAGCTACAACCAGCGCAACGCCGAGGTGAAGCTGCCGCATGCAACCCTCACCTGCCGCCTCATCGACGGGCGCTTCCCACGCTACAGCTCGGTGATACCGAAGGACAACCCCAACATACTCACCATCGACCGCAACACCCTGCTCGGTGCCCTGCGCCGCGTGCTGCCCTTTGCCAACGAGAGTACGGCACTCATACGCCTCCGCGTGGAGATGGGAAAGCTCACCCTGTCGTCGGACAACGTAGAGTTTGCATCCTTCGGCCGTGAGGAACTCGTCTGCGACTACGACGGACAACCCATGACCATCGGCTTCAAAGGCTCGAGCCTTGCCGAATCGCTCACCAACCTCACATGCGACGAGGTGAGCTTCAAACTCGGCGACCCCAGCCGCGCAGGCATACTGGAACCCGCACATCAAGAAGACAACGAGCAGGTGCTCATGCTCGTCATGCCCATGCTGCTCAACGACTGATGCCGAGGGCAACGACCGGCAAACAATTCATGACCCATACCAACAAGCCCCGTGCCGTCGGACAACAACCGGCAACGGGGCTTTTTGATGAACAGAGCAGTAGAAAAACGCACTTACATTCTATTATCTTCCGCATTTGCAATATCTTTGCGAAGAATAACAACATCACTCACCATGCTACAAGGCAAACACATCGTACTCGGCATCACCGGATCCATCGCTGCCTACAAGGCGTGCCTCATCATCCGCCAATTGGTGAAGCGCGGCGCTGAGGTGCAGGTGGTCATCACCCCTGCCGGCAAAGAGTTTATCACCCCTATCACGCTCTCTGCCCTCACGCAGAAGCCCGTCATAAGCGACTTCTTCGCGCAGCGCGACGGCACATGGCACTCACACGTAGCCCTCGGACTGTGGGCCGATGCCATGCTCATAGCACCCTGCACGGCCAGTACGCTCGGGAAAATGGCCAACGGTGTGGCCGACAACATGCTCATCACCACCTATCTGTCGATGAAAGCACCCGTTTTCATCGCTCCGGCCATGGACCTCGACATGTATCAACACCCCACCACACAGCAGAACATGCAGCGGCTGCTCAGCTTCGGCAACCATATCATCGAACCAGGCAGCGGCTTTCTTGCCAGCGGCCTCGACGGCAAGGGGCGAATGGAAGAGCCCGAACGCATCGTGGAAGTGCTCAATGCCTTCTTCGACAACGCACCGGCGGCACCGACAGCCCACACCGACGACATGAAGGGCAAGCGCGTGCTCATCACCGCGGGACCCACCTACGAGAAGCTCGACCCCGTACGCTTCCTGGGCAACTACAGCAGCGGCAAGATGGGTTTCGCTCTGGCAGAAGAGTGCGCACGGAGAGGGGCCGACGTCACACTCGTGGCAGGACCGGTGACCCTCGCATGCTCGCCAGCCATCAAGCGCATCGACGTGGAGAGCTGCGAGGAGATGTACCAAGCTGCCACCCGCTGCTTTGCCGACAGCGACGCCGCCATACTCTGCGCCGCAGTGGCCGACTACCGACCGGCACATGTGGCACAGACAAAGATGAAACGCGAAGGCGATGAACTCATCCTGCACCTGCAGCCCACCCGCGACATCGCAGCTGCACTCGGGCAGATGAAAAGGCCTGCACAGCGTCTCGTGGGCTTCGCACTCGAGACCAACGACGAAGAGACCAACGCACAGAAGAAGCTGGAGAAGAAACGCCTCGACTTCATCGTGCTCAATTCCATGCGCAACGCAGGCACCTGCTTCCGCAACGACGACAACCAGATAACCATCATCGACGCTCACGGCGCCACACCCTTCGACAAGAAACCGAAGGCTGACGTGGCACGCGATATCGTCGACCGACTCGTAAGCATACTATAACACCCCACATACCATGCGACACACCCTCATCATCCTCGCCCTACTCACCACCGCCATCACAGCACAGGCACAAGAGCTGATGGCCAAAGTAAGCATCAACCACTCGCAGGTGCAGGGCACCGACGTGTCGGTGTTTGACAACCTGCAGACCACGCTGGAGCAGTTTCTCAACGAAAGGCAGTGGACAAACATGCAGTTTCAGAAACACGAACGCATCAACTGCAGCTTCAGCATCACCGTGACCAAATACGACAAGGCCACCAACCTGATGACATGCAACGCCATGATACAGGCCAACCGTCCCGTATTCAACTCGGCATACACCACCACACTCTACAATAATAAAGACAACGAGTTCAACTTCGAGTTCTCGCAGTTCGACCAGCTGGAGTTCAACGAAGAGTTTGTCGACAACCAGACCACGGCGCTCTTCGCCTACTACGCCCTGCTCATCATCGGCCTCGACCTCGACACCTTCTCGCCCATGGGTGGCGACGATGTGCTGCAACGCTGCATGGTGCTGGCCAACAACGCGCAAAACCTCAACTTCCCCGGATGGAAAGCCTTCGACAGCGACCGCAACCGCTATGCCATCATCAACGACTATCTCGACCCCGCCATGAAGCCCTTCCGCCAACTGCAGTACGACTACTACCGTCTCGGCCTCGACGAGATGGCCAACAACGCCGACCGAGGCCGGGCCAACATCACCACAGCCATAGAAGAACAGCTCAAGAAGTGCCACGCCGACAAACCCATGAGCCTGCTGCCGCAGATATGGACCGACTACAAGCGCGACGAGCTGGCCGACATTTATAAAGGAAAAGGCACACAGAAGGAGAAAGAAAGCGTCTACGAAGTACTCTTCTCCATCAATGCTTCGCAGAAAAGCGCCTGGGACAAAATAAAACAATAGCGTCTGCACTCACGCAGCCAATATATGCTCACACACTTATATATAAAGAACTTCACGCTCATTGACGAGCTCGACATCGACTTTCACCCGGGATTCTCCGTCATCACCGGTGAGACGGGAGCAGGCAAGAGCATCATCCTCGGGGCACTGTCGCTGCTGCTCGGACAACGTGCCGATGCGAAAGCGATAAAGAGCGGATGCGACCGGTGCACGATAGAAGCACACTTCAGCCTCGACGACCCGCAACTGCCGGAAATCTTCGACGACAACGACCTGGACTACGATGCTACCGACACCATTCTGCGGCGCGACATCAGCAGTCAGGGTAAGAGCAGGGCTTTCGTCAACGACGTGCCCGTAGCACTCAACACACTGCGACTCATCGGCGAGCGACTGGTAGACATCCACAGCCAGCACCAGAACCTGCTGCTCCGCACGGCGGGATTCCAACTGTCGGTGGTGGACGCCATGGCCGACAATCTCGCCACGCGCACTGCCTACAGCAACACCTTTCGACAGTGGCACGAAGCCGACACACAGCTGCAACAGTTGCGCGAGAGCCTCAGACAGACAGCGGCAGAGGCCGACTTCCTGCGCTTTCAGGTGAACGAACTCTGCGACGCACACCTCGCAGAAGGCGAAAAGGAAGAACTCGACAACACGGCTCGCGCCATAGGCAATGCTGAAGACATCAAGACGGCACTGGCACAGGCCGACACGCTGCTCAACGCCGATGGAGGAATAGTAGAGCAGCTGCACAGTGCCGCACAGGCCATAGACAACGCCGCACAGCTCTACCCCACCCTGGCCGACGACATCAGCCAACGCATACGTTCGGCATACATCGACCTGAAAGACATTGCCGCCGATGTGAGCCGCACGAGCGAGCAGGCCGACTTCGACCCCGCCGAGGCGGAGAGAGTATACTCACGACTCGACATGCTCAACGCACTGTTGCAGAAGTATCATGCACAAGACGTCGGCGAACTCATCGCTCAGCGCGACACGCTGCGCCGACGCCTCGACAGCCTTGATGCATCGGACGAACAACTCGCCACCCTCGAAGCGCAGGCTGCACAGCTGCACATCGCTCTGGAGCAACAGGCGGCCACGCTCACCGCACAACGCACCAAGGCGGCCAAGAAGGTAGCGGCAGCACTCATTGCCCATCTGCAAAGCCTCGGCATGCCCCATGTGCAGTTTGAAGCCTCGCTACAGTCGAAACCCCTCGCTGCCGACGGTGCCGACGAAGTGCAGTTTCGCTTCACAGCCAACCGCAACACACCGCTACAGCCCCTCGCACAAATAGCCTCGGGAGGTGAGACGGCGCGCGTGATGCTTGCACTCAAGGCGCTACTGAGCCGGCAGGGCAGCCAGCCCACCATCATCTTCGACGAAATCGACACCGGCGTGAGCGGACACATGGCAGAGCGCATGGCCATGCTCATGCAGCAGATGGCTGCCGACGGACGACAGATTATCACCATCACCCACCTGCCACAAATTGCAGCCAGAGGAGAACACCACTACCGCGTGTATAAAGAGGAAAACCTCTTCGGCACCACCACCACACACATGCAACCTCTCGACAACGGCCGACGCCTAGCAGAGATTGCAGCCATGCTCAGCGGTGCCGACATCACACGCGAAGCCCTCGACAACGCACGTGCACTGCTACGACAGCAGAAAAGTGACGCATTTCTTGCGGATACCAAATGATGTGCTTACCTTTGCAGACGCTTTGCGCTAACAAGGTGCCTTGGATGAGTGGTTTAGTCACCGGTCTGCAAAACCGATTACAGCGGTTCGAATCCGCTAGGCACCTCACCAACCAACAGCAATGGCTGCAACATCAAGAAGTGTTGCAGCCATTTTTCTATTCGGGCATCCCGGTGCTTCGGGCTTATGATTGATTTCTTTGCTTGTTGAGGTCAGTAGAGTCCCTACTTGTCCTGTTCTGCGTCGGCGGAAGCCTTTTCTTTGGGTGCCGGTGCATCGCCGAAGAGGGTGTCGATCTCGCTTATCTCATCGTCGTCGAACCACTTCGAAAGTCGCTTTCGCGCCTTCTCGCGCACCTCGTCGGACACGTTGGACCTCACCTTCTGCAAGGCAAACATCAGCACGCCGAGGTCGTCGCCGAGACCGGCAATAGGAATAGCGTCGGGGATGGCATCGAGCGGCGAGATGAGATAGCCCAGCGCACCGAGAATGAGTGCCTTGTCTTTGAGCGACACTTTCTTGCTCTGCAACATATAGTAAAGGATGAGTGCCACGTAGATGAGCTTGGCACCGGCGCGCTTGGCAATACGCGAAATCTTCTCCGAGAAATTACGCGGAGAAAACTTATCCTTATAGGGCATGAAATCGGGAAGTTCCATAGCGGGAGATTTTTGTCGCTGCAAATGTAGACATTGTTCAACAATCGGCAAAAATAATTTGTCGGTACTCTCACTTATTATTATCTTTGTCGTGAACATAACACGCACTACCATGGCATACACCGTACAGGACGAGAAGCGTCTGCGCAAGCTCATAGCCCGCAACCGCCCCAACCCCGACTTTCCCAAGCCCGAAGACTTCGACGTGACGGAAGACGACGTCGACGAATACCTCTACCGCATGAACCCTCAGCGCGATATTCTGCAAGAGCAGAAGAAGCAGCTGACCGTGATGGGGTTGATGGTGATAGTACCCATCGGCATTGCATCCCTCTTTCTCGACTATGTGCCGGCGTTGCTGGTGGGCGGCATTGTGGGCGTGGCGGCGTGTCTGTGCTATCATTTCGTGAGCCGCAACATGCAACGGCGCACGCTGCAGCGTCTGGAAGAGAGCGGCGTGGCAGAATACATCGACGCCGTGCTCAGCCGCGACCCGGAAAACAAACCCGCCGACAATATCTGACACTCCCCTGTGGGAACGTACAGAAAGCTATAACCACTCACACTAAACAAGCCAACTGCCATGAAAAGATTTCTTCTACTACTTGCCGTTGTGCTCACAACGTCACTGTGCGCAATGGCACAGCAACGCTACGGCCGCGTGGTCGACCCCGACGGTTACACAAACATCCGCAAAGGTCCCGGCACCAACTATGCCATCGTGCGCCGCTACCAATCGGGAGAGTATCTGTACTACACACCCCTGAGCAATGGCTGGAGCAAGGTGTACTCCGCCAACAAGAGCAGCAGCTTCATGGGCTACATGGCCACCAGCCGCATCAGGTATGTCAACCCCAATGCGGGCAGTGCCACCTCGACATCGCTGCGCAAGGGCACCGTCGTCGACCCGCGCGACACGTACGTCAACATCCGCAAGGGTCCCGGCACCAACTATGCCATCACGGGACAACTCGCCGTGGGCTCCGACATTCACTACAAGCCCTACAACAGCGGCTGGGTGAAGGTGTATGAGTTTGAGCGTTTCCTGGGCTACGTGGCCAAGAGCCGCATACGCTGACCTTACCCGGCACTTCTTCTGTCGCAACGGGCGCGGCATACCGACAGCCGAGCACAAAAAAGGCTTGCAGTGTGTCTGTAAGCCGGGTTCTGTACCGCCACAGGGATTGCCCCTTGTGGCGGTGCTTGTCATTTATCTACACCGCAGGTTGCCCTACGGCTCCAGCGTTCTACCCTCCATCGCAGGCTGAAGCAACAGGTGCCCCAACCCCTCGGGCAGGCTACCCTCTGTCGATGGTATACGCGAACTTGCAGCCTCCAGCCGGTACGGCCCGCCGATCGCCCGGCGGCCGGTGGTCTCTTACACCACCTTCTCACCCTTACCCGCCTCGGAAGAAGACGGGCGGTTGTTTTCTTCTACCGTCACTTGCCGTCGCCGACAACTGGTATTTTCGCCAGTGGAGCGCCTTATGCTGCCCGGACTTTCCTCTCGCGTGCCCCGAGAGACACGCCAGCGACAAGCCGACACACTGCAAACGCGGCCGCAAAGGTCGGCAAAAACACACACTCAACAAAAACAGTATGCACGTTTTTTGCCTCAACAGGCATATTATTACAAGGTTGTTCGTACTTTTGCCAGCACTAACCTTACAGTATCATGAAATACGTTATCGGCATCGACGTGGGCATCAGTACCACCAAGATAGTAGGCATTCGCAACATGAAGGTGATTTCGCCTGTGCGCATCACCGCCAACGACCCCGTCACCTCACTCTACGGCGCATTGGGCAAATATATGGACGACAACAAGCTGTCGCTTTCCGACATTGAGAAGGTGGTGCTGACGGGTGTAGGCAGCGCTTATGTCGACACTTTGAGGTATGATGTGGCCTGGATGAAGGCCGAGGAGTTTGATGCCGACGGGCTGGGCGCGCACTTTGAGTCGCAGCTCGACGACATGCTCGTGGTGAGTATGGGCACGGGCACGTCGTTTGTCAGGTGTCAGGGCGACGATATCCGCCACATCGGCGGCATCGGCATTGGCGGCGGCACACTCAACGGACTTTCGCGCCTGCTGCTCAAGACCGATGACATACGCCAGGTGGCAGCCCTTGCCATGCGCGGCGACATCAAGCATGCCAATTTGCTGATAGGCGACATCAGCGCCCGCCCACTGCCAGGACTGCCCATGAACGCCACCGCCTCGCTGCTGGGACGCATCAAGGCCGACGCACAGAAGGAAGACATAGCGGTAGGCATCATACACACAGTGCTGCAGTCGATAGGCTCGGCAGCAGTGCTCTCCGCGCTCAACAGCGGAACGAGAGAGATAGTGCTCATAGGCAACCTCACACTACTGCCGCAGTGCCGCGACGTGTTCCCGCTGCTGGAAAAACTCTACAACGTGCGCTTCAGCATACCCAAATATGCCGAATACTGCACGGCCATAGGCGCAGCACTGGTGTATCTGAAAGAGTCAATGTCCTGAAATAGCATAATTCCTTATCATCAATATCTTATGAAACACTTACTCTTATTGGGCTTTATGGCCATGAGCAGCATTGCGTGCGTAGCTCAACAAGAACGCGCGTTGCCCTCGCCCCAGTTTCCTGCGGATGCAGATCGTCCGTTAAGTCAAGTACTCAAGTCACGTCGCAGCATCCGTGCTTATGCCGACAAGCCTATCGACGATGCCACTCTGTCGTGCCTGCTGTGGGCAGCCTGTGGCGTGAGTGAGCCTGCTACAGGCAAGATTACCGCCCCATCGGCCGTAAACAGGCAGGATGTGCGAGTGTACGTGTGTACCGCTCAGGGGGCCTATCTCTACAATGCCAAGCAGCATTCGCTTTCGCTCGTCACTAACAAAGACTTGCGCAAGGCTCTGGCTGCCAATCAGCACTTCGCTGCCACGGCACCGATGAACCTACTCTTGGTGAGCGACACCAACAAATTTCCCCGACGCAGCATGGAATATGGCTGCATGGATACGGGCTATGTGTCGCAGAACATCTACCTGGCTTGCACTTCCATGGGACTCGGCACTGTGGCACGTGCACAGATGGACATCGACATACTGAAGAAAGAACTGCTGCTAAAGGAAGGAGAAGTGCCCATTCTCAACCATCCCGTGGGCTACCCCAAATGAGCAAAACCTACTACTACGACAGCGCACTTTCCCAAGCTTGGAGAAGTGCGCTGTCGTAGTAGGTTGACGCTGTCTGCCTGCTGTGTCGCAGGGGTTACTCCCGGTTATCGGCCTCGAGCTTTGCCGTATCCTCAGCATCGGCAACCATTTCTGCCACCGCATGCTGGAGCTCTTCGCCCCGAAGATTGGTCTCAACAATTTCGCCTTCGCTGTTGACAAGCATGGTAAAAGGAATAGACTGCACATTGTAGAGTTGTGCCGCTGCACTGTCCCAACCCTTGAGGTCAGACAGCTGCAACCATGTCAGCTCCATGCTGCTCACCGCCTGCTGCCAAGCTTCGCGGTCGTTGTCGAGAGACAGGCCGATGATGTTGAAGCCACGGTTTTTAAACTGTTCGTAGGTCTGCTTCACATTGGGCATCTCTCGCATGCAGGGTCCGCACCAGCTGGCCCAAAAGTCTATGAGGGTGACAGGATTCTTCTTCACCTCTTCCAGCAGCGAATGGGTTTTGCCATTGGCGTCGGGCAGCGTGATATCCTTCAGTTTGGCGTATGCTTCGTCCTGCTGTGCTTCGCCTCCATCGGTCGGTTGTTGGTTTTCGGTATTGGTGGCATCGGCTGGTGATGCCTCCTTCTTGCTGCACGATGTCAGGCACAAGCCTGCGCAGAGCAACAAGAAGACAAAGATAGTGGTTCGTTTCATGGCTGTAAGTGTTATTTTATTCCTTATATAATATATTGTGGGCTGATACTCTCGTTGTTGTCTATGCGGCGTATGGTCTCTGCCAGCAGTCCTGCCACGGTAAGCTGTTTCACCTTGGTGCAAGTGCCGTGGTAGGGTATGGAGTCGGAGAATACTATCTCCACCAGGTTCGACTTCTCCACGCGCTCGTCTGCCGGTCCGCTCATCACGCAGTGGGAGGCACATGCCCTGACACTCTTCGCACCCTGACGTATCATCTCGTCGGCTGCCGTGGTGATGGTGCCGGCGGTGTCTACGATGTCGTCTACAAGAATCACGTTCTTGTCTTTCACATCGCCGATGATGCGTATACTCTCCACTTCGTTGGCTCTCACACGTGTCTTGTTGCATAACACGAGCGGACAGCCGAGATATTTGGCAAAGGTATTGGCACGCTTTGAGCCGCCCACGTCGGGCGAAGCGATGATGACATCCTCCAGCTTGAGGCTTTGCAGGTAGGGCAGCAGCACGTTGGAAGCATACAGGTGGTCTACGGGCACATCGAAGAAACCCTGTATCTGGTCGGCGTGCAGGTCCATGGTGATGACACGGTCGACGCCGGCGGCTGTCAGCAGGTCGGCAATGAGCTTGGCACCGATGCTCACACGCGGACGGTCTTTGCGGTCTTGCCGCGCCCAGCCGAAGTAGGGGATGACGGCATTGATGGTGCCTGCCGAGGCACGCTTGGCGGCATCGATCATAAGCAGCAGCTCCATCAGGTTGTCGGTGTTGGGAAAAGTGCTCTGCACAAGATACACGTCGCGGCCGCGAATGCACTCTTCGTAGTAGACAGTAAACTCGCCATCGCTGAAACGTATGACATGCATCTTGCCCATGGGCTGGTCTAGCTCTTGGCAAATCTTCTCAGTGAGATACTTTGTGCTCGAACCCGAAAACACCATAAAGGACAACTTGTCGCTCATCGTAGTAGTTGGATATCAGTGTGTAACAATAGAAAAGCAGCCCATTATGCTATCGTTACAAAACGCGCACGCGCCCCATTCTTCATTGACGCAAGTCCCTGTGGAGACACTCTCGTCCGTGAAGCATGTAGCGCTGCATGTGGTGATAACGTAGCACGGTGGTCTGCTTTTGGCTGCAAAATTAGGAAAACATTCTCGTTCTGCCAACACTTATCGCAACAAAAAGTTACCTTTGCCTCACTCTTAGGTTACACCATTATATATATAGTATGCTGAACACGTTGCTTCACCCCCACCTTCACACCCCCGAACTGTCCTGCATGGGCCGTCCTGCCTATGTGGTGAGCGAGACATTGCTGCGCCGCAACCTTTCACTCATCGCCTCGGTGGCAAAACAAGCACAGGTCGACATCATCCTGGCCTTCAAGGCCTACGCCCTGTGGAAGACTTTTTCCGTCTTCCGCGAGTACATAGCAGCCACGACGGCGAGTTCCCTCTACGAGGCGAGGCTGGCAGCAGAAGAGTTCGGCAGCGCCCCGCACACCTACTCGCCGGCATATACCGAAACCGACATCGACGATATTGCCCGCCTGTCTTCCCACCTCACCTTCAACTCGCTGAGCCAGTATGAGCGCTATGCCCGACGTGCCCTGCATACCAACCCCGGCCTTTCGCTCGGACTGCGCATCAACCCCCACAGCAGTCCGGTGGAGACATTGCTCTACAACCCCTGCGCACCGGGCACACGCTTCGGCATCGACGCCGACAGCATGCCGGCCAACCTGCCGCCACACATTGAAGGGTTCCACTGCCACACCTTGTGCGAGAGCAGTGCAGCACAGTTTGCCGAGGTGCTGAGCGTGGTGGAACGCGACTTCGCACGATGGCTGCCGCAGCTGCAATGGATGAACTTCGGCGGCGGACACCTCATGACGCGCGAAGGCTATGATGTGCCGATGCTCGTCCGACTGTTGCAGGACTTTCGCCAACGTCATCCCAACCTGCACATCATCCTTGAACCCGGCAGCGCCTTCGCATGGCAGACGGGATGGCTCGTGGCGCACGTCGTCGACATCGTCTGCGACCAGGACATCACCACTGCTGTCCTCGACGTGAGTTTCACATGCCACATGCCCGACTGTCTGGAGATGCCCTACCAGCCCGAAGTGTGGGTAAAAGGGGAGAAAGGAAAGAGAAGAGAGGAACCGTCGGCCGCCGAAGACCAAAGAGAAAAGGAAGCCGCATCGGGCTTCACCTGCCGCCTGGGCGGCAACAGTTGTCTGTCGGGCGACTTCATCGGCACATGGACATTCGCCTCGCCGCTGCATGTCGGCGACACCATCGTCTTCGAAGACATGGCACACTACACCACGGTGAAGACCAACATGTTCAACGGTGTGCACCATCCCTCACTGCTGTTGCTCACCGACGAGGGGACACTCAAACCCCTGCGACATTACGGTTATGAAGACTATCGCGACCGCATGGACTGAGAATGGACAGCAATGTCCAAAAAAATAAGGAGAGGACAGAAGATGATGTTATCAAAGAATATTTTTATAATGAAATCCATGGCATATATACCAATTAGAAAAAGAGATGCGTATATCTGTGCTATATTCTTATTCTTTCCTATTTTCATATTTGCACAGGAATCTAACGACAGTACTAAGGTCATAGAGATTCCTGAAGTTTTGGTATTATCACAAAAAATGAAACAAACATCCCGAGGGTATTCTATTATTCTTAAGGGGGAAGATATCGTAAAAGGGAAGATGACAAATGAGGTGTTAGACTTTCTACCTGGAGTAACAAAGATAAATGGACAATATCTGCTTGAGGGAGAAACTGTGAGAGTGATTTATGTAAACGGGCAACGTATACACTCTTTACAGGAGCTTCAGAATATCCCTGGCGAACGCCTTTTGAAAGCAGAAATTGAATATATGTCAAGCATGGGGGAACGTACCACAGGCAATGGCGGCACAATCAGGCTTACTATTGAAAAACCTTCCCAAGGAGGATATTATGGAAGTGCGACAGCAGGATGGGGGTCTACATTCAAATATGGCTGGAGAAACCTATCTTTGGGAGGATTCTCCTACTATGGTTTGGAGAAACTGGTAATATATGAGAACTTAGGCATTGCTAAAAATAGATACTTTGATGATGAATATGACATGTATCAATATCTGGACACTTCAAAAGAAGAAAGCAGAAAGACGTTAGCACGTACTAAGAAGACAAGCATCTTTAATCGTGTTAGTTTATCTTACGACATAAATTCGCGACATAACCTTGGTGCAAATTTCTCTTTCAATGCAGCCAACACACCATCAAAGACACGTCAGCAACAATGGCAGGAAGATGCTTGGCAAGGCTTGCCACCACTTTTCAACAAGGTGAGAAACCTTCAAACACAGACGACGTTACAGTATTATGGACACTTTAATGGCGATGCTCATTGGCTGTTCACCACCTTAGACTATTTGCATTCCTATTATAAAAATGATGCAACATATATTGACGACTACACATGTCACAGTCGTTCATATAATCTTCTGCAACTTCGTGCTGAATACAATACTCCGTTAGCTCATCGAATATGGCTTACTGTCGGCACGCGCAGTACCCTTTTCTGGTTAGGATACAAGCCTACAGGTACATCAGAAGGCTGGCTTGCCTACCGGCAGGGAAATGCTTCGGGAAAAGGAAAGATACCTACTGCCTTTGTTTCTATACAGCGTAGAAGAGAGAGGTGGACTTGGAACCTAGGACTACGTTGGAAGCATAATGCCATTGTCTATACCAATAATGAAACACGCATCAGCTCTAAAAACATTGAAAACAGCTTGAATCCCGAATTTATTTTAATCTGGCTTTTTGACCAAAAGCACAAACACCAACTGCGTTTCACCGCCAAGCATGAGTTATACAATGTGCCATATTATGCGATTAACAGTAGCTTGATATGGAGGGGAAATAGCCACTATACTACAGGAAACCCCTATCTTCGAGCAAACAAAGACTATGTCATGCAGTTGAATACGTCCCTTTATTCTTCCAAATGGATCTTCTCCGTTAGGTATGCCTACGACTATGACATGATACACTTCGTCAACACAGTGAGTGAAGCACATCCTAATGATGTCATAACACGTCCCGAAAATGCGCGTGGACACCAGCAGACTATCAGTATAAGCGGGGGATATAATGGCAACATCACGAAGTGGTGGCGCACCAACAACAATGTGCGCTTTCGTTGGACAAAGGAGAATGCGACGTTGGCAGGAATACGATATAATCGTTGGAATCACCGCATGGCATTTTTTTCCAACAATAACTTCACATTCACTAAAAGTATGGGAGCTACTCTCAATGGTCATCTTGAGCCTACATTCACCTTTCTTGCAACAAGGATGCACTGGGTAACACAGGTGCGGGCATCACTTTACAGAAACTTTGGGTCACATATAACCATATCATTAAACGGCACAGTGTTCCGACATCAACGTAAAGCCGACTTCTGCTCTTCCAACCTGCTTCGCCATTCCGCCAACAGGTCGTCTGAATATGGTATCAATGTCAATTTCACCTATCAGTTCAATGGAGGAAAGAAGGTTGCACAAAAGGTAATAAACACGCAACAACAATTTCAAGAAATGAATGCGCCGGTACCTTAATTATACCATTATAGAATCTGTTAAAACATGTTTTCATATAGAAGGGACAACTTCCCTATTTGCATTCAGCATGACACGATGCAATGTGGTGTTGCATGCCTCAGTATGATATTGGCACATCTCGGAAAGAAAGTCTGCATGGAGGACATAGAAAAGGTTTGCCATCCAACACAAGAGGGTGTCTCTCTATTAGCCTTAAGCGAAACTGCAGAACACTTTGGTATACATACAACATGTGAAAAACTGTCACTCAACGAACTTAAAGATAGTGCTCTTCCATGTATTATCCATTGGAATCAAAATCATTTTCTGTTCTGTAGCCGTAAAAAAACACCCTCAATCATTTGGCAATACAGTGATAGTTCGTACATTTGCAGCCGCTAAAACGCTGTGTATTCCCTCTTCGGCCTGCAGAAACCACGCTGAAAAGGGCGATGCAGCGTAGAGCGCATCCGACATTACTCACCTTTAAACAGTTGAATGAGAAACGACAAGAAAGCTCCCAGTTACCGCATTAACGAGCAGATACGCGTCAAGGAAGTACGCGTTGTAGGCGACGGCGAACCCGTTGTCATGCCCACACGTCAGGCATTAGACCTCGCCCGACAACAAGGTGTAGACCTCGTAGAGATCTCCCCCAATGCGCAACCGCCCGTTTGTCGGCTCATCGACTACTCCAAATTCCTCTATCAGCAGAAGAAAAAGGCCAAAGAGATGAAGGCCAAGCAGGTGAAGATAGACGTGAAGGAGATACGCTTCGGTCCGCAGACAGGCGAAAACGACTACAACTTCAAGCTGAAGCATGCCAAGGAGTTTCTCGAGGCGGGCAACAAGGTGAAGGCCTACGTATTCTTCCGCGGCCGCAGCATCCTCTTCAAGGAGCAGGGTGAAGTGCTGCTTCTGCGTTTCGCCAACGACTTGGAAGAACTGGCCAAGGTGGAGCAGCTGCCCAAGCTGGAAGGCAAGAAGATGTTCCTCTTCCTCGCCCCGAAGAAGGCCGGTGTGGCCAAGAAGAGCCAGCAGAAGCGCGACCGCGAACAGCGTCAGGCTGAAGAAAAAGAGCAGCAGCGTCAGGAACAGGAAGAGCTGGCACAGAAGAACAGCCTGCTGGCCAATGCCAAGGGTGCCGAAGCACTGCTCAATGCCACCGAAGAGAAAGAATAACACCGACACATACACAATCAACCCGCCTGTGCGCTGCGCTGCTTTGTGCGTTGCCACGGCGTAAACACTAACCTAATAAACAACAAAACAATGCCTAAACAGAAAACCAACTCCGGAGCAAAGAAGCGTTTCACCTTCACCGGAACCGGCAAGATCAAGCGTCACCACGCTTATCACAGCCACATCCTCACCAAGAAGACCAAGAAGCAAAAACGGAATCTTGTGCATCAGGCCATAGTAGATCCCTCCAACCTTAAACAGGTGAAAGACCTGCTTCGTCTGCGTTAATCCACATGTCACACCCAATTAAGAAAGGAAACAAGTTATGCCAAGATCAGTAAATCACGTAGCTTCAAAAGCCAAGCGCACCCGCATACTTAAGCTCACAAAAGGATATTTCGGCGCACGCAAGAACGTGTGGACCGTTGCCAAGAACACTTGGGAGAAAGGTCTCACCTACGCCTATCGCGACCGTCGCAACAAGAAACGCACCTTCCGCGCACTGTGGATACAGCGTATCAACGCTGCCTCACGCCTCGAAGGAATGAGCTACAGCCAGTTTATGGGCAAGCTGCACAAGGCCGGTATCGAAATCAACCGCAAAGTGCTCGCCGACCTCGCCATGAACAACCCCGAAGCCTTCAAGGCCATCGTGGAAAAGGTGAAGTAAGCATGCGCCACCTGTAGCGCCACACATAACATCTGCGGCACCGCACTCCGAAACAGAGAGAGCGGTGCCGCAATCGTTTATCCCAACCGGAAACAAAAATAAGTGAATTAACCCTTGCCTACTCACTATCAATATCTTACCTTTGCCAACAACGACACCACACGGGCGCAACAACAACGACGCTGACCGACAGTGATCCGCAAAGCATAGCCAATGAAGCACTACTCGCACCGACAACAACGCCTGGCACGACTGCTACTCATGGTCTTCGTGCCCATGTTGCTGTGTGCTTCGCTCCACAACCACCACTATGTGGAGTCCGATGAGGCTGCGTGTGCAGAATGTGTGCATCATCATTCCTACGCTCATGCCCACTTCACCAGCTATGCAGAGCACATAGCCGACTGCGTGCTGTGTCAGTTTCTCTCCTTCACCTTCGTTGTTGCTGCCACTGTTGCAGTGACAATGCTGGCTTGCGAGATGCTTACGAGCAACTCTCCATGCCCTGCCAAGGTAACTCGTCGCCCGGCAAGGCATCGTGTGCCACGGGCACCGCCACTCATGTAGGTTTCCGCCACACCCCTTTCCCTACCTTTTATCTATGCCGCAAAGCCGACAGGCAGCCCACATCGGTATCGACGACGCATGCCCGTTGTGCATCGTAGTGCGGCTCCATACCTTAAAAAAACCTATATGAGACACCTGATCCATTTGGCTGTTTTCTCACTGACAGCCTTGTCGGCCGCTGCACAGCAGCCTGCCGACAGCTCCGACCTCTTCTTCCGCCACCTGTCGCTGCGCGAAGTGGTGGTGACGGGCAGTACGGGACAGACCAAACTGAAACACACCTCCATCCCCATCTCAATCCTCTCGCAGCGCGACCTGCGGCAATTGGCGTTCACCAACCTCATCGACGGCATTGCCCGACAGCCGGGTTTATCGCAAATCACCACCGGAGGAGGCATCGCCAAGCCCGTGATACGCGGACTGGGATACAACCGCATCATCGTTGTCAACGATGGCATACGCCAGGAAGGACAGCAATGGGGCGACGAGCACGGAATAGAAATCGACGAGCACAGCGTGCAGTCGGTACAGATACTAAAGGGTCCCGCCAGTCTGCTTTACGGCTCCGACGCACTGGGAGGCGTGCTGCTGTTCAACAGTGCCCCGCCCGCCTTCGGCGAAAAGCTCTACGCCAACGCTGCCACGGAGTATCAGACCAACAACGGCCTCTTTGCCTATACGCTCAACGCCGGAGGCAGCAGCAACAGCCTGGCATGGGACCTGCGCTACTCCGACAAGATGGCACATGCCTACAAGAGTCCTGTCGATGGCTACGTGCCCAACACGCAATTCCGCCAACGCGCACTCAACGGTCTGCTCGCACTGCGACAGCAGTGGGGCTTCAGCCGACTGCGGCTCAGCTACTTCCACCTCACCCCCTCTATTGCCGAAGGCGAACGCGACCCACTCACCGGCCGACTGCTGCGCAGCTACAACAAGACTACCACCTACGGGCATGCCCTACCCTACCAGCAGGTGTACCACTACAAGGCCGCACTCGACAATATGGTTTACCTCGGCGGCGGCACACTCAACATTCTGGCCGCCTATCAGCAAAACCGACGCAAGGAGTATGAGGAAGACGACGACGGCCGCGCCGCATGCGGACTCCACTTCCTGCTGCACACCGTCAACTACGACGTGCGCTACACACGCACCAATGCCAACGGGTGGAAGTTGTCGGCCGGCATCAACGGCATGGTGCAACGCAGCAGCAACAAGGGCGACGAATACCTCATACCAGCCTATCGCCTGTTCGACATAGGACTATTCGCCACTGCCGAGAAGACCTTCGGGTGCTTCGACCTCAACGGCGGCGTGCGCTACGACACGCGCTGGCTGCACAGCTACGCCCTCACCGACGAGGGCGAGCAGCGCTTCACGGACTTTGCCCGACGCCTGCACGGACTCACTGCCAGCATCGGCACGGCCTACCACCCCTCCGACCATCTCACACTGAAGGCCAACCTCTCCCGCGGCTTCCGCGCACCCAACATGAGTGAGCTGGGAAGCAACGGCGTGCACGAGGGCACGCTGCGCTTCGAAGAAGGCAACCACCGCCTGCGACCGGAGTACAGTCATCAGCTCGACCTCGGACTCGACTATGCCGACCGCTGGCTGTCGCTGCAGGTGAGCCTCTTTGCCAACCGCATCGACAACTACATCTACCTGCAGCGCGAACACGACGACGCTACGCACCCCTCCCCTTCGCCCTCTGCTGCCGCCATGCCGCGCAGCCGCCACCCACACGACGACGACACCGGCCTGCTGCACTACTGCTACACCGCCGGCGACGCCACCATGATGGGCGGAGAGATAGCCGCCGACTTCCACCCCATACACAGTCTGCACCTGGGCAGCACGCTGAGCTATGTCAGCGCACGACAGATGCACAGCCGGCGCGACCAACGCTACCTGCCCTTCATACCGCCACTGCGATGGACCACCGACATCAAGTATGAGATAAGCCACGACCAGCCCGTGTGGAACAACGCCTACGTGGCATTTGGCATGGACTGCTACGCCCGGCAAGACCGCTTCATGGCTGCCTACGCCACCGAGACAGCCACACCGGGCTACACGCTGTTCCACTGTTCGGCAGGCATCGACATCTGTCGCCGATATGAGCGGGTGGTATCCATCGTGCTGACCGCCGACAACCTCTTCAACAAAGCCTGCCAAAGCCACCTCAGCCGACTGAAGTATGCCGAGCCCAATCCCATCAGCGGCCACACAGGCATCTACAACATGGGACGCAACATCACCTGTAAACTCGTGGTGCCCGTCTCCTTCTGACATGGCAGTCACACTCTCTTTCCGACAGCCGACGATATTGCCTGCAATATCTTGGCTGTCGGCATTTTTTCTTACCTTTGCGGCTCAGACACTACCCGCCCCACACCCATCACTCCTACCGTCATGAAACATTTTCTTCTGGCTGTCACCACTTTATTGCTATCCCCTTCCTTAGCTATGGCCCAAACAAAAACTATCGAGTTGCGCTTCATCGAGACCAGCGACGTGCATGGTTGCTTCTTCCCCTACGACTTCATCAACCGCCGGCCGTTGCCCGGCACGCTGGCACGCGCCGCCCACTACATCGACAGCCTGCGACAACACTACGGCGACAAACTGTTCCTGCTCGAAAACGGCGACATACTGCAGGGACAGCCCACATGCTACTATGCCAACTACGTGCACCCCGAGCTGAGCAACGTGGCAGCCAAGGTGGTCAACTATCTGCAATACGACGCACAGACCTTCGGCAACCACGACGTGGAGACGGGTCACGCCGTCTACGACAAGTGGATAAGCGAGTTGCGCTGCCCGGTGCTGGGTGCCAACATCATCAACACCCAGACGGGACTGCCCTACGTGCTGCCCTATGCCACCTTCGACCGCGAGGGCATACGCATAGCCGTCATCGGCATGCTCACACCCGCCATACCCTTCTGGCTGCACGAGTCGCTGTGGCAGGGCATGCACTTCGAAGAGATGGTGAGCTGTGCACGGCGATGGGTAGACGTGGTGAAGACGAAGGAGAAAGCCGATGTCATCGTCGGCCTGTTCCACTCCGGACGCGAAGGAGGCATCACCACCGCCGACTACGAAGAAGACGCCACCCTACGCGTAGCACGCGAAGTGCCCGGCTTCGACATCATATTCTACGGACACGACCACACCATACACCACGACACCATCGAGAATGTGGAAGGCAACAAGGTGCTATGCCTCAATCCCTCGGCACATGCTCACTACGTGGCCGACGCGCGACTCACACTCACACTGCAAGGCGGCAAAGTGGTCGACAAGAAAGCTGAAGGACGCTTGGTCAACATTGAAGAAATGCCCGTCCACCAACCTTTCATGGAACGCTTCCAGAGCGACATCGACAGCGTAAGAGCCTACGTCGACCGCAAGATAGGCGTCAGCGACACCACCATCTCAAGCCGCGACGCCTACTTCGGACCCGCTGCCTTCACCGACTTTGTGCACGACTTGCAGATGCGCATCACCGGAGCCGACATCTCCATCAACGCACCACTCGTGTTCGACGCACAGATAAAGAAAGGCGACATCCACGTGAGCGATATGTTCAACCTCTATAAGTACGAAAACCAAATCTACATGCTGCGCATGACAGGTGAAGAAGTGCGCCGACACTTGGAGATGAGCTACGACCTGTGGGTGAACACCATGACATCGCCCGACGACCACATCATGCAAATCAGCGAATACAACTTCAACGACATGCAGCGCTACGGTTTCAGGAATCTGGCCTTCAACTTCGACAGCGCCGCCGGCATCGACTACGAGGTGGACGTCACCAAGCCCGACGGCAGCAAGGTGCGCATACTGCAGATGAGCAACGGACAACCCTTCGACCCCGAACGCACCTACAATGTGGTGATGAACAGCTACCGGGGCAACGGCGGAGGCGAGCTACTCACCAAGGGCGCCGGCATCAAGCGCGAAGAACTGGCCAAGCGCATCATCTACCAGAGCCCGCGCGACCAGCGCTACTACCTCATGCAGGAGATAGAGAAGATGGGCTACCTCCATCCGCGCGCACACACCAACTGGCGCTTCGTGCCCGAAGAGTGGGCACAACCCGCACTGCAACGAGACCGCGACATCATATTCGGAACCAACGGACTGAAATAACACCCCTACCACTACCCCACCGACCAATCACCACTCCGCATCATGAAACAACATAGCCACCACCCCGCCCCACTGGCCGACGAGCAACTGCTCTTCACGCCCGAAGAGATGACAGGCGACACCGAAGCGACAGCACTGCAACCGGCATCCGCGTGCAGCGACAATGCCGATGCGTACGGCGACAACACGCCAGCACCGGAGAGCAGCTGCGACACCCCTACTGCAGAAACGGAAAGCAAAGACGCCCGTAGCCCGGAAGCGGAAAACAACGAAACGACGCTGAGCGACAACAGTCACGCCGCCGGCAACACCGCAACACACACTCCGCAACAACAGCCAGCACCCAAAGCCGACGCACCGCACAGCCGCCACGACAACAGCACCACGACAACAACGCCACGCTACGACGAAGGATTCACCAACGAAGAGCGCATCATTACCGAAATGACCATAGCCCTCGAATTCACCGACACACTCACACTGGGCAAGACCCGACTCATAGCCCTCGAGGCATCGGTGATATGGAACAACGGCGTGACACCCAACGGCACCTACACCATCAACAGCCTGCCGCAGTACACCTTCGACGGCTACAAGTTTCTCGCTCTCTACTACGTCACCTTCTATCGTGCCTTCCCCTCAATGATAGAAAAGCTCAACCTGCCCTACGACCGTCTCTACCTGCTGGCGCGCCGCCGCTACGACGGCTATCAGACCAAACACTGAACCACATTCATCAACATTGCGCAGACCCTCCGATGAGCAAAATCGTCGACATTGGTCAGCAAAATCGTCGACATTGGTGACCAATGTCGACGATTTTGCATTGTGCGCGGGCCCCGACCGGAACCCGAAGGAGGCTTGCGTGAGCCTATCGCCGGGTGGGGACGGTGATCTGTTGGGCCCATGCCATGCGCTTGTTGCCCTGCATGACATTGAGCACGAAGGTGGCTTCGCCGTTTTTCATACGCGCCGACTTGACGGTGGCGGTATAGCGTATGCCCTTTCCCGGTGCGAGGCGCTCCACATGGATAGGTTCGGAGATGTAGATGCGCTTGTTGCCGCTGACTTCGTAGACCACGGGGGTGATGCCGTAGAGCATGCGGTCGGACGTGTTGACCACCTCGAACACCACGCGGCCCACCTCGTTGGAGGAAAGGATGTTGTCGCGGTTGCCGTCGACGAAGCGTGCGTTGCGGATGGTTACCGCCTCGTTGAGTGCTCCGGCAGTGGGCACGGCGTCGGTGCCGCTCTCCATGGCGGTGCCTGTGAGCGGAGTGTAGCCGTCGGTGGCTGCGGGAGCGTCGAAGTCGGCTATGCGGTCGTCGCCACTCATGGTGGGGTCGAAGCCGCTGCGCTCGAGGCCTGCCTGACCGTAGTCGATGCCTTCCATGTCGGCTGCTGCCACCTCGCTGCGGCGCTCCTGCATGCGTGTGCGGCGTTCCTGCATGCGCTGCTCGCGGCTCTTCTCGCTGGCATTGCCGATGGCTGCGCCTACCACGGCACCGCCTACCATGCCCACGATGGTGCCCACATCGCTGCCGCGCGGACCGTCGCTCAAGCCGCCAATGGCGCTGCCCAGGATGCTGCCGAAGGTAGCACCACCATACAGGCCCGACTCAAGGGAGGTGCAACTGCTGGCCAACAGGGCACCGGCAAGGAATATGCAAAGGGATGACTTCTTCATAGTGTCTGGTCGTTTAGTTGATTGGGAGATTGGTCGTTTGGAAACTGAACTTTCAACTTGTCAACTCGTCTACTCATTCTTGACAGCAAAGGTAGGAGTTTTTGATTGAAACACGGCAGGAAAATCCTAAAACTGGATAGGGAAATTCCTAAAAGTATTATCTGCTGACGATGCCTTGGCAGGATGCAGTTGGCTAAAAACCAACGGCATGCCTTTGTGCAGACCGGCGTTTATGCTACCTTTGCGCCGATTATTTTCACAGCACTTATCACAATGGCTCTACGGCTCCCCCCTCAGCACCGATTATGCTATGTGTCGCGCAACTACAACACGCTCAATATGGCGCGCATCAATACCGAAGACTTGCTCCACGCCTGGGGAGCGGTGAACCTCGGCAGTCCGCAGACACGCCATAAGAATAAGGTGTGGGGCTTTCTGCACAACCTGTGGGGCATGGTGCGCTACACATGGCGCGTGAGAAAGGGCGACATCGTGGTGCTGCAATACCCCATAAAGAAGTACTACAAATACATCTGCCGCACTGCGCGTCGGCGCGGTGCCCTCACCATCACCCTCATACACGACCTGGGCTGCATGAAGCGCCGACGCATCACCGAGCAGGAAGAGCTGTGCCGGCTGGGCATGACCGACTATATCATAGCCACCAACAGCGTGATGCGCGACTGGTGCCTGCAGCGGGGCCTCGCCACGGCAAAGGGCGCGCTCGAGCTGTGGGACTATCCTTCGGCCACGCCCCTGCGACGCCAGCAACACGACGCCACACACGATGAGACGACAACGCTGCCCATCGTGGTATACGCCGCACGCATCGACACGCGCCGCAATGCCTTTCTCACACAGCTCGAACAGGCCGACCTGCCCTACCAGCTGCACTACTACGGACGTGAGGTGGGCACACCCTTCGGGCACAACAACGCCCATATACACGGCCACGACCTGCTGCCTTCCGACACGTTTATAAAGACCGTGGAGGCCGACTACGGGCTGGTGTGGTACGGACATGCCCTCGACAGCCTGCAGGGACCGTGGGGAGAGTACACACAGCTGTGCACGCCGATGAAGATATCGTTCTATCTGCGCTCGGGCATACCCGTCATTATCCACCGCAGTGCTGCCCTGGCACCACTCATAGAGCGCGAAGGGGTGGGACTGGCTATCGACGACCTCGCCACGCTGGGCGGCACACTGCAACGCATCACGCCCCAACAGCGACAGACGATGCTCGACAACGTGGCACGCATGCAGCAGCGCATCGACAGCGGATACTATCTGCGCCACGCCATCGACACCGCCCTGGCCTCGCTGCTGACCGCATATCAGCCCACAACACACTAAAACCGCCACCACACACTATCGATATATGTGCAGGACACTTCTTCTCACCCTCATGCTCGGCGTGCTCGGTCTGCCCTTGAGTGCCGACAACCGACTGACAGGCACCGTGATAGGCACGCCCACCAGCGTGGACTACGCCACGGGCAAGGCGTCGACCACCGTCAACACCTGCGCGGCAGCTTTCGACGGCGACTTGTCGACCTACTTTGCCAGCTACAGCCGCTCGGGCACATGGGTGGGACTCGACCTGGGCAGCCCGCACATCATCACGCGCGTGGCATGGTCGCCCCGCGACGACGAGAAGGGCCCTGAGCGCGTGCGCCTGGGCCTCTTTGAGGGCAGCAACCGCGCCGACTTCCTTGACGCCGTGCCACTCTACCTCATCCCCGCACCTGGAGCGACAGGGCAGATGATGTGGGCCGACGTGGACGTGTCGCGCGGCTTTCGCTACGTGCGCTACGTAGGGCCCAACGATGCACGCTGCAACATCGCAGAAGTGGCATTCTACGGACGGCCCGGGCAAGGCGACAACACACACTACCACCAACTCACCGCCCTGCCCACACTGAGCATACACATAGCCGACAACATGGAGCCATACGACAAGGAACACGAACTCACGGCATGGCTCACCACCATCTACGACGACGGGCTGCGCTACAGCCAGCATCCCATAGCCATACGCCTGCGAGGCCACGCATCGATAACATTTCCGAAAAAGCCCTATCGCCTGCGCTTCACCGACGGACAACTCCACCGCATGTTCAACGGTGCCGCCTATGCCTCGCCGGCCAAGGCCGAGAAGTGGACGCTCATCAACAACTACGGCGACAAGAGCCTGATGCGCAACATTGTGGCCATGGAGATAAGCCGCCGCATGGGAATGAGCTACACACCCTACTGCCAAGCGGTAGACGTGATAGTGAATGGCGAATACAAAGGCTGCTATCAGTTGTGCGATCAGGTGGAAGTGGGTGCTCAGCGCGTGGACATAGCGCCCATGACACGCTACGACAATAGCGGCGAAGCACTCACCGGAGGCTATCTCATCGAGATAGACGGCTACGCACAGGAAGACGGAGAGAGCATCCCCTCGCTGAAAGGCAACCCCATCAGCATCAAAGCACCCGACAAGTCGACCCTCACCTCCACACAGCGAGCCTACATCATCAACCACATCAACGAGATGGAGCGCCGCCTCTTTTCCGACGACTACACCAATGTCACAAAGGGGTATCGGCCCCTGCTCAACGTGGGCTCGTTTGTGCGCTACCTGCTGGTAAGCGAGCTGGCAGGCAACCCTGATGCCTTCTGGAGCACCTTCCTGTGGAAACAGCGCGGCAACGACCAACTGCACGTGGGCCCCGCGTGGGACTTCGACCTGGCCTTCGACAACGACGCGCGCGTATACCCCGTCAACAGCCACACCCCGTGGCTATACCAATGCACAGAGAGCAGTGCCGGCAACCTGCGCAACAGCGTCAACCGACTGCTCAACGACCCCTACGTGACACAGCAGATGCGCACCCTCTGGCAACAATGGCGCGACCAAGGCATCATCACTCCCGAAGCGCTGCAACACTATGTGGCCGCCACAGCAGCAAGCATCAGCGCCTCGCAGCAGCTCAACTTCATGCGCTGGGACATACTCGCCACCCCGGTGCACCGCAACCCCATGGCAAGGGGCTCATGGCAGGCGGAGGTGGATGCCATTGGCACCTATCTGGCAGAACGCATAGCATGGATCGACAACAAACTGCAATACACCCCCACCACCAACGCCATTGCCACAACCACCACGGCACCACATATCACAGCCATCTACGACACACAGGGCCGACGGCACAACACACTGCAGAAAGGAATCAACATCGTGCGCATGAGCAACGGAGAGGTGAACAAGAGATGGCACACCGCAACACCCTGAACACCGCACACCACTATATAAATATCGCGCGCGCGAAAGCAGTCCAGACAGCCTCCGGCACACCCCCGACAGCACCGTATACCCCATAAACAAAGAAAAAAACATGAATTTTTTTCACGCAAAATAAAAAGTCCTTACATTTGCACGTCGTTTCCGAACGGCAACGCTACAAATGTATTACTCCTAATTTATTCTCATTATTATGACTAAAGCAGACATCGTCAACATCATTTCTGAAAAGACTGGCATCCCCAAAAGCGAAGTAATGACTACCGTAGAAGCTTTTATGGACGTAGTGAGAGACAGCATGGTAAATAAGGAGAACGTCTACCTCCGCGGTTTCGGTAGTTTCATCGTGAAGCACCGTGCCGAGAAGACAGCTCGCAACATATCTAAGAACACCACCATCACCATTGCCGCTCATGACTTTCCCGGTTTCAAGCCGGCCAAGAGCTTCATCAGCCGCATGAAGGGCGAGTAAGCACTCCACACCATATATACACTCCACGACAACAGACACGCATCATTGCGATGATACTGTAATTATCAACTCAATATCACCACTATTATGCCAAACGGAAAAAAGAAAAAAGGCCACAAGATGGCCACCCACAAGCGTAAGAAGAGACTGAGAAAGAATCGTCACAAGAACAAGTAATCTCTTCCGTTCGGTCCCGTAAAGCGTGGTCACACTCAAGCGGGGATGCGCCGTGCCTCCATGGGCACACGAGCGCACCCCGCCTTTGCATGACTTCACCCAAAGGGACCCGCGACGCACCGACACACACACGACGCAAAAAGAGAAATGACAAGCGAAGTAGTAATCGATGTCCGACACGACGACATTGCTATAGCTCTGCTTGAGGATAAGACCCTGGTGGAGTTTCAGCAAGAGACTCGTTCGGCATCCTTCTCAGTAGGCAACATCTACATCGCAAAAGTGAAAAAGCTCATGCCAGGCCTCAACGCCTGCTTTGTAGATGTAGGTTGCGACCGCGATGCCTTTCTCCATTACCTCGACCTGGGAAGTCAGTATCCCTCCTTTGAGAAGTACCTCAAGCAGGTGCAAAGCGACCGCAAGCGCCTCTACCCCTTCTCCAAAGCCATTCCCCAGCCCGACCTGCCCAAAGAGGGCGCCATCACAAAGCTGCAGCAAGGACAGGAGATACTAGTGCAAATCGTCAAGGAACCCATCTCCACCAAGGGGCCGAGACTCACGGCGGAGATAAGCTTTGCCGGACGCAACATAGTACTCATCCCCTTCGGCGACAAGGTGAGCGTATCGTCGAAGATACGCAGCAGCGCCGAGAGAGCCCGCCTCAAACAACTTGTGCAGAGCATCAAACCCAAAAACTGCGGCATCATCGTCCGCACCGTTGCCGAAGGCAAACGCGTGGCCGAGCTCGATGCAGAACTGCGCATACTGCTCAAACGATGGGAAGACACCATCACCAAAGTGCAGAAGACACAGACACGACCACAACTCGTCTACGAAGAGACAAGCCGCAGCGTGGCAATGATACGCGACCTCTTCAACCCCACCTACGAAAACATCTACGTCAACGACGCCGCAGTGCACAGCGAGCTGCACCAGTATCTCTCGCTCATAGCCCCTGAAAAGGCCGGCATCGTGCGCCTCTACAAAGGCAACGTACCCATTTTCGACAACTACAACGTCACCAAGCAGCTGAAGTCGGGCTTCGGCAAGGTGGTGAACTACAAGCGCGGCGCCTACCTCGTCATAGAGCACACCGAGGCCATGCACGTGGTAGACGTGAACAGCGGCAACCGCATCAAAAAAGACAACGGGCAGGAAGAAAACGCACTGGAAGTGAACCTCGGCGCCGCCGACGAACTGGCACGCCAGCTGCGGCTGCGCGACATGGGCGGCATCATCATCGTCGATTTCATTGACATGCGCCTGGCAGAAGACCGGCAAATGCTCTACGAACGCATGTGCAAGAACATGCAACAAGACAGAGCACGGCACAACATACTGCCACTGAGCAAGTTCGGACTCATGCAAATCACCCGACAACGCGTGCGACCCGCTGTCGACCTCGATGTGGAAGAGACCTGCCCCACATGCTTCGGAAAAGGGAAAATAAAGTCGTCGTACCTCTTCACCGACCAATTGGAGAGAAAAATCGATTACCTGGTCAATCGGATAGGCATCCGAAAGTGCTACCTGCACGTACACCCATACGTTGCCGCATATATCAACAAGGGCATCATGTCGCTCAAAAGAAAGTGGCAGCTGAAGTACGGAACAGGCATCCGCATCATCGCCTCACAGAAAATGGCCTTCCTGCAGTACGAATTCTACGATGCAGAAAAGCAATACATCGACATGAAAGAGGAGATGGAGACAAAATGAAAAAAGCAGCGTGCGCAAAATAAGCACGCTGCTTTTTTTTCACCGCCACACCATATTATATTATATAAGAGTTGTAACTTTGCAGGGATGCTGCCGACACGGCACGCACACCACAAACACATCACAACGACACACTATCTACAGACTGAAAAGACGCCCCCTCACACACACTATGAAGACCTACACCTACGACGACGCCTATCAGGCCACACTGGAATACTTCGGCGGCGATGAACTGGCTGCCCACGTATGGGTGAACAAGTATGCCATGAAAGACAGTTTCGGCAACATCTACGAGCGTTCGCCCAAAGACATGCACCAACGCATAGCAAAAGAGATAGCACGCATAGAGCACAATTATCCCAATCCGCTCACCGAAAAGGACATCTTCGACGTGCTCGACCACTTCAGATACATCATCCCCAGCGGCAGCCCCATGACAGGCATCGGCAACCACTTCCAAGTGGCCTCGCTGAGCAACTGCTTTGTCATCGGCATCGACGGCGACGCCGACTCCTACGGTGCCATACTGCGTATCGACGAGGAGCAAGTGCAACTCATGAAACGCCGCGGAGGCGTGGGACACGACCTCTCGCATATACGCCCCAAAGGCTCACCCGTCAACAACTCGGCACTCACCTCCACAGGCATCGTGCCCTTCATGGAACGCTACTCCAACTCCACACGCGAGGTGGCGCAAGACGGACGCCGCGGAGCACTCATGCTCACCGTCAGCATCAAGCACCCGGAGGCCGAAGCATTCATCGACGCCAAGATGAAAGAGGGCAAAGTGACAGGTGCCAACGTGTCGGTGCGCATCGACGACGCCTTCATGCAGGCGGCAACCAATGGCGATAGCTACACACAGCAGTTTCCCGTAGACAGCGACTTTCCCTCCGTCACACAACAGACCGACGCACAACGCCTGTGGAAGAAGATTGTGCACAATGCGTGGCAAAGCGCCGAGCCGGGCATACTCTTCTGGGACACCATCCTACGCGAAAGCCTGCCCGACTGCTATGCCGACTTGGGATTCCGAACCATCAGCACCAACCCATGCGGAGAGATACCGCTATGCCCCTACGACTCGTGCCGACTGCTGTCAATCAACCTCTACTCCTACGTAGAGCATCCCTTCACCCCACAAGCACAGTTCAACTTCGACCTCTTCCGCCGACATGTGGCCATGGCACAGCGCATCATGGACGACATCGTAGACCTCGAACTGGAGAAGATACACCAAATCATCAACAAGATTGATGCCGATCCGCAGCAGGAAGAGGTGAAGCAGAGCGAGCGCCACTTGTGGGAAAAGATACTGGCCAAGAGCGGCAAGGGCCGCCGCACCGGCGTGGGCATCACTGCCGAAGGCGACATGATAGCCGCCCTGGGCCTGCGCTACGGCACACAGGAAGCCACCGACATCTCCGTAGAGGTACACAAGACACTCGCCCTGGCCGCCTACCGCGCATCGGTGGAGATGGCCAAAGAGCGCGGCGCCTTCAGCATCTTCGATGCCAAGCGCGAGCAGCACAACCCCTTCCTGCTGCGCATCAAGCAGGCCGACCCCGCCCTCTACCGCGACCTGCAGAAGTACGGACGGCGCAACATCGCCTGCCTCACCATAGCACCCACCGGCACCGTGAGCCTCATGACACAGACAACAAGCGGAATAGAACCCGTGTTCATGCCCGTCTACAAACGCCGCCGAAAGGTAAACGCCAACGACCCGGAAACACGCGTCGACTTCATCGACGACATGGGCGACGCCTTCGAGGAATACATCGTCTACCACCCCAAGTTTATGGAGTGGATGAAAATCAACGGTCACGACACCACCCGGCACTACACACAGGAGCAGATAGACGCCCTTGTGGCACAGTCGCCCTACTACAAAGCCACCGCCAACGACATCGACTGGCTGATGAAGGTGCGCATGCAGGGCGCCGTGCAACAATGGGTAGACCACAGCATCAGCGTCACCGTCAACCTGCCCAACAACGTGAGCGAAGAACTCGTCGATCAGCTCTATGTGGAGGCTTGGCGCTCGGGGTGCAAGGGCTGTACCATCTATCGCGACGGCAGCCGCGCAGGAGTGATGGTGGCAGTAGACGAGAAGAAAAAGAAAAAGGACGACACCAATACCACACCCGACACTGCCAACACACACTACGAACCGAAAGAAAAGCCCAATGTGAAGGAGGTGCGCCCCGATGTGCTGGAGTGCGACGTGGTGCGATTCCAAAACAATAAGGAGAAATGGGTGGCATTTGTGGGACTCTACGACGGCTATCCCTACGAGATTTTCACCGGATTGCAAGACGACGACGAAGGCATCGTGCTGCCCAAGAGCGTCACCAAAGGCAAAATCATCAAGCAGACCAATGCCGACGGCACCAAACGCTACGACTTCCAGTTTGAAAACAAACGCGGATACAAGACCACCGTCGAAGGACTGTCGGAGAAGTTCAACCCCGAATATTGGAACTATGCCAAGCTCATCTCCGGCGTGCTGCGCTATCGCATGCCCATCTCTCACGTCATCCACCTGGTGAGCTCACTGCAACTGGGCAGCGAGAGCATCAACACCTGGAAGAACGGCGTGGAACGCGCACTGAAGAAGTACGTTGTCGACGGCACCACAGCCACGGGACAGCGCTGCCCCAACTGCGGACAGGAGACACTCGTCTACCAAGAAGGATGCCTCACCTGCAAGAACTGCGGCGCCTCACGCTGCGGATAACACCCATCTGCCCACACAGACACTCGCTCCATGCAACTACGCCACAGCCACATCAGCCTGCACGGCATGCGCTTCCACGCCTTCCATGGCGTGATGGCGCAGGAAAACATCGTGGGCGCCGACTTCATCGTTGACCTGCAAGCCACCTACGATGCCACGGCTGCCATGCTCACCGACGATGTAGCCCACGCCGTAAACTATGCCACACTATACGATATTGTGAAGCAAGAGATGGCGCAGCCCTCCAAGCTCATTGAACACGTCGCATGGCGCATCGCACACCACATAGCCAACGCCTGCCCACCCGTCACACACATCGACATCACGCTCACAAAGTGCAACCCGCCCATGGGAGCCGACCTGCAAGGAGCCTGCGTCACACTGCACATCGACACCACCCGAACCGACACCCTGCCTCAACCCACACAGCTCATCAATTCACAATCATGAAACTCACCCGCCTGCTCGTCTGCATGCTGCTGCTCATAGCCCTGCCCCTCGTAGCCAAAGACCGCTTCGTGCTCGTCATCGATGCCGGCCACGGAGGACACGACAGCGGAGCGGTAGGCAAATATTCAAAGGAAAAAGACCTCACACTCAAGTTCGCCCTGGCCTTCGGCAAGATGGTGGAAGCCAACTGCCCCGACGTGAAGGTAATCTACACCCGCACCACCGACCGCTTTCTGCCACTCATGGAGCGCGCACAGGTGGCCAACCGCAACAAGGCCGACCTGTTCATCTCCGTGCACATCAACTCCATCGGTGCCGGACGCATAGCACGCGGATTTCAAACCTACACCCTCGGCTCCGGACGCAACACGGGCAGAAGCGGGCTGACGAAGAATCTGGAAGTGGCAAAGCGCGAAAACGCTGTCATACTGCTTGAGAAGAACTATAAGCAGACCTACGCCGGGTTTGATCCCAACTCCGCCGAGAGCAATATCATGTACGAGTTTATCCAAGACAACAACATGCAACGCAGCGTGGAACTGGCCCGGCTCATGCAACGCCACGTGCCCGCAGCCACAGGGCGCAACGACATGGGCGCCCATCAAGACAACTTGGCTGTGCTGCGTCTCTCGTCGATGCCCGGATGCCTGCTCGAACTGGGATTTATCTCCACGCCCGACGAAGAAGATTTCATGAACTCGGCCGCAGCTGCCGACCTCTACGCACGCGGTATATTCAATGCCTTCGCACAGTATCGCAACAAGTTCTACGGCAGCCGCCAACAGACACTGCCCATGATAGCCGTCAACCCACCTGCAATGCCTAAGAAGGATGCCGCGCCCGCAAAGAAAGACAACCCCGACAAGGACAACGCACCCGCAAAGGCACCAAAGACCGCCTCCACGCCCACACAACAGCCCGGCAAAGAAACACCCCCACCAACCACCGACGGACAACCCGTATTCAAAGTGCAAATACTGGCCACTGCTCAACCTCTGCCCGCCAACGATCAGCGACTCAAGGACATCGCCAATGTGGAGCGCTATACTGAAGACGGCATGGTGAAGTACACCGTTGGAGCATCTACCGACTACAACGCCATCGCCGCCCTGCGACGCACACTCACCGAACGCTTCCCACAGGCCTTCATCGTGGCATTTGTCGATGGCAAGAGAACCAACGTACAGCAGGCAATAGCCCTCTGGCGACAAAAGAAATAATCCTCCCACCCTCTCTCCATGAAAACCCACAAGAAAGAAATCGTCATAGCGCTCACGGCCATCGCTGCCGTGGCACTGCTCTACTTTGGCATCAACTTCCTGAAAGGGCGCCAACTCTTCTCCGACGACAACACCTACACCATCCTCTTCGATGATGTGAGCGGGCTGTCGGCGTCTAGCCCCGTCTATTCCAATGGCTACAAGGTGGGCATGGTGAAGGAAATAGCCTACGACTACGCCTCCAACGGCAAGGTGCGCTGCGTGGTGAGTCTCGACCGCAAGCTGCAGTTGCGCGAGGGCACACGTGCTGAGATAGCATCCGACCTGCTGGGCAATGTGCAGGTGAACCTGCTCTTCGACCAATCGCGCGGACAGCTGCTGCCCCCTGGTGCCACACTTCAAGGACAGGCACACAAAGGAGCACTCGACAAGGCCGCCGATATGCTGCCACAAGTAGGCGACATGCTGCCCACCATCAACAGCATACTCGCCAATCTGGAGACCGTGAGCGCCAATCCGGCGCTGCAAGGCACGCTCTACAATGCACAACTGCTGACGCAGCGCCTCAACAACACCGCACAACACCTCACCGCACTGGCAGCCACACTCAACCACCAGCTGCCGCAGCTGGTCGACAAGGCAGCGGGCACGCTCGACAACACCACACGCATGACTTCCAACTGGGCCGACATCGACCTGGGCAACACCATGCTACAGCTGGAACAAACCATTGGCGAACTGCAGCGGTTTACACAGCAGCTCAACGACCGCACCTCATCGCTCGGACGCCTGATGAGCGACTCTACGCTCTACACCAACATCAACACTGCCGTGATGCATGCCGACTCGCTGCTGGTCAACCTGCGCGAGCACCCGAAACGCTATGTCCACTTCTCCGTCTTCGGACGTAAAGACAAGTGATTTTTCAGCCCTTTGCTCCCAGTGTCAGGCAGTTGCGCCACTTACGTATTTCTTCTGCATTCGGGTGGTGTTAATCCGAACTCAATACAAATAGTCCTCGGGCGAAAACTTTTTTTTGCAAACCCTTATCTGATGGGCGTTTTCCACCTCTCCCCTACTGCTTTTCAAGGCAAAAGCACTTCACGCAAAATGCTTTTACCATCAATGGCAACTAACTGAGAAACACACGTTTGCAGCGCTTCAACAATGCGTTTCTTCCCATTGCCTTTGCTGATAGCGTGTAAAGTGCCAACAGATAGACATTTACCCCAACCCTACCCTGTCGGGGCGATTTCATGCCGTTTGCCCACATTGGAGAATAGTGCGACATTTGCAAACGGAAACATAAGAAAGAAGATCCCACCAGCACCCCGCCCCACCTCTTTCTGTCCGGACATCCCCTTAGGCGCATGCCACACCCCGCAAACGCCACACACCCCACAGAAAGAATGCCCCATTTAATCTTATCGGGATCACACTTTCGCTCACAATATATAGACTATTACTTATGCAAACGCCCACACAGCTTTGGGAAGAGTGTCTACGGCTCATCCGCAACAATGTCAGAGAAGAACAGTATGCCACATGGTTTGCTCCTCTGCAGCTTGTGGAGTACGATGCTGCGCGCAACGTGCTTCAGGTGAGTGTGCCCAGCCCCTTCGTCTACGAGTATATAGAAGAGAATTTTGTCGACCTGTTGAGCAAAGTGTTGCGCCGCTGCTTCGGCAGGGGTGTGCAGCTCTCCTATCGCGTGCTGACCGACGGTACTCACGACCTGAGCACCATTCTTCCCGGTGGCAGCGTTGCCGGCAGTGACGACGGTTGCATGCCAATGGGCCCCGCCAATCAGTCGCCCACTCTGCTCGACTCGCTTGCTCCGCAAGACATCGACCCGCAGCTGAACATGCAGCAGACCTTTGCCACCTTCATCGAGGGCAAAAGCAACAAGCTGCCCCGTGCCGTGGGCATGGCCATAGCCGACAATCCGAGCACCACACAGTTCAATCCCATGTTTGTCTATGGTCCGTCGGGTTGCGGCAAGACCCACCTCATCAACGCCATCGGCGTGCACATCAAGCAACGCTATCCCCACATGCGCGTGCTCTACGTCAGCGCACGCCTCTTCCAAGTGCAATATGTGGATGCCAGCAAGCAAAACACCGTCAACGATTTCATACGCTTCTATCAGTCGGTCGACGTGCTCATCATCGATGACGTGCAGGAGTGGGCCACCGCCAAGGGCACGCAGAACACCTTCTTCCATATTCTCAACCACCTGTTCCGCAACGGCAAGCGCATCGTGCTGGCTTCCGACCGCCCACCTGTCGACCTCGACGGCATGGACGCCCGCCTCATCACACGCTTCAGCTGCGGACTCATTGCCGAGATAGAGCGTCCCGATGCCACGCTGTGTACTGACATCATGCACTACCTTATCCGCAAGAACGGCCTGCGCATCGGCGACGACGTGGTGAGCATGATTGCCGCTACTGCCGGCACCAGCGTGCGCGACCTCGAGGGTGTCGTAGCATCGCTCATGGCCTACAGCGTGGTGTACAACAGCGACATCGACCTGCAACTGGCGCAACGCGTCATCAGCCGTTCGGTGAAGACCGACAACCGCCCCGTCACCGTCGACGACATCGTGGGCGAAGTGTGCCAATACTATCATGTCTCGGCCAGCGACGTACAGAGCCGCAGCCGCAAGCGCGCACTCGTAGAGGCGCGGCAAGTATGCATGTATCTCACACAGAAGCACACCAAAATGCCGGCAGCGCGCATCGGAAAGCTCGTCGGCGGACGCGACCACAGCACAGTGCTCCACAGCGTAGGCCTGATAGAAAAGAAAATGAAGGAAAGCCACACCTTCCTCTCAGAGATAGAGCACATCGAACGCAACCTGCTCAGCTGACAAGCACCCCACCCTACATACAGAATTGCGAAAAGGCTACATAAGTGAAACTTTTTCAACGACGATGGCAACCTGCCCCGAGCAAGTTGCCATCGTTTTCTTCTACAGTTTGTAGCACTGCTGTCACTCTTCTTCGTCATCAGCGTCCATCGTATCCCACTTCTCAGGGTTCACATACCTGAGCAAGTCAGTATCCCAGTCGTCGTCATCCCATTCATCTTCCTTTCCGTCGGCAATGCCGGGTCCTCCTCCACGGCTTCCTTCGCCGAAGATGGGCACGTTCTGATTGGTGGCATCGTGCAGCAACAGTTCCACCACACATGAGGCGGGCTGCATATAGGTCTTTTTCATAGTTTCTGCGTTTATTTTACGACAACCTTTCTGCCGTTGTTGATATATATGCCCGGATTCGTCGGGCGCTCTTTGCAGCGCTCTCCTTGCAGCGTGTACCATGCGCTGCGTCCTGCTGCGTATTGGAAGGTGGCAGGAGGAAGCACCGAGGTGGGCGTGTCGGCACCTGATGAGAATGCAAAATCGACGAGATTGCCAACCAAAATCGACGAGATTGCCAACCAAAATCGACGAGATTGGTCGGCAACTGTTGTGCGGTGGGACGACAAGTGCCCCCCGATGACAACGCAAAATCAGTGATATTGGTAGAAAATATCACTTATTGGTAGAAAATATCACTGATTTTGGTTTTCTGTCGAGTTGATATGTGTAGCTAAGTGTTGCTCTCTTGTTTCATTATCCGTAGCCAACGACGGTAACCGAACACTGCGATGACGACGTAGAGTGCGTAGAGCGATGCCTTGAAGGGGATGTCCTTGTAGAAGTAGAGTGCCGATGTGACCACGTCGACGACAATCCACACCACCCACTGTTCCAAATACTTGCGTGCCAATGCCCATATTCCCACGAGGCTGAAGGCAGTGGTGAAGCTGTCGGCTATGGGCACGCGCGAGTCGGTGTAGGCGGTGAGCAGATACCAGATGAGCGCCCATAGCAGCATGCCGATGCCTATCCACAGCGCCATCAGCCGCCTCGGCATGTGGGTGATGGGGCGCGCCGACGCTGTGCCCTTCCCCACTTGTTGCCCGTCGGAGCTTTTCTTGCCGCCACGGCGCCACATCAGGAAGCCGTAGACGGTCATCGACAGGTAGTAGAACTCCATGCCGCAGTCGGCATAGAGTCCTTTGTCGTAGTAGAGCACGATGCCGAGCACCTGCATCACGAATCCCACTGCCCACATCCACAGGCTGGCGCGATATTCCAGCACGATGTAGGCCAGTCCGAGGACAGTGGTGACAATATCGAGATAGAGCGACATGGGGAGTTAATCCTTATCTGGCTTGTCTATAGATTGATGCTGAGGTGAGCCAGGAAGTGTGCGGGTGCCTGTGCGGAGTAGGTTGCCCACGACCAGAAGTCCCAGTTGCCGAAGCTCTCTATGCCGTCGGCGGTGCGGCGGAAGTTCATCGAGCAGGAGCCGTTGCTCTCATACTTCTTGTTGAACAGGTTGTAGACTGTCACGCCCAGTGTCAGTGTCTTCACATGCCTGAAGCGTAGTGTGTAGGAGATGTCGAAATCGGTGGTGAAGTATGCGTTGAGCATGGCACTGATACGGTTTCCGTCTTGGTCGGTGTAGGAGCGGAAGTTGCTGTTGGTCATATACTGCGAACCCACGTACTTGCTCGTGAGCGAGCATTTCAGGTTGTTCCACTCATAGCTGATCATGTTGTTGAGTATCCACTCGGGCGAGAATGCGAGGTGTGTAGTCCCCACGTTGTATTTGGATTGTTCCCATGTCTGTTCGTCGAGCACGGTGAGTTGCATATTTTTTGCCCTGTTGCGGCTCCATGTGGCGTTGATGTCCCATCGCAGCCCCTTCAGCGGCGTCCATCCTGCGGCCAGTTCCACGCCGAGGCGGTAGCTGTCCTTGATGTTTCGCGCCACCATCTCGCCGTTGGCGTCCTGTGCGCCGGTCAGCACAAACTGATTGTCGTAGTCCATCCAGTAGGCGTTGACGCTGAAGTTGAGTTTCGGTGTGCTGTAGCGGTATCCCACTTCCAGGTCGTTGAGGCGTTCGGCTTTCGGGTTTACTGTCTCGGCTTCTGCCAGCATGTCTTCAAAGTCGTTGCGCGTGGGTTCCTTGTGTGCTATGGCGTAGGAGGCGTAGAGTGTGTGGTTGCGCGCGGGCTGGTAGGTGACGCCCGCCTTGGGGTTGAAGAACTTGTAGTTGCGCTTCATGCTGAGCGGCATCTGCTGCTTGTCGCCGTCGTATTCCTGCGAGGTGCCGCGCATTTTGTAGCTCACCCAGCGTGTCTGCACATCGCCAAACACCGACACTGCGGGCAGCAGCATGTAGGTAGCTTTCAGGTATAGGTTGGCATCTGTCTTCACGGCGTTGTTGTCGTAGTAGCGGTGGTTGCGGTCGTAGTCTATTCCCGGTGTCGTCACTTTTACCACGCGCCCGAAGTGGTCGCCGTCGTAGCGGTTGATGCCGCCGCCAATGTTGGCTGTCAGATTCTGCACACGCTCATAGTTGAGCGAAGCCACAAAGCCGTAGAAGTCGTTTTCCATGCGCTTCTGCCGCACGAGGTCGCTCTTGCTCACTGCCTCGTCGTAGATGTGGTACTTGTACAGCTTCTGATTGCTTTTGTATTGCTCGTAGAATCCCTTACCGTGGGTGTAGTGCAGTGCGGTGTTGAGTTTCCATGCGTCGGTCAGCGTCTGGTTCCATATCAGCTGATAGTGCTGCTGGTGGTAGTTGTCCGTCTGGTTGGGATAGCGTTGTATCACTCCGTCGGTGTCAGTGTAGAGCCCTGAGGGGTTGTAGGTGCGTCCGTACTTCTCCATGTCGGCGCGCGAGGCATAGTCCCACGCCATGTATGTCTTCTCCCATCCGTTGAAGGTGATGAGTTTCACCACGGTGCGTTCGGCGAAGTATCCGCCTTGCAGGAAGTAGGAGTTGAGTCGCGAGGTGGCGTGGTCGATATATCCGTCGCTTCCTATGTTCGACAGCCGTCCCTGGAGCCCCCAGCGGCGTTTGCCGAAGAGTCCTGTCGAAAATCGCAACGTCTCCTTATGTGTGCCGTAGGAGCCTGCCGCGAGGTCGATGCCGAATGCGGGTTTGGGGCCTATTGCCGCCGTTTGCATGTTGACAGTGGCTCCGAAGGCGCCTGCTCCGTTGGTCGACGTACCTACCCCGCGCTGCATCTGTATAGACTGCACGGAGGAGGCGAAGTCGCCCATGTTGACCCAGTAGAGCTGCGACGACTCGGCATCGTTGAGCGGTATGCCGTTGGCGGTAATGTTGATACGTGTGGGGTCGGTGCCGCGCACGTGTATACCTGTGTAGCCTATGCCCATACCGGCATCGGAGGAAAAGGTGACCGAAGGTAGCATGGATAGCAGTGATGGGATGTCTTTGCCGTGGTTGACGGCTTCTATTTGTTGTTGTGTGAGATTGGAGAAAGCCATCGGCGTTGTGCTTGTGGCCCGTGTGCTGACCACTTCAATGCCTTGCAGGGCATGTGTGTAGGTGGTGTCGGCCAGCGATGGCTTGGCAGTCTGTGCATGAAGGGCGGATGCTGTGGCGCAGGCGACAGCAAACAGGAGAATACTATTTTTCATATTGTACAGCTGGTGGATTGATGATTGGATTGTACCGATAAGGGGCTCATCATCAGTCGCCTTGTTTCCCTACGCCGGCATTATCCGGATCAGGTCGGAGGGTATGATCTCAGACAGGCCGACGGGCCTGCCACCCCTTAACATGCGCTTTGCATATCGTGGGCAAAGGTAGCGCATGCGGTGGGAGCAGACAAAATATCGGGCTTTTTTTTTGTAAAAGCAAACAAGCTGATGGCTTATCGGCGCCATCAGCCTGTTGTATTGTAAACTTGTGAATGAGTCAGGGTGTGACAGGTGGTACGCACTGGTGCAGGCACCGGTCTTGCGACATACCTTACTTTTCTATCTTCTTCGGCATATAGCCCAGTTCTATTTTCTCTATGCCTTTCTTTGTCACTTTCAGCAAGATTGACTCTGTGGGCCTGAAGCGCAATGAGTATTTCTCGCTTCGTCCGTGGTGGTTGACAGTGATGTCGCGCTTTGCTCCCTTGTCGGTAAAGGCGTAGCAATACTCGAGCGGATACTTGATGGTTTGCGTCATGGGGTTGGCGAAGAAGATGTAGAGTTCGTCGCCCTCCTGTCGTGCCCAGAAGTCGGGCAGGTCGTGTCCCTCTATCAGGGGTTGTACCGTCATGGCGCTGCCGTCGGCACTCACATTGGGCAGTGCCTGCAGTTGCTGCAGCAGTGCGGTATACTCGCTGTGGTGCTTGCGTGTGCCGGGCTCTTTCGGTGTGGTGGCGAGTATGACGGGCAGTCCTTGTCGTGCCAGGCGCAATATATGTTGCAGTGATGCCAGTTCCATGTGGTCTACTCCGACATATAGCGCCTTGAAGGTCATGTCGCCGCAGTGCAGCTGTCCGTCGGCATAGTGCGCCTGCGAGAGGAAGCGCCCGTTGACCCATAGCGGCTGCATGCCTTTGTATTGCTTTGGCGTGTCGATAAACCGCAGTTCGTATTGGCCCCACACCCACTTCATCACCTTGCGGAACTCGTCGGGGTAGAAACCGTTCATCCATGCGTCTTCCAGCGGCATGTAGACGGCAAGATCGCTATAGCTGTGGCCGCGCCGCATATAGCCCGACACCCGCGTCATGTAGTCGTTGAATTCGGTCAGCGCCCGACCGCTCAGATAGTCGTCATCGTTCATGCTCACCTGCACGGTGGTGTAGAAGTGCTGTTTGTTTTGCCCCTTCTTGTTGAAAGCAAATCCGTGCCAGAATATCTGGTTGGTTCCGTTGGCGAAGAGGGCGTCGCATATCAGCTTGAGGTCGGCCGGCTGTTCCTTTCCCTGATAGGGGCTTTTGCCGTGTCCGTTGTCTTTCAGCAGGCCTGTCCATCCGTAGGTGCAAGTGAATGTCTCTGCACTCACCACGGGTTTGCTTGTGAGCGCCGCCGCCGAGGCTGCTATCTTCGAGAACGATGGTTCGTAGAGCAGTGCTTCCGTCTCAGACACGTCTACGAGTGTGTAGGCAGTGAGCAGGTCGGTGGGTGCGCCGGCACACTGCGCGCGTGAGAAGGCCCCCTGGCGGGCGGCGTTCTCGCCATAGGGGCCATAAAACTCGTTCAGCACGTAGCCCGAGAGGGTCGACATATAGTCGTAGAACACGTCTCGGTTGGCCTCCTCCATCAGGCTCTGCGCCTCCATGTAGGGCTCTATGCGGTAGCCGTGCTGATTGTAGAAGGTATCGCCGAAGCCGTCTGTCCACGCGTAGAGCGTCTCCACCTCCCACGAGTCGACGAACACGCCCGATGGTGTGCCACGGTAGGCTTTGCGCAGCGCGTCGTTCATCTTGTTGGCATAGCGGTAGAATGCATTTCGGTCGAGATGATTGATGATGCGTGCCATGCGTGGGTGGTCCCATGTGTAGAGCCGCTCGGCCGGCTTGATGGTGTCGCTGTAGGTTCGCGTCTGGTCGCCATCGGGCAGGTGCAGGTCGTTGAAGGGCCATAGCGTTCCGTAGGTGAAGTCGCAGCTGAGTCCCAGCGAGTCGGCTATGCGCTTTGCCTCATTGACAGGAGCCTGCCATTCGGGCGAGAGAAACTCGGGGCGACGCTTGGCCGTGTCGAGGAAGGCGGGATAGACCCACGCTATCTCCACGCCGCCAAAGCCGTGATCGCGCAGGTAGACGAGCTGGTCGCGCACGTCGCGTGAGTCGATATCGTCGGCAAACCACCACCACCGCGTGCAAGGCTTGTGCGAGGGATAATAGTGGGGACGTGCATCACTGGGATACAGCGACATAGGCGACGACGACGAGGCATCAGCAGATGCTGTCTGCGCATCGACGGTGGGCAGCCACGCCGACAGGGCAAGGGCTGCAAAGAGGAGGGAACGTTTCATCATACAATCGTGTGCTTTTCACTGCAAAGTTATGATTTTTGCCCGAACCGACGTCATTGGCCGCCGACAAATTGCCTGATGTCGCCGAGCAGCTGCTCTGCCTTGCGCCGCCCCATATCGTACACCTGCTGCATCTGCGCTGCATCGTGGCAGACGTGCCTGATGGGCAATGGCCCATCGGGACTTATCACCAATACTGCTCCCGCTGTCTCGCGTGCGCGTACATATTCCAATTGCGCATTATACATCACATGTCGCTGTTGCATGGCTTCCCATAGCCGTGGACGTCGGCGCAGCAGCAGGCGCAGCAGGGGCTGAAGGGACAGCGGGCGCTTGGTGTATGTGCGCGGCTGGGTGAGCACCACGATGTTGCGCCGACAGCCCTGCCCTTCCAGATACTGTAGCGGTATGCTGTCGGCTATTCCGCCGTCGAGGAGTCGATAACCGTCGAGAGACACCACTTTCGACACGAGCGGCATGCTGCACGAGGCGCGTATCCACTCCAATGCCTCATCGTCGAAGCGTTGGAGACGGTGGTAGACGGCCTGTCCGCTCTCCACGTCGGTGGCCACGAGGTGAAACTGCGTGGGATCGGCATCGAAGGTAGCCGCATCGAAAGGGTCGTAGCGCATGGGGACGGTGTGATAGGCAAACTCGGCATTGAAGAGATTGCCTGTGGTGATGAGAGAGTGCAGGCTGCAGTAGCGGCGGTTGCGGGCAAAGCGCTGGTTGTAGCGCAGGGCGCGCCCTGGCTGGTGCGACTTGTAGTTGCACCCGAATGCCGCCCCCGCCGATACGCCGACGATGCTATGAAACACCACGCCCTCCTGCATCAGCACGTCGATGACGCCGCAGGTGAACATGCCACGCATGGCACCCCCCTCCAGCACAAGGCCCAAGTGAGCGGCGCAGGGAGGAGCGCAGGGGGAAACAGCGAGAGGGGAGTGAGAAGCGTTCATGGGGAATCGTCGTCAGGATATCAGGGATTCGGGCATTCAGTGTGTGGAGATGCGTATGATATGGTACGCCATGCTACGGTTTGCACGATGCCTCTCACGAGCAGGAAGGCAATGAAGGCGAGCCACAGTGCATGGTTGCCCCATGCGTTGTGGAGCGTGTGCCACAGCAGGAAGAAGACTACGGATGCCAGTGCTGTGGCGAGGAGCATTGCGCGCGTGCGCGTGATACCTATATATACGCCGTCCCACACGAATGCCGCCATGCCGGCAGCAGGCACCGCCATAATCCATGGCAGATAAGGATGAGCTGCCGCCACTACCGCAGTGTCGCTGGTGAGCAGGTGGAGAAACGGCAGCGCCCCCACGGCATAGGCGATAGAGAAGAGCAGCATCACGCCAGTGCCCCAGAGGAAGAGGCGGTGGACGGTCAGTCGCAACATCATGGGTTGGCGGGCACCGAGGTATCGACCGCAGAGCGCCTCACCAGCGTAGGCAAAGCCATCGGTGATATAAGAGTAGAGCATGAAGAGCTGCATGAGCAGCGTGTTGACTGCCAAGGTCTCTTCGCCCAGCGAGGTGCCGAAGGCGACGAAGGCCAGATTGACAGCCACGAGGAAAGCCGTACGCAGGAAGATGTTGAAGTAGGTGGAGAACAGCGTGGCGGCATTTTGCTTTCCCGCTTCCACCGCCGGGCACCCCACACTCTCCACTTTGCCTTTGCCTTCTGCCGGTGAGTTTCGTCTGGATATCATCCGACCGTCACTCTCCTCAGCCATCGTAGCGCGCTTCATTGCCTTCGGATTATTGAGACGGTGCCTTACCCACACCACAGCGATTCCCATTCCTGCCCATTGCGCCATCACGGTGCCGAGCGCCACGCCTGCGATACTCATGCGCAGGGCAAAGACAAAGAAGAGACTCAGCCCAATGTTGATGATATTTTGGCTGATGGCTATGACCATTGTAGCCCGCGTGTTCTGCATCCCGATGAGCCATCCTGTGAGGCTGTAGAGCGTGAGCATGGCGGGTATGCCCCACACGCCGATGCGGTAGTAGGAGTCGACGAGTGGTTGCATGGCAGCGGGCGTGTCAAAGAGCGCTTGCAGTGCCGCATAGACGCCGTTCTGCGCCACCAGCAGTGCCACGGAGAGGACAAGCGCCATGCGCACGGCCTTGCGCAACTGGCTGCGCCAGGCTGCGGCATCGCCCGCCCCGTAAGCCTGTGCGGTGAGTCCAGAGGTGCCCATGCGCAGAAAGGCGAAGAGCCAGAAGATGACGTTGAACAGCATGGTGCCTATGGCGATGGCGCCGATGTAGCGTGCATCGCCGATGTGTCCGACGATAGCCACATCGACCAGTCCGAGCAATGGCACGGTGACGTTGGTGGCAATGGCTGGCCACGTCAGACGTAGGATGGAACGGTCGATGGAGGAAAGCGTCATGATTAGGGGTATGAGTGTTGGCAAGGCAACAGACGGGAGAACGAGAGCAGTGCAGAGAACGGAAGACACCGGCCCGGCAGATGGAGGGGAATGAGGTTTCGGCGTTGCAAAAGTAATAAAATCGGTAGAGATGCTTGCGGAGCATGGTTTTTTCTTTACCTTTGTGGCAATAGCGGCATCAAGCCATCACCGAGCTGCGCGCCTGCAGGCTGCTATGGGGTGGCAGGAATGCTTTTCTCCCTTATTGTCAATCAGTCTACATTATGTTGTATTTCATCATTCGCAACGGTCAGCAAACGGGTCCTTTCACTATAGAGCAGCTGCGTGCTATGGGCCTTTCCGGTTCTACTCCGATATGGTTGCAGGGCACGCCGAATTGGCGTTGTGCCTCGGAGATTGCGGAGCTGGATGGCTATCTTCTCCCTGAGATGCCGCCACCATATGGGCCACCGGGCTATGCCCGCGCTGACATCGGGTTGTTTGATGCGGGTCCGTCTGGCAAGAGTCGCGGTGTGGCAGGGCTGTTTGCTATACTGCTTGGCGGTCTGGGAGTGCACTATTTCTATATGGGCAAGGTGGGTGGCGGATTGATCTGCATACTGCTCACGATCGTTACCTGCGGGTTGTGGAGCGTTGTGAGTCTGATTATGGGCATCATGATGCTCACGATGCGCCAGGAGGAGTTTGAACGGAAATATATCAACAGTTCGTCGACCTTTCCCCTTTTCTGAAACACATCAACAACACATATCATGAACTACTTTATCATTCAGAATGGCCAGCAGGCGGGTCCCTTCAGCGTGGACCAGCTTCGCACGATGGGCATCACCGGCTCTACACCCGTGTGGGCTCCCGGCTTTACGGACTGGACTACGGCAGGTGCTGTGGCGGAATTGCAGAGCATCGTCGCAGCAGGCGATTGCGGCGGGGGCACGACGGCTCCTCCTCCCTACACGCAGCCACCAGCATACGCTGCACAGCAACCTTACAACGGGCAGCCACCCTACAACCAGCCTTACCACAACAGCAATATGCCCATGTGCCCGAAGACGTGGCTGGCAGAGAGCATCCTTGCTACGATATTCTGTTGTCTGCCCTTTGGCATTGTGGGCATTGTATATGCTGCGGGCGTGTCGTCGAAGTATCAGATGGGCGACTATGAGGGTGCTGTGCGTGCGAGCAAGAATGCCAAGACTTGGACGCTGGTGGCCTTCATCACCGGACTGATTGTGGGAATTGTGTATGCCGTGCTTGTTGCTGTAGGCACCATTGCTTTGGACAACTACCATAACTGGTAACGCTCTGCCACGTCTGTCCGGCTTGTTGTTTTTCGTGAGGCAATGCGTTTTCCCCGCCTGTGTGTATGGCTTTTGGCTGTGGGGTTGTTGGCAGTGTATGCGCTCTTCGACCCGAGCAGCAGTGCGCTGTTTCCTAAATGCCCTTTCCGTATGCTGTCGGGTCTGGAGTGTCCCGGCTGCGGTTCGCAGCGCGCTGTGCACAGTCTGCTGCATGGCGACATCGGTGCTGCATTGGGCTACAATGCGTTGCTGGTGGTGTCGTTGCCCTACCTGCTGCTGCTATTGTACAGTGAACTGATGCGCACCCGCCGACCGAGGTTGTACGCTGCCATGCACCGCCCATGGATGATATGGATGGTGATGGTGGTGGTGATGGGCTGGTGGATAGGGCGCAATATGTGACAGCACTGCGAAAAGCATACAACGACAGCGGCGAACTGCAGTTGCTACGCTCGCCGCTGTCGTTGTATGGCACTGGGGTTACTGTATGGTTTTGCCTTGCTTTGTCACCACTATGCCGCGGTAGTTGCTTCCTACGCGTTGGCCACTGAGGTTGTAGCGATGTGCACCGTCGTCTACTTGTTGTTTCAGTTCGCGTATACCCGTGGGCTCGGACCCGGTATAGTCGGCATAAGCCTCGTCGTTGGGCAGATAGTATTTCGTCTGCCACTGCTTGGCTGTTGCTTTGGCCACGGTGTTGGTGTTGCACACATTCTTTCCCTCGACGCCATCGATACCCTCGGCAAAAACAGAGATAACTCCTTTCGTTGTGCTGCCGGCAAAGTTGGGCAGCGTCTGCACGAGGGCATCCATGGCACCCTCGCTCAGGCAGTTGTCTTCCAGATATGCTTCCTCCAGAGCGGTGTTGGCACTGAAGTCGAGGTTTGTGAACTTGCACGAATAGCCATTGATGCCTGCCAATTCGCGATTATTGGAAAGGTTGAGCGTTGTGAGCGGGTTGTCGCTCAGGAAAAGAAATACCAGTTCAGGATTGTGAGTGAGGTCGATGGTGGCAATGTTGTTTTCTTCAAAGTCGAGATAGTACAGATTGGGCAACATTGTCACATCGAGAGTAGTGAGTTTGTTTCCCCAACAGGAGAGCAACTCCAGCCTGGTGTTGTGACTCACGTCTAGCGTTGTGATGGCATTTCTGGCGCACTGCAGTTCGGTGAGCTCCGTGAAATAGGCGATGCCCGTCATGTCATTCACTCCCAGCGCACTCACGTTGATGACATCGGTGGCAGCTATCTGCTCGGCAGTAATCACAGCACCCTCAGCGATGGAGAACTTGTCGGCCAGGTAAGTGCGGAAGTAAGCATCGGGAAAATTGGTGGCATTGAGCGTTACCTGTGCACGCAAAGATGCACCGAGGACTGCAAAAAGGGAAAGCAAGAGTAGAAAACGTTTCATAGTTATTGGGATTGATGATTAATGAAGAGAAAGCTGCACATAAGTGTGAACCCGAAAGCCACAATTGGCCCGAATCTTTGCAAAGGTAATAAAAAAACTAAAAAATACAATATAGCCTACCAAGAAAAAAAATACTTACGTAACTTTGCCAGCGAGTTTACAACTCGCATTGCACGCACCCTTTTGATACGCCAAATGAACAGAGGCAAGTTCGCTTACGCTATGCCATGGCGGACAATGGAGGAAAGGAATTGAAGGTGCAGTATATTTCAGCAATCGCAAATACACAATAACAATCTATAGCATCATTATGATCAATCAGCAACTTCTTCATCCCGAGAGCATCGTCGTAGTTGGCGGCTCGAACAACACCCAGAAACCCGGTGGCGCTGTGGTGCGCAATCTGATCAGCGGCGGATACCAAGGCACGCTGCGCATCGTGAACCCTAAGGAAGACGAGGTGCAAGGCATCAAGGTATGCCACAATGTCAGCGAACTGCCACAGACCGACCTCGCGATACTCGTCATCGCCGCCAAATATTGCCCCGACACGGTCGACCTGCTGGCTAAGGACAAAGGTGTGAAGGCCTTCATCATCCTCTCGGCCGGCTTCGGCGAAGAGACCCACGAAGGGGCACTGCTTGAAGAACGCATACTGCAGACCTGCCGCGAGCACGGCGCTGCGCTGATAGGTCCGAACTGCATCGGCCTGATGAACGCCTGGCATCACAGCGTGTTCACCAAGCCCATCCCCCGCCTGAACCCGAAAGGTGCCGACTTCATCAGCGGCTCGGGAGCCACCGCCGTGTTCATCCTCGAGTCGGCAGTGATGAAAGGCTTGCAGTTCAACTCCGTGTGGAGCATAGGCAACGGCAAGCAGATAGGCATAGAAGATGTGCTGGAATATATGGACGAGCACTTCGATGCCGAGCGCGACTCGCAAGTGAAGTTGCTCTACATAGAAAACATTGCCAACCCCGACAAGCTGCTGCTCCACGCCTCTTCGCTGATTCGCAAGGGCTGTCGGATTGCCGCCATCAAGGCGGGTTCGTCGGAGAGTGGCAGCCGCGCCGCCTCCAGCCACACGGGCGCCATCGCCTCCAGCGACAGCGCCGTAGAGGCATTGTTCCGCAAGGCAGGTATCGTGCGCTGCTTCTCGCGCGAAGAGCTCACCACCGTGGGATGCATTTTCACCCTGCCGCGCGTGAAAGGAAAGAACTGCGCCATCGTGACTCATGCAGGCGGACCCGGCGTGATGCTCACCGACGCACTGTCGAAAGGAGGGCTCAATATTCCGCAACTGAAAGGCGAACTTGCCGACGAACTCAAGGGGCAACTCTTTGCCGGCTCGTCGACAGCCAACCCTATCGACATACTTGCCACTGGCACTCCCGAACACCTCGGCCTCGCCATCGACTACTGCGACAAGAAGTTCAGCGACATTGATGCCATCATGGTCATCTTCGGCACTCCCGGTCTCTTCCCTCTGTGGGATGCCTACGAGGTGCTTCACCAGAAGATACAGACCTGCAGCAAGCCCATCTTCCCGGTGCTGCCTTGTCTGAACACCGCCGGCCCCGAGGTGGCAGAGTTTCTGGCTAAGGGACATGTGAACTTCAGCGACGAGGTGACCCTGGGGACGGCGCTCACCCGCGTGATGCAGACGCCGCCACCAGCTGCCGAAACGATGGAGAAGACAGACGTAGACGTGGCGCGTATACGACAAATCATCGACGGGGTCAACAGCAACGGATACATAGCACCGAAAGAAGTCAACGCCCTACTCAGTGCTGCCGGCATACCTACCGTACCCGAGCTCACCGCCAGCGACAAGCAGACACTCATCGACTTTGCCAACAAGGTGGGCTATCCCGTGGTGGCAAAGGTGGTGGGCCCCGTACACAAGAGCGACGTGGGCGGTGTGACCCTCAATATCAACACGCCCGAACAGCTCGCAGTAGAGTACGACCGCATGATGCAGATTGCCGACGCCACGGGAGTGATGGTGCAAAAGATGATAAAAGGCACGGAACTGTTTATCGGTGCCAAATACGAGCCGCGCTTCGGACACGTGGTGCTCTGCGGGCTGGGCGGCATCTTCGTGGAAGTGCTCAAGGATGTGAGCAGCGGCCTCGCACCGCTGTCCTACGACGAGGCCTACTCCATGATACGCTCACTGCGCGGATACAAAATAATAAAAGGCACCCGCGGACAGCAGGGCCTCAACGAAGACAAGTACGCCGACATCATCGTGCGACTGAGCATACTGCTGCGCCATGCCACCGAGATAAAGGAAATGGATATCAACCCGCTACTGGCCGACAAGGATAACGTAGTGGCCGTTGATGCACGCATACGCATTGAAAAATAACGTTTTCCACAAGCCATGCGCAGAACCGAGCTCGCTTGAGCTCTGCGATGGCGAGAAAAGGTCGAAAGATATTCAACCACTAATCACACAACATGCCTACAACACACAACAAACTGCAACGCGAAATCGTTGCCTACATCCTGCTCATCGTCGGCAGCGCCCTGTTTGCCGTCGGCGATGTGATGTTCGTCAACCCCTATCTGATGGCGCCTGGCGGCACCTACGGACTCAGTAACGTGCTCAACACCGTATGGCCGTGGAAGATATCGCTCTATGCCATCTGCATGGACATTCCGCTGCTGCTCATCGGAACATGGATTCTCGGAGCCAAGTTTGGCATCAAGACCATCATCTCGACCGCCCTCATCTTCCTCTTCACCTTCGTGCTGGAGAGTGTGTGGGGCTACAACCCCGTGATCCACGACGGCGAGATAGCCGGCGCAGCCTCCGCATCGGGAATGGTGCAGATACCACACGACGGAGGATGGTTTCAGCCCGACTACTTCCTCAACACGGTGGTGGCCGGTATCATCTACGGCATAGCCATCGGACTGATATTCCGCTCGGGAGCGACAAGCGGCGGAAGCGACATCATATCGATGATACTCCACAAGTACACCAAGATATCGCTCGGCACGCTGGTGATGATTGTCGACAGCATCATCACGCTCACCACGCTGGTGGCATTCGGCGACATACGCCTGCCCATCTACTCTGTCATCGTCATCGTCATCGAAGGCAAGGTAATCGACATGGTAGTGGATGGCGTGAAGACGTATAAGACCATGCTCATCGTCACCGACAACCCGGAGCCGATACGCCAGTTCATCATCAACGACATCAAGCGCGGCGGCACCTGCCTGACCGGCACAGGACTCTACGAGGGCAACGAGCGCAAGATGCTCTACGTCACTCTCGACCGCTCGGGAATGGTAAAACTCCGCTCTGCACTGCGACAGCTCGACCCCAACGCTTTTGTCAACATCATGAACAGCTCGGAAATTCTCGGTCGCGGTTTCCGTCAGCTCCCCACAGAGTGAAGCACAGACACAACGGTAATACCATTATACACATAGCACCGCACGCACCTGACCCAGCGTCAAGTTGCGTGCGGTGTTGTGTGTAGGGCGGATGACTTCGGCAATACCACGGCTGCAGCCACCCGTCAGCGTTTTTCGTTGAGCTGTGGGCGCACCTTGCGCTCCATCAGCTTCTTCTGGATGATGCTTTCCACCTCGAAGAAGCGCTCCACTTGGTTGGGTGTGAGCACCGTGGCCAGCTCGTCAACATACTTCATGCGTATGCCCTGCGCCTGCTGCTGCAGTAGCATGCGGCGCTTGGTCTGCTCGGTGACAGAGGCGGCACCGCGCCGACCGCCGCCACTATTCCATAGCGCCAGCATCTCTTCGCTATAACGACGATAGACAGGCACAAACTTGGGGCGCTGCGCCTCGCTGATGTGCAGACGCACTACCAGCTCGCGCACCTTGGCTTGGAACAAACGCTCATTGAGGCTGCCTTGGCCAACAGCTGAGAGCGAAAACATCATGGAGAAAACAAAGAGCAGAATACGTGTCATGACGAAAGGGATTAGTAGGCGGGGATTTCTTCTATATAATAATAGGGTAATTGCTGCGCTTCCCGGTCGGAGAGCGAGTTGAGGAAGTCGTCGAGCGGATGCTGCGAGGCCGACGTTGTAGCCTCGGGTGCCGCATGCGGATGGCGCGCCACATATGTGAAACTGGCTATCATCACCAACATGGCCGCCACAGAGGCTATGGCAAGGCGCAGTGAGCGCCCGCGCACGGGCTTTGCATCGCTTCCCCCTTGCTGCAGGGCATGCTCAGTGGCGCGGGATATCAAGCCGTCGACATAGCCGTCGGGCTCGGAAAAGGGATAATGGGAAGGTGTTGTCATATCTCAGTTGTCTGTGGTCAGTTGCAGCCGCAGTCGCTTCACGGCATAGTGGTAGAGGGTCTTCAGGTTTCCGATAGTCTTCCCTGTGATGGATGCCATCTCTTCGTAGCTCAGGTCGTCGTAGTAGCGCATGTTGAACACCAGCCGTTGCTGCGTGGGCAACTGCAAGAGTGCCTCTTGAAAGCGCATCTGTGCTGTGTCGGCATCGAAGGGCGTTTCGGCCTGCAGCTGCCGGAGCAGGGCGGGGTTCACGCTGTCGAGACTTTGCAAGCGGTGTGTGCGTCGGCGCAGGTGCCGCAATGCCTCGTTGGTGGCTATGCGGTACATCCACGTGCTCAACTTGCCCTCGCCCTTGTAGGACTGTATGTGGCGGAACACCTGTACGCAGGTCTCCTGAAACACGTCTTCGGCATCGTCGTGCCCCACTACAATACGGCGTATGTGCCAATAGATGGCCTCGCCGTAGCGACGCATCAACAGGCGGAAGCCCGATTCACGCCGGTCGGCGCTCACAAGCATGGCACGCAGTTCCAAATCGGTAGGGGCGCTATTCATACGGGATGAAACCTTACATAGTGTTAGACACACACTACGCTACAAAGTTAAAGCACATCGACGAAAAAAATGCACAGCGGCATTTTAACTTTCTACCAGATGGCGCATCTTGTAGTTGACGACAGACGAAAATCCACAACTTATCCTATATCTTTATGACACACACATCCCCTCTCCGCTGCCTCGGCCTGGCAGCAGCATGGTTTCTTGTTTTCTGCGCATCGGTCACAGCCTCGGCACAGTGTTGCGACAGCAGTGCTACAGCACCCAACTATAAAGTGGTGGCTCCGTTAGGGCGACAGACAGTAGAAATGATCAACATGGCCCCGCGCCTCTCCACTCTCGAAGGAAAGACCATCGCTTTGGTGGGCGGCTCCTTCATGGCTGCAGTGACACATCTGGAACTGAAAAAACTCATCCTTTCCAAATATCCTACCGCCAAGATATACCTTCTCGACGAGATAGGTTCGGCAGGATTGTACCCTGCTCCTGGTGTACGTCGCAAGTCGGTGGAGGAGTTTCAGCAGCGCCTGAAAGACTATGGCGTTGATGCCGTAGTAGCCGGCAATGGCGGCTGTGGCATCTGCACGCCCAAAGAGACGGGCTCGGCCATAGCGGCGGAGTATCTGGGCATCCCCGCCGTAATGGTGGCGGCACCGGGATTCGACGAGCAGGCAAAGACAACGGGACTCAACAACGGCATACCTGCCCTGCGGGTGGCAACCTATCCGGGAGCCTTCGCCAGTCACACCAATGAGCAACTCATCGACAACACACGCAACGTGGTATGGCCGCAGGTGCTGGAGATGCTCACTACCAACATCACACAAGAGGAAATCGATGCCAACAAGCTATTACAGCCGGGCGACACCAAGGCCGTGGTGTACAACGCAACGCTGGAAGACATCAACCAGTTCTTCAAAGAGATGTCGTGGAGCGACGGTTTGCCCATCTGTCCGCCCACCGTGGAGCGCGTTGAGGAGTTTCTGCGCTTCACCGACCATGCATGGGACGACGAGGTTGCGGTACTCTCGCCGGCCTATCGCAGCACTATGGTGTGGCACGTGGCCGTCAATGGCGTGATGGCAGGATGCAAGCCTGAACACATGCCTTTGCTCATAGCCCTCACACGTGCCATGAGCGACCCGCTCTTCCGGCGCACATTGGGCAGCACACATGCATGGATACCCTACTGCTGGGTCAACGGCCCCGTGGCGCGGCAGCTCGGCTTCGACAACGGACAGGGACAAATCAACGAAGAGGCCAATATCGCCCTCGGACGCTTCCTCAACCTGGCCATGATGAACCTTGCGGGCTTCTACGTCAAGCAAGACCGTATGGGCACCTTCGGCTATCCCGTGTCGTGGTGTCTGGCAGAAAACGAGGAGGCCTGCCTGCGCATAGGATGGCAACCCTACCACGTGCGGCAGGGCTACGACCTCAACGCCAGCACCGTAACAGCCGCATCGGCACTGCTCTGGGGCAACAACATGGCACCGGCCACCACCGACGGAGAACGCATCATGCAACTGTTGGCATGGGACATCACCGAGCGCAGCCAGCTGGCACTGGGAAGCGGCATGCAATACACCTTCCGCACCATCATGATGACCGAAGAGGTGGCAGCACGCCTCAAAGACAAATACAACACCCTCGGAGCACTCGAGGAAGCCCTCGTGGCCACGGCACGCCGACCGCTCTACGAACGCGCCTTCGCACACTACTATGCCAACCCGGGGAGCGCGCTCGACCCCGACAAAGTGTCACTCAACCAATATATGCGCATGCTGGAAAGCGAGGAAAACGCCACCATGACGGCCACACCCGAATGGTATGCCGCCAATCAGAGCGAGATGCTCACCATCCCCACCATGCAGAAGGGCGAGACAGCATTCCTCATCACGGGCGATCCCTCACGAAATAAGATACAGACCATGCCTGGCGGAGGCATGGGCACCGTGGCGGTGGAACTGCCCGCCAACTGGGACGCGCTGATGGAGCAACTGGGCTATGCACCCCTCGCATCATTCTACCTCAACGGCGGCGCTGGCGGCGACACGCCTACCACAATAAGAAACGATGAGGTAAAACCCGAAAATGCTCCCGTACGCACCGACTACTTCGACATGAACGGTCGACGCACCAGCAACCCCAACCGCGGACTCTACATACGCCGCAGTACCTACCGCAACGGACAGACAGCGGCTGAAAAGCGTATATGGCGCTGATATCGCCATGCTGGGACGCATACACAACGTGGGCTGCTAACGCAAAGGTTAGCAACCCACGTGCTTTGTGTTGCAGAGGGGGGGTTATCCGCAGTGGAAGTAGCGCTCCACCTCCTGCTGTATGCGTTCGGGTTTGTCGCTGATGTCGGCGCGCAGCGTCTTGTCTTGGAAGGCTTTGAGCTGGCTGATGATGCCGTCAATCATAGCTGGCGAGAACACGCCATGCTCTTCGTACACCTTACGCTGAGCCTCGAGACAGTCGGCCGATGCCACGCAACTGTCGGGCAGCTGTGCGAGTTGTGAGAGTCGGTTCTCATTTTCCTTGTCGTGAATGTTGACGTTGACATAGGTCTGCTCTGCCAGTTGCAGTGCGTTGTCCATCTCGAATCCATGGCGGCATGCCACACAGAGTCCTGCGAGCAGCTGATAGAGGTCGGCCGAGCCATCGGGCGAGCGCATCTCCACAGTCTGCTTTATGCTGGTGTCGAAATGTGTGGGTGGCTGCTGTGGGTTGGCCAGTGCCGACATGTCGCCTTCGGCGGTCCATCCAAGCGGCACACGCACGAGCACCGAGCGGTTGCGGTCGCCCCAGCACACGTTGGTGGGCGCCTCCTGATGCGGCACGAGGCGGAAGTAGGCCATCGGATTCTTGTTGCCGAAGGCGGTGATGGAGGGTGCCAGTTCCATCATGCCGGCTATCATGCGGCGAGCGTCGTCGCTGAGCTTGCCGTTGGCGAGCATCATGTTGCGGCCGTCTTTCATCATGCGCATGTGTATGTGCAGTCCGCTGCCAGCCTTTCCGGTAGTAATCTTCGGAGCAAAGGTGATGTTGTAGCCGTAGTCGTAGGCCAGATTGCGGATAATCCACTTTGCCACCATGAGTTGGTCGGCGGCTTCTTCCACCGGCACGGGGAGAAACTCTATCTCGTTCTGCTCGTAGTTGATGCCATTGAGTGTGAAGTTACCCACCTCAGAGTGACCATACTTTATCTGTCCACCGGTTTGTGCTATGCACTTCATACACTCCTGACGGAAGGCATTCATCTTGGCATAGGGTGCCGACTCGTGGTATCCTCTCTGGTCGATGGCTGGGAACACGCCCTCATCTTCGGTAATGACATAGTATTCCAACTCTCCCATGGCCTGAAATTCCATGCCCGTCACCTTTTTGAATGCTTCAGCAGCCTTGTGCAGTGTGTGCTCGGGAGCGCTCTCAAGGGGATGACCGTCCTTGTCGAAGTAGGAGCAGAGCATGCACAGGGTGGGAATCTCTGCAAAGGGGTCGACGAAGGCGGTGCTGTAGCGGGGCAATACGTAGAGGTCGCTGCTGCCTGCCTGTATGAATGAGAAGAGGCTGCTGCCGTCCACGCGCTCGCCGCAGGTGAGGATGGTGTCGAGATACTCGCGGTTGTTCAGCACGAAGTTGAGCGTCTTGAGTTTGCCGTCACCACCGGGATACATGAAGTTCACCATGTGGATGTCGTTCTGCTCAATGTAGGTCATGATGTCTTGCTTGGTGAAGGTGCGTGGGTCCTTCTGCAAGAATGCCACCACGGGGTTGGCATTCATCTGAAGTTGGGCTTGTGTCATGATTGTATAAGATATAGGATTTGATGATTGTCGGTGTAGTCGTGCAAAGTTATGAAAACAATATAATCATACAAAGAAAATCTCTTGTTTTCCGAGGTGGCTGTTTGCTACAATAACAAAAGCCTGCCCTCAGCACGGGGGCAAGCTTTCCGTTTTAGATGTTGTGTAGAGTGAACGCTGCTTCTCGATCACTTCTTGATAACTTTTTTACCGTTCTGGATTACCACGCCGTTGGCATTGCTGTCTACGCGCTGGCCTGCCAGGTTGTAGGCGGGTGCGTTAGCATCGTCGTTGGTGGTGATGGTATTGATGCCGGTGGGTCCTGCCTCCTGGGTCACCTTCACGATGTGCTTGGCGCCTTGCCACTGCAGCATCACGTTGGCCTCGCGTGCTGCGGCATTGTTCTGCTGTGCTGCCACGGTGAGTTTCACTTCGGTGGAACCTTGATAGTTGTATTCGGTGTCGAAAGCGTCGGTAGCTTCTATTGTAATCCATGCTGGCAGTTCGCTGCCGTCTTCAAGCGTCACGTTCCACTGCGGTACGCGGCTGCCATAGGGCAGGTATTCGGCGTCGGCATTCACGGTGAAGGTGGCGGTGCCGCCGGTAACAGGAGCCTCATACTCGTTGACATTGCTGATGAGCCAGTTGTAGTTGGCCAGCAGCCAGAAGCAGAACGACTTGTTGCAAGTGCCGTCGGTGTACACACCGCCTGCATCGAGTGCTTGGTCTTTGAACTCTGTGCCATTGTAAGTATAGTCGAGCAGGGTGCACATGGTGATGTCGTTGCCCATATATGGTGCGCGGTAGTAGTAGATGGAGAATGTGGTGACATCGTCCTGCGGCTCATAGAACACGAAGAAATCTTTGTCGAGGATGAGCTCGTTGATGGCGTTGCCCTCTGCATCGGTCATCTTATTGAACGTGAGGTTGTAGACAGCACCCCCTGTACTGGTGGGCTGTATCTCGTCCTTGGTTTTGGTGAGCACAGCCAGCACATCGCGTGTCTCGCCGTCGCGTACGGTGAGTTTCATGTCGCAAGCTATCTCGTCGGCGGTGCGGCCGTTGAGTATCACACCCGTGAGGGTAATGGGCTGCACGGGCTTCTCAAAGTATTCGCCCAGACCTTTCACGTTGCAGGCGGTGAAGTTGGCACCATACCAGTTCTGGTACTGTGTGAGCCAACGGTCCTGGAAGGATACTCCGGAATAGTTGCTGTTGAGGGTGAAGGTGCTGGAGTTGTAGTACTTGGTGTTGTACCAGTACACGCGTCCTGTGGGATGGTTGCCCATGCCGTATCGTCCGGCGGTGGCTGTGTACATGTAGGGATGGCCTACGTTGAGGTAGGAAGCGTCCATGAAAGCGCTGTCGGTGTTGTGCTCTCCCGAGCCTGCGAGCATAGGCATCTCTATGCGAGTGGGAGTGGGATACTGATATGCCAGACTGATGGACTTCTCAGTAGAAGAGAGCATCGGATTGGTCATCACATACGGAATGGTCGGGTCTACATAGGTCCACACGGGGCTGATGGTGTCGCCGCACACGGCGGTGAAGTCCAGTGGGGTGTAGGGCGGAGCAAACAGGAAGGTGTAGGCACTATAGCCGTAGTAGTTCTCCGACAGGCCTACATAGAATGTGCCGGCGGGCTTCTTGTAGCCTATGGGAGCCTTGGGGTCGCCTTCTGCCTTGCGGATGACCATTGAAGGCAGGTAGGATGTCTCGTTGATGAGCGCTGCGTCGCTCACTGTTTCGTTGACGGGTGCTGCCACTTGTGCCCTTGCGGAAAGGCTCAGAGCGGTGAAAGCAACCATTAGTGCGTAAAATTTCTTCATAAATAAGTGTAGATTAAGGGTTAATAATATATGTTCACTGTCTGCAAATTTACACTTTTATTTTTTTTCTTCAACATTTCCTGCACTTTATTTTCCTGCACACCATCTTTTTTTTACAAAACAGCTTTTTACAAAACAGCATCCCCCGACAACCCTGTGGAGATTGTCGGGGGAATGCTGTTGGCTGAAGGGCGATACACTTATTCGTACACCTCTTCTATACTCAGGTCGTCGCCGGTGTCTTCATCGTAGGGGTCGAAGTCCTTGGGTACGTCAAACTTGCCACGCTCGCGATAGGGCAGCTTCGGGTCGGCATACACTTTCTTCATAAAGCCTTTCCATAGCGGTAGCGCAGTGTGTGCGCCCTGACCGATACAGCCGCGCACGTCGCGGTCTTCACCGCCTACCCAGGCACCGCACACCAGGCCGGGTGTGAAGCCCATAAACCAGGCGTCGTTGTTCTCGTTGGTAGTACCCGTCTTACCGCCTATCTCCACACCTGAGGCGAGCCCCGAGGCGCCGCGGCCCGTACCGCTGCTCACTACGCTCTTCAGCAGCACCAGCATCTTATAGGCTACCGACGGATTGACGGCCTCCTTCATGATGGGGGTAAACTCGGCGAGCTTGTTGCCGTCGCTGTCTTCTATGCGCGTCACATACATGGGCATGCAGCGCGTGCCGCTGTTGGCAAAGGTCGTATAGGCCGCCACCATGTCGGCAATGCTTATCTCGCAGGCACCGAGACATAACGGGTCAGACACGTGCAGCTCAGGAATGTAGATGTTGAAGCGCTGGCGCAGGAAGTTCCAGAAGCCGCGCGGACTCACGGCATGTATGAGGTTGTGGCTCACGCCGTTGTTGGAGCGCGTCAAGCCCTGCAGCAGTGTCATCGCGCCGCCGCGTCCGCCCTTGGGCACCCATCGGCATCCTCTCACCGGGCCTGCGCCCATCACCGTCTTGGGCGTGGCGCTCTCGTTGCGGTCGAAGTAGCACGCGTACAGATAGGGCTTGATGGTAGAACCCACCTGGCGGCGGCCCGTCGTACACATGTCGTACTGGAAGTAGTTGAAGTCGATGCCGCCCACATAGGCGCGCACGGCACCCGTCTGCGGCTCCATACTCATCAGGCCGGCACGCAGGAATCGCTTGTAGTAGCGTATGCTGTCCATAGGCGTCATCACCACCTCCTTGGGACCATTGTAGCTGAACACCGTCATCTCCACAGGCGTGTTAAACGAGCGCTCTATCTCCTCGTCGCTGGCACCATTGTCTTTCAGCACACGATAGCGCTTGGTGCTGCGCATGGTACGCCGCAGGTTTTCCGCTCCCTTGCCCGTGGGCACCCCCTTGGCGGCCACCCACGGATAGCGCGCTTTCACGCTCGCCTCAAAGCCAGGCTGGCGCGCCTTCAGGTGCTCACGCAGTGCCTCCTCGCCCATCTGCTGCATCCGCGAGTCGATGGTAGTGTATATCTTCAGACCGTCGGAGTAGATATTGTAAGGCTCGCCGTTGCGTTTGAAGTTCTTGTTGCACCAGCCGTAGAGCGGGTCTTGCTCCCACAGGGCACTGTCGCGGCTGTAGGCCCAGTTGAAGTCGGCGTTTTTCTCCTCATACATGGCATAGTCTTCGCGCTCAGGCTTCTTTGCCATCATGTATTGGCGCAGGAACTCCCGGAAGTAGGGTGCCTCGCCGTCCTTATGCGTCTGGCGGTGGAAACTGCCCATGTTGAGCGGTTCTTCCGAGCAGCGCTCATAGTCGGCATGGGTGATGTATCCGTTCTTCTCCATGCGGCTCAGCACCAGGTTGCGGCGCTCGCGGGCACGCTCGGGAAAGCGCTTCGGATTGTAGTAGGAAGGGTTCTGACACATGCCGATCAGCGTGGCCGCCTCGTTCAGACTCAGGTTGCGAGGCTCCTTATTAAAGTAGGTGTTGGCTGCCGACTTGATGCCGATGGCGTTGTAGAGGAAGTCGAACTGGTTGAGATAGAAGGTGATAATCTCCTTCTTCGTAAACTTGCGTTCCAGCTTTATGGCTATCACCCACTCCACGGGTTTCTGTATCAGTCGGCCGAATGTGGAGTGTGCGCGCTCCGAATACAGCTGCTTGGCCAGCTGCTGCGTGATGGTGGAGCCGCCACCCTCACTCTTGTTGCCCATGATGCCTCGCTTCAGTATGGCACGCGACAGGGCGATGAAGTCGATGCCCGAGTGGTCGTAGAAGCGCTCGTCTTCCGTCGACACCAGAGCCTGAACCAGATAGGGCGACAGGTCGTCGTAGTCTACGGCAACACGGTTGTTGTCGCCGTAGTTGAATGTGCCTATCATCTCACCGTCGGCACTGTATATCTGCGAGGCCAGACGGTTTACAGGGTTCTCCATCTCCTCCATGTCGGGCATGTAGCCAATCACACCGGTCCAGATGCCGACGATGCCGAGCGTAGACAAACCGATGAACGATAACAAAACAATCCACAACACGCGGATAAACTTCTTTCTCATAACTGCGTTTCTGAAAACTCGTAATGCGTAACCGTCAACTCCACTTTATACTCTACTCCAAAGTGCAAAGGTATATAAAAGTGTGAATGCACTGACACGCCAACGAAAAAAAATAACACTCCTATTGCATCCGTGCAGAGAGAATGTCGTAATTTTGTGACCTCATTCATTGTCTGAAACCATATCCGCCTACACACCTTCCCCCCTCTGCGCCCCGAGTGTCCGTTATCTTCTTTTCCCTACCCTTCTTTCCTCTTTAAACCCTTAAATAATATGGACGACATCAAACGCATCGTACTCACCGGCGGCCCCTGTGCCGGCAAGACCTCCGCCCTCGTGCGCGTCATCGAGCATTTCTCAGGCATGGGCTACAAAGTGTTCTGCATTCCCGAAGTGCCTACCATGTTCACACAAGCAGGCATGAACTACCTGACCAAAAACCCCGACCTGTTCTACGAAGGCGAAAAAGCCACACTCGAGATACAGCTCGCACTGGAGGAAAAATTCATGCGCATGGCGCGCGCCTGCACCTCACCCGCGGTCATCGTATGCGACCGAGGGGCCATGGACATCTCCGCATACATGACACCCGAGATGTGGACAGACATCACACGCGCCGTGGGCGTCACCACCGAAGAACTGCGCGACCAGCGCTACGATGCCGTGCTACACCTGGTGAGCGCTGCCGACGGAGCAGAGCAATACTACACCATTGCCAATAACGCCGCACGCAACGAGAAAGCCGACGAAGAGGGACTGCGCATAGCACGCATGCTCGACAAAAAGGTGATAGAGGCTTGGACGGGACACCCGCACCTGCGCGTGATAAACAACGACGAAGACTTCGACCGCAAACTCAACCGCGTAGTCAAAGAGATTGCCAACGTGCTCGAACTTCCGCAACCTATAGAGGAAGAACGCAAATACATCGTCGAAATCATCGGCGAACTGCCGCAAAACACACCATCCGACATCACACAGACCTACCTCGTGGCAGAGCCCGGGTGCGAAGTACGACTCCGACGCAGAGCTTTCGGCAACAAATATGTCAACGTGCACACCACAAAGAAGCGACTGTCCGACACCCAAGAACTCGTCACCGAGCGACAACTCTCCAACAACATCTACCGCTCCATGCTGCAACAGGCCGACCCCTACCGGCAAACCATACGCAAGCGCCGACACTCTTTCGTATGGAAGGGACAGTACTTCGAACTCGACACCTATCTCGAGCCTGTCAACAACCTCACCATACTCGAGACACGCGGCATACAGCACCACGACGACGTGCGCTTCCCGCCATTCCTGCGAGTGCTCGAAGACATCACAGGCAACAAGCGATACTATAACTACAACCTCGCACTGCGCTGACTAACGGCTGTCAACAAACAATAATCCCCGATCAGGCGTTAGAACGCTTGAGAATAATGCAGACTGACGGAAACATTTTCCTTTTTTGCCGTTTGCCTGCACCACACCCGATAACAACCTCACAGAAAGACAAATAGCAGGTGCAGGCACTACGCGTTGCCTGCACCTGCCTGCACCACAAGCGAGAGGGAGAGCCGGGAGCAGAAGAAAAGCATGAGCAGAAGGGGTGTTTTTCAAGTGTTGCCCGATTGCACTCCAAGTATTGCCCAATCACAACGCAATCGGGGCCCGATTGCCTGCCAAGTATTGCCCGATTGCAACGCAAGTGTTGCCCAATCACAACGCAATTGGGCAACACTTGCAATTCTCCTGACTTTTGCCTGAATTCTGCCACACTCTTTTTCCTCCCCGTTTACTGCCTCAGCAGACAGAAAACACGCAGCCGGACAGCCTCAGTCGCGGGCACTTTCACTGTCCCCCTTCTGCTTTGCCACAGGCTCTTTCTTGGGTCTCGGCAGCACCAGGTTGAGTGTCAGGCCCACCAGTGCCGCCAAGCCTACGCCCTTCAGCGAGAAGGAGCCGATAGACAGCATCGCTTCGCCCACACCCGTAGTGAGCACGCCGCCGGCGATGACAATATTGCGCGTCTGCGAGAAGTCCACCCGGTGATACACCAGATTCTGCAAGCCCACCGTAGTGATGGTACCGAAGAGCAGCAGCATCACGCCGCCGAGCACACCCGTGGGGATGCTCTGCAGCACACCGCTCAGCTTGCCCACTACGGAGAAGAGCAGTGCCGTGACGGCAGCCACGCGAATGACCAGCGGATTGGTAACCTTCGTCAGCTGCACGGCACCCGTCACCTCGCTGTACGTCGTCACGGGAGGACCACCGAGCAACGCCGCCGACAGACAGGCCAACCCGTCGCCGGCCATAGTGCGGTGCAGACCGGGCGTACGCGAAAAGTTCACACCCGCCACATTGCTGATGGTATACACGTCGCCAATGTGCTCCACCACCACAGCAAAGGCCACCGGCATCATATAGAGGAACGGTTCCCACGACAGCATCGGTGCCACGGGGTGGGCCAGGTTGGACGGCAACGCCAGCCACGGAGCAGCAGCCACTGGGCTGAGGTCGACACGCCCCAGGCACAGTGCCAGCACATAGCCCGCCACTATCGCGGCCAGAATGGGCAGCAGGCGCAGCAAGCCCTTGCCGCACATCATCACAACGATGGCAGTAACAAGAGCAACAAAGGCCAACAACCAGTCGGATGAAGCCATCTCAACAGCGGTGCCCGACAGGGAGAGACCTATCAGCATGATGACAGGGCCGATGACCACGGGCGGGAAAAACTTTTGTATCAGCTCCACACCCCGCAGACGCACCAAAGCCGCAGCAACAAAGTAGACCACGGCAATGCCGGCGATGCTCGTCATCACACCGCCCCACCCCCACTGCGCGGCAGCCAACTGGATGGGGACGATGAAGGCAAAACTCGAACCAAGAAAAATAGGCACCTGCCCCCGAGTAACCAAATGGAAGAGCAAGGTGCCTATGCCGGCTGAGAAAAGTGCCGTCGCCGGGTCGAGACCCGTAAGCAACGGCACTAACACTGTGGAACCGAACGCCACAAACAAAAACTGTACACCCACGACCAGTTGGCGCACAGAAGGAAAGGTTGCTTTCATAAAGAAAAGTGAAAAGGTGATACATCTGGAGAGACGCACTCGCCAAACGCCACCTGAGGGACGCAGGAAACGTACGCCTCAAATCGGCGCAAAGGTACACATTACACCAATCATAGAAAAACAAAACAAAAAAAAATCTCACTTCTTTTACTCCTTATTGAAAAAACGTATACCTTTGCTTGGTCGAATGTGCTATTTCACAAGCACTTAAATTGCAACAGTTCATGACACAACCATGCGCAAATGCCCTACTCAAGGGCTCTTGTAGAAAATGCGTAGAGACGCACACCATCTACACCGCTGCATGCCGATGCCTCATATTCATATGCCTCTGCTGCATCCTTATTCCCACCATGAGGGCACAACCCGTGCGCGACTCCAGCGTGGTGGTGCTGCCCGACAGCAGCAACTTCGTCGTTGCAAGCCTCGTAGTGGTGCAGCCTACTTCCAGTCCCATGTCTTCGCTCGGACACGTAGCACTACGCATGCAGTGCCCGGCCTACGGACTCGACTTCCTATGGAGCCAAAACACCATAGACAGCCCCACGCTGTGGATGCGACAGCTCTACGGAAACAACCCCGTGGCAGGAGTGTGGCAACCCACAGACAGCATGCTCAACGTCTACAGAAACGAACAACGAGGCACAAGGCAATACACACTCAACCTCACACACCATGAAAAACAACGGCTGTGGATGCTCCTCGACGAAGTATCGGAAATGGGAGTCAACGGCCGACTGCGAGTAGACAACCACCACTGCGCCAGCGCAGTGATACAGCAACTCAAGGCGGCAACCATCCAACGACAACTCGACACCGGAGACGAGCAAAGAGAAATAGGACAATACGGACAATGGGCAGCACGCCATTCGCCATGGATACAGTTCGCACTCGTGCTCATGGCAGGCAACCAGCACGACCGCATGCTCAGCAGAGACTGCATGGTGTGCCCCGAAGACATCGTCGACTATCTGAAGAAGGCAAAACTCACCGACGACAACGGCAAGACGCAACCAATACTCACAGGCGAAGAAAAACAGCTCGTGCCCCAAGCGCCACCCATAGCGCCACTGCCACTCACACCCACAACGCTGTTGACCATAATAGCCATTGCTGCACTCTGCGTCACTCTGGCACGACAACTGGGGAAGAAAGAACACATGGCACAAGTGTTCGACAAAGTGCTCTTCACAGCATACTGCCTATGGAGCATCGTGTTCATAGACTTCGTCATCATAGGCAACCAACTCATCGGAGCCACATGGAACTGGTATCTCATACCATTCAACCCCATACCGCTCATCGTGTGGAGCATCTGCCGAAACAAACAACAACCATGGCAACGCATCTGGGCCATCTACAGCATCACGCTCGCACTCTTCCTTGCCATCACACCCATAAGCACACAGATACAGTTTCCACAGCAAATCATCACCGTCACACTGCTCATACGGACAGTCGACAGATACCTTAAAGCAAGAAAAGCAAAATCTGTTCACAATAATCATTAACCGAAATGAAGACAGGACATCCACTGCCGGCGTTGGCTCACATGTTACGCGTGGACTCACCGACTGGGCCGAGGATAAAAGACACTACGCAACAACACAATCGATAAATAGCAACCCGTAGCGTCTGCCCCTCCACTTCGTCGGGAGGCAACAACAACAGCGTTCTCTTCGTCACAGCAGCCGACGACCCGCTCTTCACTTCACAAAACTAACTATTTATGAAACACATTAAACGCATCCTTATGGTGCCCGCAATGTTGCTTGCTTTCGTAGGCAGTACGTGGGCCTACGGCGTTGCCAGAGTTGAAAATTCCTCTTCGGGCAAGGGCTTCGTCTACTCCAGTGCTTCGCAAGTAAACTACGCCGACATCACCGACTCACAGTGGAACAACAGCGAGTCTAAAGCCAATATCGGACAAGGTGCAGCAGGCAGGCCATACTATGTGTATGCCAAGCCCATGGAAGGCTGCACATTCGTAGGCTGGTCGCGCTCCAATAGTGCAAACGGCACCATCCTAAGCACCAGCACAGAGTACCAGGTAACGACAGAAGAAGCCTTATCGAACAGTAACCAGAACGATATCGTCTATGCCATCTTCTCCGGCGAAGCAGCACAACAAGGCAACATCACCATCGTCAACAACAACCCCGAAGGCGGTTCTATCTCTGTTAACCCCACATCAGCATTGCCCGGTACATCGGTAAGCATCACCGTAACCGAGAATTCCGGCTACAAGATGAAGTCGCTGCGCGCTGAAGATGCCGACGGCAACGATGTGCCCATCACCACAACGACAGTGTTCATCATGACCACACGCACATTCATCATGCCCAACAGTGCCGTGACAATCTACGTTGACTTCGGCAAGGCATTCAACATCAACTTCAACAACACCGGTGCCGGTTCCACCAGTGCCAACCCCGCCACGGCAGCTGAAGGAATGACCGTGACCGTCACACCCAACCCCAACAAGGGCTATCGCTTGGGCACCATCTCGGCAGTAGACCGCAGAAACAATCCCATCACCCTCACCCAGGCTCTCAATGCCGACAAGGACACCGTCTACACCTTCGTCATGCCCGACACTACAGTAATCGTAACCGCGCGTTACGTACAGGCTCCGCTCACCATCAACTTCACCGAGGCTTCGAAGGCTAAGGACGGACGCTACTATGCTTCCCACTACTGGCAGGCACTGGCCTATATCGTGCCCGAAGGCATGCGCGGCGAGACCTACAAGGTGGTCGACGGACAACTCCTCGTCAGCCAGACCTACAACCCCGGCGACATACTGCCCTCCAACAATGGCGTGATACTCAGCACTGAATCGCCCACACCACTGGCCATGGAACCCTCTGCAGACAAGGGAACACCCGACCCCGACAACATGCTGCTCGGCTCCAACTCCACAAAGACAGAGAACGACTCGGCCTACGTCTACTACATTCTGGCCACAGCACCCGCCGACAACCCCACTGCCGGAGCTGGCTTCTATTGGTACAGCGAAGGTGGCTACAGCGTGCGTAGCGCAGCATTCAAAGCCTACCTCAAAGTGCCGCGCGAAGCTGCCGCAGGAAGCAAGGGATGGGAATTCGGAGGCAACACCACCGGCATCAACACCATCAACACCAACAACAACAGCGTGAAGACCGACAAGTGGTATACCATCGACGGACGCCAGCTCAACGGCATGCCCACACAGAGAGGTCTCTACATCAACAATGGTAAAAAGGTTGTGATTAAGTGAGCGCAATGCGAAAGCTCGCTTTCAGGCATTGCCGAGCGTGAACAACCTCGGGCTGCGCCCAAGGTTAAGTGAGCGCAATGCTAATCAACCTTTAATTACTAACGACTAGGAACCACCGGATTTTCCACACTATGGGAATCCGGTGTTCCTACCTTAACTCTACAGTACAACACACATCACACACTACTATGACTACTACCAAACGTTTTCTCCTTGCCTTCCTGCTTGCGGCATGCGCAGTCAACGGCGCATGGGCCTACGGCAACGCCAAGGTAGAATATGAATCAAGAGGCAAGGGCGTGGTCTACGGAAGCAAGGAAGACATGGACATAGCTGACATCACCAACTGGCAGACACGCACGTCCAACGCTCTCACCGCAGATGGCGGCAGCGGACAAGGCACCAGTGTCAACACCGGCACCATCTACTTCCTCTACGCACAGCCCTACGACGGCAACACCTTCGTGGGATGGGCTGAAATCGACGCACCCGATGCCGAACTCATCAGCACAGAGCCCAAGCTGCAACGCTCACACCCGGGCACTACCGATGAGGTC
>JAGAZE010000042.1 GCA_017940185.1 Bacteroidaceae bacterium | reverse complement strand
TGCCTGGCAACAGAAGCTGGCAGAATAGCAAGGACTTGAGTAAGATTTTGAACGGTTTCATAACATATAGGTTTCTTAATGATTTACATAAAAACATACTTTTTGCGTTGTAAAGATATTAACAAAATCCGGTTAATGCAAGAAAAAGTGCAATTAATTTGATTATATTCTTGTTTTCTTGACATAAATCAAGAATTTGCGGTATTCTAAAAGCACAAAATGACAGAATGTGGCTTTTGCCGCACACGGTGTATGGCTTCAACATTGAATTTCATTCTTCGCCGCTCAAGCTAGAGCAGCGTTGAGGTTGACTCTTCCCTGCTCACTGTCGCTCATATCGCTCTTTTTGGTCGCAGAATCCACAACAGAAACATGCCAGCAACAGCACCTGAAACCTTGCAGAAACAATCCTCCCCCTATGTCCGCACCAGATTGCGGCCGGCATCAATGCGAAGGAAGATGAAAAGCAGGATTGTGAACCCCCACAGCGAGCTGCCGCCATAAGAAAAGAAGGGCAACGGAATGCCTATCACAGGTGTCAGTCCAAGCACCATACCCACATTGACAAACACATGGAACAGAAAGATGCCCACCACGCAATAGCCATACACACGCCCAAAGCGTAGCGGCTGACGCTCTGCCATCTTGATAAGGCGCAGAATCAGTGCAAGGAAAAGCAGTAGCACCAGCGAGGCCCCCACAAAGCCTTCCTCCTCGCCAACCGTGCAGAAGATGAAGTCGGTGTCTTGCTCGGGAACAAACTTCAGCTTTGTCTGCGTGCCATTCAGAAACCCTTTACCCGTAAAACCGCCGGAGCCAATCGCTATCTGGCTCTGATGCACATTGTAGCCCGCGCCCGTGGGATCGTCCTTCAAGCCGAGCAGCACATTGATGCGCTCACGCTGATGCGCACCCATCACGTTGTTCAGCACGTGCGACGCCGAGAAGAAAAACAACAGCGACCCTGCCGCAAAGGCAGTGATGAGCAGGTAGTTGCGCCAGCGAGAGGTCAGACCCAGATAGAAGATATAGACAATGGTGCCCACGCTGATGAAGAGCTGCACCCACATGACGTTGAAGGTGACAATGGTGAGCGACACCAGCAGTGCCGCCAACGGCACGCCCACGCTCACAGCTATCAGACGCCAGCACAGCCGCCTGTTGTGGCAGTAGCTGCGGATGAGCAGCGCGGTGAATATCTGCACGAGCATCAGCACCAGAAATGTGCCCAGACGTGTGTCGCTGCTGCCTATCACCACATCGGCAAAGCGAATGCCCACCACAAAGTAGACCACCAATGCGATGCCCGTGAAGAGCACACAGCCTGTCATGCCCTCGCGATAGAACATCAGCAGAAACGATATGTAGACCAACGCCGACCCTGTCTCCTTCTGCGCCACGATGAAGAGTATGGGCAGCAAGATGATGGCCGATGCCTGCAGAAAGTGCTTGCCTTGCCGCAGGTCGAAGCCGTAGATGTTCATCGTGCGTGCCAGTGCCAATGCGGTGGCAAACTTGGCAAACTCGGCAGGCTGCAGGCGCACCGGACCCATCACCAGCCACGAGCGCGAACCCTTGATCTCGTGGGGATTGAAGATGGTGAAAAACAGCAACAGCAGCAATCCGCCATAGATGACATAGGCAAACGTGTCGTAGAGGCTGTCGTCGAGTAGCAGGATGACCAGCGCCAGCACTATCGACGTGCCTATCCACACTATCTGCATGCCCGAGCGTGTGTCGAGGCTGAAGATGTTGGTGTCGCCGATGGTGTAGCTGGCACCGCACACGCTGAGCCAGCCCAGAAGCAACAGGCACAGGTAGATGCCTATCGTCCAGTAGTCGAGCGACTGCAGCACTCCTGGTTGGTTATCGGTTGGACGCACCATAAGCTATTCTGCGGTGTTGGAACGACGAGGCTGCCCCTGCCGACGAGGCCGACAGCTTGCCGTTGAGGTATTGTTCAATCATCAGCCCTGCCATGGGCACGGCATAGGTGGCACCGAAGCCTCCGTTCTCCACATAGACGGCGATGGCTATCTTCGGATTATCCATGGGGGCAAAGCCCATGAAGATGCTGTGGTCGTGGCCACGGTTTTGCGCTGTTCCCGTCTTGCCACAAATGGGAATGTTGCTGCGCCCCAGCGCCTTGCACGTGCCGCCCAGCACCGCGCGGCGCATGCCCAGCACCACTACTTCGTAGGCAGAGTGCGACGCCTTGGTGTAATGGCGTATGGTGAAAGTGCTGTCGAGCGGCTCGCCCTGTATCTTTTTCACCACATGCGGAGCCACATACCAGCCGCGGTTGGCTATCGTAGCACCCAGGTTGGCTATCTGCAGCGGAGTAAGGTTCACCTCGCCCTGGCCGATGCTGATGCTGATGACAGACAGTGGCGACCAGTCCTTCTTATAGGCATTGTCGTAGTATTCGGCATTGGGTATCAGTCCGCGTTTCTCTCCGGGCAGGTCGATGCCGAGTTTATAGCCGAAGCCCATGCTCACCATGTAGTCGCGCCAGGTGTTCATGGCCGCCTGCTGTGTGGGGTATTTGTCGCGGTTGTTGAGCATGTAGTACAGTCCCCAGCAGAAGTATCCGTTGCACGATGTGCCGATGGCCGGCACCAGCGCTATGGGCGAGGGGTGCCCGTGGCAGCCCACGCGCATGCCTTTGTGCAGGAAGCCGCCGGCGCACGGATAGCACGTCTCGGGCGTGATGATGCCCTCGCTCAGAAATGTCAGCGCCTGCGATGTCTTGAAGGTGGAGCCTGGCGGATACTGTCCCATGATGGCGCGGTTGAGCAGTGGTTTATAGGGGTTTTGCGCCAGTGCCACATGGTTTTTTCCTCTGTTGCGTCCCACCATTATGCGTGGGTCGTAGGTAGGCGACGACACCATGCACAGCACTTCGCCCGTGGCGGGTTCTATGGCCACGATGCTGCCTATCTTGCCTTCCAGCAGCCGCTCTCCCAAGGCCTGCAGTTTGATGTCGAGGCTCAGCGTGAGATTGCGCCCAGGTACGGGCTTGGTGTCGAGTGCGCCGTTCTTGTAGTGGCCTTGTATGCGGCCTCGCGCATCGCGCAGCAATATCTGCATACCCTTCGTGCCGCGCAGTGCTTGCTCGTAGTAGCGCTCTATGCCCTGCTTGCCTATGTAGTCGCCAGGTTGATAGTAGCTGTCGGCGGCAATGTCTTCGGGCGACACTTCTGCCACATCGCCGAGCACGTGCGCGCCATAGGGATATTCATACTGGCGGATGGCGCGACGCTGGATGTAGAAGCCGGGAAAGCGGAACAGCTTTTCCTGAAATACGCTGAACTCCTCCTCCGACAGCTGGTTCATGAACAGCTGCTGTGTGTACTTTGAGTAGCCGGGGTTTTTGCTATGGTCTTTGATGTCGGCCATGCGTCGTTCAAACTGTTCTGGCGTGATGTCGAGCGTGCGGCACAGTTCCAATGTATCGAGGTGTCCTTTCTGCTCGTTCATCACCACCATGATGTCGTACGACGGGCGGTTGTAGACCAGCAGTTTGCCGTTGCGGTCGGTGATGACACCGCGCGAGGGAAAGGCCACCTTGCGCAAGAAGGCATTGGAGTCGGCATTTTTCTTGTAGTCGTTGCTGGCTATCTGGAGAAAGAACAGACGCAGGATGTAGACTGCCACAATGACTATGGCAGCCCCGCCGATGATGTATTTGCGTTTTTCCAGTTCGAAGTCGCGTTTCATCCTTGCTTCCTTACTTCTTTCTTACGCTCTCGATGGCCATGATGAGTGCGATGGTGAACAGTGAGCTGCCCACGATGCCCACCAGCCACAGCCCCCAGTGGAAGAGTGTGAAGGCTTCTATGGTGTAGTATATCAGGCAGAAGGCCGTGGCGAGCAGTGTGGCATAGAGCAGGTAGGAGACATTGCCGAGTGTGTTCCGCGACGGGCTGTAGGGTTCTTCGTCTTCACGCTGCGTGCACAGTGCCAGTGCGCGGGGTCGCATCATTGCCACAGCGGTGAGCGAGAAGGCACCGATGCCAGGCGTGTTGGTAAACATGTCGTTGAACAGTCCGATGGCGAAACCTATGCAGGGCAGTGCCCATAGCGGCGTGTCGCTGCGCAGAAACAGCAGCGGATAGACGATGAGCATCGGCGTGGCATAGTGGAGCAGGTGCACATGGTTGAGCACCAGCGCCTGTACCAGGCTGATGACGACGATGGAGAGTATGGTGCGGAGGTTGGGCATTACAGAGGGGAGTGGGAGAGAGGATTCGTTGTTGAGCCTGGCGCGTGGCTATTGCAGTTTCTGCAGCTTGATGGAGTCTTGTGCCGAGCGCAGCAGTTGCAGTCGCTCGCGTGCCGAGCGGTCGTCGATGACGCACACGTCGCGCAGGTTGGCAAAGTCGGTCGACAGCTTCACCTGCAGGCGGTACGACAGTCCGTCGGCCGAGTTCTCTATATTCGTCACTTTGCCTACGAGTATGCCTGGCGGGAACACCGCCGAGTAGCCGCTCGTCACTATCTCGTCGCCTTTTTTGAATGTGGCATGACGCGGTATGTCGTCGACGTATGCCACGTCGCTGGCGCCGCCGTTCCAGTGCAGATAGCCGAAATAGCCTCGTCCGGCGATGGAGCAGCTGATGTTGCTGCGCATGTTGAGCACGGGCACCACCACGCTGTAGTGTTGCGAGGTGAGGTAGACGATGCCCACCACGCCAGTGCCGCATGCCACGCCCATGTCGGTCTGCACGCCGTCGGCGCGTCCCTTGTCGATAGTGATGAGGTTGTCGGGGCGGTTCACCGAGTTGTCTACCACCTTGGCACGTATCAGCCGTATATGCTCAGTGCTCAGGGGCAGTCCGCGCACGGTGTCGGGTTGTTGCTTGCGTGCCTCGCGCAGTTGCTCGCGGGTGCGCCGCAGCTGTTGTTCCAACACCAGATTGCGCTGTGTGAGCTGCGTGTTGACGTCTTCCAGATGGAAGTAGGCATCCATCTGTGCACGCCAACTGTTGAGCTGGCCTGCAATGGCATTGGCCGAGGTGAACCACACACCGGCATGATAGCGGTTGAAGCGCACCAACAGCAACACACTGACCACTTCCAAAAAGAGGAATATGAGCCAGTGGCTGTGTTTGGAAAGAAAGGCTAATAGGTTGTTCATCGTGCTTCCGTCGGTCTTATAGTATCGTTTTCATTAAGCGTGTGAAAACGAGCCTATCGCATCAGGAAGTTGAAGCGGTCGATGTTCTTCAGGGCTATGCCCGTTCCTTTCGCCACGCTGTGGAGCGGGTCGTCGGCAATGTGGAACTGTATGTTGATTTTGTTGGTCAGTCGTCTGTCGAGTCCGCGTATGAGTGCGCCACCTCCGGTGAGGTAGATGCCGTTTTTCACAATGTCGGCATACAGTTCCGGCGGTGTGTGCTCCAGTGCAGTGAGGATGGCGTTTTCTATCTTGGCAATGGTCTTGTCGAGGCAGTGGGCTATCTCCTGATAGCATACCGACACGGTGAGTGGCAGGAAGGTGATGCGGTTGGGTCCGCTCACTACGTAGTCTTCGGGCCCCTCGTCGCCCAGGTCGGTCAGTGCCGAGCCCACGTGTATCTTGATGCGCTCGGCCATGCGCTCGCCAATCTTCATGTTGTGTTGCCGGCTCATATACTCTTGTATGTCGGCGGTGAGCTCATCGCCCGCTGTGCGTATGGAGTTGTTGGCCACGATGCCGCCCAGCGAGATGATGGCTATCTCGGTGGTACCGCCGCCGATGTCTACGATCATGTTTCCTTCGGGTGCCTGCACATCGAGTCCGGCGCCTATGGCGGCAGCCATGGGTTCGAAGATGAGGTACACGTCACGTCCGTTGGCATGCTCGGCACTGTCGCGCACGGCACGCAGTTCCACCTCGGTGCTGCCCGACGGCACGCCAATCACCATGCGCAGGCTCGGCGTGAAGATGTGGCGCCCGGTGTGCACCTTGCGTATCATGCCGCGTATCATCTGCTCACAGGCAGAGAAGTCGGCTATCACGCCGTCACGCAGCGGACGGATGGTCTTAATATTGGGGTGGGTCTTGCCATACATCAGTTTGGCCTCGCCGCCCACGGCTATCATTTTCTCGGTGCGGCTGTCGAGTGCTACCACAGAGGGCTCGTCAACCACTATCTTGTCGTCGCTGATGATGATGGTGTTGGCGGTGCCAAGGTCCATCGCTATTTCTTGTACAAAAGAGAAAAATCCCATATCAGGTAATGTGTTAGGGTGTTATCGTATGTGCATAATGGGCTACAAAGTTACGGCTTACTGCGCTCATAGTGAAATCGGAAATCACTTTTTTTTCGTCAGCCGTTGTTTTCCATCTCTTTTGCTCATCGGGATGCGTTCTGGGTCTAAGCTGCGGCGGCTTTGGGACCAGTTGTCATAGGTCTCATCCATCGTCCTCTGAACAGTCGTAGCAGGAATAGTGTGCCGCGCAGGGTGAGCTCTATGGCCATGGCTGTCCACACGCCGGCCAGTCCGTAGCCGGAGGCGAGCAGTGCTGCCAGGGTGAGTCGCACGAGCCACATGCTGCCGAGGTTGATGAGTGCCGGGCGGAAGGTGTCGCCGGCGCCGATCATCACGCTGTAGGCTACTATCGAGGCGGCAAACATGGGCTCGGCAAAGGCTTCTATGCGCAGACACTCGGCACCCAGGTCGCGGATGGTATCTACGGGGGTCATCAGTGCCATCATCTCCGGGGCGAAGATGTACATCACCACGCCCATGAGTGCCATGATGCCCATGCCGGCAAACACTGTCATGCGGGCAAAGGAGCGGCACAGGTCGAGGCGTCCGGCGCCGATGCTCTGGCCTATCAGCGTGGTGGCAGCGTCGCCGATGCCGTAGCCGGGCATGTAGCACAGGCTCTCGGCGGTGATGGCGAAGGTGTTGGCGGCAATGGCGATGTTGCCGAGGGGTGCCACGATGATGGTGCTCACCACCTGTGCCGAACTCATCAGGAAATATTGTAACGCCATGGGAGCACTGATGCTGAACGCCTTCTTGAGATACGACGGTGTATAGACAAATCGTTCGCGCTGCTTGCGTATGGAGAGGATGGGCGACTGTATGAAGGCTTTCCAGCTCTGGAAGAGTGTCACCATCACAAAGGCCGTTGCCGTGCCGAGGGCGGCGCCTGTCACGCCCAGTCCGGCACCGGGCACGGTCAGCGACAGACCCAATAGGGAGATGTGGCGCGTGGGAAAGATGAAGAGAAAGTTGAACACCACGTCGAGCACACATAGCAGCACGCTCATCACGCTTGCCACACGCATGTTGCCCTCACACTTCAGCATGGCTGAGGCGAGGTTGTTCATCTGGAAGAAGGGTGCTGCCAGCGAGAAGATGAGGAAGTAGCTGCTGGCATCGCCGGCAATGTCGTCGCCGCCACCCAACCAGTAGGGTAGGGGGCGGGCTATGAGGGCTGCCACAAGCATGATGCAGAGTCCCATGGCGAAGGCTATGCGTATGCCGTGGCGCACCACCTGCCGTGCCTGGGCAAAGTCGTTGGCACCGATGAAGTGGGCCACCTGCACCGAGAAGCCCATCGATACGGCACCTGCCAGTCCGCCGAAGAGCCACGTAGTGCTTTCCACCAAGCCTATCGACGCCGAAGCCTCGGCACCCAGACTGCCCACCATTGCCTGATCGATGAAAAACATCATTACGTTGGTCACCTGCGCAAGAATAGCCGGCACGCTCAACTGGGCTATCAGGTTGAGCTTGTCGGCTGTGGTCATGTGCTGATGCTCGCGTATGCGGCTCAGCAGGGCTTCGCTTTTGGCTTTCGAGAAAAGCATTCGTGCAGCGGGAGTGCTTCTGTGGCGTGGACTCGATGGCGGCTATCTCCTGCGTGGTGCCTTCCATTCGGGCACCACCTGTCCGGCGCGGTAGTAGGCCATCAGTGTGATGTCGAATTTCAACATGCTGTAGCCGGGTATGGCATCCTGTCCCTTTGTGCCGTAGCCCAGCTGGTAGGGTATGTACACCTCCCATCGGTCGCCGATGTGCATGTGTTGCAGCGCTGTGGCAAAACCGTCGATGAGGCTCGGCACACCCAGCTTCACGGGATACATCGTCTCAAGGTCGTAGTCGGTGAGCCATGTCTCGTCAAACACCAGTCCGTCGGGGTATGAGGTGGATGGCAGCAGGCGTCCGCGGTAGTGTATGCGCACTGTGTCGGTGAAGAGCGGACAGCCCGTGCCGGTGCCCTCGTTGAGCACGTGCACCACGATGTTGCGCTCGGGAGCTGTGCCGACAGGCTCTTCAAAGGTGTAGTTGCGAATGATTTTCCACGATGTGTCGCCGCCGGCAATGCGCTCTTGCGTTTCTGTGAAGAGTTGGTTGTAGTATGCCTCGTTGGTCTGGCGCCAGTTGGGATACTCCTTGTCGTCTTCGTCGTCGCCGCAGGCGGTAAACGTCAGGGCAAAAGCGCAGAGCAGCAGTGCTGTGAGATAAAGATATGTGTGTTTCATGTCAATGATATTTACATGGGGATGAGCCGAAGGTGTGGTGTTCACAGCCTCTTCAATAGCGATGCTATGCTCACCTTGTCCTCGATGATGGCGTTGAGCTGACTGATAGGTACGCGCTCTTGTCGCATGTCGTCGCGGTAGCGCAGTGTCACGGCGTTGTCGGTCAGCGTGTCGTAGTCTACGGTGATGCAGTAGGGCGTACCTATGGCATCCTGTCGGCGGTAGCGCTTTCCGATGGTGTCTTTCTCGTCGTATTGACAGTTGAAGTGGAAGCGCAGGTCGTTGATGATGTCGCGTGCCTTCTCGGGCAGTCCGTCCTTGCGTACCAGCGGCAGCACGGCGAGCTTTACGGGTGCTAGGGCGGCAGGCAGGCGCAGTACGGTGCGTATGTCGCCGCCGTCGAGTTGTTCTTCCTCGTAGGCGTGGCACATGATGGAGAGGAACATGCGGTCGACGCCGATAGAGGTCTCCACCACGTAGGGCACGTAGCTCTCGTTGGTCTGCGGATCGAAGTATTTGATGCTCTTGCCTGAGAATTTCTCGTGCTGCGTGAGGTCGAAGTCGGTGCGCGAGTGTATGCCTTCCACTTCCTTGAAGCCGAAGGGCATGCGGAATTCGATGTCGGTGGCGGCGTTGGCGTAGTGGGCCAGCTTCTCGTGGTCGTGGAAGCGGTAGTTGTCGGCACCGAAGCCCAGGTTCTGGTGCCACTTCATGCGCTGTTCCTTCCATTGTTGGAAAGCATCGAGCTCGGTGCCGGGCTTTACGAAGTATTGCATCTCCATCTGTTCGAACTCGCGCATGCGGAAGATGAACTGGCGTGCGACGATTTCGTTGCGGAACGCCTTGCCTATCTGTGCTATGCCGAAGGGCAGCTTCATGCGGCCGGTCTTCTGCACATTGAGGTAGTTGACGAAGATGCCCTGTGCCGTCTCCGGACGCAGATACACCTTCATGGCGGCATCGGCGGAGGCACCCATCTCGGTGGCAAACATGAGGTTGAACTGCCGTACGTCGGTCCAGTTGCGCGTACCGCTGATGGGACACACGATGCCCTCGTCGACGATGATTTGCTTCAGCTCTGCCAAGTCGTTGGCTTCCATAGCCTTGGCAAAACGTTGGTGTAGGGCTTCCTGTTTCTCCTTGTTGGCGAGTATGCGGGGGTTGGTCTGGCGGAAGAGTGCCTCGTCGAAGCTCTCGCCAAAGCGCTTGCGAGCCTTGTCCACCTCTTTCTGTATCTTCTCGTCGTACTTAGCCAGCTGATCTTCTATCAGTACATCGGCACGGTAGCGTTTCTTAGAGTCGCGGTTGTCGATGAGCGGGTCGTTGAAAGCGTCCACATGCCCGCTTGCCTTCCACACCGTGGGGTGCATGAAGATGGCAGCGTCGATGCCCACGATGTTTTCGTGGAGCAACACCATCGACTTCCACCAGTATTCCTTGATATTGTTCTTCAGTTCCACGCCCAGCTGTCCGTAGTCGTACACGGCGCCGAGGCCGTCGTAGATGTCGCTGGAGGGAAACACAAAGCCATACTCTTTTGAGTGGCTCACTATCTTTTTGAAAACGTCTTCCTGTGCCATGTTGATGGTAGATATGAGTGATATTTTGCCGCAAAAGTACACCTTTTTGCAGAAACGCAGGTCTTTGTGTGAAATAAAAGTGGTGAGTAAGGTATGAAACACAAAGCACACTGAGGAATACTAAATGCCACAAAGAAATTGTCGAGTTGACAACGCGTCAACTTGTCAACTCGTCAACTTGTCAGTTTGTCAGTTTGTCAGCTCGTCAACTCGTCAACTCGTCAACTTCTACCTCTTAAAATAGATGTCGACGTAGTCGGTGCATTCGTCGCAGGGATTTGTCTTCTGCATCAGTCGCCAGTAGCGGCGTCCCTCGTAGGATTGGAAGTCGAAGGTTCCTTCGCGCACACAGGGCTGGCCGTTGGCGATGTGGTAGATTTTTGTGACGATGGTGCCGGTGAACTTCAGGTGGAGGGCGTCGACAATCTCTATGGTTCCGTCGATGGTAAGATAGTCGTCGTTTTCCTTCGAGCGCTGTTCGCCCTTGCAGGTCAGCGTGCCGTCGGCTTGTTTCTTGATGTCGCAGTAGCCGAAGTAGTCCCACGATATCCACTGCAGGCTGAGCATGTGTCGACCGATGACGCGTTGTTCAACGGTCTGCTGACGAGCGGCAGGCTTACGCGATTTGCGGGTCTGTGCATCAACGCCTGTCACTAACAGGGTAAGCGCGAGAAGAAAGAGAAGCTTTTTCATGGTGATGTAGTTTAAGATGTTACACAGTAACATTATGTGCTTGGCAAAGATATAGAATTATACAAAAATCACAAAATGTTTTTCAATAATTCATCACGATGTGCTACCTTTGTCGGAGTACTATGGTAACCATTACAAATAAAATACAATGAAACGACTACTATTCACCCTTTTGTTTCTACTCGTCGTCGCTCCGTGGGTGTACGCCCAGGAGGTGCGCCATGAGGTAGAGTTCGTCACCACCAAGGGTACGATACGTGTGATGCTATACAATGAGACGCCGCAGCATCGCGACAACTTCCTGCGCCTGGTGCGCGAGGGTTACTACGACGGGGTGCTCTTCCACCGTGTCATCAACCGTTTCATGATACAGACGGGCGACAGTGCCACACGGCATCTGCAGGCAGGACAGCCCGTTCCCGATCTGCCCGAGGCCTACAAGGTGCCGGCGGAGATACGTTTTCCGCAGCTCTACCACAAGCGCGGCGCTTTGGCGGCAGCACGCGAAGGGGATAACGTCAACCCGGAGAGGGCATCGTCGATGAGCCAGTTCTACATCGTCTACGGACGCATCTTCAACGATGCACAGCTCGATGCCACACAGGAGCGCATTAGCAAGGCTACAGGCGGCAAAGCCGTGTTGACCCCCGAACAGCGACAGGTGTATAAGACCATCGGCGGCACACCGCATCTCGATGGACAGTACACCGTGTTCGGCGAAGTGGTGGAGGGTATGAGCACAGTGGAGGACATCGAGTTCGTGAAGACCGATAACACAGACCGCCCCTTGCAGGATGTGCGCATACTGCGGGCGAGAGTGGTGAAATAAAAATCAACAATAATGACAGTCACAAAAAAGATATTCCGAGTTTTACTCCTTACGCTATTCGTGGGGCAGGGGCTTGTTCGTGCACAGTCGAAAGACAGTCTGCGCTATTGCATGTCGTTTGACGAATACAAGGCCGGCAAATGGCAGACGATGACCGATGTGGAGTGTGTCAATGGCGTGAAGCGCAGCAAAAGCACATACATGTGGTCGAGAGTGTTTCAGACAGCAGATGCACAACAGACGGAAATGCTGAAGAAGGACGTGTATGCGGTGATGTACCACGACACACTCTTCATCAACACCGACCGACTGAAATACATGCTGAAGGCTGTCAACAGGCATTATGTGCAGGCTTATCCCTATGAGGACGACAAACTTATCTTCGCCGGCATCGGAGGCGATGCAAATAAGGCTGCACTCTATGTTGACGTAGGGGCGCTGTTCGGTATGGTGGGGGGGATCACTATCGCGATAACAACCGAAAGCTACAGCCCGAGAAGCGAACAGGAGTTTCTCTATAAGACAAATGCTGCCGTAGTGAATGGCAACCACCGCAGAATAAACATGATGGGAGAGAACAAAATGTATCTCCTGCTACATAAGCACAACAAGACACTCCGTGATAAGTTTGCGAAAGTGGTAGAGAAGACCAATCGTTGCTCGGCATTGCACGTGCTGCTCTTCCTCAGTGAGGCAGGATTGGTGAAGTGGTCGCTCCATGCCAACACGCCATAGCGGTTGTCTGACAGTTCTTTCGCGCGCGTATATATTAAGTGGTGTGGATGTATTAAGTTCGCACCACTCTCCTTATAGTATAGATAGCCTGTTCTGCGCTGTTCTGCGCCGTCGGCGGCCAGTCTGTTGCCTGTTAGGCAGTGGGGCGAAAAGAATAAATTTTCCGGAGAGAGGAAAAATAAAGCGCAAAATAATTGTGGGTAAAGAAAATAGTACATACCTTTGCACACCAAAAGCGGCGTGTAGTAAACAGCCGCATCGCAATACTCTGATAAGAACAACAATAATATATAACAAAAATCTAAATCATTATGCCTACAATTTCACAATTGGTAAGAAAAGGCAGAAAGGTGCTGGCCGACAAGAGCAAGTCGCCCGCTTTGGACTCCTGTCCACAGCGTCGTGGCGTGTGCGTCCGCGTCTATACCACCACACCTAAGAAGCCTAATTCGGCAATGCGTAAGGTTGCCCGTGTACGTCTGACAAATCAGAAAGAAGTCAACTCCTACATCCCCGGCGAGGGACACAACCTGCAAGAGCACAGCATTGTGCTGGTGCGCGGCGGACGTGTGAAGGACCTGCCCGGTGTGCGCTATCACATCGTGCGCGGCACACTCGACACCGCCGGTGTGGCCAACCGCACACAGCGCCGCTCAAAATACGGAGCCAAGCGTCCGAAGCAGAAGAAGTAAACACTGCTACCACATGATGTCGGACGCTTCCCAACCGGAGAAGGCGATGAGCGCCCGACGACATACACAGAAAGAAATAACCGTTTTGCTGGAGAATTGTTGAATGGTTGAGTAAATGCCCGGGCGCGGGTGTTGAAGACAAAAAAGAGACAGCCCCAAGCAGACAATAACAACTTAACAAAAGAAATGAGAAAAGCAAAACCCAAGAAGAGGGTCATACTGCCCGACCCCGTTTTCAATGAAAAGAAAGTAACCAAGTTTGTCAACCACCTGATGCTGGATGGCAAAAAGACTATATCATTCAAAATCTTCTACGACTCACTGGAGATTGTGAAAGAAAAGATGGCGAAAGAGGAGAAGGCTCCTCTCGATATCTGGAAGCAGGCTTTGGACAACATCACTCCGCAAGTGGAGGTAAAGAGCCGTCGTATCGGCGGTGCCACATTCCAGGTGCCCACTGAGATACGTCCCGACCGCAAAGAAAGCGTGTCGATGAAAAACCTTATCGGCTATGCACGCAAGCGCAGCGGTAAGAGCATGGCAGAGAAGCTCGCCGCAGAAATCATGGACGCCTACAACAACCAGGGTGGTGCCTTCAAGCGCAAGGAAGACATGCACCGCATGGCAGAGGCCAACCGCGCATTTGCACACTTCAGATTCTAAACATACCTAAACACATACAACGTAATGGCTAAACACGATCTACGACTCACACGCAACATCGGTATCATGGCGCACATCGATGCAGGTAAGACCACCACATCGGAGCGCATACTCTTCTACACGGGCAAGACCCACAAGATAGGAGAGGTGCACGATGGTGCGGCCACCATGGACTGGATGGCTCAGGAGCAGGAGCGTGGCATCACCATTACGTCGGCAGCCACCACCTGTCAGTGGCAGTGGAACGCCAACACCTACAAAATCAACCTCATCGACACTCCGGGACACGTTGACTTCACCGCCGAGGTGGAACGCTCGTTGCGCGTGCTCGACGGCGCCATCGCCACCTACAGCGCAGCCGACGGCGTGCAGCCACAGTCGGAGACGGTGTGGAGGCAGGCAGATAAGTACAACGTGCCGCGCATAGGCTATGTCAACAAGATGGACCGCTCGGGCGCCGACTTCTTCGGCACCGTGCAGCAGATGCGTGACATGCTGGGAGCCAACCCCTGTCCCATACAGGTGCCCATAGGTGCCGAAGAGCACTTCAAAGGCGTGGTCGACCTCATCAAGATGAAAGCCATACTGTGGCACGACGATGCCAATGGCAGCGAGTACGATGTGGAAGACATCCCCGCTGACCTGCTCGATGAGTGCAACGAGTGGCGTGAGAAGATGCTGGAGACAGCAGCAAACTACGACGATGAGCTCATGGAGCGCTACCTGGAGGGCAACGATGTGCCCGAAGAGATGATTATCGCAGCCCTGCGCAAGGGTACCGTGGCCATGGAGGTGACACCCATGCTCTGCGGCTCGTCCTACAAAAACAAGGGAGTGCAGCCACTGCTCGACTACACCTGCGCCTTCCTCCCCTCGCCCCTCGACACCGGCGACATCGTCGGCACCAACCCCGACAGCGAGGAGGAAGAACACCGCTCCCCCAACGAGAGCTCGCCCACAGCGGCGCTGGCATTCAAGATTGCCACCGACCCCTATATGGGACGTCTCGTGTTCTTCCGCGTCTATTCGGGAAGCATCACAGCAGGATCATACGTGTACAATCCACGTTCCGGAAAGAAAGAGCGCATCAGCCGCCTCTTCCAGATGAACTCCAACAAGGAAATACCCATGGAGAGCATCGACGCCGGCGACATCGGAGCAGGCGTAGGTTTCAAGGATATACACACCGGCGACACCTTGTGCGACGAGCAGCACCCCATCGTGCTTGAGTCGATGACTTTCCCCGACACAGTGATTTCCATCGCTGTGGAGCCGAAGTCGCAGGCCGACATCGCCAAACTCGACAACGGACTGGCAAAGCTGGCAGAAGAAGACCCCACCTTCACCGTGCGCACCGACGAACAGAGCGGACAGACCATCATCTCGGGAATGGGAGAGCTGCATCTCGACATCATCATCGACCGTCTGAAACGTGAGTTTAAGGTGGAGTGCAACCAGGGAAAACCACAGGTGAACTACAAGGAAGCCATCACCACCGAGGTGAACCTGCGTGAGGTGTACAAGAAGCAGACCGGCGGACGAGGCAAGTTTGCCGACATCATCGTCAACATCGGCCCGAAAGACGATGACTTCAAGGACGACGACCTGCAGTTCATCAACGAAGTGAAGGGCGGCAATATCCCCAAAGAGTTTATCCCCGCCGTGGAGAAAGGCTTCCGCGACTGCATGAAGAACGGTGTGTTGGGCGGCTATCCGCTCACAGGCCTGAAGGTGACCCTGCTCGACGGCTCATTCCATCCCGTCGACTCCGACCAACTGTCGTTTGAGCTCGCTGCGCATGCCGCCTACCGTAATGCCTGCGTGAAAGCGCAACCCGTGCTCATGGAACCCATCATGAAGGTGGAAGTAGTGACACCCGAAGAGAATATGGGCGATGTCATCGGAGACCTCAACAAGCGCCGCGGACAAGTGGAAGGAATGGACGATGCACGCAGCGGAGCACGTATCATAAAAGCCAAAGTGCCGTTGGCAGAAATGTTTGGCTATGTCACAGCCCTGCGCACCATTACTTCGGGACGTGCAACAAGCTCTATGGAGTACGACCATCATGCACCGCTCACCACCAACATTGCCAAGACAGTGCTTGAGGAAGTGGGAGGCAGAGCCGACCTGATATAAGAAACTATGCTGCCAGTGAGCGAATGACTCTTTACTGACAGCCATCCATAACATTAACAATCAACAAACAATGAGTCAGAAAATCAGAATCAAACTGAAGAGCTACGATCACAAACTCGTAGACAAGTCAGCCGAGAAGATCGTCAAGGCCGTGAAAGCAACGGGTGCCATCGTTAGTGGTCCCATCCCCCTGCCCACACACAAGCGCATCTTCACCGTAAACAGAAGTACCTTCGTCAACAAAAAGGCACGCGAACAGTTCCAGCTGTCCGACTACAAGCGCCTGATCGACATCTACAGCTCCTCACCCAAGACTGTCGATGCACTGATGAAACTCGAACTTCCCAGCGGAGTGGAAGTGGAAATCAAGGTGTAGAAACGAGGTACTACAACACCAAATAGACGATTGCTAAGCCATGTATCCCTAAGTTGCAATAGGGAAAATACGCATAGCGCATATATAACCAGCCGACCAACATCATTGGTCGGCTGGTTGTTTTGCAAATATGAGTGAGTAGAGCAGAAGCGTCGTCAGGTGTGGCTGTCAAACCTATACTGAATCTGTACACGTGCTCAGCCCTCGGCTCAAAGTAACTTTTCCGTTTTTTTCGTTTGCTTACACCAATCCCGCATTTCGCGTTGATAGTCAGTTCGTTGCAGAGGTGTAATCAAAAAACGTCGCTTGCACTGCCTACACTACCTATGCGTATTTCTCTTATTGCCAGTGCGTTACGATGGTGTAGGCAAAACAGATTGCTTGCACCGTCTTCACCGCTTACGTTATGTTCGAGAATGGAAAAGTCAAGAAGTAAGGTGCTTGACCAGGCGGGTTCGCAAGTGTTGCCCAATCACGATGCAATCAAGCCCTACTTGCAATACAATCGGGCTACACTTACTCACCAATCGGGCTACACTTGCATTGCAATCGGGCTACACTCGCATTGCAATCAGGCAACACTCACTGTCCTCCTCTTCTTTCTCTCCTCGCTTCTCTGTCTGGCGATGGTGCAGGCAAGTGCAGGCAAGTGTAAGCAACAGATTCTGCCTACACCCGCTATCCACCTTAACACCAGGTCGTTAGACACGTTGGTGTAAGCGTGCAGGCAAATTTGGATGATGATGCCAAAAACTGGCAGGCTACCCTGTGGCACAACTTGCCGCCACCCGTGCTCAGCAAAGACCCGTCAATTTGTTTGCTTGCCAGTCAATAATTGTTTTTAGCTGTCAGCTTGTTGCAGTGTCGCCCAACCGCAAAGCTGTAGAGATTCATTCGCTATGCAACAGGCAACCGAAAAACGCCGAAAAAATGCTGACATTCCGTCAAACGTTTCAACACTGTTCGTGTAAATTTACAAAAGCACTTTCTGCCCTTTCGTTTCTTAAAATGCCGCAAATTCTTGATTTATGTCAAGAAAAACAAGAATAAAATCAAAATAAATGCTTTTTTTTGCATGGACGCAAAAATTTGTTTTACCTTTACAGCGCACAACATGTAATTTCATGACACACCACATAAAATTTCTATATTATGAACCTATTCAAAATCTTATTCATGCCCTTGCTGTCCGGCCTGCTTCTGCGACCGGGCGTGTACTGTTCGGCTCAGGAGAAGATGCGCTCATACCGCTGAGCACGTTCCTGTCGGGCTACTACTATGTCTTCCGCGGCTTGGCAGGCGGCGAAGTGTTCACCTGCACCGTGCTGATACCATGACACGCTGACAGCACTATCTTGAAAACATAAAGTCAAACCCTTAACAATTGAGCATTATGAAAAAGATTTTTGTTTTATTCGGTCTGCTCGTGGGAGCGTTTATGATTGCCGGTTGTGGCAACGATGATGATGACGCTACAAAAACAGAGGTGCTTCCCGACGACCCCGACAGAGAGATGCCGCCTGTGGTGTACAACCCGGAAGTAATGCCTGAAAATGGATTGGCGGTACAATTTCGTCTGTGGAATCAGGACGGCAAGCGTACCACGGAATTCAAATATGGTGACGATATTATATTCGATTTATCTGTTTTTAATCTTACCGCTAGCACTGTCTATATACAAGGTGAGCGCGACGGGCGTCCCACGTTATTTCCCACTCCATTGGTACAAAAGGGTGAAGAACATGGTATCTTCAACATTCATGATGTCAACGGCACCTTTGTGGGCTATCCCTACAACCCCACATTATCTGGAAAACAAACCGATGAATGTCTGCGTGTACAAATGTTAGTGCCAGAGATACCGAGAAAATGGACGGCTTCGTGGTTGGGCAAGCAATATGATTCCTTTGAGGGAACTGGTTATTTCTTCTATGATCGACGAGGTGTAGCAAACAAACCTCTGAACCCCGGCAAATACTACACGGAATTTGAGATACGCCTCGCTCCCAATGAAAAGAAGATGCTACGCATCGACTTCCGCGTGGTGGAGTAGCACGAAGCATGCCTGATTTCAACATTCAGTTGCGCGACAATCTCACAAAGATACCGCAGGTGGAAGGAGGCCTGACACCCTACATAGAAGGTGGCATGCTACGCATACACTTCGGCTACGAGTCGTTGGTGACCGACCCGCAGGTGCCGCTGCCCGAGGTTGGCACCTGGCAGCTCACAGCATGCCGAATAGGCTCCAGCGTGATAGCCTACAACGCCCTTGTGGAAGGAGAAGATGCGCTCATACCGCTGAGCACGTTCCTGTCGGGCTACTACTACGTCTTCCGCGGCTTGGCAGGCAGCGAAGTGTTCACCTGCACCGTGCTGATACCATAATACGCTGAAAACACTATCCTGAAAACATAAAGTCGAACCCATAAAAAACACACCATTATGAAAAAGAATTTTGTTTTATTCGGTCTGTTCCTTGGAGCGTTTATGATTGCCGGTTGTGGCAACGATGATGATGACGCTACAAAAACAGAGGTGCTTCCCGACGACCCCGACAGAGAGATGCCGCCTGTGGTGTACAACCCGGAAGTAATGCCCGAAAACGGATTGGTGGTACAGTATTGCCTGCGGAATCAGAACGGCAAGCGTACCACGGAATTCAAATATGGCGACGACATCATCTTTGACATTTCCATTGCCAATCTTACAGACGATGTTGTTTACATCCAGGGCGAACGCGACGGACGCCCCACGTTATTCCCCACTCCCTATGTAAAGTCAGGTATAAAAGATGGTATTTTCAATATTCACACGGAAGACGGAAAATTTGTGGGTTATCCTTATGATCCTGTTCTGACAGGTGATCAGACTGCGGAACTTCGGATCTGTATCGGCGTTTGGCCCGAAAAGCCCCTTCGCTGGACTGCCACATGGTCGGGCAAGCAGTATGAAGGATTCATGGCTGGCAATAAATTTCATTATTACAAACGAGGTGTAGCAAACAAACCTCTGAACCCCGGCAAATACTACACGGAATTTGAGATACGCCTCGCTCCCAATGAAAAGAAGATGCTACGCATCGACTTCCGCGTGGTGAAGTAGCACGAAGTGCTCCAAGGCATTATGGCGTGTCATGCACACTATCTGCATGATGCACAATGAGTAAAGGCCTAAACGGCCAAAGATGAATTACGCAGAGCGATGAAGAAGGAAGCCATTCCCTCTTCATCGTTTTATTATTTTCGAGGGGGTCGGGCTTGCTGATGATGCAACATGGTAAGAATGGAATGGTGGACGCAAAAATAATAACAAAAAAGTTTGCAGGAAGTAAATGATAGTTGTACCTTTGCACCCGCTAAAGTGCGTATTGCGCTGGCTTGAAAGCTATCAATACACTGATGAAGAGCAGCTTAGCCTTCAGTTTGGAAGTAGTTGACGTGTGCTCTTTTTAGGTGCGAATTGTGGCTGCAGCAGCGTGAGGCACTTAAAAAGAGCAAAAAGAGAAAACAAGTGATTAATAATTTAACTTCAAAACTGAAATGCCAGGATTATTAGGAAAGAAAATCGGAATGACATCCGTTTTCAGTGCCGACGGCAAGAACGTGCCGTGCACTGTTATCGAAGCCGGTCCTTGTGTTGTAACCCAGGTGAAGACATTGGAAAAAGACGGTTACAAGGCTATTCAATTGGGTTTCGAAGAGGCTAAGGAAAAGAATACTACCAAGGCTCTTCAGGGGATCTTCAAGAAAGCCGGCACAACGCCCAAAAAGCACTTGGCCGAGTTCAAGTTCGACGAGGAGTACAACCTTGGCGACACCATCACCGTGGACATCTTTGCCGACAGCGACTTTGTCGATGTTGTCGGAACCAGCAAGGGTAAGGGTTTCCAGGGTGTGATGAAGCGTCATGGCTTTGGTGGCGTAGGTCAGAGTACTCATGGCCAGGACGACCGTGCCCGCAAGCCGGGTAGCATCGGCGCCTGCTCGTATCCCGCCAAGGTGTTCAAGGGAATGCGCATGGGCGGACACATGGGAACCGACCGTGTGACAACGCAAAACCTCAGAGTGTTAAAAGTGATACCCGAGCACAACCTCATCCTCGTGAAGGGAAGTGTGGCCGGATATAAAGGTTCAACCGTAATGATTCAGAAGTAATGGAAATTAACGTATTAAACATCAATGGTCAGGAGACTGGACGCAAGGTTACGTTAAGCGACGCTGTATTCGGTATCGAGCCTAACGACCACGTGCTCTATCTCGACGTGAAACAATACCTCGCCGACCAACGCCAAGGCACCGCCAAGGCCAAGGAGCGTAGCGAACACATGGGTTCCACACGCAAGCTCGGCCGTCAGAAGGGTGGCGGTGGAGCTCGTCACGGCGACATCAACTCTCCGCTGCTCAAGGGTGGTGGCCGCGTGTTCGGTCCGCGTCCCAGAGACTATCGCTTCAAGCTCAACAAGAAGGTGAAGCAGCTCGCTCGCCGCTCGGCACTGAGCTATAAGGCGCAAGACAACGCCATCATGGTGGTGGAAGACTTCACTTTCGAACAGCCCAAGACCAAGGAAATGGTGAAAATGGCTGAAAACCTGAAGGTGAATGGCAAGAAATTGCTGATTGTTTTGCCGGAAGTAAATAAAAACGTATATTTGTCGGCTCGAAACCTGCAGCGCGCCGAAGTGATGACAGCAGCCACGCTCAACACCTACAAGGTGCTGAACGCCGACGTGCTCGTCATGGCCGAGAGTTCGCTGGGTATCATCGAGAGTCAGCTTAACATAAAGTAGGAGGACGCATCATGGCATATATTATCAAACCGTTGCTCACCGAAAAGATGAACAATCAGACCGAACGAATGGCAAACCGCTTCGGCTTTGTGGTACGTCCAGAGGCTACTAAGCAACAAATAAAGAAAGAGATAGAAGACCTGTACAGTGTGGAAGTGGTTGATATCAACACCGCTCGCTATGCAGGCAAGCGTTCCTCGCGCTATACGCGTGCCGGACTCATCCGCGGACAGAAGCCCGCCTACAAAAAGGCATACGTGACGCTGAAGGAAGGACAAACGATTGATTTTTACAGTAATATTTAGTATAACACAATGGCAGTACGTAAATTTAAGCCTGTTACCCCAGGCCAAAGACACAAAATTATTGGCACCTTCGACGATATTACTGCATCTGTGCCAGAGAAGAGCCTCGTAAGAGGAAAACGTTCTACCGGTGGTCGTAACAATTCGGGTAAGATGACCGTTCGCTACTTGGGCGGCGGCCATAAGAGAAAATTCCGCCTCATCGACTTCAAGCGCGATAAGGACGGCATACCCGCAGTAGTGAAGACCATAGAATACGATCCCAACCGCTCCGCCCGCATAGCACTGCTGTTCTATGCCGATGGCGAGAAGCGCTACATCGTAGCTCCCAACGGACTGGAAGTAGGCACTACTCTGATGTCAGGTGCAGAAGCAGCCCCCGAAATCGGCAATGCCCTGCCGCTGGCCAACATCCCCGTAGGTACCGTGATCCACAACATCGAGCTCCGTCCCGGACAAGGAGCATTGCTCGTCCGCTCAGCAGGCAACTTCGCCCAGCTGACCTCTCGTGAAGACAACTATTGTATCGTTAAGCTCCCCTCAGGCGAGACACGCAAGATACTCTCTGCATGCAAAGCCACAGTGGGCAGCGTAGGCAACTCAGACCACGCACTCGAACAGTCGGGTAAGGCCGGTCGCAGCCGCTGGCTCGGCAAGCGTCCACACAACCGTGGCGTCGTGATGAACCCGCACGATCACCCGATGGGTGGCGGTGAAGGACGTCAGAGCGGCGGACACCCGCGTTCACGCAAGGGCCTGTATGCAAAGGGTCTTAAGACACGCTCGCCGAAGAAGCACTCCAACAAGTACATCATCGAGAGAGCAGGTAAAAAGAAATAAGTAAACAATAGAACAGATACAATATGAGTCGTTCATTAAAAAAAGGTCCGTACATCAACGTCTCCCTCGAGAAGAAGGTGCTGGCGATGAATGAGAGCGGCAAGAAGAATGTAGTGAAGACTTGGGCCCGTGCCTCGGTGATCTCCCCCGACTTCGTGGGACACACCGTAGCAGTGCACAACGGCAACAAGTTCATACCTGTCTACATCACTGAAAATATGGTAGGCCACAAACTTGGAGAATTTGCTCCCACACGTAAGTTTGGTGGACATGCCGGTAACAAGAAGTAACAGATAGGCACACTGAAAAAAGAATTAAACAATGGGATCAAGAAAACATAAAGCGGCAGCACTGAGAAAAGAAGCACGCAAGACCATGTACTTCGCCAAGCTCAACAACGTGCCCTCCTCGCCGCGTAAGATGCGATACGTAGTCGACCTGATACGTGGCATGGAAGTAAACCGCGCCCTCGGCGTGCTGCGCTTCTCCAAGAAAGCCGCCGCCGCCAACGTAGAAAAACTGTTGCGCTCCGCTATCGCAAACTGGGAACAGAAAAACGACCGCAAGGCCGAAGACGGAGAACTTTACGTGTCCAAAATATTCGTGGACGAAGGCGTGACCATGAAGCGTATGCGCCCCGCACCACAAGGACGTGGTTACAGAATAAGAAAGCGTAGCAATCATGTTACAGTCTTTGTAGATTCACTAACGAAAGAAAACGAATAAGATATGGGACAGAAAGTTAATCCGATAAGCAATCGTCTGGGTATCATCCGTGGTTGGGACTCCAACTGGTTTGGCGGCAAGAGTTTTGGCGACAACCTGGTGGAAGACCAGAAAATACGTGAATACCTCAACAAGCGATTAGAGAACGCATATCTTTCACGCATCATCATCGAGCGCACGCTGCGCCTCATCACCATCACCATCTGCACCGCACGCCCCGGCATGGTGATAGGCAAAGGCGGACAAGACGTCGACAAGCTGAAAGAAGAACTCAAGAAGCTCTATAAGAAAGACATCCAGCTCAATATCTATGAGGTGAAGAGACCCGACCTCGATGCCACCATCGTAGCCTCCAACATTGCTCGCCAGATAGAAGGCAAGATGGCCTATCGCCGCGCCATAAAGAACGCCATCGCCAACTCGATGCGCGCTGGTGCTGAAGGCATCAAGGTGCAAATCTCCGGACGCCTCAACGGTGCCGAGATAGCACGCAGCGAGATGTACAAGGAAGGACGCACACCCCTGCACACCTTCCGCGCTGACATCGACTACTGCCTGGCTGAGGCACTCACCAAGGTAGGACTGCTGGGAATTAAGGTTTGGATCTGCCGTGGCGAAGTATACGGCGACGTCGACCTCGCCCCGCAATATGCCAACGAGAAGCCGAGCAACCGCGACCGCGGCAACGGACGCTTCGGAAGAGGCAACCGCAGAAGAACCAATAACCGTTAAAATCAAGAGTCATGTTACAACCAAAACGCGTAAGATACAGAAGACCTCAAGATGGACGCGGGAACAAAGGCAATGCCCATCGCGGCACCCAATTGGCTTTCGGCTCCTTCGGCATCAAGACTTTGGAGGCAAAATGGATTGACAGTCGGCAGATAGAAGCTGCGCGTGTGGCCGTCAACCGCAGAATGAACCGTGAGGGACAGGTGTGGATACGCATCTTCCCCGACAAACCCATCACCCGCAAGCCTGCCGATGTCCGCATGGGTAAAGGTAAAGGTGACCCCGCCGGATGGGTAGCACCCGTGACACCGGGACGCATCCTGTTTGAAGTGGAAGGCGTGAGCTTCGATGTGGCCAAAGAGGCACTGCGTCTGGCTGCACAGAAACTTCCCGTGAAAACTAAGTTTGTAGTAAGACGAGATTACGATAAAAACGCTTAAGAAGTATGAAAACCTCAGAAATAAAAGAACTGTCACAGCAAGACTTGGTGGAGCGTCTGGAAAACGAAGCACAGCAGCTGCAGCGCATGAAGATCAACCACTCGGTGACCCCTCTGGAGAATCCATCTCAGATAAAAGCCATGCGTCGTAATGTCGCCCGTATGAAAACCGAACTGCGCCAACGCGAAATAAACAAGTAAAGATGGAAGCAAGAAACCTTAGAAAACAGCGTCAGGGTGTCGTCATCAGCAACAAGATGGACAAAACCATCGTCATTGCCTCCAAGTTTAAGGAGAAGCACCCTATATATGGTAAGTTTGTGCAGAAGACAAAGAAATACCACGCTCACGACGAGAAGAACGAAGCCAACATCGGCGACACCGTTCTGATAATGGAAACGCGCCCCTTGAGTAAGACCAAGCGCTGGCGTCTAGTGCAAATCATAGAAAAGGCTAAGTAATCATGATACAAGCAGAATCGAGAATTACCGTTTGCGACAACAGCGGCGCCCGCGAAGCCCTGTGCATCCGCGTGCTCGGCGGCACACGCCGACGCTACGCCAGCGTAGGCGACATCATCGTAGTGTCAGTGAAAAACGTCATCCCCTCAGGCGAACTGAAGAAGGGAACCGTGTCGAAGGCACTCGTGGTACGTACCAAGAAAGAGATACGCCGCGCCGACGGATCCTACATCCGCTTCGACGACAACGCCTGCGTGTTGCTCAACAACGCCGGCGAGCTCAGAGGAAGCCGCATCTTCGGCCCCGTGGCACGTGAGCTGCGAGCCGTCAATATGAAAGTGGTATCCTTAGCTCCCGAAGTGCTCTAACATTAAAAAAGGAATAGCAATGATCAAGTTACATATCAAAAAAGGGGATACCGTCATCGTTCTGGCCGGAGAAGACAAAGGCAAGACCGGTAAGGTGCTCAAAGTGTACCCCGAAAAGATGCGTGCCATCGTAGAAGGTGTCAACATCGTTTCTAAGAGTACAAAGCCATCGGCACAAAACCCGCAAGGAAACATCGTACGCGTGGAGGCACCCATACACCTGTCGAACCTGAGCCTGATAGACCCCAAGAGTGGCAAGGCCACACGCATCGCCATCAAACGCGAAGATGGCAAGCCCATACGTATCGCTAAAAAATCAGGGGAGGAAATAAAATGAGTAGTACAGCACAACTGAAACAAGTGTATAAGGAGCAGATAGCTCCCGCCTTGATGAAGCAATTCAACTACAAGTCGGCCATGCAAGTGCCCAAGTTGAAGAAGATTGTGGTCAACCAAGGTCTCGGCGCCGCCACACAAGATCGCAAGATTGTTGACGTGGCAGTCAACGAAATCACCACCATCACAGGACAAAAAGCCGTGGCTACCTATTCGAAAAAGGACATCGCCAACTTCAAGGTGCGTAAGAAGATGCCCATCGGCGCCATGGTGACCCTGCGCCGCGACCGCATGTACGAATTCCTGGAGAAGCTCGTGCGCATTGCTCTGCCGCGCATACGCGACTTCAAAGGTATAGGAAGCAACCTCGACGGAAAGGGCAACTACACCCTCGGTATCGAAGAGCAGATTATCTTCCCTGAAATCAATATCGACAACATCGACCGTCTGCAGGGTATGAACATCACCTTCGTCACCACCGCACAGACCGACGAAGAAGGCTACGCACTGCTCAAGGCATTCGGTCTTCCCTTCAGAAACCAAAACAATCAGTAAGCACATATGGCAAAAGAATCAATGAAGGCCCGTGAGGTCAAGCGCGCACACCTCGTAGAGCGTTATGCCGAGAAGCGTGCCCAGCTCAAGAAGATTGTCGCACAAGCCAACGCACAGACCGGCGAAGGCGTGGCAGAAGCCTACGAAGCATGCCGCAAACTGCAGAGCATGCCTAAAAACGCCAACCCCATACGGCTGCACAACCGCTGCAAGCTCACAGGGCGTCCCAAAGGCTACATGCGCCAGTTCGGACTGTCGAGAATACAGTTCCGCGAGATGGCATCGGCAGGACTCATCCCCGGGGTGCGCAAGGCCAGCTGGTAACAACACAACGAGTTTAATAACCCTTTTTAATATTGTCGGGACAGCCCCGATCAATTAAAACACATCATGACAGATCCAATAGCAGATTATCTGACGCGGATACGCAACGGTATCCAGGCTCGCCACAGAGTAGTGGAAGTGCCTGCGTCAAACTTGAAGAAAGAATTGACAAAGATTCTCTTCGAGAAAGGATACATCCTCAACTACAAGTTTATGGAGGATGGTCCGCAGGGAACCATCAAGGTCGCACTGAAGTACGACCCCGTGACAAAGGAAAGCGCCATCAAGTGCCTGAAGCGCGTGTCGACCCCCGGCCTGCGCAAGTACACCGGCTACAAAGACATGCCGCGCGTCATCAACGGCCTGGGCATTGCAGTGATCTCCACATCGCAAGGTGTGATGACCGACAAAGAAGCCAAAGAGCTGAAGATTGGCGGCGAAGTATTATGTTATGTTTATTAATGGAGGAAAGCATTATGTCTAGAATAGGAAAACTACCCATCAGCATACCTGCAGGCGTAACAGTAGAGCAGAAAGACCACACTGTTACCGTGAAAGGTCCGAAAGGCGAACTCTCGCAGCACCTCGACCCCTCCATCATCATGAAGGTTGACGACGGACAGATAGTATTCGAAATCGACGAAAACAGCCCTGTCAACTACAAACAGAAGCAAGCTTTCCACGGACTCTACCGCTCACTGATAAACAATATGGTGGTAGGCGTGAGTGAAGGTTTCAAGAAGACCCTCGAACTGGTAGGCGTCGGCTATCGTGTGTCCAACCAAGGCAACCTCATTGAGTTTGCACTGGGCTACACCCACCCCATCTTCATACAGCTCCCCGCTGAAGTGAAAGTGGAAACAAAGTCGGAACGCAACCAGAACCCGCTCCTCATATTAGAGTCGTGCGACAAACAACTGCTGGGACTTATTTGCGCTAAGATACGTTCCTTCCGCAAGCCTGAACCTTACAAGGGCAAGGGTGTGCTCTTCCAGGGAGAAGTGATACGTAGAAAGTCGGGTAAGACCGCTGCTGCAAAGTAACACACATTAATACTATACTGAGATTATGACAACAAAGAAAGTAGAAAGACGTATTAAGATAAAATACAGAATTCGTAAGAATGTGAACGGTACTGCAGAGCGTCCCCGTATGAGCGTGTTTCGCTCCAACAAGCAGATATATGTTCAGATTATCAACGATCTTACCGGTACAACCCTCGTAGTAGCCTCATCCAAAGGCCTTGAGCCCATGCCTAAGAAGGAGCAGGCCGCCAAGGTAGGCGAACTCATCGCACAGAAAGCCCAGGAGAAAGGTATTGAGAAGGTGGTCTTCGACCGCAACGGATATCTCTACCACGGCAGAGTGAAGGAATTGGCCGATGGCGCACGTAAAGGAGGACTTAAATTCTAAGTATCATGGCAATGAACAGAGTAAAAATCAATAGCGAGATAGAGTTAAAGGATCGTCTGGTTGCTATCAACCGCGTGACCAAGGTTACCAAAGGTGGCCGCACATTCACTTTCGCCGCTATCGTAGTGGTGGGTGATGGCAAAGGCATCATCGGCTGGGGCCTGGGCAAGGCCGGCGAAGTGACCGCAGCCATTGCCAAAGGTACTGAGGCTGCCAAGAAGAATCTGGTGAAGGTGTCGGTGCTCAAGGGCACCATCCCTCACGAAGTGGAAGCACACTACGGTGGTGCCCGCGTATTCCTCAAGCCCGCATCGGCCGGTACCGGAATGGTTGCCGGTGGCGCTATGCGTGCCGTGCTGGAGAGCGCCGGCGTGACCGACGTGCTGGCAAAGTCGAAAGGCTCGTCCAACCCTCACAACCTGGTGAAGGCTACCATCCTGGCTCTGAGTGAAGTACGTGATGCCTACACCGTCGCTCACGACCGTGGCATCAGCATGCAAAAAGTATTTAACGGATAGGAGAACAGCGTATGGCAACGATAAAGATCAAACAGATAAAGAGTAAGATTGGTTATCCCATCGACCAGAAGCGCACCCTCACCGCTCTCGGACTGCGCAAGATATCGCAGGTAGTGGAGCGCGAAGACACACCCGAAGTGCGCGGTATGATAAGAAAGGTACACCACCTGGTAACCATAGTTGAATAATCAAAACAACAGAATAAGATGAAACTACATAATTTGAAGCCCGCAGAAGGTTCTACCCACTCACGTCGTCGCATTGGCAGAGGCACAGGCTCCGGTCTCGGAGGCACGTCTACCCGCGGTCATAAGGGAGCCAAGTCGCGTTCGGGCTACAGCAGAAAGATTGGTTTCGAAGGCGGCCAGATGCCACTGCAACGCCGTGTGCCGAAGGCTGGATTCAAAAACATCAACCACAAGGAATACTTCGCAGTCAACCTCTCCACATTGCAGAAGCTCTCCGAGCGCCGTGGCTATCAGAAGATCGGTATGGCCGAGTTGCGTGAAGCAGGCTTAGTGAACGGAAAGAAGCAAGTGAAGATTCTCGGCCAGGGCAAGCTCACCGCTGCACTGCAGGTAGAGGCTCACGCCGTGTCGAAGACTGCTGAAGAGGCCATCAAGGCTGTAGGTGGAACAATAACACTACTTTAAAGATATGAAGAAGTTTATAGAGGTTTTGAAAAACTGTTGGAAGGTCGAGGATTTAAGACAACGCATCCTCATCACCATCCTCTTTGTAGCTATCTATCGCTTTGGCTCCTTCGTGGTGCTGCCCGGCATCGATCCTGCCGGACTGAGCGAATTACAACAACAGACGGAAGGTGGTTTGATGTCGCTGCTCGACATGTTCTCGGGCGGTGCGTTCTCCAATGCATCTATCTTTGCATTGGGAATCATGCCTTATATTTCGGCCTCTATCGTCATGCAGTTGCTTGCTGTGGCTGTGCCCTACTTCCAGAAGATGCAGCGCGAGGGCGAGAGCGGACGCAAGAAGATCAGCTGGTACACTCGTATCCTCACGATTGCCATCCTGCTCTTCCAGGCTCCCTCCTACCTCATCAACCTGCGCATGCAGTCGGGCGGCGCTCTGGCACAAGGCATTGACTGGACTGTGTTCATGGTGCCTGCCACCATCATCCTCGCTGCCGGCAGTATGTTCATCCTTTGGCTGGGCGAACGCATCACCGACAAGGGCGTGGGCAATGGTATCTCTATCATCATCATGATAGGTATCATCGCGCGCTTGCCGCAAGCCTTCGTGCAGGAAGTGACATCGCGCTTCACTGCCATCACAGGTGGCGGCCTGGTGATGTTCATCATTGAGATACTCATCCTCTTCGCTGTCGTCTGCGCATCTATCGTCCTCGTGCAGGGCGTGCGCAAGGTGCCCGTGCAGTATGCCAAGCGCGTGGTGGGTAACAAGCAGTATGGCGGTGCACGTCAGTACATCCCCCTCAAGCTCTTTGCTGCCAACGTGATGCCTATCATCTTCGCGCAGGCACTGATGTTCATTCCACTGGCCATCTTCAACTACTCCTCACAGGGAGGCAGCGCGTTCACACGCTCGCTGATGGATCACACCAGCTGGACCTACAACATCATCTTTGCACTGCTCATCATCGCATTTACCTACTTCTATACTGCTATCACCCTCAACCCCACACAGATGGCTGAGGACATGAAGCGCAACAACGGATTCATCCCTGGTGTTAAGCCAGGCAAGCCCACGGCTGAATACATCGACACTATCATGTCGCGTATCACCCTGCCGGGTTCGTTGTTCATCGCCTTCATCGCCATCATGCCGGCTCTGGCAGGTGTGCTCAACGTGCAACAGGCTTTTGCCCAGTTCTTCGGAGGTACATCATTGCTCATCCTCGTGGGTGTGGTGCTCGACACCATACAGCAGGTGGAGAGTCACCTGATGATGCGTCACTACGACGGATTGCTCAATTCTGGCCGCACACGCCCCAACACGCTTTCCGCCTATTGATGTAAGCGAAAGTAGGTAGACGCGACATGCCTGTGTTTCTGAAGACGGAAGATGAGATAGCGCTGATGCGTCGCGCCGGCGACCTTGTCGGCCAGACGCTCGGAGAGCTCTCGCACCACATCCGCCCCGGAGTCACCACAAGGCAACTCGATACGATAGCCGAAACCTTCATACGCGACCATGGCGCCACGCCATCGTTCAAGCACTATCCCAACCCGAAGGGAGCGCCCTTCCCGGCAAGTATCTGCACATCGGTGAACGATACCATCGTACACGGCATACCCAGCGATGACGATGTATTGCACGAAGGCGACATCATCTCTATCGACTGCGGCGCCTGCCTCGATGGGTTCCACGGCGACTCCTGCTACACCTTCGCCGTAGGCGAGGTGTCGGATGCCACTCATCAGCTGCTCACCACCACGCTACAGGCGCTCCACAAGGGCATCAGTGTAGCAGTGGCTGGTGGACATCTGAGCGATATCGGTCATGCCATACAGCACTGCTGCGAGCCGAAAGGCTACAGTATCGTACGCGAACTGACAGGACACGGTATAGGGCGGCAGATGCACGAAGCGCCACTCGTGCCGAACTACGGAGCACAAGGGCAGGGCATCATGCTCAAGGAGGGCATGTGCATCGCTATAGATCCGATGATTGTCGAAGGACAACGCTATATCAGCATCCTGCCCGATTATTGGACAGTGCGTACCCGCGACGGCCGACGAGCTGCTCACTACGAGCATACCATAGCAATAAGAAGGGGACAGCCCGAAGTGCTGACCACTTTCGACTACATCGCACCTACTCAGCAGTGTTGAGACTGCTGTCACAGAAGTGGTATACCAACACGCAAGACGAAAACATTCACATCAAACATACCCGTATGGCTAAACAGAATGCAATAGAACAAGACGGCACCATCCTTGAGTCGCTTTCCAACGCGATGTTTCGCGTAGAGTTGGAAAATGGTGTGCCCATCATCGCTCACATCTCCGGCAAGATGCGCATGCACTACATCCGCATCCTTCCCGGCGACAAGGTGAAGATAGAGATGAGTCCTTACGACCTCACCAAGGGACGTATCGTCTTCCGTTACAAGTAGTCGATTCGCTCAAGCGCACCCTTGTAGCTACGTCCACTCTCTCTAGCCGAGAAGGTGAGTGGCAATGCCGTTTCGTGTAAAAGCATTCCCTGAAAGCAACCAAAGTAAATACCCTATAGCAATGAAGACAAGAGCATCATTAAAGAAGCGCACACCCGACTGCCAGATCGTGCGTCGTGAAGGCCGGTTGTTCGTTATCAACAAGAAAAATCCCAAGTACAAGATGCGTCAGGGATAATCCCTACACATCGAAAAACACATTAACAATCAAATTAACACAATGGCAATAAGAATTGTTGGAGTAGATTTGCCCCAGAACAAGCGTGGCGAAATCGCATTGACCTACATTTACGGAATAGGTCGAAGTAGTTCAGCAAAGATATTGGATAAGGCCGGCGTGAGCCGTGACTTGAAAGTCAACGAGTGGAATGACGAGCAAGCTGCCAAGATCCGCGAAATCATCGGTGCTGAATATAAAGTAGAAGGTGATCTCCGGAGCGAGGTACAACTTAACATCAAGCGACTGATGGATATCGGCTGCTATCGTGGCGTCCGTCATCGTAACGGCCTGCCCGTGCGTGGTCAGAGCACCAAGAACAATGCCCGCACTCGCAAGGGACGTAAGAAGACTGTAGCGAACAAGAAAAAAGCAACTAAGTAATGAAAGGGTAAAGACATGGCAAAGAAACAATCCACATCTAAGAAAAGAAACGTTCGCGTTGATGCTATGGGACAGCTTCATGTCCACAGCTCTTTCAACAACATCATTGTATCGCTTGCCAACAGCGAGGGTCAGGTCATCTCCTGGTCGTCGGCCGGCAAGATGGGTTTCCGCGGTTCGAAGAAGAACACGCCGTACGCTGCTCAGATGGCAGCAGAAGACTGCGCCAAGGTTGCTTTCGACCTGGGTCTGCGCAAGGTGAAAGCCTACGTCAAGGGTCCCGGCAACGGTCGCGAGTCAGCCATCCGTGCCGTCCACGGTGCAGGTATCGAAGTTACCGAGATTGTCGACGTTACACCGCTGCCCCACAACGGTTGCCGTCCTCCCAAGCGTCGCAGAGTATAGTTTCAGCAAAGCACTCCTGTTGTCAGGCATCAGCTTCGGCAACGAGGGTGCAACAATCAATCAGCAACCACAATTTTTTATTATTTATGGCAAGATATATAGGACCGAAATCAAAGATTGCGCGCCGTTTTGGAGAACCCATCTTCGGTGCCGACAAAGTTTTGTCCCGGCGCAACTTCCCCCCGGGACAGCATGGCAACAACCGTCGCCGCAAGCAGTCGGAGTACGCTGTCATGCTGGCAGAGAAGCAGAAAGCCAAGTACACCTACGGCGTCCTCGAGCGTCAGTTCCGCAACATGTTTGAGCACGCTTCCAAGTCTGAAGGTATCACCGGTGAGGTGCTGCTGCAGAACCTGGAGAGCCGCCTTGACAATGTAGTCTATCGTCTCGGCATTGCCCCCACGCGTGCTGCTGCTCGACAGCTCGTCGGACACAAGCACATCGTGGTCGACGGACAGGTGGTCAACATCCCTTCTTACAGTGTGAAGCCCGGACAGATTGTCGGCGTGCGCGAGAAGTCTAAGTCTCTCGAAGTCATCGAGGCATCGCTCGCAGGTTTCAACCACAGTAAGTACCCTTGGATCGAGTGGGACAACAACAGCAAGAGCGGCAAGTTCCTCCACAAGCCCGAACGCGCTGACATCCCCGAGAATATCAAAGAGCAGTTAATCGTAGAATTGTATTCTAAATAAATCATTGAATTAATGGCGATATTAGCATTTCAAAAACCCGAACAAGTCATCATGTTGGATGCAAGCTCCACTTACGGACGTTTTGAATTCCGTCCGTTGGAGCCGGGCTTCGGCATCACTATTGGTAATGCCCTGCGCCGCATCCTCCTCTCATCCTTACAAGGCTACGCCATCAACACCGTCAAAATAAGCGGCGTTGAGCATGAGTTTGCCTCGGTGCCGGGTGTGAAGGAAGATGTTACCAACATCATACTTAATCTCAAACAAGTGAGATTTAAGCGAACAGTAGAAGAATTCGAGAACGAGAAAGTCAGTATCATGGTTGAGAACTGCACCGAGTTCAAGGCCGGTGATATCAGCAATTATCTGACCGGATTTGAAGTGTTAAATCCCGATTTGGTGATTTGCCATTTAGATGCAAAGGCAGTGATGCAGATAGACCTCACCATCAACAAGGGCCGTGGCTACGTGCCTGCTGAGGAAAACCGCATCTTCTGCACCGACATCAATGTGCTCCCCATCGATTCTATCTACACCCCAATCCGCAACGTACGCTTTGCTGTCGAGCCCTATCGTGTCGAACAGAAGACCGACTACGATAAGCTCATCATCGAAGTGACGACGGACGGTTCCATCCACCCGAAGGACGCACTCAACGAGGCGGCCGCCATTCTCATACAACACTTCTCGCTCTTCTCAGATGAGACCATCACTGTGGAAGACCCCGACGTGGAAGTCAACGAGGAGTTTGATGAGAATGTGCTCCGCATGCGCCAGCTGCTGAAGCAGAAGCTGGTAGACATGAACCTCTCCGTGCGCGCCCTCAACTGCTTGAAGGCAGCCAACGTGGAAACACTGGGCGACCTTGTGCAGTACAACAAAAGCGACCTGCTCAAGTTCCGCAACTTCGGAAAGAAATCGCTCACTGAGCTTGATGATTTGCTCAAGAGAATGAATCTGTCGTTTGGAACCGATGTTTCAAAATATAATATTGACGAATAACCCATGAGACATAACAAGAAATTCAATCACCTCGGTCGTACTGCATCCCATCGGCAGGCCATGCTCGCAAACATGTCCGTGTCGCTGATTATGCACAAAAGAATCACTACGACCCTCGCAAAAGCCAAAGCACTTAAAAAGTACGTTGAGCCACTCATCACCCGCTGCAAGGAAGATAGCACCAACGCCCGCCGCGTAGTGTTCTCATATCTGCAGAACAAGGAAGCCATCAAAGAACTCTTCGGCCCCGTGGCTGAGAAGGTGGGCGACCGTCCCGGTGGCTACACTCGCATCATCAAGCTCGGCACACGTCTGGGCGATGCTGCACAGATATGCTTCATTGAGCTTGTCGACTTCGATGAGAACATGGCTAAGACTCCGAAGGCAGCCAAGCGCACACGCCGCAGCCGCCGCCCAGCAGCAAAAGCTGAAGCTCCTGTAGAGGCAAAGGCTGAAGAAAAGACCGAAGCTCCCGCAGAGGAGAACACTGAAAACAAAGAGGAAAACAAGACTGAAAAATAACGACAGCATACATTCCTCAAACAACATTCCCCGTAGGCAATACCGCTTGCGGGGGATTTTTATTTGAATCCAAAGTGTTGTATTGACCGTTTTGGGGCAAGACAGAATATACACACTTCATATTTGCGTCGGAATAGTGTCGCAATATCGCCAACAATCAATTACCTTTGTGCAGTAAATAACCCACATTACTTTCTCCTATGCGACTACATCATCTTTTCCTCTCCGCCCTGTTGCTCGTTTCGTCTGCGGCAGTGTCGGCACAGTCTGTCGCCTCCGACGGTTTTCGCCTTCGTGAAGTCGACATCGACGAGATGTGCGGCAGTTTCAAAAATCACCAGTCGGCCTATCGTGTGAAATGCGACTACCCCATGAATGACGAGCCTGCTGCCGATGCCGTGCGTCAATGGATCAACCAGACGGCCAACTATTGGGATCGCGGTCTCTACACTGGCGACATGAAAGAGCCAATCAAGCTTTTCCAACACTATATGGAGCACTTCCGCTCCGACAACAGCAGTGAGAAGATAGAACAACACCTTGTGGCCGAGAGCGGCACCGGCAGTGATGCCATAGCCTGGAATGAGAGCGAGGAACCCACATGGCTCACCACTTTTACCTATAAGAAGGAGTATGTCTCTGCCAAGGTGGTTAGCTACAGCTTCTCATGGTTTGGCTACTTCGTCGGCAACGCCACCTCCAACGCCACCAAGCAGGATGCCTCCTTCTCACGTATCGACGGCCATCGTCTCTCATGGGAGATGTTCACCTCAAAGGATGCCGTCGTATCCCTTGTGCAGGCCAATCTCAAACAACGCTATGGTGAAGGCGCCGACCTCTACGGCAACGGCATACCCGCACCGAAAGAACCCCTCTTCCTGGCCGACGGCATACGCTTCGACTACGGCAACTACAGCGTGGCGGAGGCACACTACTACGAAGAAAACGGAACCTATCCCTACGCCTTCCTGTCCTATGACAAAGTGAGACACCTGCTCACTGCCGAGGCTCGCCAACTATTGCAACAGTAGGGGTGGGGGAGAGTAAGAATCAATGTTCTCACAACGAAATACCGCCACAACAAAAGCGCATCGTCAAGATAATACGACGATGCGCTTCTGTTAGTGGAGCATACAGGACTCGAACCTGCCACCTTTTGACTGCCAGTCAAACGCTCTAGCCAGATGAGCTAATGCCCCATTAGCCGTGCAAAGGTAAGACTTCTTCCTGCTCCTGCAAAATTATTGGCACAAATTATTATCATTCCTCCATTTGCTGCCCCCGATGGTGACGTGGCACGGCACGGTGCGGCGCGGTCTCTTCCCTCTGTCAATTCCTCTCTGTTGTAATCCACTTCTGGAAACTAACTTTCCCCTCCCTAACATTCCTTTATCCCACGGACATTTGCTACCTTTGAAGCATGAAATACACAATGATTCTTCTCTCTCTGCTGCTTAGCGCGCTTAGCGCGGCTGCGCAGACATCCGATACCTATCCCCTCGACATCGACAGCATTCATGTGCGCGATCCCTATATATACGCAGAATCTTCCACGCTCACCTATTATCTCTATGCCTCGCTCGACACCGTCATCGATGGCAAGGAGCGCGGTGGGGTAGTGGTCTATCGCAGCCGCGACCTCAAGCATTGGACACTGCCACAACGTGTATATACCGCACGCGCACTGGCCGACTCATCATGCTGTGGAGCAGTTTCAAAAACAACCGCTACTGTATCGGTCAAGCCATCTCCACTACGGGCAAGATAGCGGGACCATGGCGACAGAGCGATGTGCTACTCTACGAAGCCCACGGCAGCCACGGCATGCTGTTCCACACTTTTGATGCGCGGCTGATGCTGACCCTGCATGGTCCCAACACTCCTCCAGGAACTGAAAGAGCACAACTAGTGGAACTCATCGACGCGGGCGATTGTCTGAAACCTGCAAAATAAGCTGCTCATAACGCATTATCCACCACTATATATCATGGAATCATTCAACAACATTCTTACTGCATTGAGCGACGTGCTTTGGGGTTGGCCGATGATTATCCTGTTGCTCGGCACCCATATTTTTCTTACCATTCGTCTGCGCTTTCCGCAGCGCAATCTTCTGACCGCCATCCGTCTGAGTTTCACACGCGATAAGGATGCCACTGGCGACGTGTCGCAGTTTGGTGCCCTTGCCACGGCCCTGGCTGCCACCATCGGCACAGGCAACATCATCGGCATTGCCACAGCCGTGTCGCTGGGTGGCCCCGGTGCGGTGTTCTGGTGCTGGATAACGGGCGTGTTTGGCATCGCTACAAAGTATGGAGAGGGCTTGTTGGCCATCAAGTATCGTGTGAAGACGCAGGACGGCACCATGCTTGGCGGTCCTATGTATGCGTTGGAGCGCGGTTTGGGTTGGAAGTGGTTGGCGGTGTTGTTTGCCGTGTTTGCCTTTATGGCCTCCTTTGGCATTGGCTGCACAGTGCAGGCCAATGCCATCTCCACCATGGCGCATGAGAGCTTTGGCATCTCGCCTTGGATTACTGCTGCCGTCATCACACTGTTGGTAGCGCTGGTGGTGTTGGGCGGCATCAAGAGCATCGCTCGCGTGTGTGGCGCGCTTGTTCCCTTCATGGCGGTGTTCTATGTGGTGGGGTGCGTGTACATCCTTTTTGTCAATGGCGCCTATGTGTGGCCTGCCATTCGTCTCATTGTGGTGTCGGCCTTCTCGCCTGAGGCTGCTGGCGGCGGTTTTGTGGGCGGTGTCTTCATCATGGCTGCGCGCTATGGCATTGCGCGCGGTCTGTTCAGCAACGAGTCGGGTTTGGGTTCTGCTCCCATTGTGGCTGCTGCTGCGCAGACGCGTAATCCAGTGCGTCAGGCTTTGGTGTCGTCTACGGGCACCTTCTGGGACACTGTGGTCATCTGTGCTCTGACAGGCATAGTGATTGTGAGCAGTGTGCTGATGCATCCCGACATCGACTATCATCATGGTGCCACGCTCACCAAAATGGCCTTTGGCAAGATACCTGTTGTGGGCACTCCACTGCTGACGGTAGCACTGTTCACCTTTGCCTTCAGCACCATACTCGGTTGGTGCTACTATGGCGAGCGCTGTGTGGAGTATCTGTCGCGTCGCCGCCCCCACACGGCGGTGAATGCCTATCGCTGTGTCTACATTGTAATGGTGTTTGTCGGCAGTGTCGTAGGGTTGAGCGTAGTTTGGAATCTTGCCGACTGCATGAATGCTCTGATGGCATTGCCCAATCTTGTTTCGCTGTTGCTGCTCAGTGGCGTGCTCGTCAGGGAGACGCGCAAGTATCTGTGGGAAGGTCGGCTAGATGAGTGGAGCGACGACATTGAGCAATAGGCGCATGCCGTTTAGGCACAGGCGTACAGTACGAGCACACGACTATGGACTAGAGGTATCAGCAGATGCCTCTTAGTCTTTTATAGCAAACCACATGATGTCCAAATTGATAAAGTTGGGGTCGAAATTGATAAAAGAATTAAATATTTTTCTTGTTTTTATAAAATATACCTATCTTTGTGCACGACAATGTTCTCCCATCATAGTAGGTTTCTCCTCGAAAAGGCAGCATGTTCAGCTGTTGTGAAGCAAGAATGGCATCCTACTGATGGCTGGAGAGAGTAGATGACTCGTTAACTACTAATCACAATCCAAATACTATTAGATTATGAAAACATTCCGACACCTACTCTGTTTGTTATCGGTGGTGTTCCTAGTTCCTTGCACTGCAGCTTTAGCTGCCGAAGGCGACACCATTGTAGTTCTCAACGAAGACTTTTCCGCCTTCACCGAAGGTTCGGAGTCGTCTCCCACCACTACCGACATCAGCGGTTACACTGGCAAATTGCGCACAGAGCTGACCGGTTGGAGCGGTTCTCGCGTATACGAGGCCGGCGGTTGCTTGAAGATTGGCGACAGCGGCTATCTGCAGACAGCCAATACCGATATGACATCGAATGGCGGCAACCTCCGCATCAGTTTCCGCGCCAAGGCGCTTGATGCCACGGGCGGAGGCATTCAGCTGTTGCTCAACAGCAGCTACAGCGTGACCACTACCGTCTACCTCGACAACGGCGAGTGGACAGACGTGGTGGTGATGGTAGGCGGCGGCACTGCAACAGGTTATCTGCGCATCAAGCCTTATCTCATTGCCAGCGGCATGCTCATCGACGACCTGAAGATAGAGACCAGTCAGGCATTTATCGGTGTCCCCGAAGCCACACAGCCCACCGTGGTAAGCGACGAGGCGTTCACTGCCACATGGAAGGTGGTATCGGGAGCCACCAGTTATCTGCTTGATGTCTACACCAAGAACGGTGATGTAAAGGAGTATCTGTTGAAGGATGAGTCGGTAGACAAGCCCGCATCGTCGTATGCCACCACCCAATCGAAGCAGGTGACAGGGTTGCAGGCAGGCAAGAAATACTTCTTCACCGTTCGGGCCAAGCGTAATCAGTATGTGTCCGACTATTCCAACGAGATACAAGTGGTGAAGGTCATCAGCAATATCGATGCTCCCGTGGCTACCGATGCCACTGATGTGAGCGCCACAGGTTTCACCGCCCATTGGAACGAAGTGGCTATTGCCGAGGGTTACGAGGTGACGCTGTATCGTCGCCAAGTATTGCAGAACGACAGTACGGTAGATGTATTGTACGACGACTTCGGCGGCTTTACCGACGGCACGCTGAATAGTCCCTCCTATCCTTCAGCCTCAGCGCTCGACAACTACACCTCTCAACCTGGCTGGACCGGTCTGAGCGTTGCCCTTGCTGCTGCCAGTGGCTATTTCGGCATGAGTCCCTACAGCGGCAGCGGATACATCTGCACCCCCGCTCTCGACCTATCGAAGAACGAAGGTAAATACAAGGTGACGATGAAAGCCGCCTCCTACTACTACGGCACCTTCAAAGACGACTCCGTGAAGATATACTTCTATGATGGAGACAGTGCCCCTGCCGATAGTGCCACGATATATCTCAGCGGCGACTTTTCCGACTACACCGTGGAATGCAGCAAGGGTGCAGCCGAGAGCTACGTGTATATAGAATATGCTGGCACCAACAAGTTCTACATGGATGAGTTTGCCGTTTCGCAAGAACTCAAGGCAGGCGATGTGTACACTTCGAGAATGGAGACCTTCCCCGCTGGCAATGCGACAGAGCTGAAGTTTGACGTTCCGCTGAGCAACACGATAGGTTACGCCTATACCGTGGCTGCCTATGCGCCCACCGTGAAAGGGTCGTCGTACACAGGTTATTATGTAGACAACATCTATTCCTCCAGTTCCAACGAAATCATCGTCAGCTACAGCGAGCCCACAGGCATCGGCGTCATCACGGGTGAGAAGTCTGGCGACAATGTGTGGTACACCCTGAGTGGCATGCGACTCAACGGAGAACCTACAATAAAGGGTATCTACATCTACAACGGCAAGAAAGTGCTGGTGAAGTGATATTGACACAAGACAATTCTAACTTCCTTTATCCAAGATGAAAAGAAACCTATTGCTGTGCATTGCCTTGTTGGCGGCAAGTGTTGCCTTTGGAGGTCCGATAGACCTGCGGCAAGCCGAGCAGACGGCACGACAGTTTGTCAGCAGCAGGGGAGTGCCTGGCACCTCCCCGCTGAAGATTGTCAGTGCCGGACCCACGCTGGCACCAGCGACGACTGACGATGGCGATGCACCATATTATATATTCAATATTGGCGACGCCGATGGCTTTGTGATAGTGTCGGGCGACGATGCCGCTATTCCCGTGCTGGGATACTCCACGCGCGGCCACTTCGACAGTGAGCACCTCCCCGACAACTTTCGTCAGTGGTTGATGCTCAACGCACGCTATGTAGAACAGTGCCGGCAGCGCACAGGCAGCGTCACTATGCCCTTGCGTGCCGGAACGCCCGTGCAGGTACCACTGTTGGGCAATATCCAATGGGGACAAGACGACCCTTACAACCTGCAGTGTCCCACCTATACCTCTTCGGGTGTCATCAAGCACTACTATGTGGGCTGCGTGGCAACGGCAGCAACGCAAATCATGCGCTATTACGCCTATCCTCCGCAGGGCAATGACAGCAAGACCTACACCGACACGCAGGGATGCGGACAGACGTTGAGTGCCGACTTCGGGAGCACTGCCTACGCGTGGGACAAGATGCTGAGCGACTATCGCGCGGTGGAGAATGCCACTGCCACGCAGAAGGATGCTGTTAGCACCCTCGCCTATCACTTTGGCGTGGCTGTCGACATGGAATACAAGGTAGGCGGCAGCGGGGCAGTGTCGCCCATCGTGCCCCATGCCTTCCGTCACTTCTTCCGCTACGATGGCGGCACGGTGATGCGCAAGCGCAACTACTACGAGACCTCCGAATGGATGCACATCATCAAGTCGGAAATCGATGCCCAGCGCCCCGTGTACTACGCCGCATCAAGCGAGGACGGACTCGGCGGACATGCCTTTGTGTGCGACGGATATGACAGCGAAGACTTTGTACACATCAACTGGGGATGGTATGGCAACTACAACGGCTACTTCAGCGTGAATCATCTCGAACCCGAAGGGTTGGGTGAAGGCGGTGGCAAGGGTCAGTACAACATCGACCAGGAAATCATCACCGGCATCCGTCCTCCATCATCCGAGCCGAGTGCTTATGAGCGTCCGCTCTACTTCTCTACGATGATGACGTGCAACGATTTCGGCACACAGTTCTCCATCGGCGGTACGATAGAAAATTTTGATGTCACGCCCTTCACTGGACAGATAGCTGCCGTTCTTGAACGCGATGGCGAGATGCTTGCGGTGTTGAAGGAAGAGACCAAAAACATCGCAGCCTATGCCAACCGCCGCACGGGCTACATCATGGGATTCGTGCTACGCGACATCGAAAAGAGCGTGTCCGCCACCATTGCCAACGGCGATGCTTATGTGCGCCTGATGTATCGGGAGCATGACGCTGATGAATGGAAGCCGATGCGTCACGCCATAGGGCGCAACCCGCAAAACATACCCTACAGCGATCGTGTGAAGGTGCGCGTCAGCAACGGCAACATTGTCATCAACGGTGTAGACACACCCGTACCCAATGTCACCGTCACCGAAAAGCTACAGTCGGCTTTTGCAGAAATTCATGCCAAGGGTTCGCTGCTGCTGCCCGTCACGCTGCGTAACGACTCACGACACCTTACCCTGCAAAACATCATCGTGCGTTTCCAGTCGGAAGCCGACAATGGTAAGGTATACGATTATGAGAACCCCGTTAACATCTACAATGGTAGTACTGAGCAGCTACGCTTCCTCATCAACCTGCGCGACACCATGCCCGCTGGCAACTACAGCCTTATACTCTTTGAAAAAGGATTTGAGAGCCATCCTTTTGTGGAGGAGTATGCCTCCGACGTGTTCACCGTGCTTCCCGAGGCCACACATCCCGTGATGCATCTCACGCAGAACGTTGCCTGGCAGCGTCGCGACGGACAGCTCATAGCCAACCAGGGCGATGCCATCTACTTTGCTCTGAATGCGCGCAACTATGGTGCAGCAGGAAAGGTGGGTGTCATCCTCTCCCTTGTCGATGTGGGCGATGCCACTAAGCGGTATGTCTTTCAGCAGAGCGATGCCCAGGTTTCCAAGGGCGAGGCGAAGACACTCACCTTCTATCGCCCCCTGCCCGTCGACCCCGGCATCTATCGCATACAAGTGAGCTATGCCACTGCCGACGGCATCATCGCCGACGACCCGATGTCGCTGCACTACGACGAACGCATCACCGTCGGTACGGGCGACAACATCCGACTCAACGGTGTTGCTGTCGACATGCCCGACGAAGTGGTGAAAGGCACGCGGCTCACGGGCAGCGTCACTTTTGAGGCCCCCTCAGCCTTCAGTGGAACTCTCTATGTGCGCATGCGACAATACACGCTCACCAACGGAGGCATCCTTGCCATGGGCAACGCCACCATTGCTGTCGGACAGCAACATACTGTTAATATCTCAACTAACGTCGACTACGACATCGGGCGTTATATCCTCGTCTACGACTTCGGAGCGTCGTCGACTGCCAGCGTGGGCAACTACAGCAAGGTCTACAAACTCATCGACGTGGTCAATAGTACCACGGGCGTGGGCCACTTGCACGAAGAAGCGCAGAAGGCCGTTGTCTTCCTTGATGGACACACCCTGTGCGTGGCAACCAAGAATGGCGTCAGCGTGCATGCCATCGATGTGTTCGACGTGTCCGGTCAGTTGTTGAACTCTGTGCGGCAGAGCCACGACCTCGATGTCTCCGCCTTCCACGGCGTACTTGTCGTGAGAGTGACCACCAGCGAAGGCATCTCCACGCAGAAGGTGATGAAGCCTTAGTGCAAGAGTATAGAAAGGAAAAGCATTGGGCTGTTTTGCAAACAGTACCAATGCTTTTTTTGAGTTATTGTTGTCGTGGTTATTTTACGACGGCTTTTTTACCGTTGTGTATGTAGAGGCCTTGTTGTGTGGGAGTGGTGTTGAGACGCTGTCCGTTAAGGGTGTACCATCCTCCGTTTCTGTTTCCGTTCGCGATACCGTTGACGTTGTTGACAGCTGTTGCATTCTTGCTTATCACTGGGCGGATGTTGAATCCCAGATGCCGTCGTGCGAATGTCACTTTCAGGTTGTTGCTGACGACGTCGTTTCCCAGTATGTATGCGTTGCGTGTGTCGTTGGCGAGTGTTGCCGTGAGAAAGCTCAGCACAAGCCCCCATGCAGGCTGTTGTGTGCCTTCGGCAGTTCCTGTGCAACTGAGCGTAATGCTGTTGCCGTTGGGCCCTGTGACGGTGTAGATGTATCCGTAAGAATTGTCCCATTGGTAGGTGCATGTGCACAGGCTGAGCAAGTCTTCAATGTCGTACATGGTAGGCATTCTCCATGGTGTGCCCCACTGTTGTGTGGCGGCATCATCGTCGGCAGAGAGCACGATGTTGCGTCCGTCGATGCGCACATATTTTGTGTATTCTCCCTCACTGTTCATCCAGCGGTAGGTGTCGGTGGAGTAGTCGGCCTTCGGTTGTGTCTCTCCCCATGCGAAGAAGTCGCCCGAAGCCTTTGGCGATGTGCTGCCAATGTTGTGTGTGGCCCACAGGACGTCGAGTCCGAGGTCTACATATTGGTATCCGTTGACGGTCTGTGCCTTGAGTGGAGAGAGAAGAACTGAGAAGGCAAAGAAAAGTGCGGAGAGCGGGATTGTTTTCATGTGCGTGGTAAGTTAGTTGCTGTGATGCTGCGACATACGTGACGTGGAGTGTGACGGTGTGTGCCTATCGTATGACGATTTGCCGCCCGTCGTGTATGTATATTCCGGGTTGGGTGGGTCGTCGGCTGAGTCGTTGTCCGTCGAGGCTATACCAGTTTACGTTCGCGTTTTCGTTTCCGTTCACGTCAACGATGCCCGTTGTGGTATCTTCTCCGATATTGATGAGCAGTCCGTCGGTGGCATTGGTTTGATTGAGGAAGGATGCCTTGATGTATGCTCTGTGGGCGGGTATGCTGCCATAGTGGTTGAAATTCCAGAATCCCAGTTCTCCCGTCCTCACGTTGTGGTCGAGTTGCAGTGCTGTGCCGTCGGCTATGGTGGAGTCGGCCAAAGTGCCCAGCAAGAGGTTGTCGAGGGGCTGTTGGTCTACGGTGTTATTGTTGTCAACGGCTTCCATGATGTGGAATCCTGTCTGCGGTGTGCGCACGTAGACAGCGGTGTAGGCCGGAATGTTGTCAATCTGTGTCATTTGCAGCCGTTTCTTGTCTATGGTAAGTCCGCTTGCCACGTATGCCTCCATGCCTTGCGGCAGGCGTGTGGGCAGTGCGTGATAGAAGCTGCCGGCATAGAAGTTGTTGTCGCGGCATATGTCGTCAATGTGCAGTGCCACGTCATTGCACATCACCTTCACATTCATTGTGGCAATCTGTCCGTTGCCCGTTGTGGCGCGGTAGACGTAGGAGAGTGGCTTGTTGTAGGTATCGATGTCGGGTTGTGAGGTGTTTTTCTCTTCCGCCAGCAGGAAGTAGTAGCCTCCGTTGTTTTCCAGGATAGTCGGCGAGTTGTAGTTTTGTCCGTTGGCCGTCACGTTGTATATGTCGGCAGTGTTGACGTTGCCGGTGAGGTTGATGGCTATTTGCTGTCTGTTGTTGAGCGCTACGAGTTTTCCAGTCCATTGTTGGTTTCCGATGACGATGTTCGTTCCCGCTCCGGGCAGTGCCGAGAGGTCGATGCAGGCCAGTCGGTTGCCTGTCAGTCGCAGTGTGGTGAGTTTGTTGTTGGCGCTCAGGTCGATGCTTGTCAGCAGGTTGTTTTCGGCGAAGAGCCATATCAGGTTGGGTGCTTCTTTGAGGTCGAGTTTTTCGAAAAGGTTGCCACCGAGGTAGAGTCGCTGCAGCGAGTCGTTGTGCAGCAGATGTAGCTCAGTGAGCCGGTTGTCGTTGAGTCTCACTTCGTAGAGCAGTCGGTTTTTCGACAGGTCTGCATGCTGCAGTTCATTCTCCTGAGCATAGAGTATTTCCAACTTTTTGAAGTATTCTATTCCTTTCAGGTCTTTGATGCCTTTCTTTGCGATGTCAAGCGAGTAGATGTCGTAGATTTCGTTGGTTGATACAACGCCGTCCTTTCCCCATTCTGCGTTGAGCATGAAGTTTCGCAGTGCGCTGTCGGGCACAGTCTGTTGGTTGATGTAGAGTGTGCCGGCATCCGGGTCGGTAGCGGTGATGACGGTCACTTTCATGATTTTGTTTTGCTCGTTGCCCACGGGAAGTTGCGTGTCGTAGGAATAGGAGATGCGCTGGTTGTAAAAGTCGTCGCCATCGGCTTTATTGCCGAGTACGAGGTAGGATATACCGTCTTCGACGGTTATCTCCGGTGTTGCATTTCTTCCGTCGATGGTGAGATTTGAGATGCGTTGTGCCTGTGCTCCCTTGCTCAGCGGGATGGCAATTTTCGTTCCGTTGGCAATGTCGACGGGGTCGATGTATGCCGTTTGCGGAGATGCGTACGCGTTGGCCATGTTGAACAGTACGCCGATGTTGTTTTGCTTTGAGAGGTCGAGAGCCGTGAGTGCGTTGTTTTCCAGCCGCAGGGTAGTGAGAGCCGTGAGTTGTGTGAGGTCTGCCTCTGCTATGCGGTTGCCCGATGCCGTGAGCGATGTGAGTTGCGTGTTGTTGCTCACGTTGAGTGTCTTCAGCTTGTTGTCTGACACGTTGAGTGAGCGCAGTGCCGTATTGTTGCTCACGTCGATGTGCTCTATCTCATTGCCGTTGACGGCAATGCCCGTTATGTTGGGCGAGTTGTCAATGCTGACGGCTTTCAGTCGGTTGTGATAGGCCGATATGGCAGTGAGTCGAGGCATGTCGGTAGCATCGAGGGTATCAGCGAGCGCGTTTTCGTAGATGCTGAGGGTCTCGATGCGTGGGTTGCCGCTCACCTTGAGTGCAGTGAGTGCGGCATTGTTGTGTACGAGCAGGCGTGCCAGTTTGGCGTTGTTGCTCACGTCCAGCGTTGCGAGTGCATCGTTGTTGATCATCTCGAGCGAGCTGATATTTTGGTTTTGGCTCAGTTCAATGCCTGTGATGACTCCGTTGTTGCGCACAGACAGCATAGTGATGGCCGCATTTTGGGTGAGGTCGATGTCTGGTATCTGCTGTCCGTAGAGGTTGAGCGTGTTGAGTTTGGCGAAGTGGTGCAGTCCCTGTAGGCTGGCTACAGTGTAGTTGCCGCTGCTTTGTGCCGAGTCGAGAGTGATGGTGTTGATGTCGTCGAGTTCAGCTTGTGTGAATACGCCGTCGGCACCGTATTTCTTGATGTTGACGGTGTCGGTGGTGAGGTAGCGTCGCAGTTCGGCATCGGGGAAGTTGTCTTCCGTGATGTCGAGCAGGAACTCTCCCGGCTCCCAGCTGATGATGGCTTTGTCGAGATAGAGTGCACCGTTGGTGGAGCGGAAGCCTACGTGCTTATAGTCTCCGCTGACGCTGATGGTCTTGGGACTTTCCGGGTCGAAGTAAATGGTTCCGAGCTTGGTGCCTTGT
>JAGAZE010000006.1 GCA_017940185.1 Bacteroidaceae bacterium | reverse complement strand
TTACCTCAAGTCGCATCGTGGGGTAAGGGGATGGTGGCTACATATTGATGTTGTGCTGTTGCTTTTTACTGAAAGCTGCTACTAACGACTCATAAATCTACCCTTAATCGTGTATTGGATGATAGTTGCGGATTTTAGGCATAATATAAAATATTTGATATGATAATTTCCTGAAACACTCTACCGAATGAATAACGACGGCAAATAACAAAGAGTGATAGTGCAAAAGTACAAACATTCCGTAATTTTGCAAAACTTACGCTCATTTAATGCTTAGTTGTTTATCGAAAAAGCATGAATATCAAGCACTCTCCCCTCCAAAAAAAAAACTACCCTGCACAACGATGAAGGTCATATTCTTCTTTTTCGCTGTGCAGAGTGATGTCCTTATCTGAACGCATTCAGTGCGTTGACTTGTCTACTTTCTTCACGCGCTTGGCAAGTCCAATAGCTCCTGTGGGGCATACGAGCTGACAGAGGTGGCATCCGACGCACTTGCTGCCCAATATTCGTGGCTGGCGTGTGGTTTGGTCGAAGCTTATGGCCTGATGTCCGCCGTCGCTGCACGAGGTGAAGCAGCGTCCGCAGCCGATGCACACTGTGCGATCAATCTTAGGATAGACGACGGTGTCGCGATCGAGGTCGGAGGCGGGGACAAAACAGGGCAGCTGTTCGCCCACCATGTCGGCCACCTTGGCCACGTCGTGGTAGGCCATGTAGTTCTGCAGGCCGAGGATGAGGTCGTCGATGATGCGGTAGCCATACTGCATCACAGCGGTGCACACTTGCAGATTAGAGCATCCCAGTTGTATGAACTCAAGCGCATCGCGCCATGTCTCTATGCCGCCGATGCCGCTGAGTGGCGTATTGCTGAGCAGGTGGTTTTGCGCCATATTGAGTATGTGACGCAAGGCGATGGGTTTGACGGCACGTCCGCTATATCCGGAGATGGTTTTGCGCTCTGACACAGCAGCGCGGTCGCCCATGGTTACCGACTTGATGGTATTGATGGCAGATATGGCATCGGCACCGGCATAGAACGCTCCCATGGCTGGGTCGTTGATATTGGTGATGTTGGGCGTCATCTTGGGTATGACAGGTATGCTGACGCTACGTTTGACATAAGAGGTGTAGAAAGTGACGAGTTCGGGGTTTTGTCCCACATCACTGCCCATGCCTGCCAGTCGCATCTGTGGGCAAGAGAAGTTGAGTTCGATGGCGTCGACACCCGCCTTTTCTGCCATCTTGGCAAGCTCTATCCACTCTTCTTCGGTCTGTCCCATGATGGATGCGATAACTACCTTGGTGGGAAAGTCGCGCTTGAGGCGGCTGAGAATGTCGAAGTCTTCCCGGTAGGGATTTTCGCTGAGTTGCTCCATGTTGCGGAATCCGTAGAACTCGCCTTTCTCTTGCTGTCCGACGGCATCGAAGCGGGGCGACACTTCGCGTATCTCCTGCATGCAGATGGTCTTGTAGTACACACCTGCCCATCCCATCTGGAAGGCGCGTGCCACCATGTCGTAGTTGGTACACACAGCAGAGGAAGCGAGGAAGAAGGGGTTTTCGCAGTGTATGCCGCAGAAGTCTATCTCCAGACTGGGCAGCGGTCGTGGTTCGTCGTGGGGCAGTAGTGCTATGCGGCGTTTCAGTTCGCGTATGCGTATGGGGCGGTCGTAGTGTATGCACGCCTCTTCGGCAGCTTGCAGTTCGGCATCGGTGCATGGCTCAAGCCATGGTGTCGCCACACGTCGGTTGCCAAAGCGGATGGCGCGGATGGCACGGGCAGGGTCGCCGTGCGACACGGCAGCAGTGCATGGGGCATCGACGCAGAGAAGACAGCGGCTGGCTTCGTCGTTGATATAAAGATAGTGATCCATAAGTGGTGGGTGTTGGGGTTGAGGGATAAGTGTGGGCGCAATAGAATTGCACCGCAATGAACGAAGGAGGTTGGTGGGGAGGAATGAGGTATGGGGGAAGGGAGCTACATTACCCCTATCCAGCGCAGGATGTCGTTGAGGTTGGCTACTACCATGAGCAACATCAGGATGCCGATGCCGATGTATTCGGCACGTATCATAAACTTCTCGCTGGGTTTGCGTCGTGTGATGATTTCGTAGAGCAGGAAGAGCACATGTCCTCCGTCGAGGGCTGGGATGGGTAGTATGTTCATGAAGGCGAGTATGATGCTGAGGAATGCTGTCATCTGCCAGAAGAGCATCCAGTCCCATTCGGCGGGGAAGAGGCTTCCGATAGCTCCGAATCCTCCGAGCGACTTGGCTCCGTCGGCGGTGAAGACATACTTCATGTCGTCGACATATCCTCGCAGCACGCTCCATCCGTAGCGTATGCCAGCGGGGAAGCTCTCAAAGAATCCGTAGCTGGTGTGGGTATCTTTATAATAGGAGTAGATGCTGCTTTGCCCGATGCCCATCTTGAGGTCGGCGTCGAGGGTGAGGGGCACGGTGTCGACAGTTGCGGCGCCCTTGTGCTGCACTGCGAGGGTGATGCGACGTATTGCCATGCTATCCTTCGTCGTGGTGGCGGCTGCCATGCGGTCTTGCAGCACGCCAATCTCATAGTTGTAGGCATTCCAAGAGTCGATGGGTTTGCCGTTGACGGCTACGAGTTTGTCTCCCTTGCGCAGCTGTGCCTTGGCAGCGATGCCTGCGGGCACCACGCTATCGATGTCGGCAGGGATGAGCGGTCGCACGAAGGAGGGCTCGGCCTTGATCATCTCCAGCATGTTGATTTCTCCGGGCATGGGGAGTGTGACCTCCTTGCCCTGTCGCTGCACGGTGACACTCTGCGCACTGGACAGCTGACGATAGAGGGAGACATCAAACTTGGAGAATTCGCCCTTGTCGGAGCGCAACAAGATGTCGCCATCGCGGAAGCCGAGTTGCTGAGCCTGCTTGTTGAACTTCATTCCCATGGTCATGTCCTTGGTCTGCACATAGCTCTCGCCCCAAGTGAAAAGCACCATAGAGTAGATGAATAGCGCCAGGAGGAAGTTGACAAGCACACCGCCTATCATAATGAGCAGGCGCTGCCAGGCGGGTTTGGAGCGAAACTCCCACGGCTGGGGCTCCTGCTTCATCTGTTCGGTGTCCATCGACTCATCGATCATGCCTGCTATCTTGACATATCCGCCAAGGGGCACCCAACCGATGCCGTAGGTGGTGTCGCTCTTCTTGGGCTTCCACTTGAAGAGACTGAACCAAGGGTTGAAGAAAAGGTAGAACTTCTCTACGCGCACCTTGAAGAGTCGGGCGAAGAAGAAGTGGCCGCCCTCGTGCAACACGACGAGGATGGAGATGGACAGCATGAACTGTAACAGACGAATGAGGAATGTTTCCATATTTACGATTTAACTGTTTTCTGTTTCTTGCGCTCCGTTGGTGCTCAGACGAGCAGACGTCCGGAGTACGGTTTGTTTTATATTGGGATATTTGACGATTGGCCTTGCCGGAGTGGACTTATTCTGTAAAATCTAAACACTCAACCTACACTCTAAAGTCTCAACTGAGCATATCGTTTGCTATTTGTCGCGCTTCTTTGTCGGTGGCAAAGAGTTCGTCGAGGGTGGGTTGTGCGATATAGTCTGCTTTTTCCATTGTCCGGCTGATGACATCGGCCATTTGCAGGAAGGCGCATCGGTCTTCTCTGAATGCTGCGTTGACTACCTCGTTGGCAGCATTGAGCACGCAGGGCATGTTGCCTCCCTTCTGCAGTGCCTGATAGGCGAGGGCGAGGCAGGGGAAGCGGCTGACGTCGGGACGGAAAAACTCCAACGGCTTCTGTGTGAGGTCGAGACGAGGTTGCTGCAACGCAATGCGGTCGGGATAGGAGAAGGCATACTGTATGGGCAGGTGCATATCGGGGATGCCCAGTTGTGCCTTCACGGCACCATCGGCAAACTGCACGGCACTGTGCACGATGCTCTGCGGATGGATGAGCACCTCTATCTTGTCGGCTGGCACATTAAACAGCCAGCGCGCCTCTATCACCTCGAAACCCTTGTTCATCATCGAGGCACTGTCGATGGTGATCTTCTGCCCCATGGTCCATGTGGGATGGCGCAGGGCGTCGGCAGCTTTCACATCGCGCATCTGCTCCATGGTGTGGTTGCGGAAGGGTCCGCCCGAGGCGGTGAGCAGTATCTTTTCTATCTCGTTGTCTCCTTCGCCCACTATGCTTTGGAAGATGGCGCTGTGTTCGCTGTCCACTGGCAGGATGGGCGTGCGGTGCTTCAGGGCGAGGTCGACGATGAGCTGCCCTGCCACCACGAGTGTCTCCTTGTTGGCCAGGGCGATGGTTTTTCCTGACTTGATGGCGTGGATGGTGGGCGACAGTCCGGCAAAGCCTACCATGGCGGTGAGCACCATGTCTATCGGCTCGGCCTGCACGATGTCGTCGAGGGCTTTGCTGCCAGCGTAGACTTTAATGTCGGGGCAGTCGGCAAGACTCGCCTTCAGTGCCTCGTAGCACTGCTCGTCGGCTATGACGACAGCAGCAGGGCGGAAGCGGCGCGCCTGCTTGCTCAACAGCTCGACATTGGTGTTGGCTGTGAGGGCATACACCTCGTAGCGGTCGGCATGTGCAGCGACAATGTCTAATGCCTGCGTTCCTATGCTACCGGTGCTACCGAGTATGCAGAGTTGTTTCTTCATTGCTGGGTTGTGGGGTGGCTGAAGTGTGGGGAGGAAGGTTTGTGTTGGCTACACAACATACTGGACTATAGGTCGGTGAGTCCTTCGGGCAAATGCATGCTGACAGTGCGCCTGTCGGTGTCGATATCGGTTATCCACTCCTCTGCCACGGGTATGAGCAGCTGTCGATGGTCGGGTGTCTCCACTTCGAAGAGTACGTTGATGGTGGTATCGTTGATGGCTACGATGGTGCCCACAGTCTGCTGTTGCTGCTCGTCGGTGATGGTGTATCCCACGAGTGCGGGTAGTGCCGTATCGTCGGCATCGGCATCGGCCAGGCGGCGCTCAAACCATAGTGTGCTTCCTGTGAGCCGTCGGGCTGCCTGCTCGCTGTCGATGCCTTCGAAGACGGCGAGTGCCGACTGCGAACCACGGAAGCGATAGCTCTCGAAGAAGAACGGCACCGGCAGACCGTCGACCTCTATAAATATATATGGTGTGTCGGTGCGGTCGAACACATCGTCGTCGACGAGCAGCTGCACTTCGCCATGCACGCCGTGGGGCTTGCCAACACGGCCAATCTTGTAGAGGTCGTCAAAGGTTATCATCGGGGAGTTAAAGACAGGTAAGGGAGCGAAACCGACAGTTTGTTCTTTATCTACTATTCCTTATTCTAGCGCCAGTACTATTTCCTGTTATCAGTTATCAAATGTCAATTCGTATTATTCTTCTCTTCGTATGTTGGCTCCCAGGGCATTGAGGCGTTGCTCTATGTGTTCGTAGCCGCGGTCTATCTGTGCGATGTTTTCTATCCGGCTTGTTCCTTTTGCGCTGAGGGCAGCAATGAGCAGGGCGATACCTGCTCGGATGTCGGGGCTCGTCATGCGTCCTGCCCGGAGCCGCTTCTTGCGGTCGTGGCCTACTACGACAGCTCGGTGAGGGTCGCAGAGGATAATCTGTGCGCCCATGTCGATGAGTTTGTCGACAAAGAACAGGCGACTCTCAAACATCTTCTGATGGAAGAGCACACTGCCGCGTGCCTGCGTGGCTACTACGATGAGTACGGAGAGCAGGTCGGGTGTCAGTCCGGGCCAGGGGGCATCGGCGAGGGTCATGATGGTGCCGTCCATGAACGATTCTATGACGAGGTGCTTCTGCTGCGGGATGACGATGTCGTTGTCTTCCACATGCATCTTCACTCCTATGCGGCGGAAGGCCTCGGGAATGATGCCCAGGTCGGCAAGCATGGCATCCTTGATGCGCACGCCTTCGCCTATCAGTGCCGCCATGCCGATAAACGAGCCAATCTCAATCATGTCGGGCAGCACGGTGTGCTCGGCGCTGTGCAGGCAATCGACGCCCTCGATGGTGAGCAGGTTGCTGCCGATGCCCGCAATGTGTCCGCCCATGCGATTGATGAGGTGGCACAGCTGCTGTATATAAGGTTCGCATGCAGCATTATATATGGTGGTGGTGCCCTTGGCGAGTGTGGCAGCCATGATGATGTTGGCTGTGCCTGTCACCGAAGCCTCGTCGAGGAGGATGTAGGTGCCCTTCAGTCGGCGGGCGCTTATCTCGTAGACGTTGCGTCCTTCCACCAGCTGGAAGGTGGCACCAAGTTTCTTGAAGCCGAGGAAATGGGTGTCGAGACGGCGTCGTCCTATCTTGTCGCCGCCCGGCGGGGCCACTACGGCACGGCGGAAGCGGGCCAGCAGCGGGCCGAAGGTGAGCACGCTGCCACGCAACGACGAACATTTGCGCACAAACTCGTCGCTCTCCAAATAGTCGAGATGCAACAGCTGCGCATTGAAGGTGTAGTCGCCCTCACCATGGCGCGTCACCACTACGCCCATATCTTTCAGCAGGGCGATGAGGTTGTTGACATCGAGGATGTCGGGTATATTCTTTATGCGGACGGGTTCTTCACACATCAGCGTGGCACATATCACCTGCAGCGCTTCGTTCTTAGCGCCTTGTGGTGCTATGGTGCCGCTCAGTGGATGACCGCCTTCTATAATAAATGATGGCATAATACTTGTGTTCTTGATTCTTAACTTCTACACTCAGTTTCTCCCCTTCAGCGGGAACAGCTGTTCGGCCTCATCGCGGAGCATTCCGTCGGTGTAGCGGTCGATGTCGGCTATCAGCTTCTCGTTGCTGGTGTTGCCGGTGGTCCACTGCTGCAGGCAGCGCCGCATGCGTGCAGCAGTAAGTTTGAGCAGCTCGGTGCGCTCGGCCCCTTCGGGCATGGTCTTCAGCTGCTGCAACGACTGCATCACGAGGCTGCCATAGTGGCGCGCACGCACTTGCTGGGGCGGATAGGGCACCTTTTCAGCTGGCGAGCGCAGACCTTCAACATCGACAATCTCTACGGGATAGTCGATATCGAGCTGAAACCGACTCATCACTGCCAAGTGGTTCCATAGCGTGTGCATGATATCCACCTTTTTGCGCCCGTTGCTGGGCGTTATCTGCTTCATGCAGGCGATGATGGCCTCGGCACACCGCTGACGCTCAGCGCGGTCGGGCTCCTGCAAGGCATGCTCTACCATCTCCTGTACTTGGCGGCCATAGGCACGCATGAGCAACTGCGGACGGTCGGTGTTGTAGTCTAAACCTTCTATGTTCATAGTCATGATAATTCTTTCCTCTTAATAATAGCACTTCAGAGATACCTGATACTTAATGCTTGATTCTTATTTTCCCATATGCAGCAGGTCGCGTGCGGGCTTGGCCACGAAGTCCTTCAGATAGAAGGGTGTGAAGTAGGCCACATCCTCCCACTGCTGTGCCCAGTAGCGTTTTTCTGCCAGTGGGAACATATGCTTGGCGTCGGGCACAATGTCTTCGATGAAGCGTGCGTTGGGATGCGCGATTACCTCTTTGCACTTTGCTGCCCCATTGCCAAAGAAGTAGACCACATGTTCGTCGAGCCACGGACGATAGGTGTCGGCTGTCACCACGTCGGCCTCCACTTCGCGCACCGGGCGCAGGGCGGCATCGTAGAGGGCACTGTACACCTCCATGCGGCGCGCATCAATCATGGGGCAGAAGAGGGCCGAAGTGTCGATATCGTGGCGGTAGAGCAGCAGCGGCACACAGAGTACCTCGGTGGTGGGCACCGCCAAGAGAGGTACCTGCTGACCATAGCACACGCCCTTTGCCAGCGACACGCCGATGCGCAAACCGGTGTAGGAGCCAGGACCCTTGCTTACACACACCGCATCGAGGGTGAGCAGATGCACCTTGGCATGCTGCAGCGCCTCGTCAACATACACGCCAAGCAAGGTGCCATGCTGTCCGCCATCGTCGTTGCGGCGCGAGAACACACACTGACCATCCCTACTCAGGGCTACGGAGCACACTGTGGTACTCGTTTCAATATTAAGAATAACTGCCATGCTGCTTCTGCTGGTGGACAATGCCCTAAAAACATCTTGCAAAAGTAAGACTTTTCACCTAAAAAGCTTACTTTTGCACGAAATAATTCATCATCACTTAATCCTACACACCATGCTACTCTCGATGACCGGCTACGGCAATGCCGTGGCGACCTATCAGGAAATGACCGTCCACGTAGAGATAAAAACGCTCAACAGCAAGGCCATGGACCTCAGTCTGCGCCTACCTTCGCGCTATCGTGAGCACGAGATGGAGGCGCGCGCCCTCGTGACGGAAGCGCTCGTGAGGGGCAAGGCCGATGTGGTGGTGTGGCTGGAAGGGAACAGCACCGACGAGGGCGTGGTGGTGAATGAGACTCAGATGCGAACCTATCACGAACAGATAAGTCGCATCGCCACCGATTTACAGCTGCCACAGCCTGCCGACTGGGTGCCACTGCTGCTACACATGCCCGACGTGGTGCAGAAAAACGACACCGCCACTGCTACCGACGACGAATGGAAGGCTGTGAGAGGCGCACTGCAACAGGCACTGCAAAGCGTAACCGACTTCCGCCGACAGGAGGGAGAAGCACTCACGGCGATGTTTACGGAAAAGATAAACAACATTAGCCGACTGCTACAGAGCATAGCACCCTACGAAGCATCGCGCACCGAGAAGATACGCGCACGCATAGAGGAGGCACTCGCCAACATCGCAGCAACAGACTACGACCACAACCGACTGGAGCAGGAACTCATATACTACATCGAGAAACTCGACATCTCAGAGGAGAAACAGCGACTGAGCAACCATCTGCAATACTTCTTGAAAACCATGAATGAGCCCGGACCACACGGAAAGAAACTGGGCTTCATCAGTCAGGAGATGGGACGCGAAATCAATACCACGGGTTCGAAGAGCAATCAGGCGGAGATGCAAAACATCGTGGTGCAGATGAAGGACGAACTGGAGCAGATTAAGGAACAGGTGCTCAACGTGCTGTAGTCCCCCCCACCCTATCGCCACCACACACACACATCAATAAGCAGCCCGAGCGCAATGCCCGGGCTGCTTTCTGTCAGGTAGGATGAGGCCTATCGCTTCATCACCTTCTTGCCGTTGCTGATTACGATGCCACGGTAGCTGTCGTCTACACGCTGTCCCTGCAGGTTGTAGCGATGAGCACTGTGGGTGCCGTCGGTCTTCACTCCATTGATGCCCGTAGGCGTGTAGGCCGGCATGTAGATTACCATGCCGAGCGAGCTGTCGTCGGCCTTGTGGTACACCACGTTCTCAATTTTCTCTGATATCTGCTCGTCGACGCTCCACTTGTTGCCCTGGGCATACGAGGTGTTGGGTGTATTGTTGTAGAAGTCGTACTGCACGAAGGGCTCGCCGTTGCCGTTGTTCACAAACACGTTCTCGCCGGGATTGTAGTCGGCGGCAGTAGCGTCGGCGGTCTTGCCGGCGTTGATGTCCACGTTGCCGATAACGGTGATGCCCCACAGGTTGCCCTCAATGTGGTTGCCCTTCATGTAGGCCTTGGCAATTACCCCCGTAGAGTTGCAGGTAATGTTCAGTCCGCTGCCGCCCAGGGTGGGACTGGAGATGTACTTATTGTTCTTCACCATGTTGCCTTCTATCACCACAGAGCCAGGTCCGGTCAGTGTGATACCGTACGAACAGTTCTCAACAAAGTTGTTGCGCACGTAGAGTGTGCCGGTGGGAGGATTGCCCAGCAGGCAGGCAAGGGCGATACCGCCAGCGCGAGTAACGGCAGCAGGACCGTGAACCTCGTTGCCTTCAATCACGATGTCGTAAGGACCAGTGGCACTCATGTTGATACCTGGATAGAGACGGGTACTGGCCAGACTCTTGTTGATGATGTTGTTTTTTATCGTGATGCCGCAAGCAACGTTGGCGCCGCTGGCAATGGCCGACAGGTCGGGGTCGTTGAAGGTGCAGCCTTCCACCAGATTACCCTTGCTCAGGCTGGTGAAGTTGATCACCGCATTGCCACCCTTGCTGTTGTGCTTGTTGAAGGTGCTGTTCTTGATGGTCAGACAACCGTTTTCTGTACCGTTGCCGTAGTTGATGTTCACATAGTCGAAGGTGCAATCGGTGAGCGTTGCCGAGATGCCTTCCTTATACATGCGTATGCCTTTGGCTCCGTTGGTGCCTGTCTCGGCACCCTCGGCAGCACCGAAGTACGCCTTGTCG
>JAGAZE010000041.1 GCA_017940185.1 Bacteroidaceae bacterium | reverse complement strand
GAACGCCACCGACGCATTGACATGTCGGCGCGTGCCCTTCTCCGTCCTGCCCATCCAGTACAGGTCGTTGCCCACCTCAAACGACGTCGCCTTCCTCCGCTGTTCCGTTTGTTGCGTTGCCAACGCAACAGATGAAATCACATCACCCTCGTTCTGCTCAAACTTCCCCTTTACAACAAACGTCTCGCTGAGATACACGCGGTCGGCGTTCTTCAGGTAGTTCACCGACAGCTTCGGCAGATGCACCTTCGTGAGTGGCGAGGTCTGTTCGCTCACGGTCACGTAGCTGCCGTCGCCCGAAAGATACGTGCTGCTCTGGCTGATGTCGTGCGTGGCGCGGTGGTAGCTGTAGTCGGCATTCACCTTCAGCGTCGTGGTCGAGTCGATCTTATGGATGCCGTTGAGCGAAGCCATGCCATTGCGTTGGTAGAGGTATTCGCCCTGTGGAGGCGCACCGCCGTCGAAGCCGCCGAACAAACTGGTGGCAGGCGTACTTACGCCCGAGCCGCCGAAGTGGTCGTACATGTCGGTCCGCGCGAAACCTTTGTAGTTGCCGCCCTTCAGCGAGCAGATGGTCTGGAACTTGTCGGTGAACATCATGCCGGTAAGGCCCAGGAGGAACCTCCCCCTAGCCCCCACTCCCGCTTCTTCCTGTCCGAACGGCTTCAGCTTCGCCTTCTTCGACAGCTTAATGTTCATCGACACCTCGTTGCTCGGCACGTCCTTCTCCACCCGTCGGCTGTGGTGGTTGCGCACAATCTCCACCTGCGTCACGTAGTCCGCCGGGATGTTCCGCGTCGCCAGGTTGTACTTACCGCCCAACATGTCCACCCCCTCGATGTTGAACTGCGAGATGGGCTTACCCATGTAGCTGATACCGCCACTCTTCGACACGTCCACGCCCGGCAGTCGCTTCAGTCCGTCCTCCAGCGTCACGTCACCCTTGCCGAGAAACGACGCGAGGTTATGGCTCAGCGTGTCGCCGCGCTGCCGCAGCGGGTCGGCCTTCACCGTCACCTCCTTCAGCGTAACGGCCTTGGGTGTCAGCACCATGTCCTGATTGACAACCCCTCCCCTACTGGGGGAGGCTGGGAGGGGGCTCGTCTCCTTCTCATAGCTGATGTGGTTGAACTGCAACGTCAACGTTCCGCTCGGCGCACTCTTGACCTCCAGTGCATACTCGCCCTTCGCATTCGTGCTGGTGAACGCCAGTGTCTTCGTGCCGCTCACCAGTTTCACAATCACGTCGCCAACGGGCTTGTTCTGCAGGTCTATCACCCGCCCCGTCACTCGCAGCTGCGCCGAAGCCGACAAGGCCAGCACAACGACTAGCATGAAAAGCAGACACTTCTTCATTCTTTCAGCCTTTTTACACAAGTTGTCACTAACTACTAACAAAATATTCAAAAATAGCTTCGTTTTGATTTGAGTTTCAATTTTATTCAGTAACTTTGCGGTGTGACGCTGGAAGCGTCTTCGCTCAGTAACCGAGGGTACGAGCGCAGCGAGCACCCCCGGACATCCGTGCACTACTGACCGATATGCACCCTGAAGGGGTGCCCCATCCACAATACACCAACTATCCAAATCTAATCATGGCCTACACCAAGCTTATCTACCACATCGTCCTACGCACTTATCAGGGTACGGCTCCCATCGCCGAGGAACATGAGCGCGACCTCTATATGTATATCTTTGGTTTCTGCAAGAACCACCAATGCGTGCTCTACCGCATCAACGGCATGCCTGACCACATACACTTGCTGGTTTCTCTGCATCCCACCATTGCCGTGGCCTCTTTTGTCCACGACCTCAAGATTGCCACCAACAACTTCATGTCTGCCAACCGCGATCGTTTCCCTGCATTCGTGAAGTGGGAGCAAGGTTACTGCGCCCTGACATACTCCGAAGCAGACAAGGAGCGGATTATGCAGTATATCATCAACCAGAAAGAACACCACCGTAAGCTCTCTGTCCGTGACGAGTTGATAGCCCTGCTTCAGGAGTGCGGTGTGGAGTATGACGAGCGATATATCTGAGACAGTGGGGCACCCCTCCAGGGTGCATCCTCTCACTACCACCCACTGTCCGGGGGTGCTCGCTGCACTCGTACCCTCGGTTACTGAGCGGTGACCGCGTTGCGGTCTCTTCCTGCTCACTGAAAACTTCGCTCTCACTGCTCAAGTGGCTGATACACATGAGCTTTCATCAGCAGCGGATGGCCGCCATTGGCAAGCACAAGTTGCTGGCCGTTGTGGTGAAGGATACTCATATCCGTGATGCTGCCATTGAGATCGGGTACATAGTACGTGGGATTCTTGGCATATTCGCGGTTGCCATAGATCTCGTTCTTGTGCTTCAGCAGCTTGGCGTACTCCATCCGATGCACATCGGGACTTTGATCGGGCGCAGTGATGGGTGACGCCTCTTGTCTCACTTCCGCAAGGCGGAACGTGTGCGCCTCGCTCTTGGCCTCGACAATCAGTCCCGGCAGACCGCGCAGCCGCCACGGCCCAGCCGACGACGGAATCTCCTCGGTGTACCATACGTGCCACTTCACGCCTCGGAACATCGTCGTGGCCTGTTGGCACAGATAACCGTTCACAGTCAGCGTGTCATCGGTGAGCGTCCACGCGATGTCGGGCGTCGGCATTCCCGAGCGTTGCTCGCCTACCCCTAGCCGTTCGCTGCCCTCATACTCGTGCGGAAAGATAAACTCGCGCACGGTAGTCTTGCCGCTG
>JAGAZE010000005.1 GCA_017940185.1 Bacteroidaceae bacterium | reverse complement strand
CAGTTTGTGGCGGTGTACGACTATGAGTGCAGGACACAGGACGACGAGGGACAGGACATCACCGACAGGATGCAACTGGCAGTGCAGGTGGGACGGACGGTCGTGAAGTCGATGCCGCGCTCGGCCTATCGACAGAGTGACGAGTCGGCTGATACAGCAGCAGACTATCAGGAGGCGTATATGCACATGCCGACGGTGTGGATCGGTCACCCCAGCGGCAAGACTACCGTGCGCGAGTTTATCTTTCCGCACGAGTATGAGGGCAGCGAAAGGCTACGGGTAGGCGAGCAAAGCTCGGGAATGCCTACGCCCGACATCGCGTGGACGCTCACCGTTGACACGCTGACCGTGAACGGCTATCACTGTCAGCAGGCCACGACCACGTTCCGAGGCGTGGCGTGGACGGTGTGGTACACCGAGGAGATTCCGTCGTCGGCAGGACCGTGGCGGCTGCGCGGTCTGCCCGGACTGATTGTCGAGGCCAAGAGCGAGGCGCACACGTTCCGCCTTGCGGAAGTGAGACAAGAGGCGTCACCCATCACTGCGCCCGATCAAAGTCCCGATGTGCATCGGATGGAGTACGCCAAGCTACTGAAGCATAAAAACGCGATCTATGGCAACCGCCAATATGCCAAGAATCCCACGTACTATGTACCCGATCTCAATGGCAGCATCACGGATATGAGCATCCTTAACCACAACGGCCAGCAACTTGTGCTTGCTAATGGCGGCCATCCGCTGCTGACGAAGGCACATGTGTATCAGCCACTTGAGCAGTGAGAGCGAAGTTGTCAGTGGGCAGGAAGAGACCGCAACGCGGTCACCGCTCAGTAACCGAGGGTACGAGCGCAGCGAGCACCCCCGGACAGCGAGCGGTAGTAAGAGGATGCACCCTGGAGGGGTGCCCCACTGTCTCAGATATACCGCTCGTCATACTCCACTCCACACTCCTGAAGCAGGGCAATCAATTCGTCACGGACAGAGAACTTACGGTGGTGTTCTTTCTGGTTGATGATATACTGCATAATCCGCTCCTTGTCTGCTTCGGAGTATGTCAGGGCGCAGTAACCTTGCTCCCACTTCACAAACGCAGGGAAACGGTCGCGGTTGGCAGACATGAAGTTGTTGGTGGCAATCTTGAGGTCGTGGACAAAAGAAGCCACGGCAATGGTGGGATGCAGAGAAACCAGCAAGTGTATGTGGTCAGGCATGCCGTTGATGCGGTAGAGCACGCATTGGTGGTTTTTGCAGAAACCAAAGATATACATATAGAGGTCGCGCTCATGTTCCTCGGCGATGGGAGCCGTACCCTGATGAGTGCGTAGGACGATGTGGTAGATAAGCTTGGTGTAGGCCATGATTAGATTGGGATAGTTGGTGTATTGTGGATGGGGCACCCCTCCAGGGTGCATGCCGGTCAGTAGTGCATGGATGTCCGGGGGTGCTCGCTGCGTTCGTACCCTCGGTTACTGAGCGAAGACGCTTTCAGCGTCACACCGCAAAGTTACTGAATAAAATTGAAACTCAAATCAAAACGAAGCTAATTTTGAATATTTTGTTAGTAGTTAGTGACAACTTGTGTAAAAAGACTGAAAGAATGAAGAAGTGTCTGCTTTTCATGCTAGTCGTTGTGCTGGCAGCGTCGGCTTCTGCGCAGCTGCGAGTGACGGGGCGGGTGATAGACCTGCAGAACAAGCCCGTTGGCGACGTGATTGTGAAACTGATGAGCGGCACAAAGACGCTGGCGTACGGCAGCACAAATGCGAAGGGCGAGTATGTGCTGGAGGTCAAGAGCGTGCCGAGTGGAACGCTGACGTTGCAGTTCAACCACATCAGTTATGAGAAGGAGACGAGCCCCCTCCCAGCCTCCCCCAGTAGGGGAGGGGTTGTCAATCAGGACATGGTGCTGACACCCAAGGCCGTTACGCTGAAGGAGGTG
>JAGAZE010000040.1 GCA_017940185.1 Bacteroidaceae bacterium | reverse complement strand
TTGTGTGTCAACCCATGTAAGCGGCAATCGTCTTGGCAACTGGGGCATTGTAGGGTAGCGACGGTTCCATGTACGGGCATGATGGGCACAGCAATTGCGAAGGACGGTAAGACTACGCATCCAACTTTCAAGATAGGTGTATTGTGGCAGACCTACACTCTTTGCGACCAGTTTCTTCACCTCCACATCTTTCATGTTGGCATACAACTTTGAGAGATTGCCAAATGAAACAACTTCCAGCGTTTTCCACACGGGAGGCATAGATGGCGAACTATACTTGGCAAAGTGCTCCTGTAGAAACTCTTCTTTCGAGCGACTAAGTTCCACTTGTATGTTGTCAAGGCATGTCTGGAAGATGTTGCGATTGTTGAACTTTGAGACATCCATAAACCAAAATGCTCCGTGAGTCATGGAGAAGAAGTGGATGATACGTGTACGCAGGGCAACTTCTATGTCTTGTATAGCGGTAAATATGATGGAGCGCAGTTCTCTGTCGAATGTGTATAGTGAAATGACATCTTCGAGACAAGTGCCGTTGGCAAACTGATGTGTAGCTTCATCTGTCTCAAAGATTTTCCAGTAGCTGGCCAGACGGAAGTAACTGATGGATGCAAGTTGCTTCAAGGCTGTGTCCTCATCACTGACAATGAGACCGCGTTGCTTCAGCATGGCAAGCTGGGTGGTAATGTCTGTTGGTTGCTTGTTATATCTCATACCCTTATAAATAACGAAGTCCCGCCGTGGTACGCATTGTTAGGAGGCGTGGCGGGAACTGTTGGTGCAAAGGTACTGCATTAATTTGAAATAGCCAAACTTTTTTCAAGAAAAAGAATAAAGTTGGCCTAAGAAATCGTCATTTTGTCTCAAATTGCCACCTCATCCTTTCTTTTCCTTACCTTTTTGAATTGATATGAACCAAAGATTACCTGTCTGGCGACACATAATTATTAGTACGATTGACAATCATAAATTCTGTTCATAGTTCGACTTTGAATTATTAACCGTCATTGAATCCCAGACGGTTAGAACGTCCGAGATACAACGGTGGTACAAGAACCATGTTTTTAGCCAATTTTCGTGTCATCTACGAAGCCCCAAAACGGACTTCTAATGCTAACCAGACTTGGCAATCGGCAAAAATGCCTCAAATCTTATTGTTAAATAATCTTAACAAGATGTTAAATCTTGCTCGCTCTCGAAGGCTTGTTTTGCTCTGCAAAACTCCACTTTTTATCCATTCCGTCAAATGCACTTTTTTGTACCTTTCAATTTTGAGTGTTTTGTGTTTTCGTCTGTGTTTCAGTTACTTGCGAGAACTCAAAACAATCCCACATGAATAGATTTCACATATAATGAATGAGAATAAATTAATTGTTAAATAATTCACAAACAGCTATTCGTCAGTGCTTTTTAATTTTCAAGAACTGACATCTGTCAAACATTTACTACAATGTTTACGCTCTTATTCTTAATAGAGAAAAATGGCTGGCTACACTTCGTAAGTCAGAGCATCTGCGGGCCAGCCTGTAATGTTGTGTCCTGTGTCGAGTTGTCGGATAAGCTGCATCTCTTCATCTGTCAACTGGAAGTCGAAGAGGTGGATGTTCTCCCTCATCCGTTCTATATGTGTAGTCTTTGGAATAACAATGATTCCCTGTTGTACTAGAAACTTCAGTGCAACCTGTGCTGCTGTTTTGCCATGTTGCTGTGCCACGCGCGTCAACGTCGGATGTTGGACAATAGTATTTCGTCCTTCTGCCAGCGGGCTCCACGCCTCAAGGGCGACGTCGTAGGATTGCAGGTAGGACTGCATGGCACGCTGTTGATAAAGCACATGCGCTTCGCACTGGTTGACCACGGGCATCACCTTGCCGGCACCGACAATTTGGGAAAACGTGTGGGGATAGAAGTTAGACACACCAATGGCACGAAAGAGTCCTTGCTTGTAGAGTTCTTCCAATGCCTGCCACATCACCGCCGGATTGCCCACAGGCCAATGCAGCAGCATAAGGTCGACATAGTCGAGTTGCAACGCATGCATTGACTCGGCAACGGCGTTCAAGGTTTGCCTGGCGGTGTAGCAGGGCTCACAGATTTTGGTCGTGACAAAGATGTCTTCTCTTGACACCCCCGCAGAGCGTATGGCATTGCCCACGCCACGCTCATTGCGATACATTGCGGCAGTGTCGATGCTACGATAACCTACGCTCAGCGCATCTTCAACCACGTGCTGGGTGTCGTGCAACGATATATTGTAGACCCCAAGGCCCACCATCGGTATGTGTACACCATTGTTCAATTGCTTGGAGTCCATAATATAGCATGTTTGTGAAGGTCTACTATCAGTGTTCCTTCTCTAGAAAGGTCAGCAAATCGGCCACTACATAACTGCTTCCGCCCACAAACACAAAGTCGTCGGGCCGGGCTTCGGTCACGGCGGCTTGATATGCCTGCGCAACATTAGGATAGGTTGTTCCTTGCAATCCATGCGCTGCGGCAGCTATCTTCTCTACAGGGATGGCACGATGTGTGGAGGCTTGACAGAAATAGTACACAGCCTCACGAGGCAGCAGGGCAAGTACGCCATTGAGGTCTTTGTCGTCTACCATTCCGAAGACAATGCGCTGCGTGGCACACTGCTGGAGGCGAATCTGTTCGTTCAGATAGTGCCAGGCATCGACATTGTGTCCAGTGTCGCACACTATGGTGGGACCATTGGCACGCAGGCACTCCCAGCGACCGCGTAACCCCGTGAGCTGCGCCACGCCTTGAAATCCCTCTCGCACATTGTTGTCGCTGATGTGCAGACCACCATGCCGCAACTGTCTCACGGCATGTAGCACGGTGTTGGCATTGGCAACCTGACAGTCGCCCGTCAGTACTCCTTGCAACTCGCCAAAGGAGCGTGTCTGATACACCATCATTGCATTGGGTTCTGTTCCGCGTTTCCAAGAGAGCACTTCGTCCTCTTCGTCGGAAAATACTATCGCTGCATTATGCTGTTCGGCCTTCTCTGCAAAGACAGGTCGCGTGTCGGTTAGCGTCTGTCCTACCACCACGGGCACCCCAGACTTGATGATGCCCGCCTTCTCGCCGGCAATTTCTGCCAGCGTGGATCCGAGGAACTGTGTGTGGTCGAGGCCGATGTTGGTGATGACTGAGAGTATGGGGGTGATGATGTTGGTGCAGTCGAGCCTTCCGCCCAGTCCTACCTCAATGACGGCAATGTCCACCTGCTCGTCGGCGAAATACTTGAATGCCATGGCGGTAGTCAATTCGAAAAACGAGGGATGCAAGGGTTCAAAGAATGCGCGTTCCTGCTCAACAAATTCGACAACAAACTGTTTGGACACACACCTGCCGTTGACGCGTATGCGTTCGCAGAAGTCGACCAGATGGGGCGAGGTGTAGAGTCCCACGCGGTAGCCTGCGCTCTGCAATATCGCTGCCAAGGTGTGCGACACGGACCCCTTGCCGTTGGTGCCAGCCACATGGATGGACTTAAAATGCCGATGCGGGTGGCCGAAGTGTGCATCAAGGGTCTCGCTATTGTATAGTCCGGGCTTATATGCAGCAGCGCCGATATGCTCAAACACAGGTGTGCTGTGGTAGAGATAGTCGAGGGTTTCAGTATAGGTCATAAAAGATGGTAAAAATGCCATGCTCATCCCGACATATAGGAATGAGCATGGCGTATGTGCTACAGGTTGAAGTTATCGCGCATGCGTTCGAAGATGTTGCGTTTGTCGTGTCCGTTGCTCGTGAAGTTGTCGCTGTTGCGCATCTTTTCCAGCATCTGCTTCTCGTCTTTTGACAGCGTCTGCGGCACATACACGTCCACCTTCACCACCATGTCGCCATTGCCGTAATCGTAACGATCGATGGAGGGCAGCCCTTTGCCCTTCAGGCGGAGAATCTTTCCCGGCTGCGTACCCGGTTCTATCTTAATGCGCAGGCGTTTGCCGTCGATGGTAGGCACTTCCACCTGTCCTCCCAGCGCTGCAGTGGGGAAGTCGAGCATCAGGTTGTAGATGAGATTCTTGCCTGCCCGCTGGAAGGTATCGTTGTCCTGTTCGGTGACGAGTATGTGCAGGTCGCCGTTGATGCCGTTGTGATAGCCGGCATTTCCACTTCCCGACTTGGTGAGCTGCATGCCCTCTTCCACGCCGGCGGGGATGGTCACCTCCACTACCTCTTCGCCTTTCACTACGCCTGTGCCGCCACAGTGCAGACACTTGTTCTTGATGACGGTGCCCTCGCCGCCACAGGTGTGGCACTCTGTCTGTGTCTGCATCATGCCGAAGATGCTCTGTTGGGTGCGTATCTCTACTCCCGATCCGTGGCAGGTGGGACACTGCTCGGCCTTACTGCCGTCAGCCGCTCCGCTGCCATGACAGTGGGGACAGGGGATGTTCTTCTTCACCTTGAACTTCTTTGTGGTACCGGTGGCTATCTCTTGCAATGTGAGGCTCACCTTCAGGCGCAGATCGCTGCCGCGGCTGACACGTTGTCCGCCGCCACCGCCAAAGCCGCCGAAACCACTGAAGCCACCAAAGCCGCCACGACCGCCAAAGATGTCGCCGAACATGGAGAAGATGTCGTCCATGGAGAAACCTGCGCCACCTCCGAAACCACCCGTTCCCGCCGGACCGTCGAAACCGAACTGGTCGTACTGTTGACGTTTTTTAGGATCGTGCAGCACATCGTAGGCCTCAGCAGCTTCCTTAAACTTTGCTTCAGCTTCCTTGTCACCGGGGTTGCGGTCGGGATGATACTTGATGGCTATCTTCCGATAAGCCTTTTTTATCTCGTCTTCGGTCGCCTTTTTGTCGACGCCCAGCACTTCGTAATAGTCGCGTTTTGCCATAATCTGTCGTTTCTCCTTTCATCTGTGGTGATGCTACACCATATATAATATATACGCGCGTGCGCGCGCGAAAGTTTCCTGCTTTCTGCTACGTCTCTACTGCCCCACTGCCACCTTGGCATGGCGCAACACCTTGCCGTTGAGGGTATAGCCTTTCTGCACACAGTCTATCACCTTCCCCTTGTTGGCATCGTCGTCTGTGGGCACCATAGCCACTGCTTCATGGAAGTCGACATCGAAGAGCTGGTCCTTAGTGTCGATGGCTTTCAGTCCGAGTGTAGAGAGCACATGCATCAGTTTTTTGTATATCAGTTGCTGGCCTTCTTTCAGTGCTTCCACATCGTCGACGGCATCCTGGCCTTCAATGGCACGCTCCATGTCGTCGATGACGGGCAACAGCGCCTCAAGTGTTGTTGACGAGCCGTTGAGTATGAGTTCGCTCTTCTCCTTGAGTGTGCGTTTGCGGTAGTTGTCAAACTCCGCTGTGGTGTAGAGCAGTTTCTGCTTCAGCTTCTCAATCTCTGCGAGCGCTGCATCGAGAGGGTCGGCCGGCTCTTCTTCCTGCTGCTTGTCGGCAGGTGTTTCGGAAGCATCTGCAGGTACCTCTTCTGCCGATTGCATCTTCTGCTGCTGCTCGTTGTCTTCAGGGGTGTTGATGTTCTTATCTTGCTGTTCTTGTTTGCTCATGATGATATGCTGTTTGTATATCGTGATTATCTCCCTTTCTCCTTAACAAAAAGCGTGCCAGCCATAGGCATTGGCACACTTTATCGCTATGCTGTGCTTCTGGGATTACACGGCATAGAGCTTTTCTTTCTGCGCCTTCACCAGGTCGTCGTATATGTAGTCGTCGTACTGCATCAGTTTGTCGATGGTACCTCGCGGTGTCAGTTCTATGATGCGGTCTGCCACGGTCTGGATAAACTCGTGGTCGTGGCTGGAGAAAAGTATGTTACCCTTGAAGGTGATGAGGTTGTTGTTGAATGCCTGTATGCTCTCCAGATCGAGGTGGTTGGTAGGCGTGTCGAGTATAAGACAGTTGGCATTCTTCAGTTGCATGCGTGCTATCATGCAGCGCATCTTCTCGCCTCCGCTGAGCACGTTTACCTTCTTCATCACCTCCTCGCCCGAGAAGAGCATGCGTCCCAGGTAGCCCTTCATGGCCACTTCGTTGCCTACTCCATACTGGCTGAGCCACTCTATGAGATTCATCTCGCTTTGGAAGAAGGCGTTGTTGTCGAGTGGCAGGTAAGCCGTTGTGATGGTCACACCCCATGTGTAGGTTCCGGCATCGGCCTCGCGGTTGCCGTTGATGATCTCGAAGAGCGCCGTCATGGCCTTGGGATTATGTGAGAGGAACACTGTTTTCTGTCCTTTCTCGATGGTGAACGACACATTGTCGAAGAGCACCGTGCCATCGGCATCCACGGCTTTGAGCCCCTTCACCTCCAATATCTGATTGCCTGGTTCGCGCTCCATGCTGAAGATGATGCCCGGATAGCGACGGCTGCTGGGACGTATCTCTTCGATATTGAGTTTCTCCAACATCTTCTTGCGGCTTGTTGTCTGCTTAGACTTTGCCACGTTGGCCGAGAAGCGACGGATGAACTCCTCCAGCTGTTTGCGTTTCTCCTCGGCTTTGAGGCGTTGGTTCTGTTGCTGGCGCAAGGCAAGCTGCGAACTCTCGTACCAGAAGGAGTAGTTCCCGGCAAAGACGGTCACCTTACCGAAGTCGATATCTACTGTCTGCGTGCTCACAGCATCAAGGAAGTGTCGGTCGTGGCTCACCACAAGCACGGTCTGCTCCAGATTGGAGAGATACTCTTCGAGCCACTGCACGGTGTCGAGGTCGAGGTCGTTGGTGGGCTCGTCGAGGAGCAGGTTGTCGGGATGGCCGAAGAGTGCCTTGGCCAGCATTACACGCACCTTCTCGTTGTTGGACAGCTCAGCCATCTGCTTATAGTGCCGGTCTTCGGCAACGCCCAGATGCTGCAGCAACTGAGCCGCCTCACTTTCGGCTTCCCAACCGTTCATCTCGGCAAATTTCAGTTCCAGTTCAGCGGCGCGGTTTCCGTCTTCTTCGGTCATCTCGTCTTTGGCATAAAGGTGCTCGCGCTCTTTCATGTTTTCCCACAGCGGCTGGTGACCCATAAGCACAGTGTCGAGCACACTGAAGTCATCAAACTTAAAGTGGTCCTGGTCGAGTACACTGAGACGCTCACCCGGTGCGAGTTCTATACTACCCTTGTTGGGCTCAAGCTCACCGCTGATTGCTTTTAGCAGCGTGGACTTGCCGGCACCGTTAGCACCGATGATGCCGTAGATGTTGCCTGGAGTAAACTTGATGTTGACATCCTTGTAGAGTGTGCGTTTGCCAAACTGCACGGCGATGTTTGTAAGTGTTATCATGCTGTAAATGAGTTGTTTGCAGATTACGTTGTTGTTTCACCGTGCAAAGATAGCACAAAGTTGCAGTCCGGCAAAGTCTTCACGTATCACAATTGCCTGACGGGTCAAATGCTACAGGGCATGTAGAAAATATTTTATGCTCTCTCCGTGTACACCGCTTGTAAACGCATGTAGGCAAAGGGGATACACAGGGTGGCAGAGGGGGCGGATTTTTTGCCGCGGAAGTGTGAGGTGTGGACAAGAATGCGTACCTTTGTCATCGCTTTGGTTGCCAGAAATCACACACCCCGCCACAAGAAAACGAAGAAAAGTTGCTCATTTCGGAAAACTTTTTTCCAGAAAACGAAAATAAAGTTTCCAGAAACGCCCAATCACCCGCAGCCAGGCAGCAGCCATAATGCTCTTATTATCTGCAATTTACAAAACAAAATCATATATCATCCTTATCTATGAAGAACTTTACGATTACCAAACGCGACGGTTCAAGCGAAAACTTCTCTCTTGATAAAATCATGAACGCCATCATCAAGGCATTCAAATCTGTTGACGAGCCTTCCGACCTCAGCACACTCTCCAAAATACTCACCCACATTGACATACACAACAACATTACCGTTGAAGACATTCAGAATCAGGTGGAAGAGGCGTTGATGAAAGAGGGACACTACAAGGTGGCCAAGTCGTTTATGCTCTATCGTCAGAAGCACACCGAAGACCGCGAGACGCTGGAGAAGATGAAGTTTCTGTCGGACTACTGCGACGCCTCCAATGCCGCCACGGGGTCGAAGTATGACGCCAATGCCAATGTTGAGCACAAAAATATAGCCACGCTGATAGGCGAGTTGCCGAAGTCGAACTTCATTCGCCTCAACCGCCGTCTGCTCACCGACCGCATCAAGCACATGTACGGCAAGCAGCTGGCAGACGAGTATATCGACTTGCTTACACACCACTTTATATATAAGAACGACGAAACGTCGCTGGCCAACTACTGCGCCAGCATCACTATGTATCCTTGGCTTATCGGCGGCACCACGTCGATGGGTGGCAACAGCACGGCACCCACCAACCTCAAGTCGTTCTGTGGCGGATTTGTCAACATGGTGTTCATGGTGTCGAGCATGCTCTCAGGCGCATGCGCCACACCGGAGTTTCTCATGTATCTCAACTACTTCATCGGCATGGAGTATGGTATCGACTACTGGAAGGAGCCCGACAAGGTGGTTGACCTGTCGACAAAGCAGCGCACCATAGACAAGATGATTACCGACTGCTTCGAACAGATTGTCTACTCAATCAACCAGCCCACCGGAGCACGCAACTATCAGAGCGTGTTCTGGAACATCGCCTACTACGATCGCTACTACTTTGAGAGCCTGTTCGGCAACTTCTACTTCCCCGATGGCAGTCAGCCCGACTGGCCCGGACTGTCATGGCTGCAGAAGCGTTTCATGAAGTGGTTCAATGCCGAACGCACCAAGACCGTACTCACCTTCCCCGTAGAGACCATGGCACTGCTCACCAAGGACGGCGACGTGATGGACGAGGAATGGGGTGACTTCACCGCCGAAATGTATGCCGAGGGACACTCCTTCTTCACCTATATGAGCGACAATGCCGACTCGCTGAGCTCGTGCTGCCGCCTGCGCAACGAGATACAAGACAACGGCTTCAGCTACACCCTGGGTGCCGGCGGCGTGTCGACAGGTTCGAAGAGCGTGCTCACCATCAACCTCAACCGTTGCGTGCAGTATGCCATCAACCACGACCTAGACTATAAGGAATACCTCTCCCATATCATCGACCTCTGCCATAAGGTGCAGCTGGCCTACAACGAAAATCTCAAGCAGCTGCAGGCCAACGGCATGCTGCCACTCTTCGATGCCGGCTACATCAACATTGCACGACAGTATCTCACCATCGGCGTCAACGGCATGGTAGAGGCAGCCGAGTTTATGGGGCTCACCATCAACGATAACCCCATGTATCTGGCCTTCGTACAAGGCATACTCGGACTTATCGAGAAATACAACAAGCAGTATCGCTCCAAGGACGTGATGTTCAACTGCGAGATGATACCAGCCGAGAACGTCGGCGTGAAACACGCCAAGTGGGATAAGGAAGACGGCTACTTCGTGCCGCGCGACTGCTACAACAGCTACTTCTACGTGGTGGAAGACGACACGCTGAGCATCATCGACAAGTTTAAGCTCCACGGTGCACCCTACATAGAGCACCTCACAGGTGGATCGGCGCTTCACATGAACCTGGAAGAGCACCTCAGCAAGGCACAATACCGCCAGTTGCTGCGTGTGGCAGCAAAGGAGGGATGCAACTACTTCACCTTCAACATCCCCAACACCATCTGCAACGATTGCGGACACATCGACAAACGCTACCTGAAAGAGTGCCCACACTGCCACTCCAAGAACATCGACTACATGACGCGCATCATCGGCTATCTCAAGCGCGTGAGCAACTTCTCACAGCCCCGACAGCAAGAAGAGCGCCGCCGATTCTACGCCGGACAGAAACAATATACGCTGTAAAGACAGGGCAACCCCGGTGCCCCCCTATCCTTTAAATCCCTCCCACTTTCTGAGCATGTAGAAAAAGTGGGAGGGATTTATTTTGTTTGCCTACACGACTTTTACCATGTGCAATGGGAGAGAGAGAGCAGGAACGAGACAAGTGTTGCCTAATTGCACTGCAAGTGTTGCCTAATTGGAGTGTGATTGAGCCCCAATCACCACCTGAGTATTGCCCAATCACAAAGCAACTATTGCCCAATGACGATGTGATTGGGCAATAGTTGGAGCGTGCCGATTTCTGAAGCCGTGTTTTATATGCAGTTGGTGTCGGCGAGTGTGCACTGTTGACACGAGCGCGCCACATTGATTGCCGTATGGTCAGCATAAGAAAGTGTCGGCATTCATCGCTGGGCATGTCGGTTTGCGCTGTTTTTGCCAACGCCTGCCAAGAAAGTGAGGACGGGCAATGCTACCCGTCCTCACTTTTGTTGTCAGGCCATGGCCTGCGCGTGTCGTGTAGGAATGTAGTGGAGGTGTCGCCTTATTGCGTCACCTTTTCCAGCCACTTCACCATGCCCCACATCACGCCCATGGCGATGAGACAGATGGCGAAGAACACAGCCCAGCACATCCACAGCGACGGCATCTTGTTGAGCATCACCGGACCTATCCAGATGAAGAGGTTGCCCAGTGCGGTAGCACCGAGCCACAAGCCCTGGCAGATACCCTGAAGGTGCTTAGGAGCAATCTTGGAAACGAACGACAGTCCGAGCGGCGAGATGAACAGTTCGGCCACGGTGAGGAAGAAATAGGTGGCAATGAGCACCCACCACTCCGACTTCATTGCTGTCTGGTCGGCAACGCTCATAGCGCGGAAGTCTTCACCATTGGGGTAGTTGTGTCCCATGCTGATGAGCATGAGGAAGAGGTAGGCCAGGGCGGTGATAAACATACCGATGACAATCTTCCTCGGCGTGGAGATGGCGCGTCCGGCCTTGGTGAGCTGACTGAAGATGAGCATGATGACAGGTGTGAGCACAATGACGAAGAACGGGTTGACAGCCTGCCATATCTCGGGTGCTATGGTGTCGGTGATGACGTAGTCGCGTGCAAAGACGGAGAGCGACTGTCCGTTCTGGTGGAACGAGAGCCAGAAGAATACGCATACGCCGAGCACAGCGAAGAGTGCATACATGCGCTGCTTGATCTCGCGTGCCATCGAGGCTTTCTCTTCGGGAGTGTAGTCCACTGCAGCAGCGGCTTCTTTCTTGGCGGGGGTGGGGAATATCTTCTTGAATATCATGAAGATGGCCAGCGAGATAAACATGGCCACTACCGATGCAATAAAGCTGTAGTGCACGCCAGTGTTGAACACCTCGAGGTAGCTGTTGCAGGCACCTTCCATGTTGGCGAGGTCGAGACCACCCTGGTTCACCTTGCCCATCAGCTCGTTGAGGTTGTTCATCTGCTCTGATGTCATGCTGCCGGCATCGTTGAGGAACTTATGGCAGAGTTCGGGCAGATTGGCGTTGTATACCATGCCTTTCACTCCGAGCCACCACTGGCGCAGCATAGGTGCCACAAAGGGAGCGATGAGTCCGCCGATGTTGATGAAGACATAGAAAATCTGGAAGCCCGAGTCGCGGCGCTCCTTGATGGCATTGAGCTCTTCGCCCTGCACGCCCTTCTTGATGGCGTCGGCCTCCATGTTGTCGTACATCTGACCTACGATGGCCTGCAGGTTGCCCTTGAACAGACCGTTACCGAATGCGATGAGGAACAGTGCCACGCAGGTGAACACCAGCAGCCACGTGTGGTTGCCAGCCGAGTGCACCACGGGGACAGCCAGCAGCACATAGCCCACAGCCATGATGACAAGACCCCACTGGATGGTGCTCTTGTAGTTTTGTGTGCGGTCGGCAATGGTTCCGCCGACAAGACTCAGCACATAGATGCCGGCGTAGAACACGGCGTAGATGACACCGGCCACGCTCTCATCGAGTCCGAACTTTGAACACAGAAACAGCAGCAGCACTGCGTTCATGATGTAGTAGCCAAATCGTTCTCCCATGTTGCTCAACGCAGCTGGGATGAGGCCTTTTGGATGATTTTTGAACATAACTTTTCTTTTTTTTTGTTTATTTGAGATTTGAGATTGTCAGGTTGTTATTGTGTGTGTCATTCGGTAAGCGGAATGTCGATTGCCGGCATCCTTTTCTGCTTGTTGCGCTTCTTCAGGTCGAAGAGCCACGTGAGTTTCACCACGATGTTACCCATGTTCGACTTGCCGAAGTAGTCGCGTTTGGAGTCGTGATAGATGTTGCCCAGACCGTAGTAGTAACGTGCCTCGAGCAGGAAGTGTCCAGCCTTGGGCAGCACCAGTTCGGCGCCTGCTCCGGCAGCAATGCCGTAGTCGAAACGATTTTGCACCTTCATGGTGTCTTGTGCCACTATCTTGTTGGAGCGCTGGCTAATGTCGGCAGTGGCGAGGTCAAAGTTGGTGGTGGTCGACTCACTGAGCAGGAAACCAAATTGCGGTCCAGCCTGTGCAAAAAACTGCCATCCCTTCCGCTCCTTGCCCCATGCCAGATGTGCAAAGACGGGCACCTGTACATAGTGGAGGTGGCGCTGATACTCTTCAGCTTTGCCTGTCACGGCATTGACCACGGGTTGGTCCATGGCATCAAGGATGTCTTCTTTCCATCCCACCGTAGCATAGTTCACCTCTGCCACGATAGAGCAGATAGTTTTGAAGTACTTCTCGCATGTGTAGCGGAAGGTGGCTCCGAGGGTGATGCCACTGTGCATGGTCTGCGACACACTGGGTGTGAACCCCACGTTGCTGAGCACGAAACCGGCATTGGCTCCCACGGCAAAGTCGTTGCGATGCTCGCCCACCTGTGCAAACGACAACAATGCCGACCACAGCAAAGCTATAGTCAGCACACACCGGCGCAACAAATAGGCTGAACGTGACTTCATGGGTGAGCAGAAAGGGTGGATATCAATACGTTACCGACTCTATGGTGCGCTTATTGGTGTAGTGAATGAACATGAACGCACAATTCTTCCATCCCTTTCCGGCGCTTTCAAACTTCAGCGGCGTCTGCACGGCTTTGTAGGGCGACTGTCCCTTGGCACCGGTGAAGGCTACACCATATTTATTATACCCTCCGATGAAGAAGCATGCATGGTCGAAGCCGGTGATGGCAAAACGCGGTATGGCCTTCATCATCTCGGTCTTAAACCAGTTGCGGTAGTTGGCTTCCAGCCACTTGGTGTCTTCCGATACTGGGTTGAGGTAGTAGGTGGAAGGGATGTAGGTATCGTATTTGAAGAAATACTCCTGATACACCTGTGTGTACATAAACCACTCGGTGTATCCGAAGAGCGAAATCTTGAGCGTGGGTATTTCGGCCGTTATCTTATTGAGTTTTGCCAGTGTGGTGTTGAGTTCCGGCGACCGACTGGTGTTGAGCACCACCACGTTGGGTTTCACTCGACTGAATGCATCTTTGAAATCGGCCTCGGATGCGGCGAGCTGTGTGCTGCTGAACGACAGGTGTGCCAGGTCGGCCTCCTGTCGCAGCTGACTGACGAAGGCGTTTTGGTCGTTGGCTCCCGCACCGCAGTCGACAAACACGATGTGATAGGCGCCGAAGTAGTTGGCCATGCGGCGGGCAGTAGCCTCATTGAGTTCTTCGCGAGACTGATACACCTGGAATATCTCGCTGTAGTCGGCCACGTCGTTGCCTGTGATGGAGAATGGTATCACCATCTTGATATTGTTTTTCTTGCAGAACTCAGCCAGTGGTTTCACCTGTTTGGTGTAGAGCGGTCCGAAGATGATGTCGCACTCATTGGCTCCCTTCTCGAGTAGTGTGAGGCGTATGTCGGCATCCATGGGTACATTCCATGTGGAGATGTCTACACTGATGCCGTCTTTCTTCAGTCGGTCGATGCCCAGTAGCAGTCCGCGCACATATTCCACCATGCGCTGTCCGTCGCCATTGTCGTTGTGCAGTGGAAGCATCACGCCTACGCGTATAGCCTTGGCAGCTGTCGTCGGCGTGGCCACTGTGGTGGTAGTGGGTTGCGAGGGCTTGGCAGCAGCCTTCTTCACAGGGATGTTGATTTTGTTGCCTATCTGCAGCACATAAGTGCTTTGACGCATCTCAGGGTTGGCATTCATAATATCTTCTATCGACACACCGTAGTGTTTGGAAATGCCGTAGAGGGTCTCACCCTTCTTCACCTCGTGGATGGAGGCGATGTTGGTGGTCTGGGCAAACACTGAAGCGATGCCGATGAGCATCATCACAAAGAGAAGAGAAAACTTACGCATCATAACGTACTAATAATAGGAGGTAGACTAATAAGGGGGCATGCCGCAGGGCACCCACACATTTTTCATATTGTATAGACACGGCAAAGTTACAAGTTTTGTTATTATCATGCCATAAAGTGAGGATTATTTTTGCAGGGCGTAATTTGTCATTCCGTCGAAAAGGCGTTACTTTTGCACGACTTTATTCACCATCCCTCATACGCTATGACCACTCCTGCCACAGCCCCGCTCGACGATGCGCTCATCGTGCCCCCTCCCCTACCTGCTGCGTTGGCCCAATGCATAGACGCCTACGACGCGCTGACGGGTGGAACGCTCAGCACCGACACCATGCAGCGCCTCAGCACAGAGCAACTCACGCTCTTTGCCTACCACATCGTACGGCGCGAGGTGATGCAGGGCGGATTCATACAACTTATCTACAACGGCTACGGACCCTTCATCTTCCTCAATCCCTTTGCCCGGGTGTTACGCGAATGGGGCATGACCGACCTGGCCACACTCATCAACAAGGCACGCAAGCATTTCCAGCGTTACCACAAACAGATAGCTGCCGCCGACACCGACGACGACTTCATGGCACTCTACGAGCAGATGCCGCAGTTTGACGAGTGCGACGATACCTTCGTAGACTGTGAGGAAGACTTCACTCGGCAGCTGGAGCAGTATGTGGCGCAACACAGCGACAGCTTCACGCCCCAACAACAACCATGAACGCTATCAAGATAAAAAACCGAAAGGCCAGCTTTGAATACCTCTTCGTAGACACCTACACCGCCGGCATCGTGCTCACTGGCACGGAGATAAAGTCGATACGTGTAGGCAAAGCCTCATTAGTGGACACCTACTGCCTCTTCATCAATGGCGAACTGTGGGTGAAAAACATGCATGTGGCACCCTATTTCTATGGATCGTACAACAACCACGAGGCACGGCGCGATCGCAAGCTGTTGCTCACTCGACGCGAACTCCACCGACTCGACAACGATGCCAAGCAACCAGGCTTTACCATTGTACCCACACTGCTATACATCGACGAAAAGGGACGAGCCAAACTCAACATCGCACTGGCACGAGGCAAAAAACAATACGACAAGCGACAGAGCCTTAAGGAAAAAGAAGACCGGCGCGAGATGGATCGCGCCATGAAATACTGACACTCACACAACAATCCACACCGCTATGGCACTACATAAGAGACGACGCTGGCTGCCGCTGAAAGATCAGCCGCTCACCGAGATGGACCGCACCATCATGTACTGGGAAGGCAAAGGGAAAAAGGTACCCACGCGCGACCTCATCAAGACTCCCGAGCAGATAGAAGGCATACGGCGCAGCGGCGTGGTCAACACTGGCGTGCTCGATGCCGTGGCAGCTGCCATACACGAAGGCATGACCACGCTGGAAATCGACGAGATATGCATGGACTACTGCAAACAGCACAATGCCACACCTGCATGTCTCAACTACGAGGGTTTCCCTAAGAGCGTGTGCACAAGCATCAATGAAGTGGTGTGCCACGGCATTCCAAAGAGTACTGATGTGCTGAAAGAGGGCGACATCGTCAATGTTGACTTTACCACCATCCTCAATGGCTACTACGCCGACGCCTCGCGCATGTTCATCATCGGCAAGACCACGCCAGAGAAGGAACAACTCGTTCGCGTGGCGCGCGAATGCCTGGAGATAGGCGCCGAAGCCGCCAAGCCCTACGGCTTCGTGGGCGACATAGGCCATGCCATTGAAAAGCACGCCAAGAAGTATCACTACGGCATCGTGCGCGACCTGTGCGGACATGGCGTAGGACTGAAGTTTCACGAAGAACCCGACGTGATGCACATCGGCAAGCGCGGACAAGGCATGCTGCTCGTACCCGGCATGGTGTTCACCATCGAGCCAATGGTAAACATGGGCACGTGGCGTGTGTTTATCGATGCCGAAGACCCCTACGGATGGGAGGTGATAACCGAAGACGAAATGCCCAGTGCACAATGGGAACACACCTTCCTGATGACCGAGCACGGGGTGGAGATACTGACGCACTGACAATACTGTTGACAATTGATTATTGACTATTGATTCCTTGCCGAAGGTTGCGGTATTCCTCTCTGTTTCTCTCTCCCTCCCCAAATCCTCCCTCCTGAGCTATCCCTCCTATGTCCATTGCTGCGCAATTTAATAGCGCTCCCATATCCCTGAACTCTCCCTCCCTTCCCGAGCATTTCCTATGTCCCCCATTTATATCCTTGCCATTGAGAGCAGTTGCGACGATACGTCGGCTGCCGTCTTCGCCGACGACGTGTTGCTCAGCAACGTCACTGCCTCGCAGGCCGTGCACGCTGCCTATGGCGGCGTGGTGCCTGAGCTCGCCTCACGTGCCCATCAGCAAAATATCGTTCCCGTAGTGCACGAAGCACTGCGCCAAGCGGGTATCACCAGCAACCAGCTCGCTGCCGTGGCCGTCACGCGCGGACCAGGACTCATGGGTTCGCTCCTCGTGGGGGTGAGTTTTGCCAAGGGACTATGCCTCGCCTTGGACATACCGCTCATCGACGTCAACCATCTGCAAGGACATGTGATGGCACACTTCGTCCACACACGCGAGCAGGCCGACACGTTCGCACCACCACCCTACCCCTTTCTGTGCCTGCTCGTCAGTGGCGGCAACTCACAGATAGTGCGGGTGGAGGCGTACAACAAGATGGAAATCATCGGTCAGACCATCGACGACGCAGCCGGTGAAGCCATCGACAAATGCGCAAAAATTATGGGACTGGGCTATCCTGGCGGACCGCATATCGACCGACTCGCCCGACAAGGAGACCCAGATGCCTTCCACTTTGCCGAACCACACATAGCAGGACTCAATTATAGTTTCAGCGGACTGAAGACATCCTTCCTCTACAGCTTGCGCGACTGGATAGCTGCCGATGCCGACTTCATCGAACACCACAAGGCCGACCTATGCGCCAGTCTGGAACACACCATCGTGAGCATACTGATGCAGAAACTGCGCAAGGCAGTGAAACAAACCGGCATTAAGCATGTGGCGGTGGCTGGCGGCGTGTCGGCCAACACCGGACTGCGCAATGCTTTCCTGCAACATGCTGAGAAATACAATTGGAAGGTATACATACCACCCTTCCAGTATACCACCGACAATGCTGCGATGATTGGCATCACAGCATATCATAAATATAAGGACCACGACTTTTGCTCCATCGACAAACCTGCCTTTGCCAAAACAAGCATAGAATAATTCTCCCCGCAATCTTGTCGACTGCGTGTGTCAACCAACTTCAACAACAACAATCGTTTGTGCGTCATCGTCAACGCGGAAACGGATGTTGGTATTTTTGTATGTCATGCCATAGATGCGTTTGGGGTCATGATGGTAGTGCGGGCGCGGATCTTGAGCGAGCAGCGCCGCAATGGTATCGCTGTCGGCTGGGGTGAGCACAGCGGGGAGCTGAGTGTGCCATTCCACCTTGAGCGGCTTGAGCGGATGTGCATCGACAAAACCTGAACGTACATTAGGATGACTGTCGGCGTAGGCCACATAAGGCTTGATGTCGTAGATGGGAGTTCCATCCATCAGGTCGGCCCCTTCCACATGTAGCATTGGAGCACCTGCCTGGGTGAAGTCGACGTGATGGAGTCGCACCGACGACAGCCCGATGGCATTAGGGCGGTAGGGCGAGCGTGTAGCAAACACACCCATCTTAGCATTACCGCCCAGTCGCGGAGGGCGCACCACAGGACTCACTGCGGCATGCCCATTGGCAGAGAATCCCCACAGCAACCACAGATAGTCAAAAGCCTCAAGACCGCGAACGTAGTCGGCATGGGCATAGGCCTTTTCAAACACAACGATGCCTGGCAGCGTTGCTACCAGGCCGCTCTGTTTGGGCACGCCAAATTTTTCTTTCAGAGGCGAATGAAACGTGGCTATGGGGTGTAGCTGCATAATCGGTCACACCTTGTTGTCGACGGGAAACACCACTGTGGGTTTGAAGGTCTTGGCTTCTTCAAAATCCATCAGTGCAAAGGAGATGATGATGACAGTGTCGCCTACGAGACACTTGCGTGCTGCAGCACCGTTGAGGCATATCTGTCCGCTGTCCCGCTTGCCGGGAATCACGTAGGTTTCGAAGCGTTCGCCATTGTCGTTGTCGACGATGAGCACCTTCTCGCCCTCAATGATGTTGGCAGCCTCCATCAGTGCCTCGTCAATGGTCACGCTGCCCACATAGTTGATATCGGCCTGGGTGATCTTCACACGATGGAGCTTCGATTTCAGTACTTGTATCATCATGGTTGTCGTGGTTAGTGCTTATAGGTGATATGGTCGATGAGGCGTATGGGTGTGGCACCGCAGTATACGGTGATGCATCCCACGATGTGCGGGCTTTCTTGCCAACTCTCCACTTCCTGCAAGGTGTCGCCTTCCACGATGGAATAGTATTCCACCTCCAGTCCGTCGATGGCGTTGAGGCTGTCGACCACAAAGTCGTGTGTCTCCTTCACCTCATGTGTCTTGGCATAGTCAAGACTTTCTTTCAGCACGCGGTAGATGTTTGGAGCTATCTGTCTTTCCTCGGGTGTGAGTCTTGTGTTGCGTGAACTCATTGCCAGTCCGTCTTCTTCGCGCACGATATCACACTCCACGATATCCACCTTGATACCGAGGTGCTTCACCATAGCTTTCACTACAGCTATCTGCTGCCAGTCTTTCTCGCCGAAGTAGGCTCTGTCGGGCTTTACTATGTAGAACAGACGGCTTACCACCTGGCACACTCCGTTGAAGTGTCCCGGACGATGTGCACCTTCCATCACTGTGGATACAGGCGGATATTCAAACTGGCGCGTGTCGGGTGTGGGATACATCTCTTCCACAGTGGGGGCAAACACATAGTCGGCGCCTATCTCATCCAGCATTGCACAGTCTGCCTCCAGTGTACGGGGATAGTGCTTCAGGTCTTCCTTGTCGTTGAACTGCGTGGGATTGACAAAGACGGAAACAACCGTCACGTCGTTTTCCTTCACGCTGCGCCGCACCAAGGAGGCATGCCCTTCGTGCAATGCACCCATGGTGGGCACCAGACCCACGCTCTTGCCTTGCTTACGAAGGTCGAACAAGGCATTCTGCAAGTCGGCATTTGAGTGATATATGTTCATCTTTATATGAGTTTTGCTTGTATTTCAGCTGCGTTTCCCCACCAAAGGGAGTGCGAAATCTCCATGCATGGCGTACGGGAATGTCGTTTTTACGCTGCAAAGGAACAAATCTTTTATAATAAAATAGTGGTGTAAGCAGAAAAAACTGCCGTTAAGTGCTGAGAAATGTAAAGTCCATGCACATTCTTTCATCACTACTTTCCCCTTGCAAGGCTGTCTCACAAGACATGACATGGGAAAAAGGTTACATTTATTTTTTCGTTTTAAGGAAAAGCAATACATTTGCTTTTGAAAACTCATTATTCAACATCAAATATCAAATCAATAGCTTATGAAAAAATTCTTTACGCTTTCAGCAATGCTGCTTGTTTTTGTAGCAAACGTACTGGCAGAAGAGGTTACCATCGACTTCACAGCCAAAGGTTACGAGAATGGTCAGGAGATAACTTCCGTTGAACAGGACGGTATCACCATTACATTCGACAAGGGTACCAACAGCAATACTCCGAAGTATTACAATACGGGTACAGCTATCCGTCTCTATGGAGGTAACTCTATGAAAGTAGCTGTTTCCGGAAAGCTCATCACCCAAATTACCTTCACTTTCGCTTCTGGAGAGGGTACAAATGAGATTTCTGCGTCCATTGGCACTTTCACGTCGCCCACTTGGACCGGCAGTGGCGAAGAGGTGACTTTCAATGTCGGTGGAACAACCGGGCATCGTCGTGTCCAGAAAATGGTAATCACCCTTTCTGCTTCTTCCGATACTCGCACGTCGACCAGCATTTCCCTTGCAACCGGATACAAGACGAAGTTCACTTACGGTCCCGACGGTGAGAGCTTTGACCTTCCTGCCGCAACTGTCATGGCGGGCAGCACCCCCGTTCCCGGCGCAACCGTTACATGGACTGTGGAGAAAGTGTCTGGCAACGACGCCCTCGCGCCGACCATCAGCGGAAACAAGGTGCTCATCCCTAACTACTCTTACGGTCAAGTGAAAGTGACAGCATCCTATGCAGGCAACACCACTTATCGTGAAAGCTCCACTAACTACACCGTCAACGTGTACAAAGGACGCACCAATCTCCAAGAACTTCTCGAAGACTTTGCCAACAAGGGGGATAAAGATTGGAACGGTGGTATTCCCACTTCCTACTGGCAGATCAATCTGGACGAGTCTGACAACATCACTCCCATAAATGCTACCGTTACCTATGTCAACGGTGCCTACACCTACATCAAGGATGCAAACAACGACTGCATGCTGCTTTACAAAAACGGCGGCATCGGCTTTGAGAAAGGCGACGTCATCAACGGCGTTGACGGTGAGGACATAAATGCCATCTATGGCAATGTGAAGACTTACAACGGACTGCTTGAAATGGAAGTTACCGAGAACAACTTCAACAAAGTTTCTTCCGGCACGGAGGTTACTCCCGAGACCATTGACATTACTACCCTCGGCGATGTGGCTAACATGAACCGTTACCTCAAGGTGGAAAAGGCAATCTATCTTGGTTCGCCCAGCACACGCAACTACACCTTCAAGGTGGGCGATGCTGAATTCATTGTACGTCAGACCTGGACTAACGTGTCTGTAGACAATCTGGAAGAGAACGGCGTCTACACGCTTGAAGGTATGGGCGCCATGTTCAACGACACTCCCCAGCTCTATCTCATCAGCTTTGAGAAGACAGGAGATGCCACAGGCATTGAAACCGTGACGACAACTGATGCCAACGACAATGCACCGAAGTTCAACCTGGCAGGTCAGCAGGTGAACGACAACTACAAGGGTGTTGTCGTACAGAAGGGAAAGAAGCACATCGCTCGCTGAACCGACATGTAGTATAACCGTATCGGGCTGAATTCCGTTTGGAGTTCAGCCTTTTCTTTTGCATTGTCTGTAACAGTTAAAAGAAGCATGTAAATAACGACATCCCACACTATAAAGGTCTGTCGGTTCATGAACCGATGATATATGGTATGCAGACAGATTGACTTGATGTCAGGTATGATAGGTTTGTGTAACGCTATTATTTACATATTTGCAGTACAGCAATACGTCAAACTGCAAAAAAAAAGATTTGCAAAAGTGCTGTTTAAGCATTACATTTGTAAGCGATATGATGAAAAGGAAGGGTGCTATTCAGCTCGATTAACAATTAAATGTTACTGACCATGAAAAATTTATTACTTTCTTACGCATGCAGCATGCTCTTTGTCATGCTTGGCAGTTCCTGCGGAACCATAATCCATAAGGATTTTGCCAAAGTGACATTTACTGGAAATGTAGGTGAGCCTGTCACAATAACCACCGCTGATTCAGCGTATGCGGCACAGCTACTGCCTGCCACCATCTGCATCAGACGCAAGTATCTCAACGAACCTGTACGCTTTACTTCGGATTCATATCTCTATGCGGACATTGTTCCTGGACGAAAATACGACGGAACGACATTTCCCGTGAATTTCTTGTTTACGAGTGGAGCCGGCATCATCGTTGATGCGCTTACACATCGTCACTTTCTTCCTGCCAGAGACCAATACAAAGTGGTTGCTGTGAGTAAAAGTTCCGATGCTGCCAAACCTGAGACACATATCTACGGAGAAAGGAGCTATGCCGCCATGCACACCTCGCGCCATGAAATTGCGATAGGATTGGGACTCTTCTCGCAGGCTGGATGGCATCATTTCAACCATCATCTGGATAAAATCAATAAAGCCTATAAGATTGTAGACAATGGATGCCTCCACTCCAAGCCGGCGCAAGTATCATGGTTTCTCAACTACAGCTACCGCTTCAGTCCTCGTTTCGCAGCCGGTGCTTCACTGGGATGGGCTCATCGAAAGCTTTATACAGTGATAGATACATATGATAATGCAGACTTTACGCCGGTGAACGAAATGAAAATAAACAGTATCAAGCATCGGACATTCTACTTCATGCCCACAGCCACTTACACTTGGTGGTTCTTCAAGAACACATCACTCTACAGTAAGATCGGAGCAGGCATCTCCTTGCAGGCGCTCAAGGTGGACGACTGGTTCGCTTGCCCGGAACTCACCACCGAACACACACGTGCGGAATTCGCTTTCCAAGTCACACCGGTGGGACTTAACATCGGAAACGGACCTGTGGGAGGCTTCATCGAGGCTGGATACGGAGCGGAAGGCATTGTCAACATCGGACTGAAATGCCGCTTCGGAAAATGAAAGAATAATTGAAACGGAGGGCAAAAAAACGAAAAAAATAACAAAAAGAGTACAAACAGGCACTGTCAGGCTGGAAAACCGAAAAAAAAGTGCCGATTTGTTTTGCGGTTTCCAAAATCGCCTTACCTTTGCACTTGCAAACAGCATCTAACAGATGGTTGTTGGCTCTTTGAAAGTTTGGGATATGGTGTAATTGGCAACACTACAGATTCTGGTCCTGTCATTCTTGGTTCGAGTCCGAGTATCCCAACAACGGCAAGTGCTTCTCTCACGAAGCGCTTGCTTTTTTGTATAAAAGACTAACGTTATTATGAGAATATTAGCTTTATTGGGTTCTAACTCAGAAGAACTCTTTAAAAGTCTTCATCACTCCGAGACTCAATCAAAAAGCCGCCACAGCACGATTGGTTCACAATTGCAGTACTTTCGGGTGTACTTTGCGCTATTTTCATTAGCTGGAGAATCACTGCCCAAACCAATCTTGATGCTGCTGAAACCCAAACAAAACACATCGTCCCCCTTCTCACGAAGGAGGACGATGCTAAGAAACTAATAAAAAAACATAAATAGATATGTCGGTAGCGTGCGCATCATGCACAATGCTGTTCAGAGTTTCCTGTATTACTTAAACCACGGCGTTCCGTCGGGGCGGCTGCCGGCCACGTAGCCGAGGTTGCGGTTGTTGGTGCTGTTGCCGTATACATCGCCATGAACAACTGGCTGTTTTGGACTGCCAGAAATGTACTGAAATGTACTGATATAGAGCAATTTGTGAAAACTTAAACTTTCTAAACGGAACCGCACTTATTCGGGATAAACGGGAACAATTTG
>JAGAZE010000039.1 GCA_017940185.1 Bacteroidaceae bacterium | reverse complement strand
GCACGGCTTTTTCGTTCGTGTCTAGCAATAAAGTATGACTTTTTCGTTCGTGTCTATCAATCCAGTACGACTTCAAAACAACTGTCTACTGTTTCAGCTAATGAAGAGAAAAAGTGTCTAGTAAAATCAGGAAAAGTCATTGGGCCCCAATGGTAAGCTGATTGGGCAATACTTGCAAAGTGATTGGGCCCTAATTGCCAGGTGATTGGGCAATACTTGCGGTGTAATTGGGCAATACTTGCGGTGTAATTGGGCTCTAACTGCAAGCTGATTGGGCTACACTTGGAAAACTCTTGCTCTCCAGCCTCCCAAGCATTGAACTTTAACTATTTACCTCAAAACAGTAAATGCACTCTATATCGCGTCGGGATCGCTCTAAAAAGGGCAGTCAGGGCTGCTTAAATAGCGTAAAAATATCAATGTTGTAAAAATTACAACTTTTTATTTGGTACAATAAATTTATCTTCATACCTTTGCAGCGCAATAAGCAACGACTCCCTATGAACACCTGTAAAGAGACGGCATACGAACGATTGACGGCCCATGGTGTGAAGCCATCGGTGCAGCGCATAGCCATCATGGAATACCTGTTGGAACACTTCACGCATCCTACAGTGGAAGATATCTACAGTGCGCTGCATCCTGCCATGCCGACGCTGAGCAAGACAACGGTGTATAACACGCTGCGGCTCTTTGCCGAACAACGGGTGGCGCTGATGATTTCCATTGACGACCACCACGTGTGCTACGATGGCAATATTGTGCCGCATGCTCACTACTACTGCGAACAATGTGGCAGGATTATCGATCTGTGCGGTGTGCCCGTGCCATGCTTGCGCAAGACATCGGAGCTGCAGGGACACGATGTGAGCAGCGTGCAACTCTACTATCGCGGCACATGCAGGGAGTGTAAGGAGAAGAAAAGCTGACCGCCGGGCTCAGTATGTTACAGAACAAGAACGAGTGTACAAACTCACATTACGAATATCACATTTTTACTAACACAAAATCAACAACAGACATTATGAAGAAAAAGTTTATTTGCACCGTGTGCGGTTACATCCACGAAGGTGCCGAAGCCCCCGAGAAGTGCCCCGTTTGCAAGGCTCCTGCCGACAAGTTTAAGGAACTGAAAGAGGACGAGGTTCCTCAGTATGCCACCGAACACAAGATTGGCGACGGCAAGCCCGAAGGCGTGAGCGAGAGCATGATAGAAGACCTGCGCAACCACTTCAACGGTGAATGCGGCGAGGTGGGTATGTATCTGGCCATGGCTCGCCAGGCCGACCGCGAAGGCTATCCCGAAATTGCCGAGGCCTTCAAGCGCTACGCCTTTGAAGAGGCCGATCACGCTTCGCGCTTTGCCGAGTTGCTGGGCGAGTGCGTGTGGGACACCAAGACCAATCTGGAAAAGCGTGCTGCTGCCGAAGCAGGTGCTTGCGAAGACAAGTTCCGCATTGCCAAGGAGGCAAAGGCAGCCGGCTTCGACGCCATACACGACACCGTGCATGAGATGGCTAAGGACGAGGCACGCCACGGCGCAGGCTTCGCAGGACTGCTGAAGCGCTACTTCGGAGCCTGACCACACGAAGGGAGTCAAGACAAAAGACAACCCGACGCACAAGCGTAAACAATATCAGCGAGACACTTTGAAGTATCTCGCTGATATATTATTATGGGGGAACATGAAATAATTATGCCAGATTGTCGATAAGACGTTGCAGGTGGGTGAAGAAGAGTCCCACGTGGTAACCGTCGACGAACCGATGGTTGGGTGTGACGGAGACGTTGACCATCCATTTGCCGTCGCGCTGCACATACTTGCCCCAGTTGATGCGCGGGATGGCATCGTCGGGGTCGGCCATATTGGGATTGCTCATTGCTGTGGCGTCGACAGTAGGATTGCACGAGCAATACACGAGGTTGGGCATATGTGGCTCGCCGGCGAAGAGCTGGTGCTGCTGCGCTATGGATTCAGAGGTGCGTGTCACCCACTCCGTGAGCGTGCCCTCAAGCAGGGCGGTGTAGATGTGGTAGAGTTCTTCGTCGCTGCGCTTGTGGGTGAAGTTGGCGTGTATCTTATCGTAGATGACCGGCTTACCCTCGACAATGCGCATGCGGAAGTTGTCGATGGCGTTGACGGCCTGTGTGGTGAGATATACCAGTGAGAGATAGAAGGAGAGATGGTGCTCGCGCTTGAACCGGAGCAGACGACTGACGTCGATATATCCTGCTACCATATAGTGCGGGCATTTGCTCGTGGCAAAGAAGTCGAAAATCTCCCGCCTCGGCCATTGCTCTTGGTCTATGATGGTGTACATGGTGACCTTCTGTTGCTATTGTTTGTTTTTACGCTTTTTCCAAAGGTAGCGTGCTATGAAGAACACGATGACCGCTGCCACGATGAGAATGAGAGCCCATGTGATGTAGCCTCCATACTCTTCTATCTTCGCTTCGAGCTGGTCTTCGGGCACTACGCTGTGCATCCACCATCCCAGTGCAGCAAGTATGATATTCCACAGTCCGGCTCCTATGGCTGTGTAGAGCAGAAATTTCCAATAGGTCATGCGAGCCAGTCCTGCGGGTATGGAGATGAGGTGCCGAATGCCTACGAGCAGTCGTCCGGTGATGGTGGCCACCATGCCGTGATCGTTGAAGTATTTCTCGCTCTTCTCCACTTTCTGCTGGTTGAGCAGGCACATCTTTCCCCACTTGCTGTTGGCAAACTTATAGATGATGGGGCGTCCGAGATAGTATCCCGCCAGATAGTTGATGGTGGCTCCGAGACACGCTCCGATGGTGGAAAAGAGTACCACAAGGAATATGTTGAGATGTCCGCCGGCTGCATGATAGGCTGCAGGCGAGACCACCAGTTCGGAGGGTACGGGTACAACGGTACTCTCCAGCATCATCAGGAAAGTGATGGTGCCATAGTTGAGATTGTGCAATAGTGCAGTGATGTCCACGGTGGTATTAAGTTTAAGGATTATTCATCTGTATTATTATTGTTGTCTATATTTCTCCGTATTCTTTCTGCCTGTTGTTGGTATTGTCTGATTTGCTGCGCCAGCTGTGTTTGTCCTTCTTGTTGACAGAAGTCTGCCAGTTCGCGATAGAAATCAGCAAAAAACGGGACTGCAAAGTGTGTGTGTTGCGCTTTCTCGCTGAGTAGTGCTATCGCTTCTTCGGTTCGTTGGAGTTGTACCAGACAGAAGGCGATGGGATAGACATACGCTGTATCGTCGTCCTCCTTTTTCTGTAACTGCTGCAGGACTGACAGGGCATCGCGATAGTTTTGCAAATTGAGATAGCACAGTGCTTTTCTGAACAGCAGATGGCTATCGTCTCTGTCGATGGCCAATGCAAAGTTGATGGCCTCTAATGCTCGCTGCAAATCGTTTTCTTCGATACAGCATTCTGCCAGTGCTTTCCAGGCATCGGCATGGAAGGGGTCGAGCTCCACCACGCGTTCAAACATGGTACGCGCCTCTTTCGGCTTGCCCGAGAGCATGACGAGATGGGCAGAGAGTTCGAGATAGTCGATTGAGTTGGCCTTCTTGGGTTTCAGGTTGAGCCAGTAGTCGCAATGTGCCGACGAAGAATAATCCACCAGCAAAGTCATGGCATCGAGCACGGCATTGTCTCTTTCTTCCGGGTCCATCGTTTCGACATACAGTTGCAGTAGCCTGTGCGCCTCATCGTCTTTTTCGTCGGCCAGCATCACTTCTGCCATGGCGAGGTAGTATTCGGGGGATGTTGTGTCGTCGCATTGTGCCATGAGCTGCCTGGCCTTGCCTACGTTACCATTTTCCCACAACACTATTCGTGCCTTGTAGGCAAGTGCCACGGTGGCATTGGGATAGAGGTAGAGGGCGTGGTCGAGCACCTGCATGGCACGTGCACGCTGACCTTGCTGGTAGTAGTACTCAGCAATATCGGTCAGGTCGATGGCATCAAGGAAGATGCTCTGCCGGTTGCGCATGGCTTGCTCATAGAGAGAGAGCGTGTCGCGAAACTCATCGGTATTGAAATACTCTTCTTGCAGCATGTTGAAGCGTGTGGTATCGTCTATTTGTTGAGTTTAGCCCATGTGTCTTTCAGGCCGACGGTTTTATTGTATATCAGGTGTTGTGGTGTAGATGTGATATCAGGTGTGAAGTATCCGATGCGCTGGAACTGCAGGTAGCTGCCCGCCGGCATTTGGGCGGCAAAGGGTTCTACGTAGCACTCGGTGAGTATGGTGAGCGATTCGGGATTGAGCAGTTCGCGGAAGTCGCGCTCGTCGGCAGAGGGATTCTCCACGTTGAACAGTCGGTCGTAGACACGCACTTCGGCCTTCTGGCAATGGTTGACCGAGAGCCAGTGCAGTGTGCCCTTCACCTTGCGGTTGGCGCCTTCGCGTCCGCTCTTGCTCTCAGGGTCGTACTCGGCAAAGATTTCCACTATATTACCGTCGGCATCTTTGCGGCATCCGGTGCAGAGCACTATGTAGGCATTCTTCAGTCGCACCTCCTTGCCAGGTGTCATGCGGAAGAACTTCTTGGGTGCATCTTCCATAAAATCTTCGCGCTCTATCCACAGCTGGCGCGAGAAGGTGATGTTGTGAGTGCCATCGGCTTCGTTTTCAGGATTGTTGACGGCTTCCATATCCTCGGTCATGTCGTCGGGATAGTTGGTGATGGTGAGCAACACGGGGTTTAGCACTGCCGACACGCGCTGTGCTCGGGCATTGAGTTCGTCGCGTACGGCGGCTTCGAGCAGTGCCACATCGTTGAGAGCATCAAATTTGGTGTAGCCTATGGAGTCGATGAAACGTCGGACGCTCTCGGGTGAGTAGCCGCGTCGGCGCATTCCGCTCAACGTAGGCATGCGGGGGTCGTCCCAGCCCGACACTTTTTTCTCTTCGACCAATGCCAGCAGCTTGCGCTTGCTCATCATGGTGTAGGTAAGGTTGAGACGGTTGAACTCAATCTGTCGAGGGCGATAGCTGCCATCGGTACGTCCCTTCTCTTTTTCAAACTCTACGAGCCAGTCGATGAACAGGTCGTACAATGGGCGGTGGGGCACAAACTCCAAGGTGCAGATAGAATGTGTGACGCCTTCAAAGTAGTCGCTCTGCCCGTGGGCGAAGTCGTACATGGGATAGGCATGCCATGTGGTTCCTGTGCGGTGGTGGGGCGTGTGGATGGTACGGTATATTACCGGGTCGCGGAAGTGCATGTTGGGATTGGCCATGTCAATCTTTGCCCTAAGCACCATTGCTCCTTCCTTAGCTTCAGCGGTGTTCATCTGTCGGAACAGCCGCAAGCTCTCCTCTACGGGTCGGTCGCGATAGGGCGAGGGTGTACCAGGCTCGGTGGGCGTGCCCTTCTGCTGGGCTATCTGCTCGGATGTTTGTTCATCAATGTAGGCCTTGCCTTTCTGTATGAGCCATTCGGCAAACTCCCACAGCTGAGCAAAGTAGTCGGAAGCGTAGTAGACATTGCCCCAGTGGAACCCCAACCAGGCAATGTCATTGAGAATATTCTCTACATACTCTTCGTTTTCCTTTGAGGGGTTGGTATCGTCGAAGCGCAGATTGCACACGCCGTTGTAGCTCTCGGCTATGCCAAAGTCCATGCAGATGGCCTTGGCATGTCCTATGTGCAGATAGCCATTGGGCTCTGGCGGGAAGCGTGTCTGTATGCGATTGTCGTTGCGACCCTCGGCAAGGTCTTTCTCTACAGCCTGTTCTACGAAGCTTAGGTTCTTTTCCATAGTGGGTATGTGGTTGATATTTTTCGGTTTGTGGTGTTGCGAGCATGTTGCCGGGCAGATTGACATGGCAGCTGGGGTGTTATCTTATTTTTCTTTCGTTGAGTGCCTTCACATAGCGTGCTGCATTAGCCTGATGCTCGGCATAGGTGGCAGCAAAGTTGTGGGTGCCACTGAAGTCTTCCTTCGCGCACATATATAGATAGTGGTGCCGCTGCATGTTGAGCACGGCATCAATGCCATCCTTTGTCGTGATGCGTATGGGGCCGGGTGGCAGTCCTTTGGTCACATAGGTGTTGTAGGGGCTCTCTGTGCGCAGCATGGCGTTGTAGATGCGTCGCAGGGCGAACTGTCGCAGGGCGAATTTCACCGTTGGGTCGGCTTGCAGCAGCATATCCTTCTGCAGGCGGTTGTAGTAGAGTCCGGCAATGATGGGTTTCTCTGCGGTGTTGGTTGTTTCTCCGTCGACGATGCTTGCGAGTGTCGTCACCTGCTCTGGCGAGAGGTTGAGCGTCTGCGCCTTGGCGCGGCGGTCGGCGTTCCAGAAGGCATCGTGCTCTTTTATCATGCGCTCTATCAAGGCTTCGGGCTTGATGTTCCACCACACTTCGTAACTGTCGGGCAGGAATATGGCAGCAATGGTGGCTGTGTCGTAGCCATGCTGCCGGCACCATGTATTGTCGGTGAGCAGTTTGGCGATGTCGGCGCTGTCGCATTGCAGCTGTCGTGCCAGCTTGCCACACTCCATCTGCACGGTCCATGTGGGCGACACCACGAGCTGTACAGGTGTCTGCACTCCGTTCTTCATGCGCCGGAGCACTGTGAAGGCGCCTTCACCAGGGGCTATCTCGTAGTGTCCAGGGCGGATGCGCTTGTCGTAGCCAGTAAGCCGGGCCATTGTCTTATAGGCAGAGAGGGCGCGTGGCGATGCCACAGGCGTGAGCCGTGCATAGACGGTGTCGATGTCGTCGTCGTCGTTGAGATAGATGTGCACCACTTCTTTTCCTTCCAACAGCGTGGCATGGCAATAGAGGTGTAACCCCACAGCCAACACCATTATCACAATGGCGCAACCTATCAGCCACTTCTTGTAACGACGCAACAGGGCAACGAATTTACTCATAGGCATTTTGAGATGGAACCACATGATAGGGTTCACAGTGATGTAATGAGATTCTTAACAATTGGCAAAGGTAATGAAATTGCAAGCTTGTACAAAAATTATCGGGTAGAACATGCACGACAATCTCAAATGTTGCTACCTTTGGCGTCCGAAAAGAGGGTTGTGCTTTACACATAACATCACTTAATAATCATCACTCAAAAACTTATCGATTATGAAGATTTCACACATTGAGCACCTGGGCATTGCTGTTCAGAGCATTGAAGAGGCTCTGCCCTACTTCCAGAACGTACTGGGTCTGGAGTGTTACGCCGTTGAAGTAGTAGAAGACCAGAAGGTGAAGACCGCTTTTCTGAAGTGCGGTGAGGTGAAGCTTGAGCTGCTTGAGCCCACATCTCCCGAGAGCACCATCCAGAAGTGGCTCGACAAGGGCAACAAGGGTGTGCACCACGTGGCTTTCTGCATTGAAGACGGTGTGGCCAATGCACTGGCAGAGTGCGATGGCAAGGGCATCCGCCTCATCGACAAGGCTCCGCGCAAGGGTGCTGAGAACCTCAACATTGCTTTCTTGCATCCGAAAGACACATGCGGTATCCTCACTGAGCTCTGCGAGCACTAAGAGGCAACGCTGTCAGAGCACGCAAACACATCGGGAACCATGCCACGAGGGCGCGGTTCCCGATGTTTGTGTTGAGCGTTGACCCACTACTTATTTTGCGTAGGCCACCGAACGTATCTCACGAATGACCGTAATCTTCACCTGTCCGGGATAGGTCATCTCGTTTTGTATCTTCGTGGCGATGTCGTTGGAGAGTGTTTCTGTCTCCTTGTCGCTCATCTTGTCGGCACCTACAATGACGCGCAGTTCGCGTCCGGCCTGTATGGCATAGGTCTTCACTACACCTGGGTAGCTCATGGCGATGGCTTCCAGGTCGTTGAGTCGCTTGATGTAGGCCTCCACAATCTCGCGGCGTGCTCCAGGACGTGCACCGGAGATGGCATCGCATATCTGCACGATGGGAGCCAGCAGCGTATTCATCTCCATCTCGTCGTGGTGGGCACCGATGGCATTGCAGATGTCGGGTTTCTCCTTATACTTCTCTGCCAGTTTGGCTCCGTAGAGAGCGTGGGGGAGTTCGTTTTCTTCGTCGGGCACCTTACCGATGTCGTGCAGCAGTCCGGCACGCTTGGCTTTCTTGGGATTGAGTCCCAGCTCGGCAGCCATCACGGCGCAGAGGTTTGCCGTCTCGCGGGCGTGCTGCAGCAGGTTCTGACCATAGGAGGAGCGATATTTCATCTTACCGACGATGCGCACGAGTTCAGGATGCAGTCCGTGTATACCCAGGTCGATGGTGGTGCGCTTACCCGTCTCTATCACTTCGTTTTCCACCTGCTTTGTCACCTTTGCCACCACCTCTTCTATTCGAGCCGGGTGTATGCGTCCGTCGGCCACCAGTTGGTGCAGTGCCAGTCGACATATCTCGCGGCGGATGGGGTCGAAGGCTGAGATGACAATGGCTTCGGGCGTGTCGTCAACGACGATTTCCACGCCTGTGGCAGCTTCGAGTGCACGTATGTTGCGTCCTTCGCGTCCGATGATGCGCCCTTTCACCTCATCGCTTTCAATGTGGAACACGCTCACTGAGTTTTCCACTGCCACTTCAGATGCCACACGCTGCATGGTCTGTATTACAATCTTGCGCGCCTGCGCGTTGGCATTGAGTTTTGCCTCGTCTACTATTTCGTTGATATAAGCAGCGGCTTCAGTCTTTGCTTCGTCTTTCAGGCTCTCTACGAGTCGTGCCTTTGCCTCGTCGGCGCTGAGTCCAGAGAGTGTTTCAAGCGTTTCGCGTTGACGCTGTTGCAGCTTGTCGAGTTCGGTCTTCTTTGCTTCTATGTAGTGGTTTTCCTTTTCCAGTCTGTTTTGTTCGTTCTCCACGCTCAGGCGTTGGCGATTGAGTTCTTCTTGTTTCTGGTTGAGAGTCTGCTCGCGTTGCTTCAGTCGGTTTTCGTTCTGTTGCAGTTTCTGATTGCGCTGTTGTGCTTCGCGTTCGAGCTCAGCCTTCTTGTTGAGCATTTTCTCTTTCACCTCAAGCAGTTTGTTTTGCTTGATTACTTCGGCCTCCTTGTCGGCTGCCTCCAAGCGCTTGTTGTATACTCCGTTGGCTACGTTCTTCAATATCATGTAGCCTGCGGCGGCACCTATTATGAGACAGGCAACGCCAATGACGATTGTTATCATGTCCATGTGTTATTGTTTATCATTGTTAAGCATTTCTTTCATTTCCTCAGTGAGCTTAACGATGATGTCGGTATATGGCGCAGTGTCATTGCGCTTTTCTTGAAATTCCAATTGCAGTGCTATGTCTATCAGCGCCATGTAGAGTATTTCCTTTTCTTTTCTTTTATCCTGAAATTTCAAGGCATAGCGGTTGACGGTGTCGGTGATACGCAACGCGGCCTTGCGGTAATACTCTTCGTCTTCGCGCTGAATGTTCACCACCATCTCGGTGTCGTAGACATGGAGTCGTATGGAGAATTTCTGATTTTGGCTCACTGGGTAGGTTGTGTAGTGTTGGTGTGATGCGACTGTCGTGCGTGTGCTATTGGTCGCTGAGCAGGTTGATACATTTGTTGACTTCGCGTATCAGTTTGCTCACTTTTGTTCTTGCATGTGCCAAGTCGCCATCGGTTATTTCCACCATCTTAGCCATTTTCAGCATGTCGTACTCGCTTTGTTTCTGTGCGAGTTGCTGATTGAGTTGGCTCACTTTTTCTTCCAGGCGTTGCATCTCGTCGTGCAGTCGCGCATTGTCGGTGCGCAACGTCCTCAACTGCATGCCCAGCATGTGGAAGATTGAGGTGAATTCTGTCAGTTGTCGTTCCTGGTCGGTCATGGCATAGTAATGAACAGGGCAAAGGTATTGCCTTTCGCACGACTATGCAAATATTTGTTTTACAATTTGATTAAAGGTTCCTATAAAGTTTTACATGAAGAGGACGGTGAGTCCCGCCATTACTATCGACACCATCGACATGAGTTTGATGAGTATATTGAGCGATGGCCCGCTTGTGTCCTTGAAGGGGTCGCCCACGGTATCGCCCACGATGCATGCCTTGTGTGCAAACGAGCCTTTGCCGCCAAACTGTCCTTCTTCTATATTCTTCTTTGCATTGTCCCACGCTCCGCCGGCATTCGCCATGAATACGGCAAGGGTGAATCCGCAGGCCAGGCCGCCGGTGAGCAGTCCGAGTACGCCTGCCACACCAAGCACACACCCCACAACGATGGGGATGACAATGGCCAATACCGAAGGTAGTATCATCTCATGTTGTGCCGCCTTGGTGGATATTTCCACGCAGCGTCCGTAGTCGGGCGTGGCCTTTCCTTCAAGTATTCCTTTAATCTCACGGAACTGACGACGCACCTCCATCACCATCTTTTGTGCGGCGCGTCCCACGGCTTCCATGGTCATACCACAAAACAGGAATGCTGCCATGGCACCGATGAAAGCACCGATGAGTACTTTAGGATTCATCAGATTGACTTGGAAGAACTCCATGAAGGCCGGAATGTCGGCATCCTGCGGGTTGAACACCGTATGGGTGATGGGGTTGATAAATTCTTTGCCTGTCTCTACTGCTTGATGCATGGCTATCTTCACCTCTTCTATATATGATGCGAGCAGTGCCAGGGCCGTGAGTGCCGCCGAGCCGATAGCAAAGCCTTTGCCCGTGGCTGCCGTGGTATTGCCTAGGGCATCGAGGGCATCGGTGCGGTGGCGAACTTCTTCTCCCAGCTCGCTCATTTCAGCATTGCCACCTGCGTTGTCGGCAATGGGGCCGTAGGCATCGGTGGCCAAAGTAATGCCCAGGGTGGAGAGCATGCCCACAGCAGCGATGCCAATGCCGTAAAGACCGAACGAGATGCTCTGCGCGCTCATGGTGAGGTTGAAACCATTGGCACACATATAGCTCAGCAAGATAGCCACGCTGATGGTCACCACAGGGATGCAGGTGGAAATCATTCCAGTGCCGATGCCCTTTATTATTACTGTAGCAGCTCCCGTCTGTCCTGCTTCCGAGATCTTCTGCGTGGGTCGATAACTGTGGGAGGTGTAGTATTCGGTAGCTTTTCCGATGATGACACCCGCCAATAGTCCACTTACTACCGAGCCTGTGAGTCCCAACCAGTTGTCTATCTTGAGCAAATAGAGTATTGCTGCCGATGCTATTGCTATGAGTACTGCTGCCACATTGGTTCCTCGGCTAAGTGATCCCAGCAGGTCGCGCATAGTGGCACCTTCCTTCGTGCGCACCAGGTAGATGCCCAACAGGGAAAGAAACACTCCGACAGCGGCAATGAGCATTGGTGCTATGACGGCTCTGAGTTGCATGTCGGCACTGCCGAGGGCGAAGGCGGTAGCACCAAGGGCTGCCGTAGAGAGTATGCTTCCGCAATAGCTTTCGTACAGGTCGGCCCCCATGCCTGCCACGTCGCCTACGTTGTCGCCTACGTTGTCGGCAATGGTTGCTGGGTTGCGCGGGTCGTCTTCAGGGATATCGGCTTCCACCTTTCCCACAATGTCAGCGCCCACGTCGGCGGCCTTGGTGTAGATGCCTCCTCCCACTCGTGCAAAGAGCGCTTGTGTGGAGGCACCCATGCCAAAGGTGAGCATCGTAGTGGTAATAGTGATAAGCGACATCTTATCTCCGTGATAGAAACAGCTGAGTACGAGAAACCACACGGCAATGTCGAGCAATCCGAGTCCCACGACGGTGAGTCCCATCACGGCGCCCGAACGGAAGGCTATCTTCAGTCCGCCGTCCAGACTCTTGCGCGCCGCATTAGCTGTGCGCGCCGAGGCGTAGGTGGCGGTCTTCATGCCAAAGAATCCTGCCAGCCCGGAGAAGAATCCTCCAGTGAGGAATGCGAAGGGAACCCAAGGGTTCTGTGCCTTGAGCACATAGGCCATGAAGGCAAACACCAGTGCCAGAACTACAAAGACGATAAGCACCACGCGGTACTGTTGTCTGAGGTAGGCCATGGCGCCTTTGCGCACATAAAGGGCTATTTCGCGCATTCGCGGCGAACCTTCATCGGCAGACATCATCTGCCTGAAGAAATACCATGCCATAATCAAGGCGCATACCGAGGCTATCGGAATGAGATAGAAGACAATAGGTATGTTCATTGTTGTATTGATTTAAGAGTGTTGGGTTTGCATCCTGACAGATTTTGTGTCCCTGCATTGCCCCCGTTTGCACGAAAGGTGGTGAGGCGATTCACATATTCAATTCGCAAAGGTAACGCTTTTGTACAATCCCCTTTCTTTTTCATTGATGTTTTTTAGCGCAAGCCATGCCCAGTATATTAAACCCAAATCGGTGTTAGGACACTTTGAGTGGAATACATACAAGAAAAGACAGGAAACCCTTGACGATTTCCTGTCATTATCTTCGTTATTATTCTGCAATTAGGGTGTGCCGTCATAGCGACGGAGCACTACCTATCACTTTGCAGGAGTCTGCTTGAGTATGGCGAGCAGATGATCCCATACCATTTGTACGGTGGGGATATGCAACTTCTCGTCAGGTGAGTGTACACCGCGCAGCGTCGGTCCGAAGCTTACCATGTCGATGTTGGGATAGCGCTCGGAGAACAGTCCGCATTCCAGTCCTGCATGTATGCCCAGCACTCGCGGTTCCTTATTGAAGAGTGCTTTGTAGGTGTCGACGACGAGCTGTGTAAGTTTGCTGTCGGGATTCATCTTCCATGCGGGATATGGATCTTTCTGCTTCACCTGTGCCCCCGCGAGTTGGAACACCGCCTTGATAGTGGCAGCTTGGTTTTCAAGGTTACTCATCACGTTGGAGCGTTGGCTGGCCACTATTTTCACGTTGTCGTCGTTGGTTGTCACGCTGGCCACATTGTTGGAAGTCTCTACGAGCCATGCGATGGCCTCGTCCTGACACATGGCAAAGATACCGTTGTCGGCGGCCTGCAGGGCACGGATGATGCGCTCCGATGTCTCTTTTGCCATGACGGGTTGTGCTTCGGCGCTTTCCATTTCAAATTGCATGTTGTGTTCGGTTACGTGGAATTCTTCTTTCACCTGTTCGGCAAAAATATTCCATGCGGCGCGCACATTTTCTTTCTCGGCTTGTGGCACAGAGAAGATAGCGATGCCGTCGCGTGGTATGGCATTGTGCAGTTTGCCTGCGTTGAAGCATGCCAGGCGCAGGTCGCCCGTCTGCTCCTGCATCTTATAGAGGAAGCGGGTAAGTACCTTGATGGCGTTGGCGCGCTTCTTGTTGATATCGTCGCCGGAGTGTCCGCCCACAAGACCTTTCAGACTGATTTTGAAGAAGAAATGTCCCTCTGCAGGTTGCTCTTTGGTGAAGGGGAACACGGCATCGGTGGTCATGCCTCCTGCGCAGCTCACGAAGATTTGTCCCTCATCTTCGCTATCGAGATTGATAAGCCAGTCACCTGTCATGAAACCGGGTTTCATTCCTTCAGCACCGGTGAGTCCTGTTTCTTCGTCAACGGTGAACACACACTCAATAGGTCCGTGCTCTATATCGTTGCTGTCGAGTATGGCGAGTTCGATGGCGCATCCTATTCCGTCGTCGGCACCTAGCGTAGTGCCCTTTGCCTTGAGCCATTCGCCGTCCACCTCTGTCTGTATGGGGTCGTGGTGAAAGTCAAAATCGAGGTCAACGAGTTTTTCGCATACCATGTCCATGTGACTTTGCAGGATGATGGTCTTACAGTTTTCGTATCCTGGTGTAGCTGGTTTACGTATGAGCACGTTGCCCGTCTCGTCAACGATAGTTTCCAGATTACGTTCAGCTCCAAAAGCTTTGAGGAAAGCTATCATCTGCTCTTCGTGCTTGGAGGGGCGAGGAATTTGGTTGATGCGAGCAAACTGCTCAAACACGCAGGAAGGTTGTAGGTTGGCGTTGTTCATAATAGATTGTTTTATTTGTGTGTATTGTTGAATATGTCAGTCTTAGGCTATAGGTGTGTTGCGCGATAAATATCGCCATGCAAAGATACAATACATTCTCGCGCAGCCCAAACATTGAGTAAGGTTTTTGCATATCTACTTTTATCTGCTCTTTGTGTGTATCGATTATGGATTTCTTCCTACCTTTGCGAACTGTCCTAAGTTGACGCTGGCTGCTCGTACGAAAGTCGCACAATTTAACGACAACCATCATCATCACTCCCCCAAAACAACTATTGACAACGCGATTCCTCCCATGCTGAAATATGTCAATACAGGCATTGTCTTCTCCGAAATTCCCGACGAGACCACGCTAGCCATCAACCTTTCCAATTGCCCCTGCCGCTGCCCTGGCTGCCACAGTGCCTACCTATGGGAAGACATAGGCACCCCGCTCATGCCCGACAGTCTCGATGCGCTGGTGAAAAAGGTGGAGGCCGACATCACGTGTGTGGCTTTCATGGGCGGCGATGCCGACCCAATGGCTGTTGCCGCCCTGGCGCGACACCTCAGACAGGCACACCCCGCTCTGCGCCGGGCATGGTACAGCGGACGCATCCGAATGCCACGCAACTTCGAAAAGACACTCTTCCACTATATTAAGTTAGGACCTTACATCAAGCATCTTGGTCCCCTCACCTCGCCAACTACCAATCAGCACCTATACAAGCAGACATCCGACGGCAACTTCGAAGACATCACGCAATGCCTGTGGAAGAAGTGAAAGTGAAAATGATAATGGATTATTGACAATGGTGTCGACTCTTAAGCATGACGAAGAACTATTCTCCCTGTCTTCTTAACGCAGGGGATGAGATGTCGTGCACTTTGTGTTTCCCAATCGTCTACAGACAAGACCAACCGCTAGTCAACTTTTCCCTCCCATTTTTCAGAACTCCTTGTCCGTGATTTCCAAAATATTGATTACCTTTGCAGTGATATGGACATATTGTATGAAGACAATCACCTGCTGATAGTTCACAAGCTTTGTGGCGAGATTGTGCAGGGCGACAAGACAGGCGACGAACCTATGGTGGAGGTACTGAAGCGCTACTTGAAGGAGAAGTTCTCCAAGCCTGGCAACGTTTTTCTTGGCGTGGTGCATCGTCTGGATCGTCCTGTGAGCGGATTGGTGGTGTTTGCCCGCACAAGCAAGGCCCTTACACGGATGAATGAGTTGTTTCGTAAGGGTGAGGTGCAGAAAACCTATTGGGCCATCGTTCCCTATCGGCAACACATACTCACTGATGGCACCATGGTGAGCCTGCATCACTGGCTTACACGCAACGAACAGAAAAATATCAGTCGCGCCTACGAACACGAAGTGCCCAACAGCAAGGAGGCTCGCCTCGACTACCAGATGCTAAACCATACCGACCGCTATGCCTTGCTGCAGGTGACACTGCACACTGGACGTCACCACCAGATACGCTGCCAACTGGCCAAGGTTGGGCTTCCCATCAAGGGCGACCTGAAATATGGCGCGCCACGCTCGAATCCCGATGGCGGCATTGCGCTCATTGCGAGACGGATATGTTTTGTGCATCCCGTATCCAAACAGCCTATTGATATTGTCGCCCGTACGCCTCACGATAGCTTGTGGGAAGCCCTCACAAACCACACTTCCACCTCATAACCTCCCCCGCACCCCTTATGCACTCCACACCGCGACATATCGACTCCCCTACCCTGCTACGCTGTGGTCTTTTCGCCATGGCGATGGGGTTGTTGATGCTCATCACCGGGTGCACTTCGGATACTCCTTCGACAGCCGAGAGGTTCAACCGCACAGCCTACGACTACCACTACCGCAACCTCGACAGCACGCTGTGGTATGCGCGGCAGGCACTCGAGCAAGGCGATGCCACTGCCACCGATCGCGCAGAGGCCATCAACCACATGGCATTCGTGGCCCTGGCAAGGATGAACTACACTGAGGCCCGCCGATTGCTCGATAGCGTTTCCTGCATCACTGGCGACCATATAGAGCGCCTCGTAGCTGACGTGCAGCTGATGCGACTGTGCCAGCGGTGCTCGGAGAACAAGCACTTCTACGACCACCGCGAGCGGGCCGAACAGCATCTGCGCCGCATACACGAAGAGAGCAACGCCCTCTCACTCCGCCAGCAGCAGCGGCTGATATATGCCGAGAGCGAATACTACATCGTGCTGTCTACCTACTACTATTACATGGGGCTGCAGCAGCAGTCGGTGGAAGCCCTTTCCCACATGCAGACACTGCCACAATTGCAGACCGACACAGCCCAATATCTGGCCTATCTCTATAACTACGGTGCCGGCGGGTGCATCACCGAAGGCACGGCAGAGCAGATAGCACAGCAGGAATGGCAACTACTCACGCGCTGCTACCAGATAGCCACCCACCGCAACTACCCTTACTGGCAGGCCAATGCCCTGCAAGCCATCAGCGAGCACCTGCTCTCACCTGCCATGCGCGACACACTGCTCAACAACAACCGCACCACGTTAGTCATGTTTCACGCCACAGATGTGCCCGACAGTCTGCTGGCAGGGCAGTTGGCCAGCAACGCACTCGACTTCTTCGCCGGCTATGGCGATGTATACCAGATGGCGGGTGCCTATCGCACTCTGGCACGCTGCTATCAGCAGATAGGCGACTATCTGCATGCCCTCACCTTGTTGCACGACGCACTCGATGCCGACACGTTCATCATGCAGGCACCCGACCTGGTGGCATCAATAAGTGAACAGCTGTCGATAGTGAATGCTGCGCTCAACGATAAGGCAGAGAGCGACCGCTACCGCAACATGTATCTCGACCTCATAGGTCACACACAGCAAGACAAGGCGCAAGAGTCGATAGCCGAGCAGTTGGCCCATAGCGACAGGCAGCGCACTGTGATTATTGCCATCCTCGGCACACTGCTACTGCTATCGCTGCTCGCAGGCATGTTGATGGCCTACCGCCAGCGACGCCGCAACAATCACGAGACACGACTCAGAGCACTGCGACAGCCCTTGGAGGAATGGACACACCGACTGGAACAACAGCATCGCACATGGAAAGAAGAACAGCAGACTGCCGACGAGCTGCTGCAAAGCGACGAGCTGGTACTGCAAGCGCATCAGACGAAGTACATGGAGCAGCGAGCCAAACTGGCCATCGTCAACAGCATCACACCGCTCATTGATCGCATATTGGTGGAACACCAGCGGGGACAAGGATCGCTCACAACAGAACAACGACAATATATTCACGAGCTGACACTGAAGATAGAAGACTACAACCGCAGCCTCACGCAGTGGATACAGATGCAGCAGGGTTCTCTCAACCTACACATTGAGAGTTTCCCGCTACAACGCCTGCTCGACATCGTGGCACACAACAAGACGAGCTTCACACAAAAGGGCATCACCCTCAACATTGCGCCTACCGACCTGTGGGTGAAAGGCGACCCTACGCTCACGCTCTTCATGATCAACACCATCGCCGACAACGCCCGGCGCTTCACGCCTCAGGGCGGACACATCGACATCGGCACCAGCGAAGGCGAACGGTGGGTGGAGGTGAGCATCAGTGACAGCGGCAAGGGCATGACTGCCGAGCAGTGTGCCAACCTTTTCAAGCTGCATGCCACACTCAACACCTCCACACCGGCAAGCGCCAAGCACCATGGCTTCGGATTGCTCAACTGCCGCGGCATCATAGAGAAATACCGAAAGATGTCACCCGTGTTCTCGGTATGCGAAATAGGCTGCGAGAGCAGCGAGGGACAAGGCAGCAGATTCCACTTCCGCTTGCCGCGCGGCATCGTGCGCCGACTCAGCATTGCCCTGCTCATGCTCATGCCTGCCACGACACTGGCACGCCAACACACCACGCATCCACACACTGCAGCGCAATGGGCCGACAGCGCCTACTTTGCCAACATCAACGCACACTACGAAGAGGCACTGCGCTGCACTCAGCAAGCGCTCAGCTGTATCAACAAGGACTACCGCCAACACTTGCCGAAAGGCCTCGACACACTGCTGACCAACGATGCACTGGCCACCATACCACCCGAAGTGGAATGGCTGCATCACAATATCAGCGCCCCCTACGACATCATGCTCGACGCACGCAACGAAGCGGCGGTGGCGGCACTGGCACTCCACGACTGGCAGACATACTACTACAACAACCGAGTGTACACATCACTATATAAGGAACTGACTGCCGACAACCTGCTGCTCAACAACATCAAGGAACTACAACACAATGTGGGCAAGAAAAACAGCAGCATCATAGCACTGCTCGCCATGCTTGTGGGTGTGCTGTTCCTGGCTTGGCTGCGCCTCTACCGTCCCCACCGCAGAGAAGAAAGGCAACAACAGCTCTTTGCCGACCTGATGACCTGTCTGCAGAGCACCATGAGCGACGATGAGAAACTGCGCCGGCTGCAACGCATCGACGCCACTCTGCTGCCCGCCGACATGCAACAATGGGTGACCGACATGGCCGACGCATTACGCACCGACAACAGCTTGAGACAGCAACACAACGACACCATCACACTGACAAACGACCAACGACGACGCATAGACTACGAGAAACAGCGCCTGCACATCACCAACAGCGTGCTCGACAACACACTGTCAACTCTCAAACACGAAACCATGTATTTTCCCTCGCGCATACGCACCATGCTCGACGCCGACAACGCACAAGACGCCGATGCACGAGAGATGACCGAATACTACAAGACACTGCACTCTATGCTGGCGGCACAGGCACAACAACAGACCGACACAACTCCGTTGCCATCGCCTCGGCGCATGGTGAGCATGCTCGTCGACACACTCAACAGCATGCAGCAACAGCCGACACCACCACAGATACGGCAGGCACAAATGGAAAACTACAGCGAAATGGCATTCAGCGTTGATCAACACATTGCCGGCGACAAGCCACTGACACAGCTGTTCAACTTCGACGAAGACAACAATCAGCCGCTGCTGCTCTGCCGGCAGATAGTGAGAGACATCGGCGAAAGCACCAACCACAGAGCATGCGGCATACGCGCACTGCCACACGACAACAAGACGATAACCATCGTAGTCACACTGCCAACAAAAATCATACAACGACAACTACAACACAACTATACACAACCATGAACCCATTCAAAGTTATTATCGTAGAAGACGTGCCTCTGGAGCTGAAAGGCACGGTGGGCATTGTGAGCCACGACATCCCCGAAGCCGAAATCATCGGCACTGCCGACAATGAGCAAGACTATTGGCGACTGCTGAAGAAGCAAATGCCCGACCTGGTGCTGCTCGACTTGGGACTGAGCGGCTCCACCACCATCGGAGTGGAAATATGCCGGCACACCAAGGAGCAACATCCCAAAGTAAAGATACTCATCTTCACCGGCGAGACACTCAACGAGAAGCTGTGGGTGGACGTGCTCGATGCCGGATGCGACGGCATCATACTCAAGACGGGCGAGATGCTCACACGCAACGACGTGCAGAGCGTGATGGACGGCAAGCAACTGGTGTTCAACCAGCCCATACTGGAGCGCATTGTCGACCACTTCAAGCACCACGTGGGCAGCATGATGATGCGACAGGAGGCAGTGATAGACTACGAAATCGACGAATACGACGAACGCTTCCTGCGCCACCTCGCACTGGGATACACCAAAGAGCAGATAGCCGGCCTGAAAGGTATGCCCTTTGGAGTGAAGAGCATTGAGAAGCGCCAGAACGATCTGATACAGAAACTGTTTCCCGACGGCAACAACGGCATGAACATCAACGCTACACGCCTCGCCGTACGCGCTTGCGAACTGCGCATTCTCGACATAGACGACCTGCAACCCGACCCGGCATAACCCACTCTCACAACGCAGGCCACCACAACCTCATCAGTAACGACATGCACCCTGCTTCTCTCACACGCCTACTACTGCTCAGCTATCCAGTGCTGGCTTTCGTCACATGGATAGCCAGCGTGATGATGCCACAATGGGCAGGGCATTCTCTGCTCTCGCCCGAGAGTATGCGACATTTGGCCACACACAGCGTAGGCTACACAGCACCATGGTTGCTCTACGCACTGCTGGCAGCTATCAGCATAGGCAACATCAGATACATCATCCGACAGAAGAAGACCACACCACGCACTACACACTACACCATATATATATATATAGCCATTGAGGTGGTGCTGTGCCTTGGCCTCGTGTGGCTGCTCATGCTGCAATCCGATGCTCCGTTGCGCGGCATCGACGGCCGGTGGGCATCACCACACAGCATCGCCATAGCACCCACACTGGCACTGCTGCTACTCATTCTGCTCACCACGCTGGTGGCACGCCACATTCACACCATCAACACGTGGCGCGAGGCCTATTCACTATGGCTCACTGGCATGAAAGCACTCGTGCCCTACGCCTTACCCATTGCCCTCACAGCACACCTCACACATACAATTATCTACCTGCTAGGGGGATAAAACTGTTAAATGAAGTCCTTATACGCCTACCGCTGACAGATAAGCGATGAAATAGAAATACATAAAGTACTGAGTATAAACCCATTGCAAGCATTGATTAAATCGTTGGAAATATTTTCCCGAACAACGGAGAGTCACTACATTTGCAGCGCGAAACAGCGACGGGCTTTGTGCCCTTCCACAGCAGCAAAACTAGCGAAATTTTCTTCCTCATCATTCATAACAAATCATTCAAACATGAAAAGAATTCTACGTTTTTCTGTCATGAGTCTCATGGCTCTTGTATGTTCCACCGCCTTTGGTCAGACGGTCAAAGACGTACTCACCGCAGAAGGCCTCGGCCTTGACAAAGGTACACAGTACAAGGAGTACACTGGCAAGAAGGCTACTTCTGATGCTGAGTACTATCTTAATTGCGCAACGGGATCGGATGGTAAGTACTTCCAAATTCGCACTACCAACTCCAACACAGGTATCGTTACCACCAAGAGCGGCGGCACCGTGAAGAGCATCACCCTCGTCTTCAACAGTACGACAACGGATGCACGCGTAGTTGACATTTATGGCAACACCAATGCCTACACCAATGCTGCTGATCTCTATGCTACAGGTAGCAATAGCAACCAAGGCACAAAGATTGGTTCCATTGCCAAAGCTGACGGACTGAAACAGACCCTCAACGTGGATGGCAACTATCCCTTCTTCGGTCTTCGCTCAAACCAAGGTGCTCTCTACATTGATACCATCATCGTAGAATGGGCCGGCAGCGCTACACCGCAGCTCACCATCAGCGGACAGACTCCGTTCACCACATCCACCACAGTGACCATCACCCCGTCGAATGCCGACAACGACGTGTACTACACACTCGATGGCTCCGACCCTAAGAGCTCGACCACACGCTACACTATACCCTTCACCCTCACCGAGACCACTACAGTGAAAGCATACGAAGAAGGTGCTGAGCTCACTGCAGAGAAGACCTTCACCAAGCAGGAAGTAACTATTTCGGAAGTGGCCGACATCGCAGCCTTCAAAGCACTTGCTACTGGCACCGAAGCCAAGCTGAAACTCACCAACGCACAGGTGCTCTACGTCAACGGTGCCGATGCCTACGTGAAGGATGCCAGCGGAGCTATCGACTTCTACAACACTGGCCTGACCTTCACCGCCGGCCAGAAACTCAACGGAAGCATCACGGGTAAGAAGGCCGTCTATGGCAAGATTCCCGAACTGGCCAAGACCAACAACACCAACGCCAACGACTACACCGCAACAGATGGAACTGCCATACCGCAGACCGTCACCATAGCCAACGCCAAGAGCGAAGCACAGGTGTGCAACCTCATCAAGATTGAAAACGTGAAGCTGGCCACCAAGACCGTGGGCACACGCACCGACACCTATGCCTACATAGGCACCGACAGCATACAGATATACGACAAGTGGAAGCTGGCCAGCGGCACCATCGATGCCAATGCCAACTACACCATCGAAGGAATACTCATCCCCTTCAACAACATCTACGAAATCTACAACACCACCAACTATCTCAATGAAGGCGGTGGCGGTGCCGAAGTGAAGACTGCTGCCAACCTAAACGCAGTGAAGTCACTCAACAACAACGAATTGGTAGAGGTGACACTCAACAACGCTCAGGTGGTATACGTCAACGGTAAGAACGTTTACGTGCGCGATGCATCGGGTGCTGTCGACTTCTTCGACACTGGCCTCAACCTGCAACAGAATCAGATGCTCAACGGCAAGGTGATTCTGAAGTGGGCTCCCTACCGCGGCCTGCCCGAGCTCGTGAAGTGCGACCAGACCAACGCCGACAACCTCACCATCACCGATGGCAGCGAAGCACAGCCGAAGGTAGTGACTCCCGACTTTGTCGGAGGCAACCTCTGCGACCTCGTACAGCTCAACAACGTACGGTTCTTCGACGACAATGGCACCGTCAAAGTGGGTGACACTTCTGGTTCCGTAGTGCCCTACAACACTTTCAAGATTGCCGAGTTCAACGACTTCACCACCTTCGTGGGTGACAACACCTACACCGTTGTCGGCATTGCCTACATCTTCGACACTACCGTGCAGATTGCTCCTATCACCATCACCGGCAACACCACTGGCATCAACGACCTCAACTGTGAGCAAGACAATGCCAACGCCGCTATCTACAACCTCGCCGGCCAGCGCGTAGACGCCAGCTACAAGGGTGTAGTGATAAAGAATGGCAAGAAGTTTATCAACAAGTAATGCCACTCACGGCGAGCATACGGCTCACCGATAGCATAACGACAAAGCGGACTGCTCCACCGACGGGCAGTCCGCTTCCTCTTTTTTCAGACATTTATTCCATTTTTCGTCTTATGGTGCAGGACTGAAAATTCTCGTGTTGCCCAATCGCGATGCTATTGAGCCCTACTTGGAGTGCAATCGGGCAACACTTGCAATGCAATCGGGCAATACTTGCGATGCAATCGGGCAATACTTGCGATGCTATCGGGCAACACTTGCGATGCTATCGGGCAATACTTGCAATGCAATCGGGCAATACTTGCAATGCGATTGGGCAATACTTGCGATGCAATCGGGCAATACTTGCAATGCAATCGGGCAATACTTGCAATGCAATCGGGCAATAGTTGCAATGCAATCGGGCAATACTTGCGATGCAATCGGGCAACACTTGCAATGCGATTGGGCAATACTTGCAATGCGATTGGACAATACTTGCAAAATACTCACTCAACCCATTCACCGAAACGGTCATTTACAGAACAACCAAACCACAAAGCGGACCGCTCCACTGATGAGCAGTCCGCTTTTTTCTATTCGCCTTCTTGCCTTGTTCACCCGTCCGGCACTTTTGCCGGCGTTATCAGTAACGAAGGCTTAGGGGCTATTGCTGTTTTCCTCTTTATGCAAGGGCGATGTCGGTAAGCCACAAGCTGATGTAGCCCTTCTCTCTGCATAGCAGCGTGTGCGCTGGGTGTTGTCAGCTTATTTCGCCGGTTCCCACTTGCAGCGCACGGGCGACACGATGGCGCCTTCCTTCTTCAGTTCGGCGAAGGCCTTGTCTACTTCCTTACGGTCGGCACCGAGAGCCTTTGTCACATCGCCTGCCGATACAGGCTTGCCAGCCTCACGCATGGCGGTCAATACTTTTTCTTTCATAGATATGGGATAGTTGGTGGGTTAATGTATACGCATACACAGGTATCACTTCCAGCCGCGGTATCATGCCTCGAGGCACTCACGCAGCTGGTCGATGTGTGCCTGCGGTGTTGCCCATGAGGTGGCAAAGCGTGTGACAAAGCGGCCGTCGGGCAGCGGCTGCCATACTTCAAACTCTACTTGCCCTTGCAGCTGCTGCACCTGTGCTGCGGTGAGAATGGGAAACTGCTGATTGGTGGGCGAAGTGATATAGAATGGTATGTCGTGCTGCCAAAAGAGGCTTTGCAGCTGTTGCGCCATAGCTATGGCATGCGCGCTGATGCGCAGGTAGAGGTCGTCGGTGAAGAGGGTGTCGAACTGCAGTCCCAGCAGGCGCCCTTTGGCCATCACGGCGCCGTGCTGCTTCATGATGGTGAAGAGGTTGTCGGGCGCGTCGCCTTTGGGAAACACCACTGCCTCGCCACAGAGGGCACCAATCTTTGTGCCGCCGATATAGAACACATCGCACAGCTGTGCCAACTCGGGCAGGCTCACATCGGCATCGGGGCTCGCCAGGCCATAGCCCAGACGTGCGCCGTCGACGAAGAGCTTGAGATGGTATTCCCGGCAGATGGCATAGAGTGCTGTGAGTTCGGCCTTGCTGTAGATGGTGCCGTATTCGGTGGGGAAGGAGATGTATACCGCCTTGGGGTGGGCCATGTGGGGCCATGTGGGGTCGGCAAAAAACTGTTGCAGGTAGTTGCGTAGCACCTGAGGCATGAGTTTTCCCTCTTCTGCGGGCAGGGTGACGACCTTATGCCCGCTGTGCTCTATGGCTCCCGACTCGTGCACTGCGATGTGCCCGCTCTCCACGCTTATCACCGCGGCATAGTGTGGCACGATGGCATCGAGGATGGTGGCATTGGTCTGCGTGCCGCCCACGAGGAAGTGCACATCGGCGTCGGGGCATTGCGTGGCCTGCCGAATGCGCCGACGCGCCGACAGGCAGAAACTGTCGTCGCCATAGCCGGGCTCTTGCTGCATGTTGGTGCCGGTCAGGCGCTGGAGTATGAGCGGATGAGCGCCCTCGTTGTAGTCGCAGGTGAAGGAAATCATGAGGGTGACGCTGATGGTGGCTGTTGTGGTGAGGAGCGATATGCAAAGACGCTTTATTCGTCGTCGACATCGTATTCGTCGGCCACCTGGTCGGCCAGCGAGAGGTCTTCTTCCGAAGTCTCGATGGTGGTGCGGTAGCTCTCTTCGGTGAGGCGCTCGTCGTCGTACTCGTCGTCTTCCTCGGTGTCGGTATAGTCGTTTTCGGGCACGAGTTCCTCTTCCGTGTCGTCCATGGGTTTGGGTTCGGGCTCTTCAGGCATTTCGCCCTTCTCTATCACAGGTTTGGCTTTGGCAAAGATGGCTTCCACCCATGCGCCCTTTTCTATCTCGAGCACGGCATAGTGGTCTTTCACCATCTTCTCGTACATACCTCCCGCCTTCTTGAGGCGCTCCTTGGGCAGTGTGGTGGTACTGATGAAGAAGTTGGTGAGTATGATGTCTTTGATGCTTTGCGACAGGCTCTCCCATCCGCCGCCGAAGTTGCGGTCGATCACCTCGAGCAGTTTGGCTGCGGTGATGTGGCGTATGTTCTGGTAGGTGAGGTCGGACACACGCACAATGGGGCGCTTCTTCACACCCAGCTTATACTTGCGCGTCTCGTCTATCCACGACTGCCCTATCTTGAAGCCTCTGTCCTTAAACTTCTTGACCACTCCGGGCACTCCGGTCATCACTTTGTCGAGTTCGAAGGCTGTGGTGATGATGTTGCGATAGTGGGCTTCGTTTTCGCGAAACTCCGGGTCCTTCAGTCCTGCCTGCCACAGACGTATGACGTCGTTCTCGGCCAGTTCCCATACATTGCCTTTGGTCAAGGTCTTCAGCGTGAGGGTGCGTTTTGTCTTTGCCATATTAGAGGATGGTTGTATGATGAAGATTGTTTTGATTGTTGTCAGCTAATAATATTGAAGCTATCGGCATCTGCCAGCGTGTTGAACTTGTCGGTGAATGCGCTTTGGCGTTCTCTGCTCAGCGTTGCTGCGATGCATTGTTGCATGTCGTCGTCGGCAGCTGCGAGCATTTTTCCCTTGGGGTCGATGATGCAGCTTCCTCCGTTGTAGTGTGCTGTGGGGTCGTCGCCCACGCGGTTGGCTGCCACCACATAGCATTGGTTTTCAAGTGCGCGGGCCTGTAGCAGCACATCCCACACGCGCCGGCGCGCCTGAGGCCAGTTGGCAGCAATGAGCAGGGCATCGTAGTCGCCGCGGTTGCGTATCCACACCGGGAAGCGCAGGTCGTAGCAGGTGAGCAGCAGAAAGCGCATGCCGCAACAGGTGGCCACCACACGCTGTGATCCGGCGGTGTAGTGTCGGTTTTCGCCTCCCATGCTGAAGAGGTGGCGCTTGTCGTAGATAGTCACGTCGCCCTGCGGTGTGACGAAATACATGCGGTTGACATATCTCGGAGGCTTCGCTTCGTTGCTCTCGGCGGGCAACTGCGTCGCCACCGTGCCGCATAGCGCCATCCGGTATTGCGCTGCCCATGCCTGCATGCAGCGCAAGGCCTCGCCCGTGGCATCGGCCTGACCGGCAGGATCGACCACAAACCCCGTGGTCCACATCTCAGGCAAGAGGCACACATCGGCATCGTGGTGACGGGCGAGCCATTGCGCCACGCACTGCATGTTGTGCTGCGGCGACTGCCATGCAATGTCCATCTGCAGGACGGCGATATGGAGGTCGGGAACAGTCATAAATGATAACTACGTGTGCAAATATAAGCAGTATTTGGTATTTTGCTAATTAGAAGTGGCTATTTATTTTTGTTTTCACAAATAATGGTACCTTTGCAAAGGTAGACATACCCATTCACACTTATGCATAGCAGAGAAGAAAAATTGGAAGCCTTTGGCAGGTTGCTCGATGTGCTCGACCGCCTGCGCAGCGAATGTCCATGGGACCGTAAGCAGACCAACGCCAGCCTGCGCACCAACACGATAGAAGAAGTATATGAGCTGAGCGATGCGCTCACCGCCAACGATGCACACAATATATGCAAGGAGCTCGGCGATGTGCTGATGCACGTGATGTTCTATGCGCGCATAGGCAGCGAGACGGGCGACTTCGACATTGCAGACGTGTGCCATGCCGAGGCCGACAAGCTCATCTTCCGCCATCCGCACATTTATCCACCAGCCGAATCACCTGCCGCTAAGGCCACCACGGCAGAAGAGGTGCTGCACAACTGGGAACAGATAAAACTGAAAGAGAAAGACGGCAACCACAGCGTGCTGGCAGGCGTACCGAAGGCATTGCCCTCGCTCATCAAAGCATATCGCATACAGGACAAGGTGGCAAACTACGGTTTCGACTGGCAGCAACGCGACGACGTGTGGAAAAAGGTGCACGAAGAGATTGACGAACTGCGCGACGCGCTCAACGACGACAACAACCCGCACGCCACAGAAGAAATGGGCGATGTGCTCTTCAGCATCATCAACGCCGCACGACACTACCACATCAACCCCGACAATGCACTGGACACAACCAATAAGAAATTTATCCGACGCTTCAACTACATAGAACAACAGGCACACCAGCAGGGACGACAACTCAACGAGCTGACCCTGGAAGAGATGGACCAACTGTGGAACGAAGCCAAACAACAACAAAACGATACCCCCTAACTACTCCCCCATCATGAAACACACTATCTTACTCCCCCTCGTAGCCTTGATGGTACTGACCTTTGCCTGCTGCGGTAAGAAGAATACCACCGACAACAGCGCCTCTTCCAGTGACAGCCTCACACAACGCACAGACACCACCCTATACGGCAATTGTCTGGAAGGGGGCATGAGCACATTCAGCATGATCGACGAAAAAGGCGACACACTCTTCTTCCTGCTCGAAGATGTAGACACCGTAGCCGATGTGCAGGGCGGCATCTACCCAGGCGACAAACTGGCCGTGATAGCACACAGCGTCGACGGACAGCTCGTGGCGCAAAAGGTGATCAACATCAACTCGCTGCGCGGCAGATGGATAAGTCTCGACAAAAACTTTGAGATAAAAGACGACGGCGTGGTGGAGTCGTCGGTGGAAGCAGAAAGCAATCCATACACATCCTGGCGGATATGGAACGGACAGCTGATACTCTCCAACGACACATTCAGCATTCTGCAGCTGGGCCCCGACTCTCTCTATCTGGAAAACAACTCGGGCATCTTCACCTATAAACGCCTGTAGCCGACATCCAGGCAACATCTCCGGCAATGACCTTCCGCGTACACATACTGGGCTGTGGCAGCGCCACACCTACCTTGCGTCATGCTCCCTCGGCACAGTTGGTGGAGCATGACGCATGCAGCTATCTGATAGACTGCGGTGAGGGCACACAATTGCAATTGCGCCGCAGCAAGGTGAGCTTCCAGCACATGCAGGCAGTGTTCATCTCCCATCTGCACGGCGACCATTGTCTGGGTCTTATCCCCCTGCTTTCGTCGCTGGCACTGCTCGGACGCACCAAGATACTGCATCTGTACGCTCCTGCCGAATATGAACAGCTCTATCGGGCGGAGATGGCCTGCTACTGTCCGCAGCCTGGCTACGATATTGTGTTACATGCGATGGACACCACAGCGCAGAAGGTGATTTATGAAGACCGCCGGATAAGCGTGACAACGCTGCCCTTGCAGCATCGGGTGCCATGTTGTGGCTTTCTCTTCAGGGAGAAGGGGCAATTGCCCCACATACGCCGCGACATGATTGATGCCTTGCGGATACCCATAAGCCAAATCAACAACATAAAAAACGGTGCCGGCTGGACCGATGCCGATGGTCACGTCTATACACACGAGCAACTGACACTGCCTGCACGAAAGCCACGCGCCTACGCCTACTGCTCTGACACTGCCTATATGCCCACGCTGCACGAGGCAATAGCAGGCGTAGACTTGCTCTACCACGAGGCCACCTATGCCGACGATAACAGCTTCAACGCGCTGCGCTACCACCACAGCACGGCACGACAAGCCGCACAGGTGGCACGGCAGGCCAATGCAGCACGACTGATAATAGGACATTACAGCTCGCGCTATAGCGACGAAAACATATTACTCAACGAAGCAAAAGATATTTTTCCCGACACCTTGCTTGCCAACGAAGGGTTGGTCATTGATGTGTAGCCACATTGTTGCCACACAGCTCTAAACACCCCTCCTCCCCTACTCCATCTCCACTACGGTGATACCGGCACCGCCGAAGTCGACATGCTCGTCGTGGAAACTCTTCACCTCCTTGCGGTCGGCAAGATATTTCCGTATTACCGACGACAATATGCCATCGCCTTTGCCATGCAGTATGCGCACCACGCTCATGCCGCGCACCACCGTCTCGTCGATGAACTGCTCTACCGCTGCCAACGCCTCTTCGGCACGCTGGCCGCGAAGGTCGATGGATGTGGAATAGGTGGATGTGGTGAGCGACCCCGGATCGACAAAGAGTCCTGGCTGCCGGCGCGTCGGAGCGACGGGCATCTGGTGCGACAACTCAAAGTCGCTTTCCAACTTTTTACGTTCTATGCGCAGGCGCACGTTGCCAGTGACCACCACTGCAGTGCGCTCGTCGAGCTCTTCGACGATGCCTATTCCTCCCATTCCCTTTATCTTCACTGCTGCGCCCACGCGCAGAGCACCACTATGGGCTTCCGCATTGCCCGGCACTACTTTGGTCTTTCCTTTCTTCCGACGTGCCGTTGCATGCTGGGCTGACTCCGTATCACCAATCGGTGCGTTGAGCAGCTGCTGTTGGCGCTCCTTCATCTGTTGGCGAGCCGCCTTGGTGGATTCCTTATCGGCACCCGACTCGCGGATGCTGCGTATGGTCGACTCAATGAGTTTGTTGCTGTCAGCCATCAGTTGCTCGGCCTGCAGGCGCGCCTGACGCAAGATGTTGTCGCGCTCGTCGATAAGCCGCTGTCGCTTCAGGGTGTATTTCTCTATGCGCTCCTGCAACTGCTTCTCCAACTGTGCTATGCTCTTGCGCTTGCTGCTCCAATAGCGACGGTCGCGATACACATCGTGCAGAAAGCGCTCCTGCTTAACGTACTGCTCGCCCACATGCTCCTTCACCTCATCGATAAGCGATGGCGGGAACCCTACACGACGCGCTATGTCGAGAGCAAACGAGCTGCCGGCCTGCCCCTGTACCAACTGGTACATGGGCTGCATGTTGGCATCATCGTAGAGCATGGCACCATTCTGCACTCCTTCATGGGTAGAGGCAAAGAGCTTGAGGTTCTGATAGTGAGTGGTCACTACTGTGAGACAACGTTTTTGGAGCAACTGTTCCAACACCACTTCGGCAATGGCACCTCCCGCCGTGGGTTCAGTGCCTCCTCCCAACTCGTCGATGAGCAGCAGCGTGCGGGCATCGCCATCCTGCATCATGCGTTTCAGATGGCGCAGGTGACTGGAGTAGGTGCTCAGCTCGTCGTCAATGCTCTGGTCGTCGCCTATGTCGATCATCATTTTCTGGAACACGCCCACCTTGGAAGCGGCACTCATGGGCACCGACAATCCGCATTGCACCATGCACTGCAGCAGGCCTACCGTCTTGAGACATACCGACTTGCCGCCGGCATTGGGGCCTGAGATGACCAGCATGCGCTGCTCAGATGTGAGTTGAATTGTGAGCGGCACACACGATTGCCCTTGCTCGGTGCGATGCTTGCGCAACAGGGGATGATAGGCATCGGCCCAGTCGATGAGAGATTGCTGACTCACCTTGGGTTCGACAGCCTGCATAGCCTCGGCCAACAAGGCCTTGGCGCGAGTGTAGTCTACTATAGCCAACCATCGCAGCCCTTGCAACAGGGCATCGCGCTCAGGGCGTATACTGTCGGCACAACGCTTAAGTACACGCACTATCTCGTTGCGCTCGTCGCCCTGTAACTGGCGCAGGCGCTGATTGGCTTGCACCACTTCCTGGGGCTCAACATACACCAAGTTGCCTCCTTGCGACTCGCCATGCACTATGCCCGCCACCCTGTTGCGATGCATGGCTGGCACAGCCAGTAGCAGCACACCCTCGCGCACCACAACACTGGCATCGGCATCCACGATATCGTCCTGTTGCAGCGTGGATAGTATGCGCTGCACACGCCCCGACATGCCTTGCGTCTCGCGGCGTATTTGCTGGCGCAGGTTCATGAGTTCGGGCGAAGCATCGTCGCGCATATCACCATGTGGGGTGACTATGCGGTCGATGACGGCCAGTAGCCGGGACTGCAGGCTGATGTTTTGAGCCAGTGATGCCAGCGTGGGAGTAGCCCATGTGCTATCGGCATTGTCGTCCACTTTTTGACGCACAGCAGTCAGTGACTGGTGCAGTGTGGTGAGCATGCTGCGCAGATGGGAAAGGGCATCAAGAGACAGGTAGCTGCCCTCCACGCGCAAACTCTTCAGCGCATCGGTCATATCGTGATAGCCTGTAACGGGTATAGCGTCGTCGACCTGTAGCAGATGGCGCATCTCACCAGTACATGCCAGGTGCTGGTTGATTTGCTTAGCGCTGGTCATCACGCGCATCTCTTCGACCAGATGCCGTCCCAACGGAGACAGGCACAACGATGCCAGCCACCGACGCACTTGCGAAAGGCTGACTTTTTCTTCAAAAAGATGCTGTATATTCATCGTAGATTGAGGGATGAGAGAGGATTGATTAATGTAGACACGCATACAACGACAGGGGTATCATATACCGACTTGCAGTGTGAAGTCGTCTTGGAAACGAATGCTATTACGTGTATGCTGATACGATTGTTTGATAGTTGATGCCACAGATTATTGCTCAGCAGTGTCATCACCCTTTAGTATAAGTGTAGTCGCCCCAAGAGTGAAGAGTGTTCCGGGCTCTATCCTACGCCGCTCGCCTTTGGCCAGCAGCACATCGCCCACAAAGGTTCCGGTATTGCTGGGTCCGTCGCGTAGGGTGTACTGCCATGTTGCATCGGCTTTGCGTCCCACGTGAAGCACACAATGGAGCATGTCCATGCTCGGATCGTCGGTCTCAATGGCCAACTGGGTCTTACTACCTTTCATGTAGCGCCCTATGGTGTTGTCGCCTGGATGAAGGGACAGCGTCTGCCGATAATGGAACACGTTTTCTATCACTACGACAGCTCCGCACACAGGCATTTCAGTTGCCTGAATGGGTGCCTGCTGCTCCGATGATTTGGCAGATGTCTTGGCGCGCAGTTTCACGCCAAAGCGCTTACGACACGAGGGACATTCGAACACTAACGAATGCCCCTCACTATATTGTGTCTCATCGAAGGTAATAGGTTTGCCGCATTGCGGACATCGTACTTTCTTCATATCGGGTATGATACTCGGGGTTATTCTGCTACTTCTTTCACCCAACCTATTTTGAAGTACTTATTGTCTTGCATGAGTCGCAATGCCTCGGCAGCAGCTTCGTGGGTGGCATAGGCACCATAGTATATATGGTCGTCGTATACGCGCAGTTTTGCGGCATCTATTCCGCCTTCCTGACGTATCATATCGGCATACACACTGCAATTGTCGGGTGCCACATCGCACGCCAGCACAATGGTGAAATGGTCTTGCGACAGTACGGCCTGCTCTTCCTCCTGCTCTCCGAACATGGTCTGTATGCTCTTCAGCGTTTCGGCAGTAGTTATGTATGCATCATTGTCCTGACCGGTTGCTGTGAATGCTTGCATGGGACTGGCTGCCTGCTGCTGGGCAGCCCCTTGACGTCCGCTGCCGTTGATGATGGGCACTGCCAACACCACCAAGGCTACTGCTGCTGCGGCCACAGAAGCCACGCGCTTGACGGTAGACACCTTCATGGTAATTACCTTCTCGCTGCTGTTGGCTATGGGCAGGGGTTTTATCTCAAAGCGCGGCAATGCAAAGAGCGATGGCGTGAGTGCACCTGCCTCCAGAGGTAGGAAGGTATAACCGTCGCCAGGCTTTTGCTTCAGTGTGCCAATGCCGTCAATGTAGCATTCGCCATGAGTCCGCACAGCATCTTGAAGGGCTTGAATATCGCGCTGCATCAGGCGCGAAGCCTTCTTGTAGTCGCACTTCTCTGCCTCCATATAGCTGTGAACGAGAGTGCCATCGTTGAGGGTGAGTTGGGCATTGAAGCCTATGGTGCGATGTGGGGGATAGAAAGCTTGCTCGTCTTCGTCGTAGAAAGAGGGTGCGGCATGGGTAAGAAAACCGCCTACTCCAGGTACGATAACACACTCATGGCGAAGCAGTAATTGGTCGATATGGCGAAATAGTGTCTGCATATTTCTTTGATTGTTAAGTGATAAACTAATGTGGGTAGCAGTAATGCTCAATGGTGGCATGTATCTTCATGCCCAAATCTTCAGCAAAGGTAGATAATTACCTGTATGCGCACAAGCCTCTTGGCTAAAAAAAGAGCGTCGTTGGTAATAGGGCGATGCAAACCATTACCGTTAAAGTATTTCGCTTTAGTGTGCGATTTGTAACGGACTCACAATACGATAGATGGCATTTGGACTATAAAGCGATTTTCTCTAATTCCTCACTGAGTTTCTCCCATTTATTCATCTCTTCGTCGAGTGCTGCTTTCAAGGTTGTGTATTCGCTCACCAACACCATGTTAGCAGCATTGTCGGGCTCAACGAAAAGAGCATCCAGTTCGGCGAGGCGTGTCTCCATCTGCTCTATGTTCTTTTCGGCGGCCTTTATACTCTTCTCCACCCTGCTGCGCTGTCTTTGCAACTCTTTGCGCTGTGCATACGACATGCCCTGTTCTGTAGTCTGCGGTGCAGACTGTTGGTGTGGTGGTGTTTGAATCGGGGTATTGTCGCTTACACTTTTGCCCGTAATGCCTGAAGAAGAGTTGTCGGTGGCCTGCATCTGTTGATTGAAACGCTCGCACCATTCGTAGATACCGCCTATGTATTCGCGCACCTGTCCGTTGCCAAATTCGTAGACCTTCGACACGAGTCCGTTGAGGAAGTCGCGGTCGTGGCTCACGATGATTGCAGTGCCGTCGAAGGAGCGTATGGCCTCTTTGAGCACATCTTTGGAATGCATGTCAAGATGGTTGGTAGGTTCGTCAAGTATCAACAGGTTGACGGGTCGGAGCAGAAGGCGTAGCATGGCCAGTCTACTTCGTTCGCCGCCGCTGAGCACTCTGACAAGTTTGTCCGACGCTTCGCCGCCAAACATGAATGCTCCAAGCATATCGCGTATCTTAAGTCTGACATCGCCCGTAGCTACATGGTCGATGGTGTCGAATACGGAGAGCGTCGGGTCGAGTTGTTGTGCTTCGTTTTGTGCGAAGTAGCCTATCTGCACATTGTGCCCCACCTTCAGTTCGCCGTCGTATTCTATCTCGTTCATAATGCAGCGCACGAGGGTGGTTTTTCCTTCACCGTTGCGCCCCACGAAGGCCACCTTCTCGCCACGGTGCAGAGCAAGGTTGACATGGTCGAACACGTGGTGAGTGCGTCGTGTAGGTATGGTGTTGGTACTGGTTGGTAACTCATCGACAACAAACGTTTTGCTCACATCATTGCATATTACTGGAAAATCTCCGCTTCTCTGACAGGGAGGAAACTTCAGTCGCAAGGCGGAGGTATCTACCTCGTCAATCTCTATGGGTACTATCTTTTCCAGTTGCTTTATCTTCTGCTGCACCTGCACGGCCTTCGAAGGTTTGTAACGAAACCTGTTGATAAACTGCTGTGCCTCCTGTATTTCCTTCTGCTGGTTGGCATAGGCTCTCTGCTGCTGTTCGCGCCGCTCTGCACGCAGCAGTACGTAGTCGCTGTAGCGCACACGATAGTCGGTCATGCGGTGGCAGGCCAGTTCTATAGTGCGGTTTGTGGTATTGTTGAGGAATGTACGGTCGTGGCTCACTATCACCACGCTGCCAGCTTTTTGAGCAATAAACTTCTCGAGCCACATGATGCTTTGTATGTCGAGATGGTTGGTGGGCTCGTCGAGTAGTAGCACATCCGGACTTTGCAGCAGCAGTTTGGCCATTTCTATGCGCATGCGCCATCCTCCTGAGAATTCGCTTGTAGGTCGTGGGAAGTCGTCGCGTCGGAATCCCAGTCCCGTGAGTGTTCGTTCTGCTTCTGCTGTATGGTTGTCGGTCGCCAGCAGCGTGTAGCGGTCGTTGAGAATTGTGTAGCGTTCCAACAGTTGCATATAAGCCTCGCTGTCGTAATCGGTGCGCTGCGCCAACTGTTCTTCCATACGACGCAGTTGATCGTGCATTTGTTGCACGGCGGCAAAGGCCTTATGCACCTCAGCCAGCAGCGTAGTGTCATCGGCGACGTTCATCACCTGTGGCAGGTAGCCTACAGTGGTGCCCTCGCTTGTCACGATGGTGCCGCCGGTGGGCGACATCTGCTTGGCGATGAGCTTCAGCAGCGTCGACTTGCCTGCCCCATTACGCCCTACGAGGGCAATACGGTCGCGCTCGGCAATGGTAAACGACACTTGACTGAACAGTTCGGTGTTGCCAAAGAATACGCTTAAATCGGAGAGTGTGATCATGGGTAATGGAAAAGGGAAAGGGAGGATGCTATCAACAATCCCGATGAGTCTCTTTCGAGGCATCACCGGGATTGCATGTTGCTCATCAGTGAGCTTATCAATGATTGTTATGCTTCAGCAGGAGCTTCTTCGGCTTCTGTCTCAGCTACGGGAGCTTCTGTTTCGGCCTTAGCTTCTTCAGTTGCTTCCAGATTATCTTCTGTTACCTCTTCTTCGTTGGTTTCTTCGGCAACGGGTTTAGCAGCGCGCAATGCTTTTTCGGCAGCTGCTTCAGCAGCGAGTTCGGCAGCATTTTCTGCAACTACGGTGACGGGAACCTTCACTTCCACTTCCTTATGGAAATGCACGATTGCCTCGTATTCACCCATTTGGCGCACATCGCGCATGGTGATAATCTTGCGGTCGATGTCGATGCCTTTCTTCTCCAATGCATCGGCTACATGGGCGGCACCCACCGAGCCATAGAGCTGACCCGAGCGGTTGGCCAGAGAGGCTATTTCCACGCGCACACCTTCCAAAGCAGCAGCTTTTTTCTCGGCTTCGGCCTTCAAGGCAGCCAGCTTGTGAGCCTGCTGACGCAGATTCTCTGCCAGTATCTTCTTGGCGGCAGCAGTGGCTACTACAGCCTTACCCTGCGGAATAAGGTAATTGCGACCATAGCCGTTCTTCACAGTTACGATGTCGTTCTTATAACCCAGACCGATAATATCTTCTTTCAGTATGATTTCCATATTGATTTCCTTTCTTTGGTTTATTTCATCATATCGGTTACGTAGGGCAGCAATGCTATCTGGCGTGCACGCTTCACAGCCTGTGCCACGCGGCGCTGGTATTTCAGTGAGGTACCCGTGATGCGGCGGGGGAGGATCTTGCCCTGTTCGTTGAGGAACTTCTTGAGGAACTCGGGATCTTTGTAGTCAATGTACTTAATACCGCTCTTCTTGAAACGGCAGTACTTTTTCTTCTTGGTATCGAGTGTAGGTGCGTTGAGATACCTTATTTCTGATTCTCTTGCTGCCATGGCTTATTCCTCCTCTTGCTTAGCGTTCAACTTGTTGCGGCGCTTCTCAGCATACTGAGCAGCATACTTCTCGAGCTTCACGGTCATGAAGCGGATGACTTTCTCATCGCGACGGAAGCCAGTCTCGAGGGTCTTGACAATGGTGGGCTCAGCCTTGTACTCCAGCAGGAAATAGAAGCCCGACGACTTCTTTTCAATCTGGTAGGCGAGTTTCTTCAAGCCCCAAGCTTCCTCGTTCAAAATCTCTGCTCCGTTATCGGTGAGCAGCGTCTTGAACTTTGCGACCGTTTCCTTTGTCTGGTCATCAGACAAAACGGGAGTCAGAATGAAAACGGTTTCGTAGTGATTCATACTTGTGTTTTGAATGGATTAAAAATGTGTTATTGTTGGTGCTTTGCAGCCTCGTTCCTCCCTATATTGTGGTCACTTGCGACAAGGGGCGACAATGAGAAAAAGCGGAGCGTGCAAAAATGCGGATGCAAAAGTAGACGTTTTTCTTTTACCTTACAAATTATTTGCGTATTTTTGTGCCATCAATCACCCTACGCATGCGCCAACGTTTTCCACTCATAGGACTCATCATTACCATCACCGCCGCTGCCATACAGGCGCTGAGCTTCTTTCTGGGCCTCACGCGACATAATGCTATCACCATAGCATGCTTTGCACTGGTTATAGCGGGCACTGTCACCTATGCCTTAACAACAAGGCAACACAACAACAAACACGACAACGACCACTAACATGCACACCTTATATTATAATACCCACCATGAAAACACTTAAGACACTACTCGTCAGCACACTATGCTGCCTGCTGCTGACATGTTGCGATCAAGAACGTATCGTCACTGCCGAACAATTGCCCGAGGCAGCGCTCAACTATCTCAACGAACACTACCCCGATGCCACCATCTTGTTGGTGAAGAAGGAAAGTGAATTGTGGCACAGCACCTATGAGGTGCATCTGAGCAACAACATGCAGCTAGAATTTGACAGTGACGGCACCCTGACAGACATGTAATCACTCCCAACCTTTATCCCCCCCCGACTAGTGCTCGCGGTTAGTAACTTCGCGCACTGCCAAAACGCGCAATACATTGTTGTGCCGAATTGTCAAGAGACAAAAAAAGGGACTGAAAATTAGGAGAATTGCAATCTTATCGTAACTTTGCAAGTCAGACTACTCCTAATCAGCAACCAACAAACACAACATACCATGGATTTACAAGACCAGATTTTGGACCCTCACACCCCTTCCTCATCACCTGAAATACAAGACACTGACGCTGCTATTGAGGCTACTGCCAACGAAGTTGCAGCATCACCTGCGGGAGTTGAGCCTTTGGAATCTGAGGATGAAACGACCCTTGAAGCGCCCAAAACCACAGAAGAGGCAGCGGAGCCCGAAACAGCCGAAGAAAAGCCCACTCCTACTGCTGATACGGCCAACGAAGATGTTGCCCCTGCGGCAGAAACGGCTGAAGAAGAACCGACATGGCAGAAGCAGTATGTCAGCAAGCAAGAGGTAATAGACCGTCTGCAGGCTATCACGGAAAGCGAAGAAGCCATCAACAAGGATGAGATAGAATTGTTGAAGACACTATTCTACCGCATGCGCAACGCTGAGCGTGAAGCTCAGCGCCAAGCGTACATTGAAAGTGGTGGTGACGTGGAGCAATATCGTCCCGAACCCGATGCATTGGAAGAAACGTTCAAGGCAAAGATGGGCATCGTGAAAGAGCGCCGTGCACAACTCTTCCGTGAGCAAGAGGCTGAAAAGGCACACAACCTGAAGCAAAAACTCGACATCATAGAGCAACTGAAAAACATGCTCACCACCCCTGAAGAGGTAAACCGCTCGTATCAGGCATTCAAGGGCCTGCAGCAACAGTGGCGCGAAATTGGCGCGGTGCCAGCAGAGCGCAGCAGCGAGCTGTGGCGCACCTACCAGCACTACGTGGAGCAATACTACGATCTACTGAAACTGAACAACGAGGCACGCGAATACGACTTCAAGAAAAATCTAGAGCTGAAGACGCATCTGTGTGAGACAGCGGAAAAGTTGGATGAGGAACCCGACGTAATCAGTGCTTTCCATCAATTGCAAGAATTACACCAGCAATTCCGTGAGGTGGGTCCCGTAGCAAAAGAACTGCGCGAAGAGATTTGGAATCGCTTCAAGGCCGCTTCGACGGTAATCAACAAAAAGCACCAACAGCATTTCGAATCGCTTAGGGCACAAGAGGATGCCAACCTGCAAGCCAAGATAGTCCTGTGCGAAAAGGTGGAAGCCATCATTGCTGAACCTGCCACACACTCTTCTCAGTGGGAAAAACTCACCAAGGAGGTGATGGCACTGCAGGCAGAATGGAAGACTATAGGTTTTGCACCACAAAAGATGAATGTGAAGATCTTTGAGCGCTTCCGCACAGCCTGCGACACGTTCTTCAAGAGTAAGACACAATTCTTCAAAGATATGAAAGCGCGCTATGCCGAGAACATCGAGAAGAAGAAGGCACTCGTGGAACGTGCTCAGGCGCTGAAGGACAGTGAGGAGTGGAAGGAAACCGCCGACGCCCTTATTGCCCTGCAGAAGGAATGGAAGACGGTGGGCATAGTGCCAAAGAAAGTGGGCGACCAATTGTGGGCTGATTTTCAGGCAGCCTGCAACCACTTCTTTGACGCACGCAATGCTGCCACAAAGGGGCAGCGCACAGAACAGAAAGCCAACCTGGAACGCAAACAGCAAATCATAGATAAATTGAAAGCCCTTCTGGAGGATGACACTCCCGATGTGAAGAAGGACGCTCAAGCATTGATTGACGAGTACTACAACGTGGGGCATGTACCCTTCAAAGACAAAGACCGCATCTATGCAGCTTTCAAAGAGGTGGCCGACACCTTGCATGCAAAGCACAATGTGGAGATGCGCCGTCAGCGACTCGATCACTTCAAAAACACTCTCCGAGAAGTGGCACGCAAGGGTGAAGATGCCGTTGACAATGAGCGCACACGCTTGATGCGACAGTACGAGAGTCTGAAGCAAGAAATACAGACCTACGAAAACAATATGGGCTTCTTCAGCATTTCGTCAAAAAATGGAAGCACACTACTCGATGAGATGAGCAAGAAGATAGAACGGCTGAAGGACAGCTTGAGTTTGGTGCGAGACAAAATCAAAGCCATTGATGCTGCAGGTCAGGAAGTAGAAACACCTGCCGAGGAGGCTGCACAGGAAACACCAGCCGAGGAGGCTGAAGCCTAAAACACACCATATATAATATATAAGGGGAGACATGTTCACGATAGTGGAACTTGTCTCCTTTTCTTGAATACTCAGATTCTGTTGTTTACTATTTTATTCAGACACGAAAGCCTCCGCCAGTATGAGGTCATGGCGATGGTCTACATCTATCGCTTTTCCCATGTCGGCACCATGCACCATGAGTCCTTGCTGTAGGAGAGCGCGCTGAAAGTTGCGCATGCGCTGTTCACCTTTAGCAATGCATTTTTGTAGCACGGGGATAGTTTCTGGCGAGAGCGTGTAGACACCAGCTGATATGGTAGTGCACTGCCTACTGCTATCGCTGAAGGCGATGACACGTTGTTGCGCATCCATTTCCACATAGAGCGGTCGTTCGTCGTCAATCCACGTAGTAACGCCCATCACGGCGTGACTCGTTCCTGCTGTTATTCGTTGGGCTGCGCTATCGATATAGCAAGCAAACGAGTCTTCTCTAAACACGGTATCGACGGTGGTGAGACAGAATGGACGCTGGCCGCATTCAGTATGTTCTGTCAGAAAGTGCAGACTGTGCATGGAGCTGGGCGTATGGGCGGCAACAATGTCGACACTGCAACCATAGCGTTCGTTCACAGAAGACGCCAAAGCTTGCAGATGCTGCATCACACTGGGCACCTGACTATTGACAACTATATATATATGGTGTGCCTGATTGGCTGTAAATATACGTATCAGTCGGTCGACGAGGCATTCGCCGTGCAGTGTCACTAAAGGCTTAGGTATAGCGAGTCCTTCGGCTGCCAAACGTGCTCCCTCGCCTGCGGCAATAATGGCATAGTCCATAACAAGAATGATACTATATGAGTCTCTTGTGTCGCAATATCCACCACGATGCCATCGACACGAAGATAGAAATGGTGAGAGCCAACACGAAGCCAAACTTCGAATTCTCCATACCATTTACCAGGTTCATCCCAAAGAGCGAGGCAATGAGCGTGGGAAACATGAGAATGATGTTAACGCTGGTGAGCGTACGCATCACGGTGTTCATGTTGTTGTTGATTATGGATGAATAGGTGTCCATGGTTGACTCCAGAATATCGGAGTAGATGTGCGTGGTTTCTCTTGCCTGCGACATCTCAATGTTGACATCTTCGATAAGGTCGGCATCGAGTTCGTCGACTTGCAGTTTAAACTTCAACTTGGCCAAGAGATTTTCGTTGCCTCTTATACTTGTTTGGAAGTAAGTGAGCGAATCTTGCAGTCTTGACAATCCGATGAGACTTTCGTTGTTCACGTCGCGGTCGAGGTTGCGCTTTGCGTTGTCAATGAGCGTGCTTATCTGCTTCAGCCGTTTCAGATACCACACTGCTGAGGTGAGGAAAAGGCGGAAAGTCATATCCACATAGTCGACAAATCCCTCGCCGCGCTTTTGCTGATAGCTCACGAAATCTATCATCATATTTGTTTCGTAGAAGCACACTGTGATGGTCACATCGCGTTTATGTATGATTCCTAGTGGCACTGTGGTGTAGGGCGTGCGTGAGCGTATCTCCTTCACATAGGGTATACGCAGTATGACGAGCATCCATCCATCATCATATTCGTAGCGTGCTCGCTCGTCGGTATCGCTGATATCGCTGAAGAAGTAGTCGGGAATTTTGAATCGCTCTTCCAATTCTCGCTGGTCGTCGTCGGTGGGACACGTCACTTGTATCCAGCATCCGGGCTGCCATTCCTCCAGCTGCTGCAGGCCTTGTGTGGTATTCCAAAAAGTCTTCATGGGGCTAATCTCCTATCAAAAAGCAACACGTGGGGATTAGCCTCGGGGCTATATCCTCACAGAGTGAAACACTGTTTTTCCGCCGGATAGTCGTCCATAATGTTTGTGATACTTTGGGGTTATATTACGTTTGCGTGTGCAAAGGTAACAAGATTTTCACAATTTGCCGCCACTACATTTCCATTTATTTTATTTTGGCATTTCTTTCCTTTCAGGTTGAGGTGTGTTTTCGTCCAGTTCCGCCAAGCAGTTGCTCGCGGCTTTTCGGATACTGATGGGTAAGTTGTCGGTGGTCTGAAGTAAGCATTCGGCCTGGTCGCGCAGTTCGTGCTGTTGGGCGATGGTGAGCTGTTGTCGCTGCCTCAGCAGTCGGGTCATGGTGTGCAAGCCTGCCAGCTGCACCCACCTATTGTCTTGTGCCAGGCACCGCAGTGCTTGATGCACGCTTTGCGGAACGTGTTGCAGCAGCAGGAAGGCTGCCAGTTCTGCCAGTTCCTGTGTGGTAATACCATCAATAAGTTCTTGCATCACCTCGCCGTCGACCTCTGCTGGCGGCATGAGTAGCAAAGCCATTATTTTGCATTCGCGCACATCGTCATGCCACAGCTTTAGGGCGAGGGAGAGCGAGGGGGTATAGTGGGTAGCCAACTGTTGCAGGTCGGTGAGCGACACCCCCCAGTTGACATGATACACTATCCCCTTCTGGCGCATCGACTCTGATATTACGCCATTCTTGTAAGAGGCAAAGGAGCGTCGAATCTCTTGTAGTTGGTCTGTCATATTTCTACTTTCATTTTTCACGGTTCGTCGGTGGCGGTGCGGTTTCGGGTTCGGAAGATGTTGGTTCGCCGCCTTGCACCTCTGGTAACGCTTCGGCATCAGCCTTTTTGTCTTTATCCTGTTCTGCTATTCTTTTCAATCCTTTTATCATGTTTCCGATTTGCGTGAGCCGCGCTGTTTTCTCTCTATGCGGGAAGCGTTGGTAATAGTCTTGTGCTGCCTGCAGGTAGTCGATGGCATTGTCGACGTTGGCCAGTTGCATATGGCAGAATCCGAGTCTGAAGAGTGCGTCGGCTTTCTCATTGTCGAAGCACAGCAACAGCATCTGTTCGTAGTAGGCTATGGCTTCACGATAACGTTGCAAAAAGAAGTAGCTCTCAGCGCAAGTGAAGTAGTACACACTTCGTTCTTGTGGCGCCAGCGCCTCAAGTTTGGGCAGACACTGACTGAGTTTACGTGCAGCTTTTTCGTAGTCCCATTCATGGAAGAGGCACACGCCCATATAGGCGTGATAGCGTGGGTTAAGGGTGTATTGCTTCTCCAGTCGTTCGAAAAGCAGCAGTGCCTCGTGATATTTTTCGTTTTGAAAATACTCCAGCGCCATCCCCAGTCGGTCGCGGTCGGTGGTTACCTCCTGTGCGTGGAGTCGGTTCGTGCCTGCCATCAACACCGCAAGTACAACTGCCATGGCAATGCTGAACGCCCCTCTGCAAGGTTGCTCTATAGGGCGATGCTCTGTTGACGACTGTTGTTTTGGTGTGGTCATCGTCTCCTTATGCCATCGGTGGTTGGCATCAGCTTCTCAAAGCATCCCATGTCGGGTTTTTCATCGCGCTGTCTGCCCATTCTGTCTATGCTGACTGCAGTGCTCACATTGGCGGCATTGATTGCCAAGGTGGAGTCTGACAGTTGAAAGTCGTAGCGCAGTGAGTCGATGTCTATGCGCATGAAGTTGGCCTGCCCACCCTTGTCTTGGTCGTCAACGTCTTCGAATATCACTTCAATAAATCGTTCCATCTTGTCCTCTTCGGGTTTGGGTGTACGCAGCATGCAATGTGCAAAGCCATAGTCGAAGGCATTGTTTTCTTCTGTCTGAGTACCCTGCAGCACATCATCGGCATATCCCGTCACGATGCTGTTGTGCAGGGCGATGATGAGTGGCGTGGTGTTGTCGAAGTACAAGGCGTAGCCACGTGCACTGTCGAAGGGATAGAACTGTGCCAGCGTGCTGTTGTTCACCACCACGCGTCCGCCCTCCACGTGCAGGCAGTCACCAAGCGTATTGGTCAACTGGCAGTTGACCACTCTCACATCGGCATTCACGCTCTTCAGTCCATGGCCTTGGCAGTTGTGCACTGTCGACTGCTCCATCGTGAGCGTGCGCCGTTCGGGGTTATTGCTTGTCACGCTAATGCCGTCCATGGTGGAGTGTATATCGGTGTATTGCAGCAGGTTGTCATAGGACCCTTCGTAGATAGTGATGCCTCGCCATTGCCCCGACACCCCGTCGTACGGCAGGTAGTCGAACATTCTGTCGAGTCGATCGCCGCGCAGCACCACGTTGTGGTCGGGCGTACCCTGACTGACGAGGCGTCCATAGACGTGCATGCCTGCATTGGAGTTGAAGTATAGTTGTGTGCCAGCGGTGAGTGTGAGGGTAGCACCTTCGTTGATTGTGAGGTTGCCTCGCACTATGATGGGTTGTTCGGCCGTGAAGGTTTCATCTCCGCTCACATGATAGTCGTTGAGTATGCGTGCCTGCCAGGCCGTTGCCGTCAGCACCACGCGCTGCTCTACCCCGCTCTCATGTTGAAACACCAGCGCATCGGTAAGTTCGGTGAAGTCGGCTGTCTGCGTTGGCGAGGTGAGTTCTACAAAAACGCGCAGGCTGTCGCCTTTGCGCACCTCTAGATCGTTGAGCTGAAAGCCAGTAGATGTGCCAAGGTAGGAACCGTCCACATTCACACGAAATCCCTTCTGGTTGCCTCCCTCCAGGCGCACCGACGTCAGCCGTATGCCTGCATCGCCCTTGTTAAACACCCAAAAGGTGCGTGTGGCGGTGGGCACGGTGGCAAACACGGTATCAAAGCGGATGGTGTCGGCACCAAAGGTGAGCCGAGCGCTAGTATTCGTGGTGAAGTCGTCGTCGGTGCAGCTTGCAAGGGCAGCGCAACACAATACGGTAACAAATAGTAATCGGATGGTTTTCATGCGTCGCAATGGAAAAGTAAGCGGAATTGATATTCCCGATTTATATAATAAGATAACGACTTCTACGTTTTTTTATTGTATACGCTATGGTTTTCAATATACCGCATAGATTTTGGCACAACGTTTGCTATAACATAAGCGCACAATCACTATTTCACACGATATTTCAAATATGAACAATACATTCAGCCAGGAAGTTTCCACTATTCTTGTCTATAGTCGTGAGGAGGCACGGCGCACTGCTTCATCGTATGTGCAGCCCGAACACATACTGCTGGGCATGCTGCGGCACAAGAAGTGCGCCCTTCATGAAGTGCTGCGTCGCCTAAGCGTAGATGAGCAACAAGTGCGTCAGGGTATCGACAGTCGCATTCACGTTGGCGGTGCCGACACGATGCAGCCTGTGAGCGACATGCAACTTGACGACGCTGCCACCAACATTCTCATGCTTGCTGTACTTGAAGCGCGCAAGCAGCACGCAGCAGTAATCGACACGCAGCACCTGCTGCTGGCCATACTGCACGATAAAGCCGACAATGGAGCCAAACTAGTGCTCAACCATCTCAACATGGACTACGACAACACCCTCGCCATGCTGCAGACACCCGCCAACACACCCACCAACGGCATAGGACTGCCCGACGAGGACGAGGAGGAGGAGACACCCAGTGAAACGCGAACAACCACTACCGACAACAATTCCGAGAAGAGCAAGACGCCAGTGCTCGACAACTTCTCCTACGACCTCACCAGGGCAGCACGCGAGGGAAAACTCGACCCTGTGGTGGGACGAGAGAAGCAAATACAACGCGTGATAGAAATATTGTGCCGCAGGAAGAAAAACAACCCAGTCATCATCGGAGAACCTGGCGTGGGCAAGAGTGCCATCGTAGAAGGATTGGCACAACTCATCGCACGAAAGGAGACATCGCCACTGCTCTACGACAAGCGACTCGTAAACCTTGACCTCACATCGGTGGTGGCTGGCACGAAATACCGCGGACAGTTTGAAGAGCGCATCAAGGCACTCATCAAAGAACTGGAGCAGCAACCCGACATCATCGTCTTCATCGACGAGATACACACCATGATAGGCGCGGGTTCCACACCAGGGTCCATGGATGCAGCCAACATACTGAAGCCCGCCCTGGCGCGAGGCGTCATACAGTGCATCGGGGCAACGACGCTCGACGAATATCGCAACAGCATAGAGAAAGACGGCGCCTTGGAACGCCGCTTCCAAAAGGTGATAGTGGAGCCCACCGACAATGAAGAGACACTCCACATTCTCCACAACATCAAAGGGCACTATGCCGACTTCCATCGCGTGAACTATACCGACGCCGCGCTGGAGGCCTGCGTCAGCCTCACCGCTCGCTATGTGACCGACCGCGCCTTCCCCGACAAGGCCATTGACGCGCTCGACGAGGCTGGAGCCAAGGTGCACCTGCAGCATGCTCACCTGCCCGAGGGCATCAAGGAATTGCAACAGCAGATGGAAGAGGCACGACAGCACAAGATTGAAGCTGTGCAGAAGCAGGACTTTGAGCAGGCGGCTGCCTACCGCGACTTACAACAGCAGCTGCAGAAGCAAATCCAGCAACTCACCGACGAAGCCCGACAGGACACCGGCGAGCAGCGCCCCGACGTGACAGCAGCCGACGTGGCCGACGTACTGTCCATTATGACAGGCGTGCCCGTGAAGAGCATGGAAGAGAGCGAGCAGCAGCGCCTGCGCAATATGCCGGCAGCACTCAAGCAGGCAGTTATAGCACAAGATGCAGCCATCGACAAACTGGTGAAGGCCATACAGCGCAACCGCATCGGACTGCGACAGCCGAACCATCCCATAGGAGTGTTCATGTTCCTAGGCCCTACGGGCGTGGGAAAAACCTATCTTGCCAAACAGCTGGCACAGCATCTCTTCGGTTCTTCCGACGATATCATACGCATCGACATGAGCGAATACACCGAGAGTTTCAATGTGTCGCGTCTCATAGGTGCACCTCCGGGATACGTGGGCTACGAAGAGGGCGGACAGCTCACCGAACAAGTGCGGCGCAAGCCCTATGCCATCGTGCTGCTCGACGAAATTGAGAAAGCACACCACAATGTGTTCAACCTGCTGCTGCAAGTGCTCGACGAAGGTCGACTCACAGATGGCAACGGACGAAAGGTAGACTTCCGCAACACCATCATCATCCTCACCTCCAATGCCGGCACGCGGCAACTCAAGGAGTTTGGACGGGGCGTGGGCTTCAATGCCGGCAATGGTCTCAACATTCTCAACGATGCCGACAAAGCGCATGCACGACAGGTGATACAGAAGAGCCTCAGCCGACAATTTGCACCCGAGTTCCTCAACCGTCTCGACGACATCATCACCTTCGACCAACTCGACGAACAGGCTATCCGCAGTATTGCACACATTGAGATAGCTCAGCTTACACAGCGCATGAACAGCATAGGCTACTCCATCAGCGTAACCGATGAGGCGGTTGACTTCGTGGCAAGCAAGGGATATGACCTACAGTTTGGTGCACGACCGCTAAAACGCGCCGTGCAGCAGTATATAGAAGACAACATCTGCGACTTCATACTCAACAACGAGGACAACCTAGTCACCTCACTCGTCATTGAAAAGGCTAAAGACAAGGAGGACTTGGTGGTGAAAGCACAGATACCCCAGCCACAACAAGACTCTGCCAATGCCGCAGAACCAACAGCAGAAAAGAAAGCAGACTAAGTGCGTAGCGTAGCACCGCCCGTCATTACAACATACACATAGGAAGTGAGACGTAGCAATAGCTGCGTCTCACTTCTTTCCTATACCGCTTGGACACTCTTCAATACCGCTTGGGCACTCTTCAATACCGCTTGTACTACTGAGGCTTGCCAAATGTTGTCTCTTCACGATGCAAAATCGTCGACATTGGTGACCAAAATCGTCGACATTGGTGACCAAAATCGTCGATTTTACTTTATCAACGTCGTCCAAACATCACTGCCGTAGTATCCATTCTTCAGTAGCTGCATCATAGTCATAGCATGTTTCTATCTCCTTCCCCTCTTTCCATTGCAGCACGGTGCGCGTGGTTGGTACCAGCCGATGCTCATCCCACCGCCAGCTGACGAACTCCGTAGCGTCGTTAGCGGCTGACTCATGGGTGTGCACCAGTCGTTGTGTAGCATCAGGGTTGGCATTGGGCAATGCTTGATACTGAGGCACATACTTGTAGCGCCCCGTAGTGGGTTCGTAGAGATAGCACGCATAGTGCATGTCGAGGCGCATGTTGCCGGCACCGAGGCTGATTACCACGTCGGCATGACCGTCAAAGTCTACATCCTCCATCGACACATTGCCCACCTCATTCCACGTGCTTTGCATCGGCACAAACACATCGTCGACCTTAGGGCGGAAGGAGCGCACAAGCTTTCCGTCCCGCATGAAGATGACGGTCACATTCATCTTTTGCGAACCATCCTTTTGTGGCAGCAGACGGAACACTTTGAGCCATCTTGTGCCATCGTTTAGTGTGCCTTCGCCATGGAGTTCTTCATAGTCGTCGCTGTAATTGTCCCTCTCGGCCCTAAGTTCCTCCGTATACTCTGCCCAACCATAGGCATAATATTTCTCGTCGGGGAAAAACTCACCCACGCCCACGTCAAGATCGCCGCTATCGGGTATGCGACCCAGACCGAAGTTCACCTTGTCGCTGGCCTTATTCTTTTCATCTACCACCCATCCGCGAAACTGATTGTTGTTCCATCCATCGCAGTATCCGCCCAGATCGTTGAGCTCCACCATGTCGTCGAGTTCGTATACCGAACTGTAAAACACGCCTTTTTGTGTGCCGTGGCTGTCGCCGTAGGTGCTATATATACTAATGGTGTATGCTCCGAAGATGTCGTATATCTGCTCTTCGCTCGCTTCCTCGCAATCATCACCTCCGCGCTGTTGCACAGCCACGATGCGTAGCGTACCCTCCATGGGGCGCTGCATGCCCGACATGCGCACAGTACCACGCAGGCGATACTCGTCGAGCGCCACCTTCTCCGCCCTCTCTATAGCAAAAGTAATACGCTGATAGTTGGCTCGGCTAAAGCCCAGATAGTTATCGCCTACCCACACCTCGCTCAGGTCGTGCGCCTCAAGCAGCCATGCAGGGGTGAGAGGATAGGGTAAGGCAGCCTCCGAGCAGTCAATGCCCTGTTTCCATACTTCCACACAGGGCGAAGTGAGATGCTTACTTTGGAGCATCTTATCAATTTTTCCAATGCTCCATTTTTTGTAGAACAATTCAGCGGGATTGTCCGTGAAACGCTGTGCCTGCACTACACCGATAGTGCATAAGGCGATGAGAGTGAGGAAGAAGGATTTCATGATGATTGTGATGATGTATTGTCGTTGTGTAATTGTGCCCACAGGCTGTTGAATGTTTCCCTCAGGCGTTCGCTGTCGGCCATAAGCGCCCGCAGTTCAGCCAGATGGGCATCGTTCACCTTATCGCGCACCCACAGACGAATATAGCCATTGGGACCATATTTATTTTTCAGATGGTCGGCAAAGCGCTCAAAGTGTTCTTCTTCAGTCTTCTCCGGATAGTGGTCGATGCCATATTCCACGATACGTCGGCACACCACGTCGGGCGACAGGTCGCGGTCGGCCTCTGCCACGATGAGTCCAAACACGTTGCGCGGTTTGTGCGATGCCGAGGCGCGATGGTCTTCCACGGCCTGACGCATCATGTCTATCTGTTGTGGGCTGAACCATCGGTGCAAGCGCTGGTCGGAAGCCAATATCTTACCACTGGTGAGATGGTGAATCGCACGCGGCCCTTCCATGCCGAGGTCGTGATAGGCAGCCACCACATAGGCCATATTGCTGTCGACGCCCTTTGCTCGGGCCAGAGCTAGCGAACGACGTATCACGCTCAGGGCATGCGTAAGGTTATGAGCACGATCGAAAGCATTGTAGCGCGGCAATATCTCACGCTCTACAAAGGTCATCAATTCCAAGTTGACAGTGTGGGTGGTGGGCATAGGAATGGGCAGAGAAGTTCGAGTAGATAAAGGGGTGATGCAAATATAACATTATTATTTCAGAAGACAAAAAGTGGGAGAGAAAAAGAAAATGTCGTTCCTTTGCAGTCATGAAACCCTACACTTCCATTCGCCGCAACAGCGTGCGCGCTTGGTTGCTGGCTTCGCGCCCAAAGACGCTGTCGGGTGCTGCCATGCCCGTGTTGGTGGCATTAGCTTTGGCATTTGCCGACAGTGGGATGTTGCGTTGGATACCAGCAGTGCTCTGCCTGCTCTTTGCCTTGACCATGCAGGTGCTTGCCAATTTTGTGAACGACTACTTTGACTTCCTTGATGGTACCGACGATGCGCACCGTCTGGGTCCACGCCGTGCCTGCGCCCAGGGATGGGTATCGGCACGCGCCATGCGTTGGGCTATAGCATTCGTCGCCTTGCTGGCTAGCGCCGTGGGGCTGCCCCTCATCGTCTATGGTGGATGGAGCATGCTGGCAATAGGCGCGGGCTGCATGGCACTCTGCTTCTTCTACACACTGGGCGGAGCACGCCATGCCTTGGGCGACGTGCTCGTATTGCTGGGTTTCGGCATCATACCCGTTTGCGTCAGCTATCTGCTGCAAACCAATTCACTGCCCCTTCACACACTACTCTTCAGCATTGCCTGCGGTTTGGTGGTCGACACACTGCTGGTGGTGAACAACTACCGCGACTACCCCACCGACCGCCGTTGTGGCAAGCGCACACTGGTGGTGCGCATCGGACTGCAATGGTCAGAGCGCCTTTACCTAACGCTGCCATTATTGGCATGGGGGTGCACAGCAGGGCATTGCATATCGCATCAGCGTTGGTGTACACTGACGCTACCACTACTCTACCTTCTCATGCACATTGCCACCTACCACCGCATGAAAAAGATAGGAAGCGGCAAGGCGCTCAACAGCATCTTGGGCGAAAACTCGCGCAACATGCTCGTCTATGGCATAACTATCATCGCAGGACTGCTTATAGACTGAGAGAGGAAAGAATAACAATTGACAATCGGCAAATGGCTGGCACCAGCGATATTTTGACTACTCAGGCACCAGCCATTTGCCGATTGTCAATTGTCATTTGTTGATTATCTGTTCTGCCAATCTCTCTGCACATCGTTCTCCGTCGATGGCTGCCGAGACGATACCGCCTGCATAACCTGCTCCCTCGCCACAGGGGTAGAGTCCCTTGATGCGCAAATGCTGCAAGCTGTCGGCATGGCGCACGATGCGCACGGGCGAAGAGGTGCGTGTCTCCACGCCTATTACTATAGCTTCGTTGGTGAGAAAACCATGGCGCTGAGCACCGAAGTGGCGGAATCCCTCGCGCAGACGGCTGCCAATGCACTCAGGAAGCCAAAAATGGAGCGGACTGCCCACCAATCCAGGCACATACGACGACGAAGGCAGCGAAGCACTAAGACGCCCATTCACAAAGTCGGCCATACGCTGTGCCGGGGCACGCTGCCCTCTACCACCCTGTTGCTTGCACATCTGCTCCAACTGCTGCTGCCAGCGCAACACACGCAACACATCAGTACCCTCCACATCGTCGGCACGTACCTCCACCACCATGCCACTATTGCTCCAACGCCCTGTGCGCCCGCTGTTGCTCATGCCATTGACCACCACCTCTTCATTGGCAGTAGCGGAAGGAATGACCACGCCGCCAGGACACATGCAGAACGAGTAGACGCCGCGCCCACCTACCTGTTGTACAAAGGAATACTCCGCTGTGGGTAAGCAGGCCGGACGTGATCCACGCAGGTGATACTGAAGGCGGTCGATGAGTGCTGCGGGATGCTCAAGGCGCACGCCCACAGCAATCCCTTTTGCCTCCATCTCTATGCGCTGCGCAGCGAGGTAGCGATAGACATCGCGTGCGGAGTGCCCCGTAGCGAGCACTACGGCACCACGAAACTCGTGCAACGTGTCGGTGACCATATCATGCGCCTCCACACCCACCACGCCATCGCCACTCAGCAGCAGACGCGTCATGAGCGTGGAGAAGTGCACCTCACCACCATGTGTCACGATGGTGTGGCGCATGTTTTCGATTACGCGTGGCAAGCGGTCGGAACCAATGTGTGGATGTACATCGGCCAAGATGTCGGTCTGTGCACCATGCTGGCACAGCACCTGCAACACGCGCTCCACACTACCGCGTTTCTTGGAGCGTGTGTAAAGCTTGCCATCGGAGAAGGCACCTGCTCCGCCCTCGCCGAAGCAGTAGTTGCTGTTGGATTTCACCTCACCGTTTCTGCACAGTGAGGCAATGTCGCGCCGCCTTTCGTGCACATCCTTGCCACGCTCAAGCACAATGGGGCGCACGCCGAGCTGCAACAGCCGCAGGGCGGCAAAAAGGCCAGCAGGACCCGCACCCACCACTACGGCGGCAGGGGCACTGGCTTCGACATCACGATAGACAATGGGGGGAAAAAGCTGCGCTGGTGGAGCTTCGTCAACATACACACGCACCAACAGGTTGACATACACCGTGCGCTGACGGGCATCAATGCTGCGACGCACCACTTGTAAATGGGTAATGCGCTGCGGATCGATGCCCTTCTCCTGCCTGAGCACTTGGCGCAAACGGCTCAAGTCGGCAGCATCGGGGGGGAGAAGGCGAAGTGAATAGTCGGCAATCATACGCTGGGTGAGTGTGCTATAGGGTGTATGCGGGGGTCATGAGTCGCGTTTCACGAGCAACACCACATTCTCCACATGCGGTGTATGGGGAAACATGTCGACAGGTTGTACCACCTCCACGCGGTACAAGTCGTCGAGCATTGCCAAGTCGCGCGCCTGTGTGGCAGGATTGCAGCTCACATATACGATGCGCTGGGGCGCTGTGTACAGCAAAGTCTTCACCACATCGGGATGCATGCCGGCACGCGGGGGGTCGGTGATGATCAGGTCGGGTGTGCCGTGCCGGGCAATGAAGTCGGCAGTGAGCATATCTTTCATATCGCCGGCAAAAAACGACACATTGTCGATTCCGTTGACTTTGGCATTGGCCTTAGCATCGGCGATGGCTTCTTCCACATACTCTATACCCACCACCTTGGCTGCATGGCGTGCCACAAAGAGTGCAATGGTGCCGGTGCCGGTGTAGAGGTCATACACGGTCTCGTTGCCTGTGAGATTGGCCAGCCGTCGCACCGTGCTGTAGAGCATGTAGGCCTGCGCACTATTGGTTTGATAAAACGACTTGGGTCCTACGCGAAACGTCAGGTCTTCCATCGTTGCAGTGATGGTGTAGTTGCCATAAAAGGTATGCACCTCCAGGTCGTTGAAGGTGTCGTTACACTTCGTATTGTTGACATAGAGTATCGATGTGAGTTGCGGAAACTGTGCCTTCACCTTTCTCAGCAGCTCCATAGCCAAGCATTGTTCTTCGTCAGTGTACATACAGAATTGCACTATCAGCATCCACTCGTCGGTGTTGGTGTGGCGCACGATGATGTCGCGCAGCAGTCCTTGCTGTGCTCGGGCGTCGTAGAAGGACATCTCCATGTCGTTGGCCAGTGCGGCTATGGCATTGCGCAACTCATTATGCAGCGGTGGCATGAGGTGGCATTGCTCAATGGGCAATATTTTGTCGAACACACCCGTGATGTGAAAGCCTATCACGTTGGCCCGATCGGCTCGTTGCACAGGCGCGGCATCCTGCGACATCTGTTGTTCTTCCTCACGCCGTTGCGCTATCTGCTCAGCGGTAAGCCACTGCTTATTGGAACAGCCAAACTCCAGCTTGTTACGATACTCATACTGCTCCTCACTGCCCAGTATGGGGCTTGTGGGGGGCAGTTCCACATGCCCTATGCGCCTGAGCTGCTCCTCCACCTGCTGCTGCTTCATCTGCAACTGCATGGCATAGGGCACCATCTGCCACTTGCAACCGCCACACACACCAAAATGGGCACAACGCGGAGCTATGCGGTCGGCGCTGTAGGCCACATAGCGCACCACGCGTGCTTCACTGTAAGCACGACGCTGACGCACAAGCTGCAAGTCGACGACATCGCCGGGCATGGCAAAGGGGACAAACACCACCTTGTCGTCGATGCGGACAAGCGACTTACCCTCAGCAGCAAAGTCAGTGATGGTCACGTTGGAGAGCAGAGGGAGTGGTTTCTTTTTACGAGTCATTACGATGTAGGAATTGAAAAATATTGAGGTCTGCCCTTGCTGCAAGCAAGAAGCAACAAAGCTGTGCAAAGGTAAGCCATATTTATCAAACCGCACGGCTCTTTTGAAAAAGATACACGCAGCCACTGCATTTTCGGAAGAATGCAGTAACTTTGCCAAAAATGTACAGACACCACCTACGATGACACGTTTTGCCTTCCGCACGCAATGGTTTCTCACCCTCGCTATCCTGCTGTCAGCCATGCCGGCAGCAGCGCAACAGCACATGGTGCACGACGACAACATACACACCCTGCAAGTTGTGGCTGGCGACGATTGGCTTTCGCCCCCCGTCATACGGCTCGGAGGACGACAACGCATCAACATCGCCTTCGACGACTTCTCCCACGTCTACCGTCGGTTAGCATACAAGGTGCAACACTGCGAGGCCGACTGGCGCGTGTCGGAACAACTATTCGAGAGCGACTACATTGAAGGATTCCACTCCGGCAACATCATCGACGATGTCACCGAGTCGTTCAACACCAACACCCTTTACACACACTATCGCTTTTCCGTGCCCAACGACCAGTTGCAGCTAAAGATGAGCGGCAACTATCGGGTAACCATCTACGACGACAACGACGACCAACGACCTGTAGCCACGGCATGCTTCATGGTGGTAGAACCCGCGATGGGTGTCACATTAGGTGTCACCACCAACACCGACATAGGCATCAACAGCTACTATCAACAGGTAGACATGGATTTGAACTACGGTCCGCTGCGCGTGGTGCAACCCGAAGAACAGCTGCGCACAGTGCTCACACAAAACCAACAGTGGCACGATGCACGCATCAACGCGCCATGGCAATATGCCAAGAGCGACGGACTGCGATGGGAACACTGCCGACCCTATATCTTCAACGGAGGAAACGAATACCGCAAGTTTGAAATTCTCGACGTGCAGACAGCGGCACTCCACGTGGACAATACGCGATGGGACGGAACCAACTACATAGCAACGCTCGACATCGATGCCCCGCGACACAACTATGTGTACGACGAAGATGCCAACGGGGCATTCTACGTGCGCAACCGCGACAACATTGAGAACGACCGCACATGCGAATACCTGCTCATCAACTTCCGACTGCCGGCAACACACCCCTACGACGGACAGGTATTCGTGAGCGGACAGTGGACTACAGGAGGCCTTTCGCCACGCTATCAGCTGCAATACGACGAAGAGAAACACCTCTATCACACCACGTTGCTGCTCAAACAAGGATACTATTCCTACCACTACCTGCTGCAACAACCCAACGGCAGCACTGCACCCGTACCTACTGAGGGCAACTACTTCCAAACGCAAAACAACTACCAAGCCTACGTGTACTACCGAGAACTGGGCGGCCGCACCGACCGACTGGTGGGATACGCGCAGATAAGCACCCGATAATCATATCACGCATGAAACATATTTCTCTCACACTGCTTCTCTTCCTCTGCGCCCTGCTGTCGACGGCGCAGACGGCACAACCTGGCAACACCGACAGCGCAACAACCACTCAACAGGCACAGCTGCTAAGCGACGACAACAACGAGGAGACCAACACTCTGCAAACCGACGACAGCACAGTAGCGGAAGATGAAACCAACTTCTACCAAGTGCTGAAGACCAAGTTTATTGAGGGCACACCGGCTTTCATGTCACTGGTAGCACTTACACTCATCATCGGCCTGGCATTGTGCATAGAGCGCCTGCTACGACTCACACAACTACAGACCGACACGGTCCCCTTCATCACACGCCTGCGAAAGGCACAGGCTGAGGGCAACACCGATGAGGCGCGACAACTGTGTCAGGCCGAACCGCATCCACTGGCAGCAGTGGCACTCACAGCCATCAACAATGCCAATAGTGATGCCGACACGCGACAGCAACTCATGCTCGCCGAAGCCAACAGGCAGACGGCAAGTCTGGAAAAAGGATGCTCGTGGATTAGTCTCTGCATCAAGCTCGCACCGTCACTGGGTTTTCTGGGCACCGTCATAGGCATGGTCATAGCCTTCGACCGTATAGAAGCAGCAGGAGACATCAGCCCCACACTGGTGGCAGCGGGAATGAAGGTGGCACTCATCACAACTATCTTCGGCATCATCACGGCACTTATACTGCAGGTGTTCTACAACATCATACTCAACAAAATACAACGCTTGGTGAGCGACATCGAACAACAAGCACCACAACTGTTGATCTCTCCACCAACCAAACACTGACCCATGCTATTCATCGACATCATCATCGTAGTTACACTGCTGCTGCTCGCCGCAGCCATTGCAGTCGCTCTGTGGGCAGCATGGCGCACAACCCAAGAGCGCACTGCCACGGCAACCAACCGACGATTGCCCATAGCCATCGCCGGCGGTGTGGCGCTCCTCCTTATAGCAGGGGCGCTGCTGCTGCCTGTCAACACCAATGTTAACACTACAGAGCAAAGGCTCGCCAACATGTTCATACTTACCATTGGCGTCATGCTCGCTGCCGCCATCTCCATAGCGGCACGCGACACACTGCATAAGAGAAAACATTAGGCTAAACATCACCCTACATGCAACGCAAAGAGATACCCGGACTCGACACCACGGCTACAGCCGACATCTCGTTCATACTGCTCATCTTCTTCCTTGTAGCCACGTCGTTCAACACCTACAAAGGCATTGACAACACCCTGCCGCGCGACGACCATGAGCAAACCGACAAAACGGAGATGAAGGCACGCAACGTGATGCAACTCACCCTGCATGCCGACAATACCATAACCTGCGGAGAAGAGAAAATAAGCATCGCACAACTACAACAGCAACTGCCGCAGTTTATCAGCAACCCCGACAACAACCCCACATTGCCACAACGATACGAACAATACATACCCCTCATCGGGAAATGCACCTCTACCTACGACCACCACATCATTGTCAACATCGACCGACAGGCACACTACGACACTTACTTTCAAATACTCAACGCCATACACAACACCTACGACGCCCTGCGCGAGCAAACTGCACAACAACACTTCCACCAGCACTACAGCAAATTATCGTCTCAACAGCAACAAGCCGTCAGAAAGATATATCCCATGCACCTCACTGAACGAATGGAAGAACCGACCAACTACTCTACCCTGCGTCACTGACACAACACATCGGCACTATGCGCATCCGACGACATCATCATCAGCTACCCTCGCTTACCACAGCGGCACTGCCCGACCTCATATTCACAGTGCTCTTCTTCTTCATGATTGTCACCCACCTGCGCGAACGCGATGTCAAAGTGCAATACCAGACGCCACAGGGCACACAACTCACCACGGCAGAAGGCAAAGACAATACCATATATATATATGTCGCCCCATCGCGCGACGGCTCCGGTCACATCCTGCAGGTCAACAATCGCGTCGTGCCACCCTCACAACTCGCGGCCACGTTGGCCAACGAGGTGGCTGCTATGCCCGAGACCGACAACCGACAGCCACGCACTGCCATTCTCTCGGCTGACAAACATACCGACATGGCCACTATTATCAACATAAAACAACTGCTGAAAAGCAACGGCGTGCAACGCATACACTACGCTGCAAATGCTGCAACACCCTATCGACAACCATGAGAAACACGTTCCTCTCCCTCTGCTGCATACTCGCCCTCAGTGCTACGGCACAGACATGGCCCGCATCGACACTCACCACACGAGCAGGAAGCCGATGGTGGTGGCTGGGCTCGGCAGTAGAAAAACAAGAACTAAGCCGCAACATGCGCGACTATGCTGCCCACGGCATACGAACACTCGAGATAACACCCATCTACGGCGTGAAGGGCAACGACGCCAACAATATCGACTTCCTGTCGCCACAGTGGATGGAGATGTTGCGCTTTGTCGAGCAGGAGGGACTGCGCGACAGCATACAAATCGACATGAACTGCGGCACGGGATGGCCCTTTGGCGGTCCCACAGTATCGGTCGACGAGGCCACATGCCGCGTAGCCGTGCGCGTCGACACGATCGTGGTCGACAAGAAGGGCGACGTGTGCCACCCCATACGGCTCACAGAGTCCACCATGCGCCTCATGTCAACAACAGAAGACGACGGCCCGGGTACCATGCAGACAGCGCGACTGGAGCGTGTGATGGCTTATCCGCTCAGCGGAAAAGGTACCGTCACCGACCTCACGGCAGGAGTGAGAGGAGACAACGTGTTTGGAAAACTACCCGAAGGAAAATGGCAGATTCTCGCTCTCTACCACATGCGTACTATGCAGCAGGTGAACCGCGCAGCACCAGGGGGCGAAGGCAACGTGATTGACCACTTCGATGCACGTGCCGTGGCCAACTATCTGCAACGCTTTGAGGAGGCCTTCACCAAAAGCGGAGTACCCTATCCCACCACCTTCTTCAACGACTCCTACGAGGTGTATGGTGCCGACTGGACACCGCACCTGCTCGACGAATTTTGCCAACGGCGCGGATATCCGCTCGAGCAGCATCTGCCCATACTGTTCTTCGGCACCGGACCTGAGGCCGAACGCGTACTCATTGACTACCGCGAGACATTGTCGGAACTGCTGCTGGAAAACTTCACCGAGCAATGGACCGACTGGGCTCACCGCCATGGCGTACTCACACGCAACCAGGCACACGGCTCACCCGCCAACCTCATCGACCACTATGCTACCGTCGACATACCTGAGGTGGAAGGATTCGGACTCACCGACTTCGGTATCAAGGGACTGCGAAAAGACGAAGGCAAGACACGCAAAAACTATTCCGACCTATCCATGCTGAAGTATGCCTCGTCGGCAGCACACATCACGGGCAAACCGCTCACCAGTTGCGAGACCTTCACGTGGCTAACCGAGCACTTCCGTACATCGCTCTCGCAACTTAAACCCGACCTCGACCTGGTGTTCTGCGCAGGCGTCAACCGTATGCTCTACCACGGTACGTGCTACTCGCCTGCCAACTACCCATGGCCCGGATGGCGCTTCTATGCAAGCATCGACATGAGCCCCACCAACACGCTGTGGCGCGACGCACCCTTCTTCAATCAATACATCGACCGCTGCCAACGTTTTTTGCAGATGGGACAACCCGACAACGACTTCCTCGTCTACCTGCCCGTGCGCGACATGTGGGCACAGCGCAAAGGCGACCTGCTCATGATGTTTGAGATATCCAACATGGACAAAAATGCACCCGAATTTATACAAGCCGTACTCACTATCGACAGCTTGGGGTACGACTGCGACTACATCTCCGATCGCTATCTGCTCACCACCACTTGGCATGACGGACAACTGCAGACGGCGGCAGGCACGCGCTACGACGCGCTCATCGTACCCGAGTGCCGATACATGCCCGAAGCAGTGCAACAGCATATTGCTCAACTGCGACGTCAGGGAGCTACCATCATAGATGGCATCGATGCTGCGGCCATGCAGGCATGCAAGAAACCTGAGACGATGAAAAGCCGACACTCACTCAACCTCATACGCCGAAAGAACGACACCGGATACCACTACTTCATTGCCAACCTCACACCCCACGATGTCGACCAATGGATAACACCTGCTGTCGACTTTGCCGATGCCTACTTCTTCCATCCCCTCACAGGCAACATCACCCGTGCCGAGTGCGATGATGCCAGTCTGCATCTCATGCTGCGCTCGGGTGAATCGGTTATTCTACAAACTTACGACCAACCGCTAGACATTGCCCTTGCTGCCACCGAAAGCAATAAAGAGAGCACCACTATCGACATCACCCATCAGCCATGGACGCTATCGTTCGTAGAGAGCGCACCGCGTGTGGAACGCACCTTCACGCTGCCACAGCTGCAGACATGGGAAACGCTCGACGACGACAGCGCCAAAGTGACCATGGGAACGGGTGCCTACACTACACATGTGCGCATGAGCAAACGCCAGGCCCGCCAACAGTGGACCATCGACCTGGGCGACGTGCGCGAGAGCGCGCGCGTATATATTAATGGTGTATTCGTGGGTTGCGCATGGAGCGTGCCCTTCGTGCTCGACTGCGGCAAAGCATTCCGCAAAGGCGACAACACCATCACCATAGAGGTGACCAACCTGCCTGCCAACCGCATCGCCGACATGGATCGACGCAAAGTTCCATGGCGGAAGTTTAACAATATCAACGTGGTCGACATCCACTACAAGCACACTACCTACGAAGCATGGAACCCCGTGCCAAGCGGTCTTAACGCATCGGTAGTGCTACACTCGCGGTAGAACCGCGCTTGTCGGTTCTCACTACCATCATACAACAACCACTCACCCACAACCTGCTACAATGAAAACCACACTTTCGCTTCTCACGCTGCTGTGGCTGCCCTTCAACATCGCCATGGCACAAACTGGCAGCAACATTGCCTACCAAGATGCCACGGTGCGCTTCACCGTCATCACCGAAGGGGTCGTCCGTATGGAGTATAACGCTAACGGACAATTTGTCGACGATGCCTCGTTCATCGCCACACAGCGCACCTATCCCAAAAGCGACTACCGGGTGCACAAGAGTGGCAAGCGCTTGGTGATAGAGACCTCGGCCCTCACGCTCACCTACCAGCTGCAGAGCGGTCCCTTCAACGCCGACAATCTCAGCATACGCTCAGCAAAGAAGCAGCCTGTGGTATTCGCATGGCATCCGGGAACGAAAGATACCGGCAATCTGAAAGGCACCTACCGCACACTCGATGGCTACAACGGCAACATCGGTCGCGATGGAAAACCCATGCCCATAGAAGACGGCCTTCTCTCGCGCAGCGGATGGACACTGATAGACGACAGCCGAGGCTATCTCTTCGACAACAGTGAGTGGCCATGGGTTAAGAAGAGAGCTACCGACGACGACAGCAAGGCAGAGGAGCCCACCGACAGCAACACAACAGGACAAGACTGGTACTTTCTGGCCTACGGACACAACTACAAGCAGGCACTGCGCGACTACACTGTCTTTGCCGGACAGATGCCCCTGCCGCCACGCTATGCCTTCGGCTACTGGTGGAGCCGCTACTGGCACTACAGCGACAACGACTTCCGACAGCATATTGCCAAATTCCGCAACTACGGACTACCGCTCGACGTGCTGGTGGTAGACATCGACTGGCACTATCTGGGCGAAAACAAAGGCGGATGGACAGGCTACACCTGGAACCGACGCCTGTTTCCCAATCCCGACGGCTTCCTCAAATGGCTCAAGCAGGAAAATCTGCAGGTGACACTTAACCTGCATCCCGCCGATGGCATCAAGCATTGGGAAGAACATTACCCCCAGATGGCAGCATGGATGGGCGTCAACGCTGCCGACAGCACCGACATCCCTTGGCAAGCGTCCGACAAACACTTCATGACAGGATGGCTCAATACCCAACTGAAACCCTTGGAGAAGGCAGGCGTCGACTTCTGGTGGCTCGACTGGCAGCAGTGGAGCAACGACAAGCGCTATCCGCGACTGAGCAATACATGGTGGCTCAACTACGTGGTGTTTTCCGACATGCAACGCACGCGACCCACACGACCCATGCTCTACCACCGATGGGGAGGACTGGGCAACCACCGTTACCAGATAGGTTTCTCGGGCGATGCTATCATTTCCTGGCAGAGTCTCAACTATCAGCCCTACTTCAACACTACTGCCGCCAATGTGCTCTACGGCTATTGGAGCCACGACATCGGCGGACACTACGGACCCGACCATATCGACCCCGAACTCTACGTGCGATGGATGCAATTTGGACTCTACTCGCCCATACTGCGCACACACAGCACAAAGGAGGCCGGACTCAACAAAGAACCCTGGGCGTTCAACGAATACTACTTCTCACTACTGCGCAACATCATCAACCGCCGCTACCAGCTCACACCCTACATCTACACCATGGCCCGTAAGGCTCACGACGAGGGCATATCACTCTGCCGCCCCATGTACTACGACTATCCTGAGGCGGAGCAGGCATACAACAACGCCAACCAATATATGTTTGGCGACCAATACCTCATCTGTCCTATCACGGCCCCGATGAACGATGATGTCTCCACACTCAACGTATGGTTGCCCGAAGGTAACGACTGGTTTGAGCTCTCCAGCGGCACGCTGCTCAAGGGCGGACAGACTATAGAGCGCCGCTTCCACCTCGACGAGTTCCCCGTCTATGTCAAGGCCGGCAGCATCATCCCCATGTACAGCAAGGTACAGAGTCTCAAGCAACAGGACACACCGCTCACCATTGCCATCGCACCAGGAGAAAAGGGTGTGTTCACACTCTATGAGGACAACGGCAACGACCAAGCATATGAGCGGGAGTATGCCACCACAGCACTGGCAGCCTCACGCCAGGGCAACATCCTGAAGGTGAGCATCGGAGCACGACAAGGCACCTATGCCGACATGCCGAATGAGCGAAAACTCACCGTTAAGGTGCTTGCCACGGCACCACCGCAGCAAGTGTTGGTAGACGGGGCGACAAAAGCATGGCGCTACGAAGGCAACGAACTGGCACTCTACATCGACCTGCCACTGGCCCCCCTCAGCCAGCCACGCAGCGTGGAGGTGCAATATGCCGACGATGCACCCGATGTGACTGACGGACTGGCTGGACAGTTCCGACGCGTGCAGCAGAATGTGCTCCACCTCAAGAAGCAGGATGCCAATATCGTGCTTACCGAGCGACTCGGCACCATGGAGTCGACAGGAAGAGCCATCACCTACAACCCTGAGCAGTTCAACGAACGCGTGCGACAGTTCAGAGACAACTACGACGACCTCGACAGCGTGCTCAGCGAACAGCAGCAGGCCGACAAGCGCAAACAGCGTATCAGCGACGAGATGAAACAACACTTCCTACACATGACACAATAGTCCCACACGCCAGCATGCAATTGTCAATCCTCATACCCACCTACTGCCAGACGTGCGTGCCGCTCGTGCGCGAACTGCACCGGCAGGCGACCAACTTGCCGGATCTGGTGTTCGAAATCATCGTATCCGACGATGCCACCCCCTCCACACATTCCTCCTTGAACGAGAACAAGACAATTGACACACTGCCCCACAGCCGTCTCATAGTGCAGCAACGCAACCTGGGGCGTAGCGCCAACCGCAACTTCCTGGCACGAGAGGCTAAATATGAACACCTCCTCTTCATCGACAGCCACATGTCAATTGCCAAACCCGACTTCCTTGCCACCTATGCCAAACTGCTGAAGGGCGACATGGTAGTCTATGGAGGCTACGACATTCCGCCACTACACGACAAGGCACTATGCCACAATCTGCGGGCACGCTACGAACAGCACTGCCGACGACAGATGCACATCGGCAGACGTAACATGCTCCCCTATCAGAACCTGCACACTGCCAATGTGCTCATACCACGTGCAGTGCTACTCGCTCTTCCCTTCGATGAGCTGTTCACCGAATATGGCTTCGAAGATGTGTTCTACGGAAAGACACTGCAACAACACGCCGTGCCCATCCTGCACATAGACAATCCTGCCATGTTCAGCGACTTTGAGACCAATGCCGCCTTTCTCGACAAGACAGAACAGGCCATCCGCACACTCTTCCATCACCGCCAGCAGCTGGAGGGATATTCCACCCTGCTGCGTCACTACGACACGCTGTGCCATTGGCATCTGCTGCCCCTCGTGCGGGGTGTCTATCGTCTCTGCCGAAAAATGCTGCGACGCAACCTCCTCGGACGACATCCTTCTGTCGGAATCCTACAATACTACAAACTAGGCCTCTATGCCACAATAGCACATTAACATTCCTCAACACCTACACTATGACACCAACCACAACAAAAAAGACATTTGCCACCCTCGATGGCAACGAAGCTGCCGCACACATCAGCTATATGCTCTCCGAAGTAGCTGCAATATATCCCATCACTCCTTCCTCGCCTATGGCCGAACATATCGATGCCTGGGCAGCACAGGGACGCAAAAACCTGTGGGGACAGACCGTCCTGGTGCAGGAGATGCAGTCGGAAGGAGGTGCGGCAGGAGCACTCCACGGCGCATTGCAGGCCGGAGCTCTCACCACTACATACACCGCCTCGCAGGGACTGCTACTCATGATACCCAACCTCTATAAGATAGCGGGCGAACAGTTGCCCTGCGTCATCAACGTGTCGGCACGCACCCTGGCATCGCATGCGCTGAGCATCTTCGGCGACCATCAGGACGTGATGGCATGCCGGCAGACGGGATTCGCACTCTTCTGCGCAGGCTCCGTGCAAGAAGTGATGGACCTCACAGTGGTACCGCATATGGCAGCACTCAAGACCTCCATCCCCTTCATCAACTTCTTCGATGGTTTCCGCACCAGTCATGAGTATCAGAAGGTGGAGGTCATGTCGCAGCAGGCAGTGGCAAGCCTCATCGACGAAGCCGACATCGCGCGCTTCCGCAAACGTGCCATGTCGCCCGAGCATCCCACCACACGCGGCATGGCTGAAAACCCGGAGACATTCTTCGCCCATCGCGAAGCATCCAATAAGGCCTATATGCAGGTGGCCGATGCGGTAGAACACTGTCTGCAGCAAGTGTCGGCACTCACCGGCCGCCAATACCACCTCTTCGACTACTACGGCGCTCCCGATGCCGAGCGCGTAATCATCCTGATGGGGTCGGCAACAGAAGCGGCACGCGAAGCCATCGATCACCTCATGCAACAGGGTGAACGCGTGGGCATGATTGCCGTGCATCTCTATCGTCCATTCTCTGCTAAGCATCTGCTACAGGCACTGCCGCAGTCCACAACACGCATCGCCGTGCTCGACCGAACAAAGGAGCCCGGAGCTGAGGGAGAACCGCTCTACCTCGACGTGCGCAACGCACTCTACGACAGCCACAACAAGCCGCTCATAGTAGGAGGACGCTACGGACTGGGCTCCGCCGACACTACACCCGAAATGATTGTGGCGGCATTCGACAACCTCAAACTGCCCGAACCGAAAAATCACTTCACCATCGGCATCTGCGACGACGTCACCTTCACCTCGCTGCCGTCGGTACCGCCACTGCCACACAACACGGCGCGCATGTTCCAAGCCAAATTCTATGGATTGGGAGCTGACGGCACGGTGGGGGCAAATAAAAACTCGGTAAAAATCATCGGCGACAACACCGACAAATACTGCCAGGCATACTTCGCATACGACAGCAAGAAGTCGGGCGGCTTCACATGCTCGCACCTGCGCTTTGCCGACACACCCATTCACGCCACCTATCTCGTCACACAGCCCAACTTCGTGGCATGCCATCAGCAGGCTTACTTGCACATGTACGATGTCACACGCGGCCTGCAACGACACGGCACCTTCCTGCTCAACACCATCTTCGAGGGTAAAGAGCTCGAGCGCTTCATCCCAGATAAGGTGAAACGCTACTTTGCCGACAACGACATACGCGTCTACTACATCAATGCCACACGCATAGCCCAAGAAATCGGCCTGCGCAACCGTACCAACACCATCCTGCAGAGTGCCTTCTTCCGCATCACACAGGTCATCGACATACAGCTGGCCATAGCGCAGATGAAGGCCTTCATCGCTAAGACCTATGGTAACAAAGGCGAAGACGTAGTGCGCATGAACTGCGATGCCGTCGACCGCGGAGGCGAATACCACCGGCTGGAGGTGAAGGCCGAGTGGAAAATGCTGGAGGCAGCCACTGACACACACACAGCAGGCGTCAGTACGAAGGCCGAAGTGTCTACACCTGCCGAGCCGTCATTCATCACTGAGGTGGTGCGTCCCATCAATGCACAGGCGGGCGACACCCTGCCAGTAAGCACTTTTGTGAAACACAACACCGTAGATGGTTCCTGGCCCGTGGGCACGGCAGCCTACGAAAAGCGCGGCGTGGCACCCTTCATACCGCAGTGGAACGCCGACCATTGCATACAGTGCAACAAGTGCGCCTTCGTGTGTCCCCACGCCGCCATACGTCCCTTCGTGCTCACCACCGAAGAACTACAGCACACGGTGCCACAACTCACCACCCTCGCCATGCGCGCCCCCAAAGCCATGGAGGGCATGCACTTCCGCATACAGGTGAGTCCGCTCGACTGCCTCGGATGCGGAAACTGCGCCGACGTATGCCCGGGACTGCCCAAGAAAGGGAAGGCGCTCACCATGGTGCCCTACAACCCCGACGACGACAGCATACGCCAGGAGGTCACCCATTGGCAAGCGCTCACCACACACGTCAGCACCAAGCAACACATGGTCGACATACAACAGAGTGTGAAAAACTCGCAGTTCGCCACGCCGCTGTTCGAGTTCTCAGGCGCCTGCGCCGGCTGTGGCGAGACTCCCTACGTGAAGCTGCTCTCACAACTCTTCGGCGATCGGCAGATGATTGCCAATGCCACGGGGTGCTCGTCCATCTACTCGGCATCGATACCTTCCACGCCCTACACCACCAACTCACAAGGCCAGGGCCCGGCATTCAACAATTCTCTCTTTGAAGACTTCTGCGAGTTCGGACTGGGCATGCACATTGCCAACAAGAAAATGAAGCAGCGTGTGGTGCTCCTCCTTGAGCAGGCTACCTCGCATCCCGACTGTCCCGCTCTATTTAAGGCACTTGCCGTAGAGTGGATGGCCAAGTGCGACGATGCTGCCGAGAGCAAGCGCCTGGCAGCATTGCTCAAGCCCTACATTGCCCGTGGCGCCGAGGCGGGATGTCCCTATTGTGCCGAGTTGCGCACGCTTGACCACTACCTGGTGAAGCGCAGCCAGTGGATTATCGGCGGCGACGGAGCATCCTACGACATTGGCTACGGCGGCCTTGACCATGTGATTGCCTCAGGCGAAGACGTCAATATCCTGGTGCTCGACACGGAGGTATACTCCAACACGGGCGGCCAGGCATCGAAAGCCACGCCGCTAGGTGCCATCGCGCAGTTTGCTGCAAAGGGCAAGCGCATACGCAAGAAAGACCTTGGTCTCATCGCCACTACCTATGGCTACGTATATGTGGCACAAGTGGCCATGGGTGCCGACAATGCTCAGTGTCTGAAGGCGCTGCGCGAGGCAGAGGCATATCCAGGTCCGTCGCTCGTCATCGCTTACGCGCCATGCATCAACCACGGCCTCAAGGCTAAGGGTGGCATGGGAAAGAGTCAGGCCGAAGAGCAACGTGCAGTGCAATGCGGCTACTGGCATCTGTGGCGCTACGACCCGCGTCGGGCAGAAGAAAGGCTCAACCCCTTCCAGCTCGATTCTAAGGCACCCGACTGGTCGCTCTTCCACGAATTCCTCATGGGCGAGGTGCGCTATCTGTCTCTACGCAAAGCCTTCCCCGATGAGGCGGAACTCCTGTTTGCTGAAGCACAGCACATGGCACAGGAAAGGTATAAGAACTATCTGCGCAAGGCAAAAGAAGACTACAGCGAAGAGACAGCTGAACAATAGGACAACAACACCTCAACAATAGACGGCAACTCACTCATCACACACTCACCAATCATTAATTATGGAAAAGACATTAGTATTATTAAAGCCGAGCTGCGTGCAGCGTCAGCTTATCGGGGATATCATTCATCGTTTTGAGCGTCGTGGTCTGCGCATAGCGGGATTAAAGATGATGCACCTCAGCGATGCCTTGTTGCACGAACACTATGCCCATCTGGTCGACAAACCATTCTTTCCCAGTGTTGTGGCATCCATGCAGGCCTCTCCTGTTGTGGCTTTGGCGCTGGAAGGCGTCGATGCTGTGGAAGTGGTACGCACGATGACGGGCGTCACCAATGGTCGTGCCGCAGCCCCGGGAACCATACGCGGTGACTACAGCGTGAGCAATCAGCAAAACATCGTTCACGCCTCCGACAGCGTAGACAATGCACAGATAGAAGTGAAGCGCTTTTTCCGCGACAACGAACTCTTCGACTATGTGAGCGGCGCCCACAACTTCATCTACGGTGACGGAGAGGGAAAATAAGACACCCCCTGAAGATCTGCTCTACTATCGTAATGAGAAGAGGCAACGTCTGCCAACTAAAAAAACGGTCATCGCTGACCGTTTTTTTAGTTGATGATGAATAGGAAATCGTGTAATACCTATGCATTCATCTCCTCCAGATGCTGTTGCCATCGCCATGCGGAGCGCAGTATGTCGTCGAGCGGTGTGTCGGCCTGCCATCCCAGCACTTTGTTGGCCTTATCAACATTGCCCCACACCTTCTCAATGTCGCCTTCGCGACGTGGGGCAAAGTGCCAGTTGACCTTGACTCCCGTGGCGCGTTCAAATGCTTCCACTACCTCGAGTGTGCTGAGGCCGCGTCCCGTGCCGATGTTGAAATACTCCAGCGGTGTGGGCATGCCTTGCAGCACGCGCTCCATGGCTTTTACATGTGCCTTGGCAAGGTCTACCACATAGATATAGTCGCGTATGCATGTGCCGTCGGGCGTGCCGTAGTCGTTGCCAAATATGGCCAGTTCTTTGCGTATGCCTGCTGCTGTCTGTGTGACGAAGGGTATGAGATTGGCAGGCACTCCGATGGGCAGTTCGCCAATCTCTGCGGAGGGATGTGCGCCGATGGGGTTGAAGTATCGCAGCACGATGCTGCTTATCGGCGCACCGCTGTGTATGTAGTCGGCTATTATTTCTTCGTTTATCTGCTTTGTGTTGCCGTAGGGCGAGAGTGCCTTTTGTATGGGGGCCTCTTCTGTGACGGGCAGATGTTGGGCATCGGGCTGACCATACACTGTGCACGACGAGGAGAAGATAATGCCCTTCACCCCATATTTCGGCATCAGTTCCAGCACGTTGAGCAATGAAAGGATATTGTTGCGGTAGTACATCAGCGGTTCCTTCACGCTCTCCCCCACCGCCTTGGATGCGGCGAAGTGTATCACGCCTACGATATCGTCGTGCTGTTGCATCACGCGCTCGGTGGCCGCCTTATCTTGAAGGTCTATCTGATGGAAGGCGGGGCGCACACCGGTAATGCGCTCAATGCCGTCGACGACGCTGGCGTTGGAGTTGGAGAGGTTGTCGACAATCACTACATTGTAGCCTGCCTGTTGTAGTTCTACGGTGGTGTGCGAGCCTATGAAGCCTGTACCGCCGGTGACGAGAATGGTTGGTTTGTTCATTGCTATTGTGCTGGTTGTGTGTTATCGTGTGTTTGTTGTTTTCTTTTCATGCGTGCCTTGAGCCGTCGGTATCCTTCTACTCCTAGTATGGTGATGCCTGCATATTGGCAACACTTTGCCAGTCCGAACAGGATGGTCCACAGTACTCCTTTTGCGGCGACACTGATGGGTAGCAGCATCTGCGCAAACGAGAGCACATAGAAGGGTATGCAGCAGAGCAGCACCACCACTCCTGTGCGAAAGCTCAGCCCTCTCAGCCAGGCGAGAAAGCGCGCTGGAAAGGTGTTGTGAGGGTGGGTGTCGGGGGATGGAGTGTTGCTGCTCATTGGTCAGACATCTATTGTCAATTGTTCTATGCGCAGTGTCTGCACTCCCGCCGGCACGCGCACGCTCACCACGTCGCCCACTTTCTTATTGAGCAGTGCCTGTGCGATGGGCGACTTGACGGAGATTTTCTTTTCCTTGAGGTCAGCCTCGTGTGGGCTCACTATGGTATATGTCATGCGTGTCTGCGTCGTCATATTAGTGAGTTCCACTTTGCTGAGCAGTCCTACAGCGTCGCTCTTGAGCAACTGCCGGTCGAGCACGCGTGCATGTTCCAACACTCGCTGCTTGTAGCGTATGCGACTGAGCAGCCGTCCCTGTTCGCGCTTGGCGGCGTGGTATTCGAAGTTTTCGCTGAGGTCGCCTTTGTCTCGAGCCTCGGCAATGGCTTCTCGCACGCGTGGCAGCTCCACCTGCTCCAGCTCACGCAGCTCGTCCACCAAGCGGTCGTAGCCTTCTTTCGACATGTATTCCATAGTGTGTGTGCGTGTTGGTTGTTGTATTTGTGCCGATGCTTAAGTGTTTCGCCAACGAGTGATGGCATGCGCTGGGACTGCAAAGGTAATGGTTTTTAGCTTATTTGTCTTTTTCCTTAGTCTTCTTTTGCTAATGTTTGCTTTTCATTTACGAGAAATGATTGTAGGATATGTGTTCAAATGTAGGTATTCTGTTTCATGACGACTTCAGTGTGTAAATGCCGCCAATATATGACACTCATTTGTTAAGGTATTAGTAAGTTTTTTTCGAGGGACATTCCGACAGGTTTGTAACGGACGCTAAACTTCTGGATGTTAGTCATTCTTTTAATCTCCATCCATTATCGCCATGATAAATCATCCGGCGGGTCATGCCACCATCAATACAGATGTTCTCGCCCGTGATGAAACCTGCTTTTTCAGAGCAGAGATAGAGCACCATGTTGGCTATATCCATTGGATTGCCTACACGTCCCACTGGGTGCTGGATGGCATCGGCCCCTTCATAGTCTGTGTAGTTGGTATCTATCCATCCTGGAGAGATGGAGTTTACACGTACCTTTCCGGCCAGGCTTACTGCCAAGGCGTGTGTCAAAGCCGCAATGCCTCCCTTGGCTGCGGTGTAGCTCTCGGTCTGTGGCTGACTCATGCGGTCACGCGATGAAGAAATGTTGACGATTGCTGCTTGCTCAGCGAAATGGGGCATAAAGAGCTTTGAGAGGTAAAACGGAGCTGTCACGCCCACGCTCAAAGCATATTGGAACTCTTCATAACTGCACTCGTCAATGCCTTTCATCAACGGCAAGGCATTATTGACGAGGTAGTCTACATGACCATGCCTACCTATCACCTCTCGTGCAAACGCCTCTAGCACATATTTGTCTGCAAGGTCGCCCACAAAGTGGTCTCCCAGCAGTTTGTCAATCACACAAACCGTAGCCCCTGCTTTCTCAAACTCATGGGCAATGCACCTTCCAATGCCTTGCGCTCCACCTGTGACAACTACTATTTTATCTTTGAAATCCATATTTGTTTCTGTTCGCTAAATTGGAATTTACTTGATTCTAATATACTTGTCACACTCATCTGCTAAGGTTGGATGGCCTTTCTTTATATATTGATAGACATCATTGTGCGTCTGCACCTCGCCTTTTGTCCTCTTATTGATTCGCTTTATAAATGT